>JBBQHK010000005.1:0-113926 GCA_038323895.1 Lysobacterales bacterium | reverse complement strand
TGGCGACCGGGTTGACCACGTCGTTGGCCCCGATCACCAGCGCCACGTCGGTGTTGGGGAACTCGGGGTTGATGTCGTCCATGTCGACGATCAGGTCGTACGGCACCCCGGCCTCGGCCAGCAACACGTTCATGTGGCCCGGCATGCGCCCGGCGACGGGATGGCTCGCGAACTTCACCTTGACCCCGCGCTCTATCAGCTTCTGGCTCAGCTCCCACACCTTGTGCTGCGCCTGCGCCACGGCCAGGCCGTAGCCCGGCACGATCACCACGCGCTCGGCGAAGCCCATCATCGCGGCGACATCCCCGGCCTCGATGGGTTTCTGTGAGCCGCTGATCTCCTGCGCCTCGCCGGTGGCGCCGAAGCTGGAAAACAGCACGCCATGGATCGGCCGGTTCATCGCCTTGGCCATCAGGCGGGTCAACAGCATGCCGGCCGCACCGACCATGGTACCGGCGATGATCAGCGCCTCGTTGCCGAGCACGTAGCCCTCGAACGCCACCGCCAGCCCGGTGAACGCGTTGTACAGCGAGATAACCACCGGCATGTCGGCACCGCCGATCGGCAGCGTCATCAGCACGCCCAACGCCAGCGACAACGCGAAGAACGCCACGATCCACGGCATCGCCAGGGTCTGCAGCGCCATCACCCCGCACACCACCGCGGCCAGCGCCACTGCCGCGTTGAACCACTGCTGGCCGGGAAAGGTGTAGCGCTTGTCCATGCGCCCATCAAGCTTGGCCCAGGCGATCACCGAGCCGGTCAGCGACACCGCGCCGATCAACGAGCCCAGCACAGCGAGCACCGCGGGCAGCATGCCCGGCGACTGCGCGGCCGCCGACCAGCGCACCAGCTCCACTGCGCCGATCGCCGCCGCCGAACCGCCGCCCATGCCGTTGAACAGCGCCACCATCTGCGGCATATCGGTGATTGCGACTTTCCTGCCCCAGGCCCAGTTCAAACCGACCCCGATCACGATGGCCGCGATCATCAAGCCGATATTGTGCAGGCCGGGCAGGAAGAAGGTCGCGATCGTGGCGATCAGCATGCCGATGCCGGCCCACTGGATGCCGCTGCGGGCTGTCTTCGGACTTGCCATGCGCTGCAGACCCAGCAGGAACAGGGTGGCAGCGATGAAATAGCTCAGCTGGACCAGGGTCAGCACGCTCATGGCTTGGCCCCCGGCGGCTTCTCAGGGGGCGCCTTGCTGGACTTGAACATGTCCAGCATGCGTTCCGTGACCACGTAGCCGCCTGCCGCGTTACCGGCGCCGAGCAGCACGGCGATGAAGCCCAAGGCCTTTTCCAGCGGGGTCTCTGCGTGGCCCAACACCACCATCGCGCCAATCAGGACAATGCCGTGGATGAAGTTGCTGCCCGACATCAGCGGCGTATGCAGGATCACCGGCACCCGCGAAATGATCACGTGGCCGGCGATCGCCGCCAGCATGAAGATATACAACGCCACGAAGCCATCGCCCACGGTGTCTCTCCCCTTTCGCCTGTTTGCAACCCGTCCGCATCATAACCATGTCGCGGTCCGCTGCGCGCCGCGTCAACCTGTGCCGGCGACGCGCGTTCTCCTTCCTGCAGGCCTGCTCCCTTCCACTTATGCACGTTTCGAGGACCGCACACATGAGGACTTTGATGACCCTATCCCTGCTGCTGGCAGGCGTGGCTGGCGCCGCCGATGCAGCGGCAATCGACCGTGGCGACCGCGTCGAGCGCCGCCTGGACCATCGCGGCGACCTAATCGAAGCCCGATATGACCAACGCGCCGGCGTCGCCGCGGCGCGTGGCCGGTATGGCCGCGCGGCGCATCTGGATCGCAAGGGCGATCGCATCGACAGGCACCTGGACCGCGCGGGCGAACGGTATGACCGCCGCTGGGACCGTCGCCATTGAGCGCGGCGTTGAGCACTGACGGCTAAGCTGCAGGCGTGAGTTCCGATGCCAGCCAGGACAGTAGCCTCGAGCATGCCCCGGCGAGCACGCTGGAAGCATTCCTGGCCGGCATCGAGGTGCGTGCCTACCGGTTTGCCGAAATCAGCCTGCGCAACCGCGATGACGCGCTTGACGCAGTTCAGGACGCGATGATCAAGATGCTCGGCTACCGCGAACGACCGGCCGGCGAATGGACGCCACTGTTCTGGAGCATCCTGCGCAACCGCATCGTCGACATGCAGCGGCGAGGCATGTTTCGGCTGCGCTGGCTTGCGCCGGCCAACGATCACGACGACGGCAGCACCATCGACTGGGCGGATGACAACGGACGGGACCCTTCGCGTCACCATGACAGTCGCGAGGCGTGGTCCAGGATCAGCGTTGCGCTGGGCACGCTGCCCAGGCGCCAGCGCGAGGCTTTCACTCTGCGCGTGCTGGAAGAACTGGACGTGGCCGACACCGCCAAGGTGATGGGCTGCAGCGATGGCTCGGTAAAGACACATCTGTCGCGGGCACGCGCGGCATTGCAGGAACAGCTGGAGGAATTTCGATGATGACTGATGAAACAAGCCGCTTCGAGGATGCCGTTCGCGGCCACCATCTCACGGCGCTGGAGCAGATTTCGCCGAAGGCGCGAGCGCAGCTTGCGCAGCGCCGGCAGGCAGCGCTACATGGCACTTCGACACATCGCAGGCATCGGCTCGGTTATGCCGCTGCCGGCTTCGCCGCACTGTGCGCGCTGGCAATCGGCGTTCAATTCCGCAGTCCACCAACGCCCGGTCCGGCACCGGACACCATATCCGCCAGCACCAACGCCGTCCCCGTCCGTGCCGACAGCCTCATCCTGGACCAGGACCCCGATTTCTACGCTTGGCTGGCATCGTCCGACGCCATGCAAGTGGCCATGGAGTAACCCATGCAACACCACCGCCTTCTGCTCGTCCTTGTACTGTTGCTAGCGCCCGTGCTTGCTATGGCCCAGGACAAGCCCGCGTCCATCGCGCCACTGCCGGAATGGGATCAGCTGACCAGCGCGCAACGCGAGGAGCTCATTGCGCCGCTGCGCGATCGCTGGAACCGCAGCCCGGAGGATCGCAGCCGCCTGTACGAGCGCGCCCGGCGCTGGAAGTCGATGCCGCCGGATACGCGCCAACGCGCGCACCATGGCATGCAACGCTGGGAAAAGATGTCGCCGGAACAGCGCCAACATGCCAAGGCCCTGTTCCATGCGATGCGCCGAATGAACGAAGGCGAGCGCAAGGCCTTTCTGGCGACCTGGCATGAGCTGACCCCGCAGCAACGCAGCGAATGGGTCGATGCGCATCCGGCGCCACAGCGGCGGCGCGGACCCGGTCGGAATTGATACGCCGGGTTCGAATCAAGTAGCCGGCGCGCGCTCGGGCCACACCGTTCTGGCCAGCAATTCGTCGTCCCAGTCGAACGCCAGCGCGCCGTCCTTCAGCAGCAGGCTGACGAAGTTGAATACATTGCGCGCATACATCTCGCTGGCATGCTGGGCGCCCATCGAGGCAAGGTTCAGTGGACCAGACACCACCACGCCATTGACGTCGATGGTCTCGCCGGGCTGGGTCGATTCGCAGTTGCCGCCGGTCTCGGCGGCCAGGTCAACGATCACGCTGCCGGGCTTCATGCCCGCCACCATCGCTGCGCTGATGATCTTCGGGGCCGGCCGCCCCGGGACCGCGGCGGTGCACACGATCACATCGATGTTCTTCAGGTGCTCGGCCAGCCGCCGCTGCTGCTCGGCGCGCTCTTCGTCGGAGAGCGCGCGCGCATACCCTCCCTCGCCTGCCGCACTGACCCCGAGGTCGAGGAAGCGCCCGCCGAGCGATTCGATCTGCTCACGGGTTTCAGGACGCACGTCGAAGCCTTCGACCTGCGCGCCCAGGCGCTTGGCAGTGGCAACGGCCTGCAGTCCGGCCACGCCGGCGCCCACGATCAGCACCTTCGACGGGCGAATCGTGCCGGCCGCTGTGGTTAGCATCGGGAAGAAACGCGGCGCCAACTGGGCGGCGATCAAAACCGCCTTGTAGCCGGCCATGCCGGCCTGCGAACTGAGCACGTCCATCGCCTGCGCGCGGGTGGTGCGCGGCAGCTTTTCCAGGGGAAAAGCCACGATCCCGCGTGCCTGCAAGGCCTCGCCACGCGCCGCATCGGCCTGCGGCTGCAGGCTGCCAACCAGCACCGCGCCCTGTTTCAACGCACCGATCGCCGCAGCGGATGGAGGCTGCACACACAGGACGATGTCGGCACCCTCACGCGGGTGCGCGGTGACATGCGCGCCGGCATCGACATAGGCCTGGTCGGGGAAATACGCACCATTTCCAATGCCTGACTCGATCCGAACCGTCGCACCTGCCGCTACGAGCTTCTTGCAGGTTTCCGGCGTCAACGCGACCCGTCGTTCACCCGCCGCGCTCTCGCGTGCCACGCCAATGTTCACCGCCATCGCTTGCTCCCGCCCTGGTCTGCTGCCTGCATCGTACCCAAAGCCGAGGGCTGCGACGCAGCCGTTACCATGTCGGCTCCCCAACCCAGCGCTTGCCCCAAAGGATCGCGATGCTCACCCTGGACGCACTGGACACCCGCCGATCGGTGCCGACGCTGCAGTTGGCCGCACCCGGACCGGACCGGCAAATCCTGCAACGGATGCTGGCGACCGCGGTGCGCGTGCCCGACCACGGCAAGCGGGTGCCGTTCCGGTTCCTGCGTATCAGCGGCGAAGCGCGCACGAAGCTGGCCGATGCGGTGCAGGCGCGCCTGCTTGAGCGTGATCCCGATGCGGGCGACGCTGTGATCACCAAGCTACGCTCGCGTTTCACAGCGCCGCCAGTCACGATTGCCGTGGTCGCAAAGCTTGGCTTCGACGACAAGATTCCCGTCAGCGAACGTGCGTCCACCGCGTCCTGCGTATGCCTGCTGCTGCTGCAAGCGGCCCAAGCCGAAGGTTTCGGAGCGCAATGGTTGACCGGGTGGCCGGCCTACGACCGTGTGTTCCTCGAAACCGTGCTCGGGCTGGAGGACGACGAACAGCTGACCGGCACGATTGCGATCGGCACGCCGCAAGTCGAGGTTCCGGAGCGCGACCGGCCGGATGTTGTCTCGCTGCTCATGGACTGGGCACGGGTAGTCCGTTCGCCCTGAGCCTGTCGAAGGGTGAACGACTTCCACCGATTCCGTCCATGGTTCGACAAGCTCACCACGAACGGAATCCGCGCTCGCCATAACCGGAATCCGCGCTCGCCATAAGCGGAACCCGCGCTCGCCATAAGCGGAATCCGCGCTCGCCATAAACGGAATCGACTCTCGGCAATGACACCATGACCCAGCCAACGCTTTACCTGGTCGATGCATCGCTGTACGTATTTCGCGCCTGGCATTCGATGCCGGACGAATTCCACGATGTGGATGGCTGGCCGACCAATGCCGTGCACGGCTTCGCAAGGTTCCTGCTGGAGTTGCTGGAGCGCGAGCGCCCGCGGCATATCGCAATCGCGTTCGACGAGTCGCTGGATTCCTGCTTCCGTAATGCGCTGTACCCGGCATACAAGGCCAACCGCGATCCGGCGCCACCTGAGTTGCGGCGCCAGTTCGCATGGTGCAAGGCGCTTTGCCAGGCGCTGGGCATGGTGACCCTGGCCCACCCGGATTACGAAGCGGACGACCTGATCGGCACAGCCGCGCATGCAGCCCGCGCGGCCGGCTTCCGTAGCGTGATTGTTTCCGCGGACAAGGACCTGTCGCAATTGCTGGCCGGCCAGGACCAGCAGTGGGACTTCGCACGCGGTGTGCGCTGGGGCGCGGATGGAGTCAAGGCTCGACATGGCGTGCATGCGCACCAGATCGCCGATTACCTCGCGTTGACCGGCGATGCGGTGGACAACATCCCCGGCGTCACTGGGATCGGCGCCAAATCTGCTGCAATCCTGCTGGCCCATTTCGGGACCCTGGAGGCGTTGCTGGAACGCATCGACGAAGTCCCGTTCCTGCGCCTGCGCGGCGCCGCGGGCATGGCGGTGCGCCTGCGTGAGCAACGCGAACACGCGCTGCTGTGGCGGCAACTGACGACAGTGGCACTCGATGCACCGTTGCCGGGTTGCGACTTCGTCCGCGCAACCGGCGACGAGCTCGAACTGCAGTCGCTGTCGGACTGGATGGGTTTCGGCCCGTTGACCCGCAAGCGCCTGGCCGAGGCTGCAGGGTTGTCAAGACAAGCAGGCTGATGACGGTAAGGCCGTCGGGGGTTCGCGCGCCGGCATTTCCAGCCCCGAAGCGAACACCCGGCACTGGGCGCCGTCGCATCCGCAACATCCGAGCCGGTTAAGATCGACCCATGGGCAACATCAAACAGACCCTCTACGAAGGTGACTGGCTGCGGCTGGTGAAGATCGGCCATTGGGAATCGTGCGAGCGCACGCATGGCCAGGGCATGGCGGTCATCATCATTGCCGTGACGCCGGACGACGACGTGTTGTTCGTCGAGCAATACCGCGTGCCACTGGGTGCACGCACCATCGAGATGCCGGCCGGCCTGGTCGGTGACGACCACGCCCATGACACCCTGGCCGATGCCGCGCGGCGGGAACTCGTCGAGGAAACCGGCTGGTCGCCGGGCAAGGTGGAAGTCCTGCTGATCGGTCCGACCTCATCCGGAATGAGCAACGAACGCATCGCCTTCGTGCGCGCCCGCGAGCTGACCCAGGTCGGCGCAGGCGGCGGTGTCGACAGCGAGGACATCACCGTGCACACGGTCCCACGTGCCGAGGCGCCGGCATGGCTGATGCGCAAGCAGGCTGAAGGTTTCGAGCTGGACCTCAAGCTGTGGGCCGGGCTTTGGATGATCGAGCACAATCCTGATGGCTCGCCAGCCGACTAGGCATCCCCGTTCGATGACCCGTCGGAAAGCCCGTTCAGGCCTTCTTGACGAACTCGGTGCGCAGCATCAGGCCCTTGACCTTTTCGACGTTGCATTCGATCAGCTCGATGTCGTCGGTCAGGCGGATGTTCCGGCACAGCGTGCCGCGCTTGAGGGTGACCGAAGTCCCCTTGACCTTGAGGTCCTTGATCACGGTGACGCTATCGCCGTTGGCAAGCAGCGTCCCGTGACTGTCCTTTGCGACCAGCGTCGCGGCGTCATCGCTCACGCGCAATTTCCTGAAGTCGCGAAGCGGTCCGTGGCGGCGACCAGAGCGTCCACGTTCTCCTCTTCGAAGGCGGAATGGCCCGAGGCGGCACTGATCGACAGTTCCGCCTTCGGCCACGCCTTGTGCAGGTCAAACGCGCTTTGCACCGGGCACACCACGTCATAACGCCCGTGCACGATCACACCGGGAATATCGCCTATGCGATGCGCATCGCGCAGCAGCTGTTCATCGTGCTCAAGGAAGCCCTTGTTGCTGAAATAGTGATTCTCGATGCGGGCAAACGCCAGCGCGAAATGCGCATCGCCATGTGTGGTCGCGTAGGTTGGATCGATGTGCAGATAACTGGTCGCACCCTCCCAGGTTGCCCAAGCCTGCGCGGCGGCCAGGCGGACCGACTCGTCTTGCGAGGTCAGGCGCCTGTGGTACGCGGCGATCATGTCGCCCCGCTCGGCCTCGGGGATCAGCGCCTCGTAAGGCGCCCACGCTTCGGGGAACAGGCGCGAGGCGCCTTCCTGATAGAACCATTCCAGTTCCCAGCGGCGCAGCATGAAAATGCCGCGCAAAACGAGTTCGGTCACCCGCTGCGAATGTGTCTGCGCATAGGCCAGCGCCAGCGTCGAGCCCCAACTGCCGCCGAAAACCTGCCAGCGATCGATGCCGAGCAGCTCACGCAGCTTCTCGATGTCCGCAACGAGGTCCCAGGTGGTGTTGTCTGTCAGGTCAGCATGTGGCGTGCTGCGGCCGGCGCCGCGCTGGTCGAACAGCACGATGCGGTACTTCGCCGGATCGTGAAATCGGCGCATCTTGTCGCTGCAACCCGCGCCGGGGCCACCATGCAGCATGACCACGGGCTTGCCCTCGGGGTTGCCGCACTGCTCCCAGTATAGTGTGTGACGGTCGTCTACCTGCAGGGTACCGGTCTGGTAGGGCGTGATCTCCGGATACAGCGTGCGCATGGGCATTCCTTTGCAAATTTTGTCAGCACAAGTCTAACGCGGAGCGATCCCGGCACCGCCGGCGGGCCCTGATCGGCCAAGGCTGACCCTGTCGCGATCTTCCAGATCACGCATGGTTTCGATGTCGATGAAGCCAGCACCCTCCAGCAAGCCACGCACGGCTTCACCCTGATCCCGACCGTGCTCCAGCAGCAGCCAGCCGCCCGTCTGCAGGTGCACGCCCGCTTGGCCAACAATCGTTCGGATCGCATCGAGCCCATCGCTGCCGGACCACAACGCCGCTTCTGGCTCAAAACGCAGGTCGCCTTCGCCAAGATGCAGGTCATCCTCTGCGATATAGGGTGGGTTGCTGGCAATGATGTCGAAGTGCTCGCCCTGCAAGGGGGCGAACCAGTCGCCATGGCGGAATTCGACGTGGGCGATGCCGTTGCTGGCCGCATTACGCTTGGCAACCTCCAGGGCGGCCGCGCTGGCATCAGTGGCGATGACCATCGCGTGCGAGCGCTCGCGCGCGATGGAAAGTGCAATCGCGCCACTTCCAGTGCCCAGGTCGGCCACGCGAATGGCCGCCGCGACGGGAATGCGCGCTAGTGCAAGTTCCACCAACAGTTCGGTTTCCGGACGCGGGATCAGCGTGGCCGGGCCGACTTCCAGGTCCAGGGTCCAGAAGCCCTGGCGGCCAGTCAGATATGCCACTGGCTCGCCTTTGATCCGGCGCTTCAGCAGAGCCTGGAAATTGGCTTGGGCATCGTCGGCCACCGGGTCGGTCGCGTGCGCGAACAGCCAGCTACGGCTTTTTCCCAGCAGGTGCGCCAGCAGGAATTCGGCATCGGTGCCGTGGATGGCGCGGCGCGCATGGGCCAGAAGTTCAGCGACGGTGCCGCCCGTGTTTGTCATCAGAACGATGTTAGCGGGAGACTCCGCGTCTGCACGAAAAAGCTGCCAGGTCAGTCTGACAACGATAGACTTGATCTATCAATTACATACCTACAATCAATTTGGAATATTGATTGACAGGGGCTATTGTCGTTGTCATCCAACCACCCACCCCCAGAGGTAGTCACCATGTCCCTGATCAACACCAAAGTTCAGCCGTTCAAGGCCAACGCGTTCCAGAACGGCAAGTTCATCGAAGTCACCGACCAGGACCTGCAGGGCAAGTGGTCGGCGCTCATCTTCATGCCGGCAGCCTTCACCTTCAATTGTCCGACCGAGATCGAAGACGCCGCAGACCATTACGCGGAGTTCGAGAAGGCTGGCGCGCAGGTGTTCATCGTCACCACCGACACCCACTTCTCGCACAAGGTCTGGCACGAGACCTCGCCGGCAGTTGGCAAGGCCAGGTTTGCCCTGATCGGCGACCCGACCCACCAGCTGACCCGCGCTTTCGACGTGCATATCGATGAGGAAGGGCTGGCCCTGCGCGGCACTTTCATCATCAATCCGGAAGGCGTGATCAAGACCATGGAAGTGCATGACAATGCGATCGCCCGCGACGTCACCGAGACCGTGCGCAAGCTCAAGGCCGCCCAATACGTTGCCAGCCACACCGGCGAAGTCTGCCCGGCGAAGTGGAAGGAAGGCGAAAAGACCATCAAGCCGTCGCTGGACCTGGTCGGCAAGATCTAATTTTGGCCTTCCCCTCTCCCGCTTGCGGGAGAGGGTGCCAAAGGCGGGTGAGGGTCGCTCACGCGCCATGGAAATACCCCTCACCCCAACCCTCTCCCGCAAGCGGGAGAGGGGGCAGTGGCTCTGCGCCCTAAGGAACGCCCCATGCTCGACCAAGACCTGAAAACCCAGCTGTCCGCCTACCTTGAGAAGCTCCAGCTACCGATTGAACTGATCTCCTCGCTGGACGACAGCGACGCCGCGCGCGAGCTCGACGGATTGCTCGCAGATATCGCCGCGCTGTCGCCGAAGATCAGCCGCATGGCTGGCGACGATGCACGCAAGCCATCGTTCGAGATCCGCCGCGTCGGCAGTGACATTGCGGTCGGTTTCGCTGGTATTCCGCTCGGTCACGAATTCACTTCGCTGGTGCTGGCCCTGCTGCAGGTCGGCGGGCACCCGGTGAAGATCGACGAGGCGTTGGCCGAGCAGGTGCGCGCGCTGGATGGCGCGGCGGCTGGTGGGCAATACGTGTTCGAAACATTCATGTCACTGCATTGCCAGAGCTGCCCGGACACGGTGCAGGCGCTGAACGCAATGAGCGTGCTGAACCCGCGCATCCGCCACGTGGCGATCGATGGCGCATTGTTCCAGGCCGAAGTCCAGGCCAAGGAAATCCTGTCGGTTCCGACCGTCTATCTCAACGGCGCCGAGTTCGACGGCGGCCGCCTGAGCATCGAACAGATCCTGTCCAAGCTCGACACCGGCAGCGCCGCACGTGCCGCCGAAGCGCTGAAGGACACCGCGCCATTCGACGTGCTGATCGTCGGCGGTGGCCCGGCCGGCGCGGCCGCCGCGATCTACGCGGCACGCAAGGGCATCCGCACAGGGATCGTGGCTGGGCGTTTCGGCGGCCAGGTGCTGGACACCATGGCGATCGAGAATTTTCCCTCGGTGGAATACACCGAAGGCCCCAAGCTTGCCGCCTCGATGGAAGCCCATGTGCGCAGCTATGGCGTGCAGGTCATCACCAACCAGATCGCCGAGGAATTGATCCCGGCGACGCAGGAAGGCGACATGATCGGCGTCAGGCTGAAAGGCGCGGGACAGGACCAGGGTGCCACCTTGCACAGCAAGACCGTGATCCTCAGCCCCGGTGCGCGCTGGCGCCAGACTGGCGTGCCCGGCGAAGCCGAGCTACGCAACAAGGGCGTGACCTATTGCCCGCACTGCGACGGCCCGCTGTTCAAGGGCAAGCGCGTGGCGGTGATCGGCGGCGGCAATTCCGGCATCGAGGCCGCGATTGACCTGGCCGGCGTGGTCGAGCATGTCACCGTCCTCGAATTCGACAGCAAACTGCGTGCCGATGACGTGCTGCAGCGCAAGCTGCGCAGCATGCCCAACACGGCGATCCACGTGAACGCGCAGACCACCGAAATGCTTGGCAAGGACGGCAAGCTGGCCAGCCTGGCCTTCACCGACCGCAGCACCGGCAAAGCGATGACGGTCGATGTCGAGGGCTGCTTCGTGCAGATAGGCCTGCTGCCGAATACCGAATGGTTGAAGGGCACGGTCGCGGTGTCCAGCCGTGGCGAGATCGAGATCGATGATCGTGGCTACACCAACCTGCCCGGCGTGTTTGCGGCCGGCGATGCCACGACCGAGCCGTTCAAGCAAATTGCCATCGCGATGGGCGCCGGCTCGACCGCGGCCTTGTCGGCCTTTGACCACCTGATCCGCAGCTCGGCCCCGGCCGGGGCGTCACAGGCTGTCGCGGCGTGACGCTTGCCGGGAACTCGGGATGAACCTGCGCGATCTGGGTTATCTGGTGGCATTGGCCGACCTTCGGCATTTCGGCAAGGCGGCCGATGCCTGCTTCGTCAGCCAGCCCACGCTGTCAACCCAGATCCGCAAGCTCGAGGAATCGCTTGGCGTGAAGTTGGTGGAACGCGCGCCGCGCAAGGTGATGCTGACCGCTGCAGGCCAGGACGTGGTTGCGCGTGCACGCCGGATCCTCGCTGATGTCGAGCAGATGAAGGAGTCTGCCCGCCGCAGCCAGGATCCGGAAGCCGGCACGCTGCGCCTGGGTGTTTTCCCCACCCTTGGTCCGTACTTGCTGCCGCATGTGCTGCCCCGGTTGCAGGTGCGCTTCCCGGAACTCGAGTTGCTGCTGGTTGAGGAAAAAAGCGATGTGCTGCTGGCCCGCTTGCGCGAGGGCCGGCTTGACGCGGCGATACTGGCACTGCCGTTGCACGATGACCAGTTGCATGCCGAATTGCTGTTCGACGAACCCTTCGTGTTGGCGGTGCCAGCCCAGCATCCATTGGCATCGCAGACCTCGATGACGATGGAACAATTGGCGGATGAAACCCTGCTGCTGCTGGAGGACGGCCACTGCCTGCGGGACCAGGCGCTGGATGTGTGCAGCCTGTCCGGCGCCCGGGAAATGACCGGCTTCCGTGCCACCAGCCTGGAAACCTTGCGGCAGATGGTTGCGGCCGGCGTTGGCGCAACCCTGCTCCCGGCCTTGTCCGTGCATGCGCCGGTGGTCCAGCCCGCGAACATCCGCCTGGTGGAATTCCGCGATCCGGTGCCGAGCCGGCAGATTGCACTGGCCTGGCGGCGCAGCTCGGCTCGGGACGGATTCCTCCACGCGTTCGCTGAAACGCTTGGAATGCTCGCCCGCGGGCAGTTGCCAACAAATAGTGGGAGCGCGCGGCCGGCGGTGGACGCAGGATCCTGACGACCGCTGGCTGACTCGTTGACTGACGCTCGGCGGCGGCGTCCCGCGGTCAGCTGAAAACGGCAGGCGCCACGCACACGCGGTTGCGGCCTTCATGCTTGGCGGCATACAGGGCCTTGTCTGCCCGCTCCAGCAGGGTCGCTGGCGAGCGGTCAGTTTCGCGTCTGGCCGCCAGACCAATGCTCACGGTCAACGGCAATGTTTCACCCTGCCAATACACCTGGCTGCCCTCCACGGCCTTGCGCAGGCGCTCGGCGATGATGCGCGCAGCTGCGGCATCGCGACCCGGCAACAACACCAGGAACTCATCCCCGCCGTAGCGCCCCATCGCATCGGTCGGCCTCAGCTCGCCTCGCAGGCACGTGGCGATGCTGCGGATGCAAAGGTCGCCGCAGGCGTGGCCCAGCTTGTCGTTGATGCGTTTGAACCAGTCGATGTCGATGAACAGCACCGCAAGCACAGCCTGGTCCGGTCCGTGGGCTTTGAATTCCCGGGCAAGTGTCTTATCCAGTGATCGCCGGTTCTGGGTACCGGTGAGTGAATCATGTTCGGCGGTGTGCCTGAGCTGAAGGGCGGCGTAGGCCTGGTCCGCATACAGCACAGCCACGCGCGCAAGTTCGGCCAATGCAGCAAGTACCTCCTGCTCGAATCCTTGCGTGTCGCTCACGGGGATCACCAATGCCCCCCACGCCGGTGCATCCAGCTGCAGCGAAATGATCGCGCGAAGTGGCTTATCAGCTGCATCTGTCTCATGCGCACCATCAAGGCGGACATGCGTCGAGTCTGTGTTGTACGCACGTGCACGCACGACATCCCGTGCAATCCGGATCTCTTGGGCGAACCTGGCGGCTTGTCCATCAGGTTTTACCAGCAGCGTTTCATGACCCAGATAGCCGCTTCCCACCACCACGGCCGCGTCTGCGCCTGTCATCTGACGCGCGTGCTCCCCCAGAAGGCGAAATGCGGCCGGCGCCACCTCCTCTTCGGCCACGCTGCGCAGCTGCTCCTGCAAGGCCTGCGCAAATCCGGCACGGGTTCGTTCCTGGCGCAGGCGCTTGTCGCTCTGCAAGCGGGCACGCGTTTCCTCGTCCAGGCGCTCGCGCACCTGGCCGATCCGGCTGCTGAGACCGACGAACATGATCACCGAGACCAGCACCAGCACCATTTGATACCCGTGACGGACCAGTGTGCTGTCACCGATCCATGCCCGCTGCATCGCTTCATGAGCGATTGCAGCCAGCAGCAACAGCAGCAGCGCCACAGTCGCGGCCACCGCCATGCGCACGCCACGTCGCGCACCATCCACCGTCGCCACGATGCCTGCCGACATCGCCAGCCCGCACGCGGCGATCGTGATCGATTGAAGCGAATCCCTGACTGCATCCAGTGGTATGAGCGGCACCAGCACCAGACCCGCCACCACCATCACCACCCGGTCCAGGTGGCGCATCCAGGGCGCCCGGGAGGTGCGAGTCTCTGCAAACCGCGTCAATGCCAGAAGGGCCACCGCATTGAACGCCAGCGCCATCATCCAATACCCCCGAGGGCCGAACCTGCCAAGGATCCCTCCTCCAGGCAAGGCATATAGATGCCCGCTCACCGTCGCCACAAACAGCAGCGCCAGCGCCAGGTAAGCCGAGTACACCAGGAAAATCGGATCGCGCACCGCCGGGTACAGCACCAATGATGCGATCAGCAAGGTAATCAATGCGGCGTAGTTTGCGCATGCCAATGCGAACTTGCGGCTGGCCAGGCGCAAGGCTTGCTGTTCACTCAGGATGCGCGGCGTCGGCGCGCTGCGTATTGCGCCCTCCAGTTCCAGGTGTAACCGTTGCTGGCCGATCGCATCGCGCGGCAGGGCAAACGCATACCCGCCCGGGATGAGGCCTTCGTCCGCCGCTGGCGAGTAGAAGCCGCTGGTTTGGGTACTGCCGTCCAACCCGGTCACGCGCACCCTATCGAGGGGATCGCGCGCCATCCACAGCACCCAGCGCTGGTCGGGTGCCAACGGCAGCTCGAACTGCAGGTCGGCCGTTCGCTGCTGCACGGCACCCCCGGTGATCAGCATCCGGCCATCGCGCGCAACAAGGGGTTGGACACCGGCACCAGCCGCCTGTTCGGCCTCTACCAGCGAGAGTTGCAATGCGGGCGGTGGCAACTCTTCCTGTGCCTCAGGCAATACACGTGCCCATGCTGCCGTCGCAAGCGAAAGCAGCAACACGAGTGAGGCGAGTCGCTTCAGGCCGGACATTCTCCGCCCTGCCGTTCGACTTCATCGCCCCCGTCGGGGACATTCGATCCCAGGCCCAGTTGCTCCACGACCCCCTGGGCCTTCTCCCAGGCGCTTTCAGGCACGGCGACCGACACCAGCCCGACCGCCGGCAGCTCACCAATGCCGCCCACCAGCGCCTCACCGCGGACGTACGCCGGGATGCCGGCCTGCTCCAGCGCATGGCGCACCAGATGGGCGTCGATCAGGTTGGCGGCGTCGTAAACGATGCGCATGGGCCTCTCCGTCCAGGGTTATTCTTCGAATTATCTGGAAGCATGAATCGTGCCAACCACGTTGAAGGCACGATGCGGAGGGCCTCCGCTACACTGCACGCTGCCCCATAAGCGCTGCCTTCGTGTCCTCATCCAGCCAAAATCCCACGCCTGACGTTATTCCAGCCCCCCATCCTCCCGGCGTGACGGCGGCTTCGTCGGAAGCCGTCGATACCAAGGCACCGGAAAAAAATGACTTCATCCGCCAGATCGTCCGCGAGGACCTTGCCAGCGGCCGGCATGCGGCAATCCGCACCCGCTTCCCGCCGGAGCCCAACGGCTATCTGCACATCGGCCATGCCAAGGCGATCTGCCTGGACTTCGGGATTGCCGCGGAGTTCGGGGGCGATTGCAACCTGCGCCTGGATGACACCAACCCGGCCAGGGAAGACCCCGAGTACGTGCGCGCGATCCAGGACGATGTCCGTTGGCTCGGTTTCGAGTGGCACGAACTGCGCCATGCCTCGGACTATTTCGAGGTGTTCTACCTGGCAGCGGAAAAACTCATCCGGCAGGGCGATGCCTTCGTCTGCGACCTCAGCGCCGAACAGGTGCGCGAATTCCGCGGCACCCTGACGGAACCAGGCCGCAACTCGCCGTTCCGCGATCGTGGCGTCGAGGAAAACCTCGACCTGTTCCGCCGCATGCGCGGGGGCGAGTTCGCGGATGGTGCGCGCACCCTGCGCGCGAAAATCGACATGACCAGCGGCAACATGAACCTGCGGGATCCGGCGCTGTATCGGATCAAGCATGTCGAGCACCAGAATACCGGCGATGCCTGGCCGATCTACCCGATGTATGACTATGCGCATTCGCTCAGCGATGCAGTGGAGGGCATCACCCATTCGCTGTGCACGCTGGAATTCGAGGACCACCGCCCGTTGTACGACTGGTGCGTGGATCGCGTCGATCTTGCCACTGCGCCGGAACTCGTCAAGCCGCTGACGGATAAGGGCCTTCCATTCGAAGCGGCGAAACCGCGCCAGATCGAGTTCTCGCGACTCAACTTCAACTTCCTGGTGATGAGCAAGCGCAAGCTGTTGGCGCTGGTCAACGATGGACTCGTCGATGGCTGGGATGATCCGCGCATGCCGACCCTGCAGGGGATCCGCCGCCGCGGATACACGGCTGGCGCACTGCGCTTGATGGTCGACCGCGTGGGCATCAGCAAGCAGAACTCGCTGCTGGATATCTCGATCCTGGAAGGCGCATTGCGCGACGATCTCGACAGCACCGCACCTCGGCGGATGGGGGTCATCGACCCGCTCAAGCTGGTGCTGACCAATCTGGCCGACGACCACGTGGAAACCCTGGAGTTCTCCAATCATCCGAAGGACGAACGCTTTGGCACCCGCGAGGTGCCCTTCTCCCGTGCGTTGTGGATCGAACGCGAGGACTTCGCCGAACTGCCACCGCCCGGCTTCAAGCGCCTGACCGTGGGTGGCGACGTGCGCCTGCGCGGCGCCGGCATCATCCGTTGCGACACGGTAGTGAAGGATGCCGATGGCAGCATCGTCGAAGTGCACGGCACGCTGGACCCTGCGTCGCGTCCCGGCATGGATGGGGCAAACCGCAAGGTCAAGGGGACCATCCACTGGGTCAGCGCAGCACATGCCGTCGCAACGGAAGTCCGCTTGTATGACCGCCTGTTCACTGTCGCCAACCCTGACGTGGAAGACGGTGGCAAGACTTATGTCGATTACCTCAACCCTGATTCACGCCGCAAAGTCACCGCTTATGTGGAGCCCTCCGCAGCAGCTGCTACGCCGGAACAATCTTTCCAGTTCGAGCGCGTGGGCTATTTCGTCGCCGACCGCTATGACCATGCTCCCGGCAAGCCCGTCTTCAACCGCAGCGTGACCCTGCGCGATACCTGGGCGCCAACAAAAGGCACGGGTGCCTGAATGCTGTATGCGCAGATCCACCTCACCCTGCCGGCATGGGTCCATGACGCCGTCGATAGCAGTCTCACGTACACCGGTGATGCAGACAAGATCGGCTTGGCGATTGCGTTGTCCGCCCGCAACATCGAGGCGCAAACGGGCGGCCCGTTCGGCGCGGTGGTGTTCGGGCCGGACGACCGCATCATTTCCGTTGGCGTGAATCGCGTGGTGCCGCACGCATGCTCGATTGCGCACGCGGAAATGATGGCGTACATGCTGGCCCAGGGCCGCACGCAGCGCCCACGCCTGAACCGCGATGCGGACGACAACGCGATCGGCCCGATCACCTTGGCCACCTCAGCGCAACCATGCTGCCAGTGCTACGGCGCGACCGTCTGGGCCGGCATCGACCGTTTGCTGATCGGCGCCCGCGCCGAGGACGTGATGGCGCTGACCGAATTCGATGAAGGCCCGTTGCCGGCGGACTGGATTGGCGAATTGAACACACGCGGCATTGAAGTCGTGCGCGACATCGAACGCGATGCCGCCTGCGCGGTGCTGCGTGAGTACGGCGAACAGGATGGGCAGCGGTATTGACGCGCCTGCCGTGAACGGTCTGTTGTGCTATTGCCGTGCCGGCTTCGAGCCGGAACTCGCCGGAGAGCTGACTGAACGCGCCGCGCAGGCCGGATTTGCTGGTTATGCGCGCACCGAGCGCAATTCCGGTCATGTGCTGTTCCTGTGCGAGGACGCGGATGCGTTGTCGCGCGCATTGCCCTGGTCGACGCTGATCTTCGCGCGGCAGAAGCTGCGCCTGTTCGCCGACCTGCAGGGGCTCGATCCGCGCGATCGCATCACGCCGATGTTGGCCGCGCTGCCGGAAGACATCCGCTTCGGTGAACTCGTCATGGAACACCCCGACTCCGATGCCGGCAAGCCGATGGCCGGGCTCGCCCGCAGCCTGGGCAATGCCTTGCGACCGGCATTGCGCAAGACTGGGGTGTTGACCAAGGAAGACAACCCGCGACTGCAACGCCTGCATGTGTGCATGCTGGATGGCGACCACGCCTTGCTTGCGAGTGGTGAGCCCGAAGACAGTGCGCCATGGCCACTTGGCATCCCGCGCCTGCGCGCGCATGCGGAGGCACCGTCGCGTTCGGCATTGAAGCTGGAGGAAGCGCTGCTGGTGCTCCTGGACGAGCGCGAGCGCACCGCGCTGTTGCGTGATGGCATGCGTGCCGCCGACCTCGGCGCCGCGCCCGGCGGCTGGACCTGGGTGCTGATGCGCAACGGCCTGCGCGTGCAGGCGATCGACAACGGTCCGATGCGAGAGCAGTTACTGGACAGTGGCCGGGTCGAGCACCTGCGCGCGGACGGCTTCACCTGGCAGCCACAACAGCCATTGGACTGGATGGTCTGCGACATGGTCGAGCAGCCGCGCCGCGTCGCTGAACGAATGGCGAGCTGGTTTCGTGAAGGCTGGTGCCGGCACGCGATCTACAACCTGAAACTGCCAATGAAAAAGCGCTGGCAGGAAACACGACTGTGCCTGGACCTGTTCGCACAGCAGGCGGAAAGGCCGCTGACCATCCGCGCCAAGCAGCTCTTTCACGACCGCGAAGAGATCACCGTGTTCGCCACCAGCAAGCGCGGTTGACGCACCGGCCCACCTGCCTCGAAACGTTGCGGCGGACGCCTCAAATCCCCGCGGCATGCCGCCACAGCGCGCGCGACAGCGGCGGAACCTTGCCAGCGATACCCAATGCATGGCCACGCAACATGGTCGGCCACATGGCGTCGGTGCTGTAGGCGCGACTGATCGCATCGAACGAAAGCGCTGCGAGGGCGTTTTCACTGCGCCGCGTTCGCGCCCAGCGCGCGAGACGCGCAGGCGTCGCCGGGTCCGCGCTGCGTCGTGAGGCGTTGCGCACCATCTCGCGCAGTGCGGCGACATCGCGCAGGCCCAGGTTCACGCCCTGCCCGGCAAGCGGATGCACGACATGGGCGGCATCGCCCAGCAGAAGCACGCGATCCTTGGCAAAGGTCTCCGCCAGTTGGCGATGCAGCGGAAACCCGGCGCGTTGCGACAGCAGCCGCATCGTGCCAAGTGCACCGCCGAACGCGGCCGTCATCCCGGTTTCGAATGCGTCGGTATCAGCGGCGAGCAGGCGCGAGGCCTCGGCCTCTGGCAAGGTCCACACGATCGAACTGAAGCGGCCATGCAAGTTCGCGTCGCCATCGTCGTTGAACGGCAACACCGCCAGCGGCCCGGTCGGCAGGAACCGCTGCCAGCAGGTGTCCTGGTGCGGCTGTTCGGTGGCAATGAAAGCGACGACACCCTTCTGGGCGTAGTCGTGCCGGCTGCAGCCGATCCCAGCAAGGTCGCGCAGCGCGGATCGGGCGCCGTCGGCGGCCACTGAGAACCGCGCATGCAACTGCACGCCATCGTCCAGATGCAGATGCACGCCGGCATCGTCCTGCTCCAGCGCGTCGATCCGCGCGGGACAATGCAGGCGCACGCCAGCGGTTGGCAACGCTGCCCACAGGCGATCCACCAACAGTGCGTTTTCCACGATCCAGCCAAGTTGCGGCTGGCCGAGCGTGTCGGCATCGAACAGCAGCGCATCGCCACCCGCCGCGTCCCAGACCCGCATGCGGCGATACGGCTGCACGCGCGCGTCGCGCACCGCCGCCCACACACCGAGGTCGTCGAGCAGTCGCGCATTGTCCGGGGCGAAGGCGTAGACGCGGAGGTCGCGCGTCTCCCTGGTCCAAGCCGTTGGATGGCGGGGTTCCACCAGTGCAACAGACAGCCCTTCGCGCGCCAGCATCAAGGCTGTCGCGGCGCCAACCACGCCGCCACCTGCGACCACTGCATCCAGCGCACCGCGTCGGCTCGACATGCGCGTCATCACACGACCCTCTTTCGACACAATGCCGGAACGTCGCCGCGATACCCCATCGCGCCCCCGACCAGCCAACCGTGCAACCACGCCTGTGAATCACCCAGCAACAGTCCCGCACTGCGCAGCGGGCGCAACATCGGCGCATCGTTGGCGCTCAACCTCGCCAGTCCATCAGCAAAGGCCAGCGTGCGCGCGCGGTCCTGTTGGCGTCGCCTTGCGTACGCCGTCAGCACCGTATCAGCGCCCGGATCGTCGACACCCAGGGCGATGCATTCGGCCAGCGTCAAAGCGTCGCGCAAACCCAGATTGAAACCCTGCGCAGCAACCGGATGCAGCGACTGCGCCGCGTTGCCGACCAGCACCGCGTGTGATGCCACCAGGCGCTGCGCCACGAAGCCGATGATCGGATACGCGCTGCGCTGGCCGCAGCTGAGGAACCGACCGGCTCGCCAGCCGAAAATCGCCTGCACACGCGCCAGGAAGCCGGCTTCGTCCAGGGCCGCCACCGCATCGGCCTCGTCGCGGGCCACGCCATGCGCCAACCCGTAGTGACCATCGCCACGCGGCAGCAGTGCGGTCGGGCCGTTCGCGGTCAACCGCTCGTAGGCGGTGCCATCAGGTGGGCGCTGGCTGCGCAGGCGGGTGACGAAAAGGGTCTGGCCGTAGTCGTGCTCGTCGGCGTCTATGCCGAGCGCGGTCCGCACCGTGCTGCGGGCACCATCGGCGGCCACCAGCAGGCGCGCGTGCAATGTCTGTTCGCCGTCATCGCTGGCAATGCGAACCACACGAGCCCCGTCGTGCTCGGATTCAAGCGAAATAAAGCGCGCCGGACGATAGCGGGTCAATGACTTGAGCTGCAGCAGGCGGGTTTCGAGTGCATCGCCAAAATCACGGGCCACGACGACCCGGCCGAATTCCTCCCTGCGGTGGTCGCTCGCATCGAGCTGGATGCGGCCGAAATCGCCAGCGCGGCTCACGTGGATGCGCTGGATGCTGCCCGGCGGATTGCGCAGCAGCGGCATCACGCCCAGTGCGGTCAACGCGTTGACGGTGGCTTCCGCGAAGCTGAGGTTGCGCTCGTCGAATACCGCGGGCAGGACGTCGACCGGGGTGGCTTCCACCATGGCGACGTCCAGCCCCGATTCATCCAGTGCGATCGCCAGGCTGGCGCCGACCAATCCGCCCCCGACAATCAGGACGTCGTGGCTGCGTGGAGTGCGGGAGTCGCTGATGGCCATTGCGCTATGCTAACGGCTCCGCTGTCGACCGATCGAACACGCATATGAATCGCCCCGCCGCAATGCCTGCCGCCGGCCCGCTGACACTCGCCGTTCTGATCTTCATCGCCGCGCTGAGCCGGGTGCTGCCGCATCCGCCGAACTTCTCGCCAATCGAAGCGGTGGCGCTGTTCGGCGGCGCCTATTTCGCCAAGCGACATTGGGCATTGCTGGTGCCGTTGATCGCGATGTTCATGTCTGACCTGGTGCTCGGCGTCCTCAACGGCGGCATCTACTGGAACTACTTCGCCAGCGCCGGCTACGTGCTGGTGTATGTCTGCATCATGCTGTCGACTCTGCTGGGCTTCGGCCTGCGCGGCAAGGTTGGCGCCAGCCGCGTGCTGTCGTACTCGCTGGTTGGCTCAATGCTGTTCTTCGTGGTCACCAACTTCGGTGCCTGGCTCTCCGATCCGGCGTATCCGAAGACGCTTGCAGGGTTGGCCGCCGCATACGTCGCCGGTGTTCCGTTCTTCCAGTGGACGGTGCTGGGCACACTGTTCTACGCCGCCCTGCTGTTTGGCGGCTTTGAATTGCTGCGCAGCCGCGTACCGGCGCTGCGCGCGCAGACGGCGTAAGGCACGCCGTGGGCAACCGTCTGTCCAAAATCTATACGCGCACCGGCGACGACGGCACGACCGGCCTTGGCGATGGTTCCCGGGTTGCCAAGGACTCGCTGCGGGTCAACGCCTATGGCACCGTCGACGAAGCCAATTCCTGCATCGGCCTGATGCTTGCCAGCGAAGCGATGCCGGACGATATCCGCGATCTGCTGGTGCGCGTCCAGCACCAGCTGTTCGACCTTGGCGGTGAGCTGTGCATCCCCGGACACGCCGCGATTTTCGATGCCGACATCGATGCGCTGGAAGCGCGCCTGGACCATTACAACGACGACCTGCCACCGCTGAAGGACTTCATCCTGCCCGGTGGTGGCGAGGCCGCGGCACGCTGTCACGTGGCCCGCACGGTGGTGCGTCGTGCCGAACGCGAGACCGTGAGCCTGTCCCGGGAAGAGCCCGTTCGCCCGCAGGCGGTGCATTACCTGAACCGCTTGTCGGACCTGCTGTTCGTGCTGGCCCGGGTGCTGGCGCGCAGCAGCGGGCATGGCGAGGTGGTCTGGGATCACCACCGCCGCAAGTCCTAGCGGGGAGTGTCGATGCGCATCTATTCGCATTCAGCCTGCCTGACCCACGACACCGGGCCGGCCCATGCCGAGCGTCCCGAGCGCCTGTCCGCGGTGACCGATGCGTTGCACATGGCGTTCCCGCAACTGGATTGGCATGAAGCGCCCCGCGCCAGCCGTGGCCAGTTGCTGCGCGCGCACGCGCCTTCCTTGCTTGAGCAGGTACTGGAAACCCGCCCCGGTGAACGCCTGTTCCTTGACCCGGACACGGTGCTGTCACCCGGCTCCGCCGAAGCCGCCATGCGCGCCGCCGGCGCTGTGGTCGCGGCTGTGGATGCCGTGCTTGGCGGGCAAACCACACGCGCGTTCTGCGCGGTACGGCCTCCTGGTCACCACGCCACCGCCGATGTGGCGATGGGCTTCTGCCTGTTCAACAACATCGCAGTCGGGGCCTTGCACGCGCTGGCGGCCCATGGACTGGAGCGAGTCGCCATCGTCGATTTCGACGTCCATCACGGCAATGGCACCCAGGCGATCTTCGAGCATGAGCGGCGCGTCTTGTTCGCCGGTTCGCACCAGCTACCGCTCTATCCAGGCACGGGGACGCGCGACGAGACCGGCGACGGCAACATCCTCAACCAACCGCTGCCTCCGGGTGCCGGTAGCGCCGAATTCCGCGCAGCCTGGTCGCTACGCCTGCTTCCGGCCGTGGCTGCGTTCAAGCCGCAATTGCTGATGATTTCGGCAGGATTCGATGCGCACCGGCTGGATCCGCTCGCGCAACTGCAGCTCGAAGCCGCTGATTTCGGGTGGCTCACCGATGAATTGGTCGCATTGGCGCAGCGCCATTGCGAGGGGCGGGTCGTCTCCACGCTGGAAGGCGGCTACGACCTCACGGCCCTGGCAGAATCCAGTGTGGCCCATGTCGCAGCAATGCTGGCCTGATCCGCCCGCCCCGGCGCCACCCACAAGAGTGTCAATCGTTTGCCCGTCCGTCGGCGTTCCGGCAAGCTAGCAGCCGGATTAGGCCTTCTGGAACACCTGTGCACCCATCCTTGCGTCTGCTGCCGTTGCCGTTGTGCATCGCCTTTTCCCTGCAGGCCAAGGCTGCGGACGATATGCCCCCGAATTGGGGCCTGTGCCCGGTCCAGGACGTGGTCAAGCCGTTTGCGGAAGCGCAGACGCTGCCGGACGGCCTCAGGATCGACAACAGCAACGAAGCCACTGACATCGAAGGCGATGCGCTCACGGGAACCGAAGAGAACCCGGTGTTCAACGGCAACGTGACCCTGCGCCGCGGCGATCAGTTCATGGGGGCGGAACAACTCACATACGACAAGTCGAAGGAGCAGTACACCGCCGAGGGCAGCATCCGCTACCAGGGTGGCGGCCTGCGCCTGACTGCCAAACGCGCCGAAGGCGACCAGTCCAAGGACATCCACACCCTGCATGACATCGAATATCAATTGATCTCGCAACGCGGCAATGGCGGTGCACAGAGCATGATGCTCAATGGCAATCTCGGCGCCTTGCATGGGGCGACCTATTCCACATGCCCGCCCGAGCAACGCCACTGGGAAGTGCGCGCGCGATCGATCGACGTGAACACCGACACCGGCATGGCGGTCGCCCGTGGCGCCACGCTGCGGGTCGGCAAGGTGCCGGTGATCTACCTGCCGTGGTTCATCTTCCCGACCGACGAGCGCCGCCGCACCGGCCTGCTGTTCCCGTCGATCTCCAATTCCAGCCGCAATGGCTTCGACTACCGGCAACCGATCTACCTGAATCTGGCGCCAAATTACGACGCCACCATCAGCCCGCGCCTTATGAGCTCGCGCGGCGTGCTGCTCGGTGCGCAGTTCCGCTACCTGGTTGAAGGCGGCGCGGGCAAGATCGAAGGCACGTACATGCCGAACGACGATCTGCGCGATCGTGACCGCAGCCTGTTCCACTACAACGCGTTCCAGAACCTGAGCCAACACTGGCAAGCGCGCGCCAACGTGAACTGGATCAGCGACACCCGTTATTACGAAGATTTCAGCAGCAGCATTGATGGGTTATCGCAGTACACCTCGCTGAGCGAAATCGGTGTGTACGGGCGCGGGCTGGGCTGGGACGCCGGCATCAGCGCCGACCACTGGCAATTGGCCGACTTCACCCTGACCGAGGCGATCCTCCCCTACAACCGCATGCCGCGCGGCTTCGTGCACTGGGAGCGCAAGATCGGCGCCGGCTTCGTGGCCGGCGTGGATGCCGAAGCCGTGCGCTTCCAGCACCCCAGCTTCAGTGCGGGATCGCGACTGGACCTGAAGCCCTGGATCAGCCTTCCGCTGGAGGGTGATAGCTGGTTCCTGCGCCCGACTGCTGCTTTCCGGCACACCTCCTACCAACTCGACAACGGCTTGGCCGCGTCACTCGGGGGCGGTAGCTCGCCCGCGCGCAATCAACCCATCTTCAGCCTGGACGCTGGTGCGTATTTCGACCGTGACACGACGGTGAAGGGCGACGATTACCTGCAGACTATTGAGCCACGCCTGTTCTATTTGAATGTTCCCTACACCAACCAGGATGACATGCCGCTGTTCGATACCCAGCCATTGACCTTCAGTTGGGGCCAGCTTTTCCGCGACAACCGGTATTCCGGTGCCGACCGGCAAGCCGATGCGAACCAGCTCACCGTGGCCGTGAGTTCACGGATGATCCGCCAGTCAGATGGCCGTGAACGCTTCTCGGCCAGCTTGGGCCAGATCCGCTACTTCGACGATTCACGCGTACGCATCCCCGGCGAGCCGATCACCGAGCGGGGCCGCTCGGCCTGGGTTGCCGACGGCAATTACGCACCAACCGACCGCTGGACCTTCGGCGCCTCCTACCAATGGGACCCGAAGTTCAGCCGCACCGACCTGGCCAGCGTCCGCGCGCGCTACCTGCTCCCGGACGATGGCGTGGTCAACCTGGGATACCGCTACCGCCGTTCGCTGCTGGAGCAGACCGATCTGTCCTTCCTGTATCCGATCAATGCGTCCTGGAGCATCGTTGGGCGCTATTACTATTCGCTGTATGACAGCAAAGCGCTGGAAACGCTTGCCGGCTTCCAGTGGGACAGCTGTTGTGTCGCCGTTCGGCTTGTCGCCCGTCGCTACGTGCACAATCGTGCAGGCGACCTGAGCAACGCAATCATGTTCGAGATCGAGCTCAAGGGGCTTGGTTCCGCAGGCCAGGACACCAAGCGCGCCTTGCGCCGGGCCATCCTCGGCTACAATCGCGACGATCTGTACCTGGTGCCGCCGCAGACTGCCACAGGCCAGCCCACCCCGCCGGATACCAATGCCCGCCCATGACCGATTTCCTTTCCCCCGTTTTCCGACGCACCGCATTGGCCGTCTTGATGGCCGGCCTGTTGCCGGCCGCCCCCACGGCGCTGGCACAGAATACCCCGGGCATTGCGCCCGTGGACCGGATCGCCGCAGTGGTCAACGAAGACGTGATCCTGCGCAGTGAAGTCGATCGTGCAGTGGACAATATCCGTAGCCAGTACGCCGACAAGGTGAACCAGCTGCCGCCGCCCGAAGTTCTGGAACGGCAGGTGCTGGAGCGCCTGATCCTGATGCGCCTGCAACTCTCGCGTGCCAAGGACGCAGGGATCACCGCAAGTGACGAAGACATCGAGCGCGCCCTGCAAGGCGTGGCGCAGCAAAACCAGATGAGCATGGACCAGCTGCGCGGCCGACTCGCCGAGGATGGGATGTCGTTCAACGAATTCCGCGGCAATCTGCGCGATGAAATCATTACCCAGAAGTTGCGCCAGAGCTTTGCGCAAGGGCGTATCAACGTCAGCGAAGGGGAAGTCGACGCTGCGCTTGCCACTGCAGCTGCCGGAAGTGCCAGCCAGCAGTTCCGCCTGGCACACATCCTCGTCAATGCACCCGATGGCGCGACACCCGAGCAGCTCGCCACAGCGCAGAAAAAAATCGAGGGCGTGAAGGCCCTGATTGAAAAGAACGAGATGACCTTCTCCGCCGCGGCCGTGCGCTATTCCGACAGCCCGAATGCGCTTGAGGGTGGCGACCTTGGATGGCGTGGGCAGAACGAGATTCCGCCTGCGTTCGCGGCAGCGATCCAGCAGATGCAACCTGGCCAGATGATTGGCCCGATTCGCGGACCCAGTGGTTACCAGTTGCTGCAGCTGGTGGATACCCGCACCCAGGCCGCCGCGTCCGGTGAGCAGGTCACCCAATTCCAGGCGCGCCAGATCCTGATCAAGATCGACGACAAGACAGACGATGCCGCGGCCAAGTCCAAGGCAGAGACCCTGGCCGCCCGCCTGGCGGGTGGCGCCGATTTCGCGACGCTCGCAGCCGAGTCTTCCGACGATGCCACCACCAAGCGCCGCGGTGGCGATCTTGGCTGGCTGACCGCAGACACCTACGGCACTGCCTATGCCATGCAGGTCGCCGCGCTGGACGACAACGGTGTCGCTGCACCATTCAAGACCGACGAAGGCTGGGTGATCCTGCAGCGCACGGGTAGCCGCCAGATCGCGGCCGGTGACGACAACCTTCGCGCGCAGGTCCGCGAGACCATCGGCCGGCGCAAGCTGGAAGAGGAGTGGAACCGCTTCCTGCGCGAAATGCGTGGCGAAGCGTATGTCGACGCGCGGGACGCAAATGGTCAATCAACTGCAAAAAAACTGGATGCGGCGCCGCCTGTCGACAAGAAGAACTAAGGCTTTGATGTCGCAAAATGAACGGGATCGTTCGAACGTCTAAGCCCACATGCGTCCGCGGCTAGCCCTGGTTCCCGGCGAACCGGCCGGGATCGGCCCGGAACTGGTCGTGCTTGCCGCCCAGCGGGAGTGGGACGCCGAACTGGTCATCCATGGCGATGCCGCAACCCTGCGCCGGGCTGCCCGAATGATGCAATTGCCTCTGGCCTTGCATCATTCGGGTGAGACGCCGGAGTCGCCCCGCAGCCTGGAAATCCTCGACATCCCGCATCCGCTCGGCGCCGCATTCGGAACGCCCGAGGCAGCCAATGCCGCGTCCGTCATCCAGGCCCTTTGCCAGGGCGGGCAAGCCTGCATTGACGGTCGCCTGCACGGACTGGTGACTGGCCCGGTACACAAGGCCGCAATCAATGCCGGCGGTATTGCCTACACCGGCACCACCGGCTTGCTGGCCGAACAAGCCGGTTGCGACGTGGTGATGATGCTGGCCAATCGCATCGTGCGGGTTGCCCTGCTGACCACGCACATTCCCTTGCGCGCGGTCGCGGATGCGATCTCGCCGGATGCGCTTCGCAATACCTTGCAGATCGTGCATGGCGCCTTGCGCGATCACTTCGGCATCGCAGACCCGACCATTGCCGTGCTGGGGCTCAACCCGCATGCGGGCGAAGGCGGCCACCTGGGCGACGAGGAGTTGCGCATCATCGAACCCACTCTGGACGCTTTGCGCGCCACCGGCATGCGGCTGATCGGGCCACTGCCGGCGGACACGGGCTTCCTTCCCGACAAGCTGCGCGGATTTGATGCCGTGCTGGCGATGTACCACGACCAGGGCTTGCCTGTTCTGAAATACAGCGACTTCGCCAATGCCGTGAACATCACCCTGGGATTGCCCTACCCGCGGGTGGCGGTAGACCATGGCACCGCGCTGGAACTGGCCGGCAGCGGCACCGCTGATCCATCCAGCCTGTTCGCTGCAATCCACACCTGCACGCAATTGGCGCGCCGGCGAATGTCAGCATGAGCCTGCACCAGTGAGCCATTTCGCATGAGCGCTTTAACGTGAGTGTCTTCACTGGGCCCGCCAAGAAGCATCTGGGCCAGAACTTCCTCCACGAACGCAGCGTGATCGACAAGATCTTGCTGGCGGTGGATCCGCAGCTGGGCGATGTCATCGTCGAAATCGGCCCTGGCCAGGGCGCGCTGACGTTCCCATTGCTGCGCCGGCATGGCGAACTGACCGCCATCGAGTTCGACCGCGACCTGCATGCGCCGCTGCAGGCCGCCGCGCGCGAACATGGAACCTTGCACTTGATCGAAGGCGATGTGCTGGGCGTGGATTTCACAGCGCTCGCCGCAATGCGTGGTGATGCGAATGGCCAGATCCGCCTGGTCGGCAACCTGCCCTACAACCTGAGCTCGCCGATCCTGTTCCATGCCTTGGACCATGCTCCTGCTGTGCGTGACATGCATTTCATGCTGCAGAAGGAAGTGGTGGAACGCATGGCATCGGGGCCAGGCAACAAGGTTTATGGCCGGCTGAGCGTGATGTTGCAGGCCTATTGCGCGGTGACACCGCTGTTCACGGTGCCGCCCGGCGCCTTCCGGCCGGCGCCGAAAGTCGATTCGGCCGTGGTGCGGCTGATACCGAAACCGGCGCACCGGATCGAGGTCGTGGATCGGCAGGCGTTCGCCAACGTGGTGCGCGCTGCCTTCGGCCAGCGTCGCAAGACCCTGCGCAACGCACTCTGTGGCGTGGCTGACAGCATGCACATCGAAGCTGCCGGTTTGCGCCCGGACGCACGCGCGGAACAGGTCGAGGTCGGTGGCTTCGTACAGCTCGCCAACCTGCTTGCACAGGCGCCCGGTCCGCGCGAGTGATCGCTGCGTGTGTGGCGATTCACCCGCCACGGCTACACTAGGCACATGAGTACCAACGACTATCTTTTCGACATCGATGTCGATACCTGCTTCCTGGATGACCAGTCCGCGCCCGAAGAAGGCCGCTTCGTGTTCGCCTACACCATCCACATCCGCAATGGCGGCAAGGTGCCCGCGCGCCTGCTTGGCCGTCATTGGTTCATCACCGACGGCAACGGCAAGGTGCAGGAAGTGGTTGGCGAAGGCGTGGTCGGCGAGCAACCATGGCTGCGCCCTGGCGAAGGCTTCGAGTACACCTCGGGGGCTGTGCTGGAAACCGATATCGGCACCATGCGCGGCAGCTACGACATCCTTGCCGATGACGGCACCCGCTTCGCCGCGCACATCCCGCCGTTCACGCTAGCCATTCCGCGCACGTTGCACTGAGCGCAGGAGACGACGGTGAGTACGTGGGCAATCGGCGACCTCCAGGGTTGCTACGACGTGACCCAGCGCCTGCTGGAGCGCATCCGCTTCGACCCTGCGGTTGACCGGTTGTGGTTCTGCGGCGACCTGGTCAATCGCGGTGGCCAATCGATCGAAACCTTGCGGTTGGTTCATTCACTGCGCGGAGTGAGTCATGTCGTGCTGGGCAACCACGACCTCTCGCTGCTGGCGATTGCCGAGCGATCGACCGATGACCAGCGCAAGGTCAATGCCGACCTGCAGGGCGTGCTGTTTGCCGATGACGCTCCGGAACTCCTGGCGTGGCTTCGCCAGCAGAAACTCGCGCATGTGGACCGTGAACTGGGCTGGATGATGGTGCATGCCGGGCTGGCGCCCAAGTGGACCACTCAACTTGCCGAACGCCACGCACGCGAAATCGAAACACGCCTGCAGGGCGACAACTACCGCAGGCTGTTGCGCAACATGTATGGCGATGGACCGGACTGGTCGCCCCACCTGAGCGGCCCCGAGCGTGACCGCGCGATCATCAATATCTTCACCCGCATGCGCTATTGCAGCCCCCGTGGCCGCATCGCCTTCGAACACAAGGGCGATCCTGGAAGCCAGCCGCCTGGCCTGTATCCATGGTTCTCGGTGCCGGGCCGGGTCCAGCGCGACCTGAAAGTGGTCTGCGGCCACTGGAGTGCACTGGGCCTGTTCGTCGGTCAGGGCGTTCACGCGATCGATACCGGCGCGGTCTGGAGCGGCAAGCTCACCGCGCTGCAACTGGACGCAGAAACCTTGCATGTCGTGCAGGTACCGGGCCGCGACGTGGCCGCGCCCACCCCGCGCCAGCGCCCGCCGAAGCAGCATCGCAATCAACAGGACCAGCGCCGCCGCGAGGGACGCGAAAAACAGCGCGAGAAGACCCCTGGGAAATTGCCGGAGTAAAGAAATAAGGGGTGCGAGAACAGTTCCTTCATGGAGTCGCGGAACACCGCACTTTCAAACGTAAATGTTCACTGACCCCTTGTTTGCTTTTTTCGGGGACGCTCAGTCCGGCCGCTTTTCGTAGTCCACGAAGTCGAACGCAGACGCATGCCGTGCATCGGCTGCATGCGGCTCGCGCAAGGCTTCGTCCCACTGACCAATATCGAAATGGGGAAAGAATGCATCCGCGCCACTGACTTCGGTATCGACCAGCGTCAGGTGCAGGTGCGTGGCGATGGGCAGGGTGAGCGCATAGATTTCACCACCACCGATCACGCACAACTCGTTTGCGCCCGATGCTTCCGCGATGCGGCGCGCATGATCAAGCGAAGCAACCGCTTGCATGCCGTCAAAGGGCACTTGGCCCCTGCGGGTCAGCACCAGGTTCAGGCGCCCCGGCAATGCGCGCCCCAGCGATTGCGCGGTCTTGCGCCCCATCAGCATGGGCTTTCCCAGTGTCAGCGCCTTGAACCGCTTGAGGTCATCCGGCAGGTGCCAGGGCAGGCCGCCGTCCTTGCCGATGGCGAAGTTGCGGTCCATCGCCGCGATCAGCGAAACCTTCATCGAAACGTGCTCACACCGCGACTGGCGCCTTGATCGCCGGCAGCGGATCGTAGCCTTCGATCGCGATGTCATCGATGGTGAAGCCAAGGATGTCATCGACATCCGGATTCAACTTCAGCGTCGGCAGGTCGCGGGTCGAGCGTGACAGCTGCTCACGTGCTTGTTCAAAATGGTTCGAATAAAGATGCGCGTCGCCCAGCGTGTGCACGAAGTCGCCCACGCGCAGCCCGCACACCTGCGCCACCATGTGGGTCAGCAACGCGTAACTGGCGATATTGAACGGCACGCCCAGGAAGATGTCGCCACTGCGCTGGTAGAGCTGGCAGCTGAGTTTTCCGTTGGCGACATAGAACTGGAACAGCGTGTGGCAGGGCATCAATGCCATGCGCGGCAGGTCGGCCACGTTCCACGCCGACACGATCAACCGGCGCGAATCCGGGTTGCGTCTGATTTCGTCTACCAGCCAGCGGATCTGGTCGATCTCGCGCCCGTCCGCGCCTTCCCAGCTGCGCCATTGCTTGCCGTAGACCGGGCCAAGTTCGCCGTCTGCATCGGCCCACTCGTCCCAGATGCCGACCTTGTGCTCTTTCAGGTAAGCGATGTTGGTGGATCCCTGCAGGAACCAAAGCAGCTCATGGATGATCGAGCGCAGGTGCAGCTTCTTGGTGGTGACCAGCGGAAAGCCCCGGTCCAGGTCGAAGCGCATCTGCCAGCCAAACACGCTGCGGGTACCGGTGCCGGTGCGGTCGGCTTTCTCGCTGCCGTGTTGCAGCACGTGCTGCAACAAGTCCAGGTATTGCTTCACTTCCCGCCTCCGGCAGGGGGCTTCATTTCTTGCCTCCGGCACGGGGCTTCATCCGGCTGATATCCCAGTTGCAGCGGCGCCGCTTGTCGCGGGTACTGGCTGCAACGTTGGCGCGCTGCGCGACTTCCACAGCCAGAACAGGCCCAGCAGGATCAGCGGCGTGCTCAGCAGCTGGCCCATGGTCAGCCAACCGAAGGCCAGGTAGCCGCCGTCGCCAATTTGCCAGTCGGGCTCGCGGAGGAATTCCACTGCAAATCGGAACACGCCGTACAGCAGCGCGAACAGGCCCGAAACCGCATAGCGCGGGCGCGGCCTGCGGGAATACCACACCAGCACGCAGAACAGGATCAGGCCTTCCAGCGTGGCCTGGTAGAGCTGCGAGGGATGGCGCGCGAAGCTGTCGACGATGCCGGCGTCAAACTGCGCACGCAGCGTGGCGGCATCCATCGATGCAAAAGGTTCGGGTAGCGATCGCGGAAACACCACGCCCACATCACTCTCCGTCGGTTTTCCCCACAACTCGCCGCCGATGTAATTGCCGATGCGGCCGAAACCCAAGCCGGCGGGCACCAGTGGTGCGATGAAATCGATCACGTCGAAATAATGCAGGCGGTGGCGGCGCGCCCACCAGCCAATCGCCGCCATCACCCCCAGCAGGCCACCGTGGAAGCTCATCCCGCCTTCCCAGACCTTGAACAGCATCAGCGGGTTCTGCATGAAGTCGCTGAAATTGTAGAAAAGTATGTAGCCGATGCGTCCACCCAGCACCACGCCGAGCATGCCGTAGAACATCAGGTCGCCAAAACCATTCTCGTCCACACCCGGCAACCGTCCCGCACGCACCCGCCGCCGACCAAGCCACCACGCAACGCCAAAGCCCAACAGGTACATCAAACCGTACCAATGAACCTGCGGATGCACGCTGCCGAGGATCGGCAGGTTCCAGGTGCCCAGGTCAAGGGCGATCGGATCAATCTGGTGCAGGATGGGCATGCGTGGCCGTGAGCAGGGAATCAATCATCATTGTATAGGGCGAGTCCTGGTCCGCCGCTTGCAGCAAGCACCCAGCCGACTGCGGGTTTCGCCCCGCCCTACAGGAACACTGGTCGATCCGGCAGTTCGTCCTCACCCGCCGTGCCGGGCGCCTGCGGGAAATGTGCCGCCAGCAGTCGGCTGACCTCCTGGATTGCTGCGATCACTGCGTCGGCATGATCCCCGCTGCGCAGGCGCTCTTCCAGCAGCAGGCAGACGCCACGCCAATGCGCGTCGCTGACAAGGCCGTGAAGGCCACGATCAGCAACAATTTCGATGCGATGGTCGGCCAGCAGCAGGTAAATCAGTACGCCGTTGTTGGCGGCGGTATCCCAGACCCGCAGGCTGGAAAAAGCAGCCTCTGCCCTGGTACGCGGCTGCACGCCACGCATGATTTGTTGCACTGGCAAGGTCGACTCCACGGCGAAGCAGACTTCGCCATGATGCAGCCGCTCGCCCTCGCCAATCGCCGCGGCAATGCGGTCCATGGCCACAGCCGGGAAGCGGCTGCGCGCATCGGCCGTGAACAGGTGGCGCAACAGGCGCTTGAACATGCCCGCCATCACCAGCTCCCCGAGGCGCCACCGCCTCCAGTCGAGCCGCCACCACCGGACCAGCCACCGCCCCCCCCGCCACCAAATCCACCCGAGTTGCCGTGACTCGCAAAGCGTCCACTGCCACCCTTGTCGACACCGATCATTAAACCGATCAACGCGCCGACGAAGCCGACCAGCAAGGAGGAGGACAACCACCAGGCAAGCGCGCCGCAGGCTGCACCAACCATCAATCCGCGCACGCCCGCGGACATCCGCCCGAACAGACCGCGCGCGACCATGCCAATACCGAAGGCCCAGGCCAAGGTGTACAGCCAGTGCTCGCCGCTGTCAGGACCGGTGGGGTGGGAGGCAACCGGCTCAGGCAATGGTTCACCCTCTATCAGTTTCACCAATTGTGAGGTCGCATCCCTGATGCCTCCGGCGTAATCGCCCTGGCGAAACTTGGGAGCCAGATATTCCTGGATCACCCGTCCGGCGGTAATATCCGGAATCGCGCCTTCCAACCCATAGCCGACTTCGATCCGCACCTTGCGATCATCCTTGGCGACAACCAGCAACACCCCGTCGTCCACACCCTTGCGGCCCAGCTTGAATTGCTCGAAGGCACGCACCGCATAGGGCTCGATGGCCTCGGGCGCGGTGGTCGGCACCATCAGCACCTGCAGCTGGCTGCCCGTGCGCTGCTGCACGTCGAGCGCCTGCTGCTCAAGCTGCTGCCTGGACGCGGCATCCAGGGTTTCGGTTGTGTCCACCACCGGCGAATCGAAGGCCGGGATGACAGCCTGCTGCGCCCACGCAGGAAGTGCGAGCAGCATAGCCAAGATCAGGCTTGCAATCACGCCGCTGCTGCGTCTCATGTTGGCATGCGAGGCTGGCGACACACGCGGGCTTGGCAGCCGCGCGCCTACTCGGTTGGATCGACAATGGGCGCGTTGCCGCCCTCGACGGGTTCCATTGGCGGCTGGGGTGGATTGATGATTGCCGGCGCCTGTCGGTTGGGGACTGGCGGAATGAATGCGGGTGGCGGGGGCGGTGCAGGCGTAGAGAAATCCACGGTTGGTGGCTGCTGGATTTGCGCCTCGTTTTCCACCGTGAAATTGGGCTTCGGCTTGTGGCCAAACACCATGGCGGTCAGGTTGACCGGGAATTGGCGGATGTAGGTGTTGTAGTCCTGCACCAGGGTGATGTAACGCCCACGCGCCACCGTGACGCGGTTCTCGGTGCCTTCCAGCTGGGTCTGAAGGTTGAGGAACGAGGCATCGGCTTTCAGGTTGGGGTAGTTCTCGGTCACCATCATCAAGCGGCCCAGCGCCTGCGACAGTTCGCCCTGCGCGGCCTGGTAACTGGCGAGGGATGCGGCGTCGTCGGCGTTGACGTTGATCTGGCTGACCTTGGCGCGCGCCTCGGTCACGGCAGTGAGCACCTGCGCTTCATGTGCGGCGTAACCCTTGACCGCGGCCACCAGGTTCGGGATCAGGTCGGCACGGCGCTTGTACTGGTTGAGGACCTCTGACCAGCCGGCCTTGGTCGCTTCATCCTTCTGCTGGATCTGGTTGTATCCGCAGCCGGACAGCAGCATGGTCAGCAGCAACAGGAGCAATACGCGCATGGTCTTGGTTCCCTGGGAGGCGAGGAGCGAGATTCGGGCTGTGAGCTGCAGTCCGCGCATCATTGCAGCATCAGGTTCGTTAAGCTGGCATCGCGGTGGGTTGATGGTCGGGTTCAGTGCGGCAGGCCACGACGCCGTGCGTTGCGTTTGACCCACAGGTTGAGACTTTCCACCAGCGCCGAGAACCCCATCGCGCCGTAGATATAACCCTTGGACACATGCAATGAGAAGCCCTCCAGCATCAGGAACGCGCCCACCAGCACAATGAAGGCCAGCGCCAGCATCTTCACCGTGGGATTGCGGTCGATGAAGCGCCCCAGCGGCGTGGCGGCAATCAGCATCACCGCCACCGCGATCAGGATTGCCAACACCATGATGATCTTCTGGTTCGCCATGCCGACCGCGGCGATGACCGAATCGAGCGAGAACACGATGTCGATCACCGCAATCTGGGCGATCACCATCCCGAATGAGTTCATCGGCTTGGCATTGATGTCTTCCTCCACGCTCTCGCCAACGACCAGGTCGCGGATTTCCATGGTCCCCTTCACCAGCAGGAACGCGCCGCCCACGATCAGCACCAGGTCACGGATCGAAATGCCCTGGCCCATCAGCGTGAATAGATCGGTGGTCAGCCCCGCCAGCCAGGCCAGGGTCAGCAACAACAAGATGCGGGAAAGGCATGCCACTGCGATGCCGATCTTGCGCGCCTTCTCGCGCGTGGCGTGCGGCAGCTTGCTGACCGCGATCGAAATGAACACCAGGTTGTCGATGCCCAGCACGATTTCAATCGCACTCAACGTAATCAGGGTGATCCAGGCTTGCGGATCGGTCAGCAGTTCCATCATCACGCGCGCTTGTCCTCAGTTCTGCAACAGACGCGGGCCCAGGATCAGGGCCCACACCAGGATCACGTTCATCATCAACACGAATACCGCCGCCGACCCCATGTCCTTGGCGCGCCCCGCCAGCTCATGGTGCTCGGCGCCGTAGCGTTCGATCACCGCCTCTATCGACGAGTTCAGCAACTCGATACTCATCACCAACAGGCAACTGCCGATCAGCAGCGCCCGCTCGACGCCGTTCTGGCCGAAGTACCAGCCCAGTGGACCCAGCACCAGGAACATCACCACTTCCAGGCGGAAACTTGACTCATGCAACCACGCAGCGCGCAACCCCTGCAGTGACCAGATAGTCGCCTTCATGATCCGCGCGGGATTGCGCGGCAAGTGGCCGTATTGATCAGCCATGCACGGAAATACGGGTGATCGCAATCGTGCGGCGAGCGGAAATGGGCATGTGCGTCGGACGGGGCCAGTGAGAACAGCGCGGGAATCGGCGCTGCACGGCCGCCTACCCGGCGATTTTGCCACAACCCCCGCTTGGCGTCCGCGACCCGGCCGCTGCCGGGAACTCCGATGCGCAAACCATCCAGGGCGACTACTGCTGTCGCAACGCCTCGATCGGGTCCAGCAAGGATGCCTTGCGCGCAGGGTAATAGCCGAAGAACAGCCCGGTTCCGATCGAAAACGCCGCCGCCAGCATCACCACCTGCGCGTTCAATTTGACTGGCAGGTTGCCGAGCTTGCCGAGGATCAATGCGCCAGCCACGCCAATGGCAATGCCGATCACTCCGCCAATCAGCGAGATCAGCATGGCCTCGGCCAAGAACTGGCGACGCACGTCTTTGGGACCGGCCCCAACCGCCATCCGCAGTCCGATCTCACGGATTCGTTCGGTCACCGACACCAGCATGATGTTCATGATGCCGATGCCGCCGATCACCAGGCAAATCCCTGCCACCGCGCCCAGCAGCTTCGACATCAGGTTGGTCGTGGCCGTGCGCGTTGCCACGATCTGGCTGATGTTGCGCACCGAGAAGTCGTCTTCGGCACCCGGGTCGATCTTGTGCCGCTGGCGCAGCAGGCTTTCGATCTCGCTTTGCGCGCTGACAAGATTCCTGGCGTCGTCCACGCCCACCGAGATCTGCTGAACGGCGCCAGGCGGCATGGATTGCGAATTCGACAACCGGCGGCGCGCGGCCTCAAGCGGCACCACCACCATATCGTCCTGGTCCTGGCCGAAACCGCCCTGCCCCTTGGAACCCAGCACGCCCACCACGGTGAACGGCACGCGGCCCAGCCGCACGGTCTGGCCGATGCCCTCGTCATCGCCGAACAGGGTCTTGCGGACGGTTTCGCCCAGCAGCACCGGCCTGGTGCTGCCACCGTAATCGCTAGCCTGGAACATATCGCCTTGCGCGATCTTCCAATCGTTTATCGCAAACCAATCCGCCTGCACGCCTTGCCACTGGGTCGAAGCATTGTTTTCGGCAAACACGATCTGGGTACCGCCACGCAAGGTGCCGGACGCGTACTGGACCTCGGAAACCTCGTCGCGAATCGCCTCCACGTCGCCCTCGGTCAGGCTCAAGCGGCTGCCCTGCGCCGAGCGCGCTCCCCCCGGCCCCATGCCTCCGGCTCCGCCGATGTCCAGCCGCTGCGAGCCAAGCCCGGACACCATCTTGTCGATCTCCGCCTGCGTGCCCTGGCCGATCGACACCATCACGATGACCGCGGCAATACCAATGATCACGCCCAGTGACGTCAGCGCGCTGCGCATCCAGTTGCCGCGCAGTGCGAAGAATGCCGTTCGCAGGATGTCCATCAACGTCATGCGGCCTCCGATTCGGTTTGCGCATGCAACTCGCCATCGCTCATGACGTAGGTGCGATCAGCGTGCGCAGCGACGTGTGCATCGTGGGTGATCAGGATCACCGTGTGTCCGTCATCCCGCAGCCGCTTGAACAACCCCAGGATTTCCTCGCCGGTTTTGCTGTCCAGCGCGCCGGTGGGTTCGTCGGCGAGCAGGATCGGTGGGCTGTTGACCAGAGCACGGGCAATCGCCACGCGCTGCTGCTGGCCACCTGACAATTCGTTCGGCCGATGGCCAGCGCGATCCGACAGCCCAACCGAAGCCAGCGCAGCAAGGGCACGCACTCGGCGCTCTTGATGGGGAATCCGCGCATAGCCCAGCGGCATCGCCACGTTGTCGGTGGCATCCATCCGCGGCAGCAGGTGGAAGCCCTGGAACACGAAGCCGATCTTGTCGCGCCGCAGGGCTGCGAGCTCCTCGGCATCCAGCGTGGCCACATCCACGCCATCGCAGAAATACGCGCCTGCAGAGGGCGTGTCCAGGCAACCGATGAGGTTCATCAGGGTCGACTTGCCGGAACCCGACGGCCCCATGATCGCCACGAATTCCCCGCGGCTTATGGTGAGTTCGACATCCCTGAGCGCGACGACTTCCGCCTCGGTGCCGGCCGAATACACTTTGCCAAGGCCCGTGGTGCGAATGACCGGGACAGCCACCGGCGCCGGGCCGACCGCCGACATCACTTGCTCTCCGACGCCGAGCGCTCGCCCGAGATGACCTGGTCGCCTTCCTTGACCGTGCGGCCGGATACCTCGGTCCTGCTGCCGTCGCTGGCACCCAGCTTCACCATGGCGACGTCGGGCTTGCCCGCATCCAGCCTGAAGACGGTCACCCGCTTGGCGCTGAGTTGCGCCTCAAGCGACATGTCCCAGGTGGCACGTTGTTGATCGTCCAGGGTTGCGCGGAAGCCGCCGAATTGCTGGTTGAAGCGGTCGCGCATGCGCGCGCGCATCTGCGCCTGCATGCCGGCGTCGCCACCGCCCTGCCTGCCGCCGCCCGTGCGCGGGGGGCCACCGCCAAACAGGCGGCTGCCACCTTGCTGCGACGCCCCGCCAGTCGCCTGCGCCATACGTTCGGCCTGGCGCTGCTGCATCTGCTCCAGCGCCGCATCGAATGCCGCCTGCTGCACCGGCTTCAACTGCAGGCTGGAAGCAAGCGCCTGAAGGTCTTCGGCCATGCCAGCCCCGCCCGCCCGACCACTGCCCTGGCCTTGACCGGGACCCTGCTCCGCGGGTTGCAAATCGGCGAGAGGCGAACCCTCGGCGGGCTTGAAGCGCAGCGCGGCATTGCCCAGGGTCAACACGTTACTGAGCTTGCTGACCTCGATCTCGGCATTCACGGTCAGCCCCGGCAACAGGGTGCCGTCGCTATTGTCGACGGTCACGACCACAGGATAGGTCACGACGTTGTTCGAGGTGGTCGCGGCAAGCCGCACCTGATCCACCACACCGTTGAACTTGCGGTCGGGAAAGGCGTCCGCACTGAAGCTGACCGACTGGCCGACCTTGACCTGGCCGATGTCGGATTCGTCCACCGCAAGCTCAATCTTCATCTTTGCCAGGTCTTCGGCGATGGTGAAAAGCTCCGGCGCCTGCAGGCTGGCGGCCACGGTCTGGCCGGGCTCGATCTTGCGGGTCAGCACGACGCCGTCCACCGGCGATCGGATCACCGTGCGCTGCAGGTTGACCCTGGTGGTCTGGGTCGATGCCGTCTGCTGGCGGATTTGCGCTTGGGCCGAAGCGACTTGCGCGAGCGCCTGGTCCAGCGAAGACCGTGACAGGTCGAGGTCGCTGCGTGCTATCAACTTGTCAGCCGCCAGTCCGTTCTTGCGCTGGTAATCCAGCGTCGCATTGCGCAACGACGCCTGCGCCTGGCGCAGCTGCGCCTGCGCGCTGGCGATCTGCGCCGAACCCTGCTCGATTTGTGCCTGGTAGCTGCTTGGATCGATCCTGGCCAGGATCTGATTCTTCGTCACCGGCGAGTTGAAATCCACCAGCACGTCAGTGACAAGGCCGGAAATCTGACTGCCCACGGTAATTGTGGAAATCGCGCTGAGCGTTCCTGTCGCTGAAATCGCCACGCGGATGTCGCCGCGCTGCACGGTTTCAGTCCGGTAACCGCCATCGGCCGGGTTGTCACCACGCTGATTCCAGAAGTGCCAGCCAAGTCCAAGCACGGCCAGCACTGCGACTGTAATGCCGATCTTGCGCGCGGCAGTCATGCGCTGGGGAAGAGTGGAACGACGCGTTGCCTGGCTCATTCGTGAGGGGTGTCCTGGAAAACAGGAAGAACGCACGGGTACCAAATGCGTTGACACCATCGTAGATGGCTCGCGGATAGAACGCGACTCAATCCGTCCGGACACTGGTCCCGAACAGGATGGCCGCATGCGTTCCCCGGCCCGGCGTGCTGGCCAGTTGCAACGGCCAACCACAGCGCTCGCCCAGCCGCTGGGCGATCGACAACCCCAGCCCGGCACCGGGTGCAGTGGCATCGATCCGATAGAACGGCTCGAAGGCACGCGCCAATGTCGCTGCGTCCATGCCGATGCCGGTGTCTTCCACCTCGATCCGGTCGGCCAGCAGACGGATCCGGATGTGGCCGGCATCGGTGAAACGGACGGCGTTGCCCAGCAAATTACGCAGGATCACACCCAGCACGCGCGGTGGCGCATGCAATTGAGGCTGGGACTCGATGCCCACGTCCAGCTGCACATCCTTGCCCTCCAGTAGCGGACGGATGCGCTCTACCTCGACGTTCACCACGTCGCGCACGGCGAAGTCTTCTTTCTCCAACGCGACTTCCTGGTCGCGCGCCAGCAGCAACAGCGCATCCATGATGGACTCCATCGCCGCATTGGCATCCTGGATGCGGGCAAGCGAACGCCGTGACAGGCTCGACAGGCTATCGTCATGGCTGATCAGGTCGGCGGCGACCCGGATCACGGTCAATGGCGTGCGCAGCTCATGGCTGGCGTCGCGGGTGAAGTCGCGTTCGCGGGCAATGAAGGCGTTCACCCGCTCACCCAGGTCGTGCAGCGCAAGGGCCATCTTCCTGATGTCGCCTTTCACCTCCGACGGGATCCGTTCAGGCGAAAGGGCGCGCGTGTCCGGCCGCTGTGGATTCCAGCGCGATACCTCATGCAGCAACCAGTCCATCGGCGCCATCAGGCGACGGGTGGCGCGGTAGGTCATCCACGTCACCGCCACCAGCAGCCCCAGCGCAAGCAACATCGCCCCGATGGTCGCCATGGCGAACGGCAGCCCTCGGTTGGTAGCGGCGAACGCCAGCATCCCAAGCTCCAGCACCAGGCTGAGGATCGCCAGCTGCAGCAGGAATACGATGCGGATGTTGCGCTTGTTCAACGAAACGATGCCAGCCGGCGCGGCGCTAGCCGATCTGCCCTGAGATGTCGGCGATGCGATAGCCGGCGCTTTGCACGGTGTGCAACAAGGCATTCTCGAAGGGTTTGTCGATCACTTTGCGCAAGTTGTACAGATGGCTGCGCAACGTGTCCGAATCCGGCAGCCCATTGCCCCAGATTTCACGTTCGATTTCCTGCCGGCTTACCACCCGCGGCGACTCCCGCATCAGGATGGTCAACAGTCGCAGGCCAATTGGCGAGAGCTGCAATTCGCTGCCGCCACGGGTTGCGCGCAGCGACGCCGGATCAAGCACCAGGTCGGCAACCTTCAATACTTCAGAGCCCACCTGGCGGCGCTCGCGGCGGATCAGCGCGCGCAGGCGTGCCTCCAGTTCCTGGATTGCAAAGGGCTTGGTCAGGTAGTCGTCGGCACCCGACGACAAACCAGTCAACTTTTCGTCCAGCGTGTCGCGTGCGGTCAACATCAGCACGGGCGTGGATTTGCGCGCCTCGCTGCGCAGGCGCTTGCATACCTCGATGCCGTCCAGCCGCGGCAACATCAGGTCCAGCACGATCACGTCGTAATTGTTTTCCGCTGCAAGCCGATAACCGTCAAGGCCGTCGCCTGCATAGTCGACCTCGAAGCCACGGCTCTCAAGGAATTCACCCACCATTTCCGAAATATTGCGGTTGTCCTCGACGATGAGGACAAGTCCTGCCTGTTCTTGTGCACGCATAGTTGAATTCCGTCTTCAGCTTTGTGAAGGATGACCGTCCCGAAGTGGATAACGCGTGAAGAGTCCGGCCTCGTGGCGTGTCGGCAACACGCGCTTGTCCGCGTCCTGGGGTCAGAACGGAATCTTGCCGACCAGCATGTCCTTGAACATCACCCAGTCGCCGGCAAACGAATACAGCGGGTGCTTGAAGGTCGCCGGGCGGTTGTGTTCAAAGAAGAAATGGCCAATCCAGGCAAACGCGTAGCCGGACAGCAGCGCCGCCAGCAGCCAGCGCGGATCGCCGCGCATGAGCGCCAGCACTACGAAACCAAGTGCCAGGCTGCTGCCCGCGAAATGCAGTCGCCGGCAGACCCGATTGCAATGTTCGCCCAGGTAGAACGGGTAGAACTCGCTGAAACTGGTGAAGCCTTTGCTCATGGCACGTCCCCTTTTCCGCTCTCTCTTTTCTCGGCCTGCTTGGCTCGTTCCCAGAAACGATCCTGTTGTTCGAGCGATTTCCCGGCAAGTCCGCCGTCAGCCCGGGCCAGCGTCTCCATCTTGCGGAAGCGGCGCTCGAACTTGTGGTTGGCGCGTCGCAGTGCCGAGCCGAAATCAACCTTGGCATGCCGGGTCAGGTTCGCGCACACGAAGAGCAGGTCACCCAGCTCGTCCTCCAGTCGCAGTTGCGCCGCCGCATCGTCGGGATTGGCCGCAACCGCAGCGAATTCAACGCGTACCTCGTCAATCTCCTCGAGCAACTTCTCGATCACCGGCGCCGGTCCTGGCCAGTCGAAACCGACCCGCGCCGCCTTGTGCTGGAGTTTCACTGCGCGCTGCCATTCAGGCATGCCGCGTGAAATCCCGGCCAACGCGGAGTCGTCGGATTCTCCGCGCGCCGCGCGTTCGGCGCGCTTGTGCTCTTCCCACGCGCGGGCCTGCGCCTGCGCGTCTGCAACGCTCGCACCGGGGTCAGCTTCCGGCATCCTGCTTCCCGCGGAATTTGCACTTCCCTGTGCGGCAACTACGTGCGGGTGGCGACGGGTCATTTTGTCGCAGATGGCGGCGACCACGTCGCCGAAATCGAAGCTGCCCTGTTCCTGCGCCATCCGCGCATGGAACACGACCTGTAGCAGCAGGTCGCCAAGCTCGTCTCTCAGGTCAGCGACGTCACTACGATCAATCGCATCGGCGACTTCATAGGCCTCCTCGATGGTGTACGGCGCAATGCTGGCGAAGGTCTGCTCCACATCCCATGGACAACCTTTTTCCGGATCGCGCAGCGCCGCCATGATCGTCAGCAACGAATCGATGTCGCCGTTCTCCCTCACGACAGCGTGCTCATGCGGGCAAGCTGTCGCGCAAGGCGACATCGCCGAACGCGATGAAGTCCCCATTGAGCAGGGTGTCACGCTGGTTGTAACGAAAGGGTCGCCCACGCGGATCAAGTACCGCGCCACCCGCGGCTTCCAGTATCACTTGACCGGCCGCGGTGTCCCACTCGCTGGTCGGGCCAAAACGTGGATAGAGGTCCAGTTTGCCTTCGGCAATCAGGCAGAACTTGAGCGATGAGCCACAGCCCACCGCTTCACTACCGCCGAGTGCATCCAGCAGCGCCTGGGTGCGCGCGTCGCGGTGCGACCGGCTGGCTGCGATCCGCAATGGTGCGCGCGCCGGCTTGCGTACGTGGATGCCGGCATCGACATCGCTGCCTGCTTCGCGGCGGAACGCACCTGCACCGCGCGTTCCATGCCAAAGCACGCCACCCACAGGCTGCTGGATCACGCCGAACGTGGCCACGCCCTCCTCGATCAAGGCAATGTTGACGGTGAACTCCCCGTTGCGCTTGATGAACTCGCGGGTCCCATCCAACGGATCGACCAGCCAGAACCGCGCCCAGGTGCGGCGCTGGGCGATGTCGATCGCCCTGGACTCCTCCGACAACACCGGGATATCCGGTGTCAGCGCCCTCAGTCCAGCCACGATGCGGCGATGCGATGCAAGGTCGGCGGAGGTCAGCGGCGAACGGTCATCCTTGTGCTCGACATCGAAAGCCCCCTCGTAGACGGAAAGGATGTCGGCGGCGGCTTCGCGGGCGATGGCGATAACCGCCTCGCGCAGGTCGCGGGCGATGAACGTTCCAGGCGTCGTCATTGTTGTTGCAGCCACTCCCTGGCGATGAACAGTGCAGCGATCGAGCGACCTTCGGAGAACTCCTCGCGCAGCATCAGCTCGTGCAGCTGGTCCAGCCGCCACGGCACCACTTCGAGTTCCTCGGGCTCATCACCGACCAGCCGCTTTGGATACAGGTCGCGCGCGATCACCAGATGCGTGGAATGGCTCATGTACAGCGGCGCCTGGGTCAGGCTGCGAAGCACGGTCAAGTCACGTGCGCCATACCCGGCTTCCTCCATCAGCTCCCTGTCGGCGGCCTGTACCGGGGTTTCGCCGGCATCGATGCGGCCCTTGACCAGGCCAAGTTCATAGCGATGCACGCCGGCCGCGTATTCGCGTACCAGCAGCACAGTCTGTGCATCCAGCATCGGCACCACCGCGACCGCGCCGTGGCCGCGACCATGCAGCCGCTCGTAACGACGCCGCTCGCCATTGCCGAACTCCAGGTCGAGCTTTTCCAGCCGGTACGGGCCAGCGTCATGCTCAGTGATCCCGTGGATGATGGGCAGTCGCCGGCTCATTCAAGCGTTCCCGCGGCGATAATGTTGGGATGACAAATCTTGTTCACGATGCCGACATGATAGCGGCCAGCGCCGACCACTGGCGCGAACGCGACCTGGCGGTGCTCTGGCACCCGTGTACCCAGATGCGCGAGCATCCGCACACACTGCCACTGGTGCCTATCGAACGCGGCGAGGGCGCCTGGCTGATCGACCGCGACGGGCGCCGCTACCTTGACGCCGTATCCAGTTGGTGGACCAATCTGTTTGGTCACGCCGAGCCGCGCATCGCGCGGGCGATTGCCGGCCAGGCCATGCAACTTGAACAGGTGATTCTGGCCGGCTTTTCGCATGCGCCGGCGGTGGAGCTGGCCGAACAATTGCTGGCGATCGCACCCACGCAGGCAGGCCGGGCACCACTGGCCAAGGTGTTTTATGCCGACAACGGTTCGGCCGGCGTGGAAGTCGCGCTGAAGATGGCCTTCCACTGGTTCCACAATCGCGGCGAGACCAGGCGCACCAAGTTCGTCGCGCTGGAAAATGGTTACCACGGCGAAACCATCGGCGCGTTGTCGGTCGGCGACATCCCCTTGTACCGGCGCGTGTATGCACCGCTGCTGTGCGAGGCCATGTTTTCGCCGTCGCCGGATGCCTACATGGCCGAGCCCGGCGAAACCGCGGCCGACTGCGCAGAGCGCGCCGCTGCCTCGCTCGACGCACTCCTGCAGCAACATGCCGGTGAGGTCTGCGCGCTGATCCTCGAACCCCTCGTGCAATGCGCGGGCGGCATGCGCATGCATGATCCCGTTTACCTGCGCCGCGCGCGTGAACTGTGCGACACGCATGGCATCTTCATGATCTCTGACGAGATCGCGGTCGGCTTCGGCCGTACCGGCACCATGTTCGCCTGTGAACAGGCGGGTGTGCAGCCGGATCTCCTGTGCCTGTCCAAGGGCCTGACCGGCGGCTTTTTGCCGCTGGCCGCGGTACTGGCCACGCAGGCGATCTACGATGGCTTCCTGGACGATTCGCGCGAACGCGCGTTCCTGCATTCGCACAGCTACACGGGCAATCCGCTGGCCTGCGCAGCGGCGCTGGCGTCGCTGGCGATCTTCCGCGATGACGACGTGCTGGCGCGCAACCGCTTGGCCGCCGCCCGCATGTCTGAACTCGCGACGCCATTGCGATTGCTTCCGCATGTTGCCGAGGTTCGCCAGACCGGGATGATCGTGGCCATCGAACTCGCGCGCGATGGCGACCGCCACACCCCATTCAATCCTGCGCTGCGCATCGGCTTGCGCGCGTATCGCGCGGCATTGGAGCGTGGCGTGATACTGCGTCCACTCGGCGACACGCTGTATTGGATGCCGCCGTACTGCATCAACGATGCTCAATTGCAGCTGCTGGCCCGGGTCACCGCTGACGTCATCGTGGAGGCAACCGCATGCGTGTGACCCGTGTGCATGTCGAACTGCCGTTGGCTGCCGGCGTCGAGATCGAATTGCCGGACAACGCCGCCAATCACCTGGTCCGCGTACTGCGCCTGGGCGTCGGTGATCACTGCACGCTGTTCAATGGCGATGGCCTCGATTACCCGGCGCGCCTGGTCGATGCAGGCAAGCGCATGGTGCGTGTGGTCGTCGAGCGGGGCATCGTCATCGACAACGAATCGCCGTTACCGCTGGTCCTGCTGCAAGGCGTGGCGCGTGGCGAAAAAATGGACCTCATCCTGCAGAAGGCTGCCGAACTGGGCGTGGTGTCACTGCATCCGCTGTATTCGCAACGCAGCGAGGTCAAGCTTGTCGGCGCGCGCGCCGACAAGCGGCTGGCGCATTGGCGCGGCGTGGTGGTTGCGGCCTGCGAACAGTGCGGGCGTGCCCGCGTGCCGGCCGTCGCCATGCCGTTGCCATTGGTGCATGCGCTCGCTGCGTTGCCTGATGGTGGCTTGCGGCTAATCCTCGATCCCGACGCAGACGCGTCGCTGACACAGCTCACTGTGGATGCGTCGCAGCCTGTCTGCCTGGCGGTCGGTCCCGAGGGCGGCTGGTCGTCGCAGGACCGTGATCAGTTGGCTGCGGCGGGGTTCAATGGCGTTCGCCTGGGCCCACGCGTGTTGCGCACGGAAACCGCGGGGCTGGCCGCGATCGCGGCCTTGCAGGTACTGCACGGCGATCTCGGTTGACGCCCGGACCGGGCCTCGCAAGAAAAAAGACGCGAGGTGCCGCGTCGTTCAGGCCGCAGCGGCCAGCACTTCGCCGATGCGTGTTTCCAGCATGGCGAGGTCCGGCAGCAACGCGTCGTCTTCGTTCAGGCGCACCTTGGCCAACACACCCTCCGGTACCGCGTCATCACTGGCATCGGATTTCAGCGAGGTGTCGGTCACCGTGACCAGGCGTGGAAACCCTTGGGTCAGTACGGCGAAGAACGGACGTTTTGGATCGCCGCCAAGTGCCTTCAGCACGATCACCTTGCTTCCCAGTCCTCCGTGCTCATCGTTGGCGATGCCGGTGAAGCGCGAAAATGCCACCAGCGGCAACTGCCAACCGCGCCATCGGATGCGGCCCAACAGCCAGTCGGGCGCGTCCGACACGGGGTCCGGATCGGCGTAGGACAATACTTCTGCGATGGTGGCGTTGGGCAGCAGCAGCTTGGCGTCTGCCACCTGGATCAACACACCGCGGATGATGGGAGCGGAATCGGACATGGCAGACCTCTAGACGGGCCAACGTTCAAGGAGTTTGACGGGAAGTTGCTCCAGGCTGGCGGCCTGGCCGCCTCGTGCCACCAGGGCGTCGCTGGCCGTCGGATCAAAACAGTTTTCCGGCGCCTGGCCCAGCGACAAACCACCGCCCCAGCTGAGCGCCATCGCGGTATCAACCAGGCTGAGGTCGGCACCGCTGAGCAGCAACATCGCGCTGTCGGTCAGAAGCAATGCGGCGAACGTGGGCTCCCCCGCCTCCGCGGCAAACACCAACCCGGTCGGCGCTGCCTGCACGTCAAGGTCTTCCGGCAGCACATGCACGGTGCCCGACTGCAAGGGATCTCCAGCCTGTGCCAGCACCACCCGCAACTCCGTGGCCCGCTGCATCTGTCGGACCAGTTTGTCGTATTGCCCGCCTTCGATGCGTTGCCGCAGGACGATCGGGCGCGGAAATCCTGACGAAAACATGCCAAGCAGCCGGCGAACCGCATCCGGACCCCCGACACCCGCGGCAATCACCACCGCGCCTTGCCTGGACGGACCGGCGTCCACGTTGCCTTGGGGAATGTCTGGCATCGCCGCGACCCGGCGCTGCAAGGCTTCCATTTCCTGCTGGAACCCGCTGTCCGCAGGTGATTCAACCGAGGCCGGTTGTCCTGGCTGTCCTGACGACATGTCGCCCGTCGCAGGAGGCAGGACGTCGTTGTGTCCATGCAGCTTGGCGTTGAGATGGCGCGCCCATCGGGCTGCCTCCCATCCTTCGCGTTTGGCGGCGACATCGGCATCTTCGAACATCACATCGAATGCAGGATCGCCCAGTACCCCATCGAACCTGTCCAGCGCCTGTTCGACGACCGGATCCAGGATCACCATCACGGCATCCGGCTTTGCAGAATGGATGTCGGCTTCCGATGCGCTAGCCGGGTCCAGCGTCGCGACCAGTTCCGCACCTGCTGCAGAGATCGAAGCCTGCGTGCGCTCGCACGCGGCACCCGCGCGCGCGAGCAGGACGACGCGCTTGCGGGTCACGAGCCGGTGCCGTCGCCGACGTGTTCAACGCCGAGCAGGGCGAACACGTTGCGCATGAGCTCGACCTCCTGGTAGGGCTTGCCGAGGTAGCCTTGCACGCCGAGAAGCATTGCGCGCTCGCGATGCTTCTCGCCGGTGCGCGAGGTGATCATGATAATCGGCACGTTGCGCATGCGCGGATCCGCTTTCATTGCCGTCGCCAGCTCGTAGCCGTCCATGCGCGGCATTTCAATGTCGAGCAGCATGAGGTCGGGGATCATGTCGGCCATGCGTTCGAGTGCGTCGATGCCGTCCTTCGCGGTCGCCACCTCGAAGTTGTTGCGTTCCAGCACGCGACTTGTGACCTTGCGCATGGTGACTGAGTCGTCGACCACCATGACCAGCGGCACGTGGCGCTGCTCGAGCTTCTGCTGGACCGGCACGGCGTCGTGCGGCATGGCGGCGGCACGGCGCACCAGCGGTGCCACGTCCAGGATCACCACCACGCTGCCGTCGCCCATGATGGTGGCGCCGAAGATGCCAGGCACCGACGCCAGTTGCGGGCCGCCGGACTTCACCACGATCTCGCGGTTGCCGACCACCTGGTCGATCACCACTGCCGCACGCAGGTCACCGGAGCGGACCAGCAGCAGCGGCATCTGCAGTTGGCCTTCCGCCTTCGCCGAGCCGGTGCCGACCAATCGACCCAGGTCGTGCAACGCATAGTCTTCGCCGCCGTAGCGGTAGGTAGTGTCGTTCTTGGCGAGTTCCTCGCGGCTGATGCGGTCGACACCGCGTACCGAGGCGATCGGCACTGCAAACTGGGTATCGCCGATCTTGACGAACACCGCCTGGGTCACCGCCAGCGTCTGGGGCAGGCGCAGGGTGAACATCGTGCCTTCGCCCGCGATCGACGAAATGTCCAGTGAGCCACCGAGCTGGCGCACTTCGCTCGCCACCACGTCCATGCCGACGCCACGACCCGCCAGGCGGCTGACGTTCTGTGCCGTGGAGAACCCGGCTTCCAGGATCAGTACGTAAAGATCGCTGTCGCCGAGTATTGCGTCTGGCTTGATCAGGCCACGCTCGATCGCACGCGCGCGGATGGCATCCCGATCCAGGCCGCTGCCATCGTCGCTGACCTGCAGCACCACTTCCGAGCCTTCGCGGCGGACCGCGACGCGGATGGTGCCTTCCGCCGGCTTGCCCGCCTTGCGGCGCGCCTCCGGCGATTCCAGGCCATGGGCAACCGCATTGCGGAGCATGTGCTCCAGCGGCGCGGTCATGCGCTCGAGTACGTTGCGGTCGAGCTCGCCCTGGGCGCCATCAAGCTTGAGCTGTGCGTTCTTGCCAGTTTCGCCGGTGGCTTGGCGGATGACCCGGCGCAGCCGCGGTACCAAGGCATCGAATGGCACCATGCGCGTGCGCATGAGGCCTTCCTGCAGCTCCGAACTCACCCGCGACTGTTGCAGCAGCAGGGTTTCGTACTGGCGGGTCAGGTCGTCCATCGAGCCGTGCAGGCTCACCAGGTCGGCCGCGGACTCGGCGAGTGCGCGCGACAACTGCTGCAAGGTGCTGAAACGGTCGAGCTCGAGCGGATCGAAAGTGCCGTCGCTGGTGTCCTGCTCGCGCTGGAAGCGGGCAATGATCTGCGCTTCGGTTTCCGCATCCAGGCGGCGCAACTGGTCGCGCAGGCGGATGTTGGTCTGCTCCATTTCCGCGGCGGTACCGCGGAAAGCCCCGAGCTGCTGTTCCAGGCGCGAACGATAGATCGCCACTTCGCCGGCGTAGTTCACCAGTCGGTCGAGCAGGTCGGCGCGGATACGGACCTGTTCCTGCGGCGCTCGCACGCCAATCTCGTCGTCATCGCCGAACCCGTCAGCCATCATTGGCGACGACAAGGGCTTGAGTTCGAGCTTCTGCACGACCGGGGCGAACGCGATTCCGTCGTCCACAGCCTCGACCGTGGCAAGTGGCGCTTCGGCGCGGTTGTTGAATTCATCGATCAGCCCAACCGGCATGCCCACCGCGCGACGCGCCGCGACGCGGGTGATCATCCCGTGCAGGCGATCGAAGCCACGCTCAAGCAGCGGCACGCCATCGGCACCAAGCTCTGCACGCTGGGCGACGACGGCCTCAAGCAGGGTCTCCATGGCATGGCCCAGCTCGCCCACTTCCATCACGCCTGCCATGCGTGCGCCACCCTTCATGGTGTGCAGGTCACGTTGCAGGCCAACCATCGTTTCACGGTCTTCCGGGGTCTCGCGCAGCTGCGCGAGCAATCCGTCGGAATGATCCAGCAGGTCGCCGCCCTCCTCAACGAAGATGTCGACCAGCTCCGGGTCCATGCCGCTCATGTCGAGCGCTTCGTCGGGATCGTCGGTCGAGGTGGCGCTGGCCAGCAGTGCTGCCAATGCGGCCTGCTCGCGTGCCTTGGCCGCCGCTGCCACTTCCTCGGCGCGCCGTTCCGCCTCAAGCCGGGCCGCCTTTGCCCGCTCGCTAGCGAGACGCTCAGTCTCGATGCGCTCGGCCTCCGCGCGGGCGGCCATGATGCGATCGGCTTCCAGACGGTCCGCTTCGGCACGTTCCAATTCCAGGCGCTCGGCCTCGGCCTTCTCTGCTTCGATGCGGGCGGCTTCTTCCGCCGCAATCCGGTCCATTTCCAGACGCTCGGCTTCGATGCGTTCGGCTTCGAGTCGTTCGGCTTCCACCTGCTCGGCTACAAGACGTGCAGCTTCGGCTTCTTCGGCAGCAATCCGCTCGGCTTCGGCCAGCTCGGCTGTAATACGCGCGGCTTCTGCCTCCTCGGCAGCCAGTCGTTCTATTTCCGCCTGCTCGAACGCGAAGCGGGCCGCTTCCGCTTCCTCGGCAGCAACACGCTCGGCTTCTGCCTGTTCGGCGGCAATACGGGCAGCCTTGGCTTCCTGGGCCGCTGCGCGCTCGGCTTCAGTCTGCTCGGCAGCAATGCGCGCTGCTTCGGCTTCCTCGGCGGCAAGGCGCTCGGCTTCGGCCTCTTCGGCGGCAAGGCGCGCGGCTTCAGCTTCCTCGGCGGCAATACGCTCGGCTTCGGCCTGCTCGGCCGCAACGCGCGAGGCTTCGGCTTCCTCGGCGGCAAGGCGCTCGGATTCGACCTGTTCGGCGGCAAGGCGCGCAGCTTCAGCTTCTTCGGCGGCAATACGCTCGGCTTCGGCCTGTTCGGCCGCAATGCGCGCAGCCTCAGCTTCCTCTGCGGCAACGCGCTCGGCTTCCGCTTGCTCGGCCGCGATACGCGCGGCTTCCGCTTCCTCGGCGGCAAGATGTTCGGCTTCGGCCTCGGCTTCGTCGGCAGCAAGGCGCTCGGCTTCCGCGGCAGCGACGTCCGCAGGGAATGCCAACGTGGCTTCCGGCAAACCATCGCGCAATCCGGCGACATGGATCACCAGCGCCGTGTACAACGGCACCTGGGTAGGCGTGAATTGCAGGGCCGCGGTCGAAGTGCGGATTGCCTCGGCTACTTCACCGATGGCAGCAATGCCGTCGGCGCCGGCCGGGGTGGCCGCCGACAGCAGGCGTTTCACATAGCCTTCCGAGGGCGTAGTGAAGGCCGTCACCGACGGCACCTCGGTCATTGCGAAAGCGCCGTTGAGCGTATGGATCGCGCGCAACAGGCCATCGTTGACGGCGCTGTTGCCAGCCCGTGCCTGTGCCAGCCAGGCATCGATGGTCTCCAGGTGGCTTCCCACTTCGCCACTCAGGATTTCCAGCAGGACCGGATCGACCTGTACCGTCACCGTCCCCGAAGACGGGATTTGTTCTGGCTCGCTTGCCATCGCGTCCTGCGCCGTCGCCGCAACACCGACCGGGAGCACGTCCAGCAGCACGTCTTCTCCCGCGGCCAGGCGATCTGCGACGGCTTGCATTGCCAGGAGATCGATGTTCACCGCGGTTTCGCCCTTCAGCGCGGCAAGCAACTGCGGCAGCGCGTCACGGACCTGGGTCACGAATGAAACCACCGCATGACTGGCAGGCCGCGAGCCATCAAGCACGCGATTGAGCATGCTCTCCACATGCCAGCTGAATTCACCCAGCGTCTTGGCGCCCACCAGCCTGCCACTGCCCTTGAGCGTGTGGAACACGCGACGGATCGGACGCAGGTGTTCGCCCTCGTCCGGAGCACGGCGCCACACCGGAAGCAGCTGCTCCAGGTTGTTGATCTCTTCCTCGAACTCTTCCAGGAAGATCTCGCGGATTTCATCGTCGATTTCGTCGCCTGCGGCGTCAAAGCCGGCGCTGAGCATCGGCGCGCTTGACTGTGATGACACCACGGTGGCGGGCGCCGCTACTTCAACGGCTTGCTCGGCGGTTTCATCGGCAGCGTCCCCTGCATCTGCCGGCTGTGCATCGGTTTCATCCTTGGCTTCGTGGGCCGTCTGGATGTCGAATCCGTTCTCGATTTCGCCACCTGGCAAGGGCCAGTACGCCAAGGCCTCCAGGCTGTCGCGGGTCTTTTCGAGCAAATCCTGGCGCTGGCCATGGGTCCCGTGCAGGGACTCGAGGTAATACTCCATTCCGGCCAGGGCATCGGCCAGGGTATCCAGGTCACGGCCGCCCGGAACCTGCCGCTTGCTAATCAGTTCGGCATGGCTGTAACGACGCAATGCCTCCAGGTAACCGGCAGGCTCGTCAAGCTGCAGGATGCGCATCGCACCCGCGACTTCGGCCAACAGGCGTGGCACCGGATCCAGTACCGCGTGGTCCCAGTCGGTTTCAACGAAGGCAACGAAGGCATTGCGCACTTCGGCGAAGTTGGCTGCGGCCTCGAGGCTCAACGCACCCATGACCTTGCGCGATTCCTGCGCCAGCAGGTCGTCGGCATCGGTGCCGGCGCCTACGTTGTCCTGCCCCAGCCGGGAGACCTGTTCGTCCAGCGAGTGTTCGATGTAGATCAGTGCGCCGGCGACATCGAGCAACTCGCTTTCGCTGGAGGGCCGCTCGCCGTCGGCGATGGCATGCATGGTCCTGGCTTGCTCGTGGATCACCCCACGCGACGCTTCCAGGCCGACCATCCCCAGGGTTTCGCCGATGCGGTCCAGCGATTCAGCCTGCGGCTTGAGCGCCGCGCCATCCGTCTTGCCCGAACGCAAATGAAGGTCCAGGGCGTCCTTGACCCTCAACAAATCTTCCTTGAGCGCCGCCGAAACAGTGTCAAGCAGTGCGCGATTGCGCCCGGCCAGACTGCCTCGTGCGTGCTCGAGTTCGGCCTCGGACGGTTCTTCCAGCAAGTCGGGCAGCGCATCCTGCGCCATGGCCGGCGCGCCACGCGCGGCACGGAGCTCGTTGAGCAGTGGCAACAACACGATCGGGATGTCGCGATGGCCGCCCTGCAGGCGCTCAAGGTAGTCCGGCAACTGCACCACGCCACGCATCAATGCCGAACAGGCATCGTCGCGCCCGGTCGTCTTGTCAGCACCAAGGGCCTGCGCCAACTGCTCCATTTCCGCGGCGACCATCGCCGGGGCTCGCAGCTCAAGCATGCGCAGGGTGCCCTGCACCTGATGCAGGTAACCGGCGCAGCCATGCATGCGCTCCACGTCATCCGGCGATTCGGCGAAGGCCTCGATCTCGATCCGCGCCTGGCGCAGGGTCTCGTCGATCTCTGGCTTCACCCAGCCGAGTGCTGTGTGGTCGATGGCATCCCGAAACGCCGTGGTCATCGCGACGCTCCGGTAACGCCCCGCACGAACGCGGGGCAAGCCTGGACGGAAGTATTCATCCCAACCCCTACTGGCCCGGCGCTCAGGCCGGCAGCTTGAAGTCGGCGACCGAACGACGCAGGTCGGCAGCAAGCTGGGCCAGGTTACCAATCGACTCTGCGGTCTGGCTGGCACCCTGCGAGGTCTGCGCGGTAATCGACTGGATGGTGTTCATGGTCTGGGTGATGTCGGTCGCTGCAGTGGACTGCTGCGCCGCCGCGGTGGAAATGCCTTGAATCAGGCCGGACAAGTCGGCCGAGACCTTTTCGATCTCGCCCAGCGCGGTGCCGGCGTCCTCGGCCAGTCGTGCGCCGGCAACCACTTCCGAGGTCGTCTGTTCCATCGAGCTGACCGCTTCGTTGGTATCGGCCTGAATGGTCTGCACCAGCGATTCAATACGCTTGGTCGCGCTGGAGGAGCGTTCCGCGAGGCGTTGCACTTCGTCGGCCACCACCGCGAACCCGCGACCTGCTTCACCGGCCGAGGCCGCCTGGATGGCCGCATTCAGCGCCAGGATGTTGGTCTGTTCGGAAATGTCGTTGATCAGTTCCACGATCGAGCCGATTTCCTGTGAGCTTTCGCCCAGTCGCTTGATGCGCTTGGAGGTTTCCTGGATCTGGTCGCGGATGCTGTCCATGCCGGCGATTGTCTGCCGCACCACGCCCGCGCCGTTGGTCGCGATCTGCACCGAGCGCCGCGCCACTTCGGCGGAATCGGCCGAGTTCTGCGACACCTGGTTAATGCTGACGGCGATCTCGGTGATGCGACCCGACGCAGAGCTGATCTCTTCCGCCTGGTGCTGCGCGGCCTCGGCCAGGTGCATCGCGGTCGCCTGGGTTTCCTGCGCGCTGGAAGCCACGTGCACGGAGGTGTCGTTGATCGTTGCCACCAGGCTGCGCAGCTGCTCCACGGCGAAGTTGATCGAGTCCGCGATCGCGCCGGTCATGTCCTCGGTCACGGTCGCCTTCACGGTCAGGTCGCCTTCCGCGAGCGAACCCATTTCGTCCAGCAGGCGCATGATCGCCTCCTGGTTGCGGTCGTTGAGTTCCTTGGTGGTCTGGTAGCGGGCACGGCCCGCGCGACCCAGCGACCACAACAGGCCCGCGATCGAGAACAGGGCGAGCGCGCCGGACAGGATGCTGAGCCAGACGCCACCGAGGATGCTGGTGTCCTTCAGCGAGCCGAACGAGGTGAACGCCGCGAACAGGCTTTCGCTGTCTGACAGCAGTTTTTCCGAACCGGTGGTCACTGCCGCGACCGAGGTCTGCGCGCCGAGCAGATCCTTGGAGCTGGCGACGATCGCGTCCAGGTCTTTCTTCATGTCCTGCCAAAGCGTGTTGGCCTGGCTGAGCGGGCCAAGCGCACCGGCCGCGGTGACCTTTGCGATGTCGCCGCCACCATTGCGCAATGCGTTCATTGAGCGATCAAACACCGCCGTATCGCGACCCAATGCGCCGGCCGCCACCTGCGCGCCGCTACCGCCGGCCTGCAATTCGGCGATGCGACGTGCCATCGCGGCCGAGGTCACCACTTGCTGCAGTGCGGTGAACACCTGGCCCGAACTCGCCCCGCCGGAAGCGAGGCCGCGCACCACTTCGTTCAACTGCGCCTGCAGCTGCGGCACTTTGGCGGTAAAACTGTCCGCGCGGCCGGACAGCGCCAACACTGCGGCCTGGCTGCCCAGGACTTCGTCGGCGCTCTTGGCCAGTGGCGTCCAGGTATTCGTCACCGCGGTGATCGGTCGGGCAACGCCGGCCGCATCACCAAACCGGTCGTTAAGCAGCTTGATGTCCTCGTCGACTTCTGCCTTGGTGTCCTTGAACGACGCGAATGCCTCGGCGTTTCCCTCGATGGCTTCTCGCCCCTGGTTGGCAAGTCGCTGCGAATTCAGCTGCAGGCGCGATGCCGAGGTACTGGCACCACCCAGGCGGGACGCCTTGGTAGTGGCGTACAACGTATTGCCTGCGAATACCACCAGCGACCCGATCAGCAACGCGATCCACGCATTGGTGCTGAGGTTGCGGCCCTTGCCAGCGACGGAATCCATCATAGTGCTCATGTTGCGACCTCGGCTTGCGTATGTGGCCGCCTGTCAGGCGGCGGCTTGGCGGAATTCAGGGGTGCGGGCGAGACGATCGAGGCTGAAAATGCCCCAGTCCTGGTCGCCCATTCGGTACGCGCGATCGATGAAGTGGCTGTACCGCCCCTCCGACACTTGCGCAACATCAATGCCTTGACCATCGACAAAACTGCGTTGACCGTACAACTCGTCGATGATGACGGCCACTTCTCCACCGGGTTGGCGCACGACCAGCACGCGCTGGCTTTCATGCAGCACGGTGCGTTCGCCGTCCAGGAACTGCTTGAGGTCAACCACCGGCAACAACGTGCCGCGCACGTTGGCCACGCCCAGCATCCAGGGTTGGGCACCAGGAACGGTCGTCAGCGCAGGCAACGACAGGATTTCAATCACTTCGTCGAAACCCGATGCCAGCCGATGCGAACCGATCCGGTAGGCGACGCCACGCCACAGCCCCGGTGCGTCCAGCTGCTCCGGCAAGCCGGCGACGTGCGCCAGACTGCGTTCTTCGTAGTCCGCCAGCACCAGGAAGGGCGGGCGCTGATCGCGCGCCTGGACCTTGGTCTTGCGTTGCGATTTGGACGGCTTTGCGGGTGCGGCCTGCTCCACTGGCTCCGCCGCAGCGGATTCAGCCTGCACGTCCTGCGGCTCATCCATTGTCGGCGCCGCTTCGGCTTCCACCACGGGATCCGCCGCTGGCTCGATGATGTGCTCCGCAGCCGCAGCGGCGACATCCGATTGGACTGCCGTCGCGGGTTGCTTCCCCTTTGCCTTGCCCTTGCCGCGCTTCGCCATGTTCAGTGCCCGACCAAGGCGTTGATCCGCTCGATGAGGTCGGTCTCGCGCGGTGGCTTGACGATGTAGTCCTTCGCCCCCTGGCGCATGCCCCACATCCGATCAGTGTCCAGGTCCTTGGTACTGACGATCAGCACCGGGATATGGCTGGTATCGGCGTCGCGCGTCAACGCGCGTGTCGCCTGGAACCCGTTCATGCCGGGCAGCACAACATCCATCAGCACCAGGTCCGGCTTGTCGCGCCGGCAGGTGGCGATGCCGTCTTCGGCATTGACCGACGTGGTGACCTGGTGCCCGTTGCGTTCAAGCAACTGGGTCATGACAGCGGCCTCGGTCGGTGAATCTTCAATCAGCAGTATGCGTGCCATGGTTGCCCTACCCCCCGGTCAGGCGTTGACGTAATTCCGGATTGCGCCAAGGAGCTCTTCGCGTGTGAATGGTTTGGTGAGGTATTGCTGGGAACCCACGATGCGCCCCCGTGCCTTGTCGAACAAGCCGTCCTTTGATGAAAGCATGATCACGGGCACCGATTTGAAGGTCTGGTTGTTCTTGATCAGCGCGCACGTCTGATAGCCATCCAGCCGCGGCATCATGATGTCCACGAAAATGATCTGCGGATTCTGGTCGGCGATCTTGGAAAGCGCCTCGAACCCATCCGTGGCGGTGACGACCTCGCACCCCTCGCGCACGAGCAAAGTCTCTGCCGTGCGACGGATCGTCTTCGAGTCGTCGATGACCATCACCCTCAGACCCTTGAGGCTGACTTGCTGACCGTCCTGCTGCGCCATGCGTTCCCCTTACCGCTTGATGTGCCGCTTGATGTGCCGCTGGATCGCGACCCAAGGCATTCAGGCCTCGTTGCGTGACTGCTTATATCCCAGTCTGCGCGCGAAGTGTCAAGCGACGCTTTGCGTCACATTGCTGTTTCGAAGAACCCCCCTGCTACCATTTGGGCAGATTTTGCAGGATGTGCCGATGACGCCAGGGATGCCACTTGCGGGACCGCTCGACGTGGTGGTGGTGATGGATCCCATCGCGTCCATCAAGATTTCGAAGGACTCCACCTTCGCCATGTTGCTGGAAGCCCAGCGGCGCGGACATCGATTGCATTACGTCAAGACTGGCGGGCTGTCGATACGTGGCATGCGCGCGGTAGCCGACTGCATGACGCTGCGCGTCACCGAAGACACGGAACACTGGTTCGATCTGGGATCTGCGTCACAGCTCGAGTTCGGGCCAGGTCATGTCGTGCTGATGCGCACCGATCCGCCGGTGGATGCCAACTACCTCCACGACACGCAGATCCTGGGCATGGCCCAGCGGCAGGGCGCACTGGTGGTCAATGACCCGCAGGGCCTGCGCGACTTCAATGAAAAGCTCGCTGCCCTGCTGTTCCCGCAATGCTGCCCGCCGACGCTGGTGAGCCGGAACTCGACAGCACTCAAGGCCTTCGTCGGCGAACACGGCCAGGCCGTGCTGAAGCCGCTTGACGGCATGGGCGGGCGATCGATCTTCCGTGCCGGCGCCGGCGAGGCCAACCTCAACGTGATCCTGGAAACCCTGACGGACGGGGGCCGCCATCTGGCCATGGCCCAGCGCTACCTGCCCGAGATCGTCGACGGCGACAAACGCATCCTGCTGGTCGATGGCGAACCGATCGACTACTGCCTGGCACGAATCCCGCAGGGCGACGAATTCCGCGGCAACCTGGCCGCCGGCGGCCGCGGGGAAGGACGCCCGTTGAGCGAACGCGACCGCTGGATCGCGGCTCAGGTCGGCCCGGAAATGAAGCGTCGTGGCATGTTGTTCGTTGGCCTAGACGTGATCGGCGACTACCTGACCGAGGTCAACGTCACCAGCCCCACCTGCATCCGAGAACTCGATGCCCAGTTCGGCCTGAACATTGCTGGCCGCCTGTTTGACTGCATCGAGGCCAGGCTTGCGTCCTGATGCCTCAGGCTGACGCTTTTCCCTCCGCCCCCCCGCCGCGCCTGGGAGAATCCGACCGGCTCAGCGCAACGCTGGTCCTCGCCGTGCTGGTCCACGCGATGCTGATCCTTGGGATCGGTTTTGCAGTGGAAGATGCCGCGCCGATCACGCCCACGCTCGATGTGATGCTGACGCAGACCCGCTCCGCATTGACCCCGAAAGAGGCGGACTTCCTTGCCCAGGCTGCCAACCAGGGTGGCGGCGAACACGACAAGACCCTGCGCCCACGCGACTCGCAGGCCGGGCCGATCCCCCAGCCGCAAGAAGGATTGGCGCCGCGCCCATTGCATGCGCAGACGCCGGCGCCCAGTCCGCCCCCGGATCCGCGCGTGATCACCGCGACCACCGGTCAGCAGGCGATGCCTATGCCGCAGCCGCGGCAACAAGTGGACGCCAGTGATTTGCCGTCCGGCATGGAGAAGATCGACCACGACATCGCCATGGCGCGGCTGGCCGCGGAAATCCACCTGCGCTCGCAGCAATACGCCAAGCGGCCAAAGCGTAAGTTCGTCTCAGCCAGCACCAGGGAATACGCCTGGGCGCACTACCTGCGCAGTTGGGTTGACCGGGTCGAACGGGTCGGCAACCTCAATTATCCGGACGAAGCCCGCCGGCGCCGGATTGGTGGGCTGGTGGTGATCAGCGTGGCCGTCCGTCGCGACGGCAGCGTGGAGGCCGCCCGCATCGTGCAGTCCAGCAATATCCCCATGCTGGACAACGCCGCGTTGCGCATCATCAAACTTTCAGAGCCCTTCACGCCGCTGCCCAAGACCCGGGACGACCCGGACGTGCTCCACATCACCCGCACCTGGCAGTTCATGCCAGGCGGAACCCTTGTGGACAACTAGCTGTCGCAGCTCCGGCAACAGGTGTGACGCGCCGGGTCTTACCTGGCCCTCTTCATTTCATCATCATCGGCAACGCCTGGTCGGTAAACGTGGTGTGACCCCTGGGACTGAACATGAGTTTTTCAGTGTACGGGGCCGACTTGTTCGCCTTCATCGCCATGATCTGCTCGCCATACGTCTTGCGCGCGTCGTCCACCGAACGTTTTCCGGTGACGATGTCATTGGCCAGGTTGAGCGCCACGAAATTCGCGGCTTCCTTGTCGCAGCGTGCCGACATTTCTCCCGTCGTGCGTTCCAGCACCACGCTGCCGTCATACTCGGCCAGCTCGTCGTACATCGAAGGCGGCGCCTTGTAGTCGATGAATTGCTGCATCACATCGGTATGCGGACCGGGGAAGTCATGCTGGAATTCGGTGCCGTAAACGATGGTGCGCTTCCACGGTCCGGTCTTGCCCCAGACGGCCATCGCCGACGTCACTGCCGCAGGCGGCCCGTATTTGTTGGTCATGAACATCACTGCTTCGCGTGACGCCTTTGGCCAGCCCTGCATCATTTTTTCCATGTGCGCCGAATCCATGTTGTTCATCATGGCCATCGAATGCGCGGTACCCATTTGGCTGTGCGCCTGACCGTCGCGGTCCATTGAAGTGGCGCAAGCAGAGAGCGTCAGGGCCACTGCCGCGGCCAACATTGTCGAAATCAATTTCATGGGGATCTCCTAGGATTGAGTGTCATCGGACACTCGATCAATCGGCATCCAACGATTCAATGTCCCCCTCGCCCGATGCCCATGCCGTGAACAACGCTGGGTCGACCCGCACGGTTAACACTTCCGCGGCAACAGCGCACAAGCGCAGCAGGTCGAATTCACCGTCCGTGAACAGCACCAGGCCCAATCAACGCAATGCCTTCAGTGCCTGCTGCTGGACCAGGGTCAAGGCAACATTGTTGCGCAGGTACGCCGGCTCGACACGCTCTGGGGCGATGCCCTCGCCACGCGCGAATGCCAACGCGCCCAGGCGCGCCACGTCGGCCGCGTGCGGCAATGCCGCGGTATCCACCGTAGTCAGCCATCCCTGCAGGCGCATCGCCAGCGCGCCATCGGCTGCGGCGAAGCCGGTGCCGACGCCATGCCAGTCGAGGTTTTCCGGCGGAATGTAAGCCGTGGGTGCGATGACGATTTCGTCGCTGGTGGCGATCACGCCATCACCATCGCGCTGGAAGCCTGCGACGTAGACTTCACCCATGCGTGCGTCAATCGCAGAGAGGATGCGATCACCCCTTGACTGCATCGCCAGTGTCGCCAGCGTCGACACCGGCAACAGCGGCCGGTCCAGCGCCAGCGCGATGCCCTGCGCGAGTGCAATCGCCAGGCGTACGCCCGTGAATGCGCCCGGGCCGCGACCGACCGCGATCGCGTCGAGCTGCGACTTGGCGATGCCGGCCTCCGCCAGCAGGGCGTCAGCCCACGGCAAGGCCAGTTCGGTGTGCCGGCGCGGGGCGATCTCGAAGCGTTCGATCACCTCGCCATCGACCAGCACGGCGATGGAACAGGCTTCGGTGGCGGTTTCGATGGCGAGCAGCTTCATGCGTCAAGTATCCGCGACGGAACGCTCGATCGCCAAAGCCTGCTGGCCAAAGAAGGCCTGCACGTCGGCGATATCCCGCGTGCGCGGCAGCGGCGGCAGCGAATCCAGGAAGGTCTTGCCATACGACTTGCCAAGCAGGCGCGGGTCGCACAGCACCAGCACGCCGCGATCGGTTTCGGTGCGGATCAGGCGGCCGGCACCCTGTTTCAGTGCGATGACCGCCTGCGGCAATTGTTCGTCGCGGAACGGATTGCCGCCACTGCGGCGGATCGCGTCCAGCCGCGCCTCGAACACCGGATCATCCGGCGCGGCGAACGGCAGCTTGTCGATCACCACCACGCTGAGCGCATCGCCGGCCACGTCCACGCCTTCGCGAAAGCTCGCGGTGCCCAGCAACACGCCGTTGCCGGACTCACGGAAACGCTGCAACAGCACATGCCGCGGCTCGCTGCCCTGTACGAACAATGGCCACGGGGCATTGCGCATGAGTTCGGCGGCTTCGCGCAATGCGCGATGCGACGCGAACAGCAGGAACGCGCGTCCGCCGGAAGCTTCCAGCACGGGTTGCAGCGCCGCGATCAGCGCGGGCCCGAATTCGCGCGATGCCGGCTCGGGCAGATTTGGCGGCAGGTAGCACAGCGCCTGCCGATCCCAGTCAAACGGACTGGGTTCGAGCAGTTCAGTCGCATGTTCGATGCCGAGCCGCTGCGAGATGTGGCCGAAGCTGCCGGCCACCGACAGCGTGGCCGAGGTGAACACCCAGGCCGCATGCGAGGCTTCGCGATGCGTGCGCAGCGGCCCTGACACGTCCAGCGGCGTGCGCTGCAGGCGAAACCCGCGCGGGGTGAGCTCGTACCAGTGCACCGAGCTGAAGCCGGCGTCCTGCTCAGACTCCGCATCGTCATGGTCATCGGGATCGAATGTCCTGGTTCCCTGGCCCCCGTCACCGGCCTCCATCCAGCGGTGCAGGCGCGCCTGGTTGTCCCTGGCACGCAGGTGGCAGGCATCGAATCCGGGGGCGGCCTCACGCAGCGGTGCGAGTGCACGCTCCAGCACGTCCAGCGCGTCGGCCAGGGTGAGGCAGGCAGAGTCAACGTCGACCGTATCCAGCGCGCGCCAACGCGTGCCGCGATGTGGCAGCGGCTCCATCGCCTCTCGCAGGCCACGTGTCGCGGCTTCCAGTGCACGCGCAGGCTCCTGGATGGCGGCGAGTGACCCGGGGACGTCCTTGCATTCGCCAAGTGCATCACGCGCAAGTTCGACCAAAGGCCGTGCGCTCAGCGATTCACCGAAGAACTGCGCCGCAAGTTCGGGCAACTGATGCGCCTCGTCAACCACGAACGCCTGCGCGCCAGGCAGTATTTCACCGAAACCTTCCTGCTTGAGCGCGAGGTCAGCCAGCAGCAAGTGGTGGTTGACCACCACGATGTCGGCGGTCTGCGCGCGCTGCCGTGCCTGCACCACGAAGCATTCGCTCCAGAATGGGCATTCGCTGCCCAGGCAGTTGTCCGCAGTCGAAGTGATCTGCGGCAGCAGCGGCGAGTCTTCCGGCAGCGCGTCAAGCTCGGCCATGTCGCCCATGCGGGTGCGGCCGCTCCATGCAACCACACGCTGGAATTGAGATGCCGTATCGCGTGAGGAAAAACCGCCCTTTGAAAAACTCGCCCCGCCCTTGAACAATTGCGGCTCGCCCTTGGCCTGTTCCATCCGGTAACGGCACAGGTAGTTGGATCGGCCCTTCAGCAATGTGGTCTTGAGGCCGGCGCCAAGCGCATCGCGCACCCGCGGCAGGTCACGCAGGTAGAGTTGGTCCTGCAGTGCGCGGGTGCCGGTTGAAATGATCGTCTTCATGCCCGACAGCAAGGTCGGCACCAGATAGGCGAAGGTCTTGCCGGTGCCAGTGCCGGCTTCCGCCAGCAGCACGCCGCGTTGCTCAAAGGCCTCGGCAACCGCGATTGCCAGCCGCTGCTGGGCGGGTCGCGCCACAAATCCAGGCACGTGCTCTGCCAGCGAGGCACCCGCATCCAGCGCCTCGCGGACGCCGGCAATCAGGCGCGACATCGGCTCATCACGCGCACGCCAAGGTCAAGGCTGTCGCACGGGTTCGGGCGATGGCGGGGCCGGAACCGGGGACGCAGGGGGAGGCGCTACCTCGCGGGATGGATCGCCGCGGTCGCCCCAACCCAGCCACCCACGGATCGCATCGCCCGCGCGATCCAGCAGCGCCGGCCCGCCTTCGTCCGGACTCTGCGGCCAGTAGGGATCGTTGCTGGGCTGTGCGTACACGCACGGCTGGTAGCCCGGCGCAAAACCGGCCACGAATGCCACCCGCGCGGCACCAGGACAGCGCGCATCGGTGCTGTGGCCAGCTTGCACCCACTGCCAATCCAGGCCATCGCTGCTGATCTGCAGCGGCGCGCTGGGCAGGCGTGAAAAAATCTCCGACCACACCCGCATGCCGCCGGTAGCGCCCTGCAAACCGGTCGACTTGTTCTGGTCATTGCCGACCCAGACCACCGCCAGATGATCCCCGGTGTAGCCGGCAAACCAACTGTCGCGGCCGTCGTTGCTGGTGCCAGTCTTGCCGGCAGCGCTGAGCCGGCCCAAGCCGTCGCGTACCAGCTGCCGGCCAGTCCCGGAACTGATCGTGTACTGCAGCGCGACCCCAACCAGCCGCGCGGCGACGGCGTCGCCCTTCTGCGCAGGTGGCGGTGCGCTGTCATACCGCTTGATTGTGCTGCCCTGCCTGTCCAGTACGCCACGCACTGCATGCAGCGGCTGGATTTCGCCATCCGATGCAAGGAACTGGTAGAGCTGCGCCATCGCGTAGGGACTCTGGTCCACCGCCCCCAGGATCAGCGAGGGCCTGCCCTCGGATTGAATGCCTGCCAAGGTGCGGATCAGTGCGGCCAGCCGCTGCGGCTGCACGTCCATGCCCAGCCGCACCGTGGCTTGGTTGTAAGACTGCGCCAGCGCATCCATCACCCGCACGCTGCCATGGCTGCGACGGTCGGAATTACCCGGCTTCCAGGTGCGGTTGCGGCCAAGGCTTACGGTCACTGGCGCATCGCTGACGTTGCTGGCCAGCGACCATTTGTCCGGCTGGGCCAGCGCAAGCAGGTACACGAAGGGCTTCAGCAGGGAACCGACCGGCCGTTTCGCTTCGACCGCACGGTTGAAGCCCTGCTCGGTCACATCCCGGCTGCCCACCACGGCGACGACGTCACCGTTGTGCACATCGGTCATCACCACGCCAGCCTGCAGCGGTGGTCGCGTCTTGTGCGTCAGCGACTTCAGCGTGCGCACCACCGCGCCTTCGGCGTAGCCCTGCGCGGCCGGCGACATGCCGGTCATAACGCTCAGCCCCGCCCCGGAGAGCCGGTCAGTCGGGTAATCGCGGGCAAGCTGCTTGCGCACCAGGTCGACATACGCCGGGAAGCGATTGGCGGCGATGTTGCCGGCATCCTTGGTGATGCCCAGCGGCGCTTTCCTTGCGCGTGCGTATTCGGCATCGTCGATCAGCTCCGCTTCGTGCATCTTGCCAAGCACCAGGTTGCGGCGTTCGGTTGCCCGTTCAGGGTTACGCCGCGGGTTGTACCAGGACGGCCCCTTGACCAAGCCGATCAGCAGTGCGATCTGCTCGGTCGACAGGTCGCGCAACTCGCGGCCGAACCAGAATTCCGATGCCGCCGCCACGCCGCGGATCGACTGCGCGCCACGTTGTCCCAGGTCAACCTGGTTGAAGTAGGCTTCCAGGATTGTCTTCTTGTCGTAGCGCGCTTCCAATAGCAGCGAAAACAGGATCTCCTTGACCTTGCGGGTCACCGTCTGCTCCTTGCCGATGCCGAGCAAACCACTGCGCGCCAACTGCTGGGTCAGGGTGCTGCCGCCCTGCCTGTTCTCGCCGCCGGAACTGACCGTGACCCAGGCCGCGCGCATCATGCCGGTGACATCGATGCCGTGATGGTGGGCGAAGTCTTCGTCTTCCATCGCCTGCAAACCAGTGACAAGCAGCTCGGGCACTTCCTCGATGCGCACCAGGCGCCGTTCTTCCTGCTGCTGGCCGTACAAGGTGGCGATGCGCGCCGGGTCCAGTCGCGCACTGCGCAGCGTTTTGCGGCTGGCGACATCGCGCAGGTTCGCGACCTTGCCATCGGACAGCGTCACTTCAAGCTGGGCCGGTGCGATGCGGCCGTCGACATCGAAATAGCCCCGGCTGGAAATCTTCCAGCGGCCGCCGTTGCGCGCATACGTGCCGGCACGCTTGCCGTCGCCATCGCGGTAGGACGCGGCTGCAAGTTCAGTCTTGAGCGTCTGCGCATCCAGCGCCAGCCCTTGGCGCAACATCAGCGGACGCGCATAGACGCGGGTAGGCACCTGCCAGCGCAACTTGCCGAAGCGTTCACCGACCTGGTGGTTGAGGTAGGCCATGTAGGGGATCAAGAAGCCCAACAGCAGCGCAGCGGCCGCCAGTCCCCAGGTCAGCAGGCGATTGCGCCAGCCAGATCCACCGCTATCTCCGGCGCCAGCTCCGACATTGCCGGTGTCGCCATCCTCGTCGTCGTACAGATCTTCGTCGTCTTTGATTCGGGGCATGGGCTCGGCGCTGGCGGCCATCGCGCGGGATGCGACAATATGGCTATCGTGATAGCGGCGAGTCTAGCGCAGCGCCCTTGAGCAGTGCGACGCGACGCGGCCTGCCGCGAAGTCCCAGTCAGCCGGAGTTCTGCCGCATGCCGATCCCTGCCGAAGCGCGCTTCTGGATGTCGCGCGCATGGGGCTTGTGGCGACGCGGCTTCGCCAGTCTGCGCAACCGCGGCCTGACGGCCAGCTGGCAGCGGCTGAAACTGCAGTTCCGCCGCGGCCGGGTTGTCACCCGCGCGCTGTATTCGCCTGGCGCCGCGCCGTTTGCGCCGTTCACGATGCCGACCACGGATGCGCCACGGGCGAGCATCGTGATCCCGGTGCATGGCGCGTTCGCGCACACCCTGGCCTGCCTGCGCGCGATCGACGCGCACCCGCCTGGGGCCGGCATCGAAGTGATCGTGGTCGATGACGCCTCGCAGGATGATTCACGTGCGCAGCTCATGCGTGTCGGCGGAATTCGACTGCATGGGCGCGACACCAACGGCGGCTTCATCGCGGCCTGCAACGATGGCGCGGTGCTGGCACGTGGCGAATTTCTGGTCTTCCTCAACAATGACACCGTGCCGCAACCGGGCTGGCTGGATGCATTGCTCGACACGTTCGAAGCGCATGCCGATGCCGGCCTCGTGGGCGCCAAGCTCCTCTACCCCGACGGCCGCCTGCAGGAAGCCGGCGGCGTGGTGTTTGCCGATGGCTCGGGCTGGAATTACGGACGCAATGAAGATCCGGCTGATTGCCGGTTCAACTATCTGCGCGACGCCGATTACATCAGCGGTGCAGCGATCGCGATACCGCGTGCATTGTTCGAACGGCTGGGCGGCTTCGATGTGCGGTACGCGCCGGCCTATTACGAGGATACCGACCTCGCCTTTTCGGTACGCGCGGCCGGGTTGCGTGTGCTGTACCAGCCACAGGCGGTCGTGGCGCATGACGAAGGCACGACGGCCGGCACCGATCCCAGCAGCGGCGCGAAATCCGCGCAGCTGCGCAACCAGCGGGTGTTCGCAGGCAAATGGCGCGATGCGCTGACCAGGCAACTGCCGCCCCTCGGCATCCCGACGCCAGCGCTGCTGCATCGCCGCCAGCCGCAGGTGCTCATCATCGATGCGCTGACCCCGCAGCCGGACCGTGATTCCGGCTCGCTGCGGCTGGTCAACCTGATGCGGATGCTGATTGCCGACGGTGCCCACGTGGTGTTCCTGCCCGCCAACTGCACCGCGGATGGACAATACACGCAAGCGCTGCAGCAACTGGGTGTCGAGTGCTGGCATGCCCCGCATGCCGCACGGATCCCGGCATGGATGCGCGAGCACGGCGCGCGCTTCGCTACGGTGCTGCTCTGCCGGCATTACGTTGCGCGCGAATTCATGCCGCTGCTGCGCCGGCATGCGCCGCAGGCGCGCATCCTGTTCGACACCATCGACCTGCACTACCTGCGCGAGCGCCGCGCGGCCGAGTTGTCCGGCGATGCGACTGGGTTGCGTGCTGCCCGGCGTACCCGCGAACTGGAACTGGAACTGATCGCCGCCGCCGACACGACCCTGGTGGTGAGCAGGGTCGAGCACGACCTGCTGCGCATCGATGCACCCGGCGCCGACGTGCGCGTCCTGTCCAACCTGCACCAGGTCGCTGGGCACGGGCCGGGCTGGGCCGAGCGCCGCGACTTGTTGTTTGTTGGCGGCTTCCGGCATCCACCGAACGTCGATGCGGTGCTGTGGTTTGTGCGCGAGGTTTTTCCGCTGATTCGTGCGAAGCAGGCCAGCACCCGTTTCCATTGCATCGGCGGCGACGTGCCGGCGGACATCAGTGCGCTGGGATCAGAGGCCGGCGTACAGATACACGGCCACGTGCCCGACCTGCAGCCATGGTTGGATCGCTGTCGGGTATCGGTCGCGCCATTGCGATATGGCGCCGGCGTCAAGGGCAAGATCAACCAGGCCATGGCGCATGGATTGCCAGTGGTGGCCACCTCGGCAGCGGTGGAAGGCATGCACCTGCGCGATGGCTTCGACGTGCTGGTCGCCGACGATGCACAAGGTTTTGCGCAAGCGACGTTGCGGCTGCATGGCGACGCGGTGTTGTGGGAACAGGTCGCTATGCATGCGCTCGACAATGTGGCGACGCATTTTTCGCTGGATGCCGCGCGCGCGACCGTGCGCGAGTTGTTCCTGGTGCCATCAGGAAATGTCTGAGCAAGCTGCCTGGTGCTGATTCCGATCATGGTTCGACAAGCTCACCACGAACGGAACCAGCAGATTCACCATGGAAGGAACCAGCAGGTTCACCATGGAAGGAATCAGAGCGTTAACCGTTCGCCCTGAGCTTGTCGAAGGGTGAACAAACCCTTGGTAAGTGGCTATTCAAGGTTTGCCCGGCTGCGCGCGGCGCAGGCGTTCGGTGAACTCGGGCAGTCCCGCTGTTGCCGGATCCAGCAGCCGTGCGTATTCCGCAGCTTGCACGGCCGCATCGATCTCCCCGCGCTCCAGGCGCTGGTCACCCACTGCGATCCAGCGCTGTGCGATCCGGCTGCGTACCAACGGCAGTTCGGGATTGAGCGGATCGAGCTGGCGCCAGACATCCAGGCACGCTTGCGCTTCCCTCAATCGGTTTTCGCGCAAGGCGTCGGCCTGGCACTTGCGTACGGCCGGCTGCAACGCCGTCAATGCACGTTGCACGCGGGCGTCCCCCGGTGCGAGCGCACGCGCTGCACGCAGCGTGTCCCACGCGCTGTCGCCGGGCGGCGTGATCCAGTCGCCGCGCGCCTGCGCCCTGGCCGCATCGATCAACAACACGTCCACCTGTGCCATGTCCTGGGGGCTCGGACGATGTGCATCCGGCAACTTCGATGCACCCCTCCGCGCCTGGGCAAGGAGCCTGTGGGCATCGCGTATCCGCGAGTCGTCGGCGATGAGTCCTGTCGCGGTCGCCAGCAATTGCTCGCTGCCGGCGAAATCAAAATCGGCGGCCAACCGAATGGCGCGTGCGACGAGCCCGTCCATCACGTCGGTCCTGCATGCCGCAGGCATTGCCCCGCTGTCCTGCAGCCCCCGCAACTCGATGCACAGCGCGGCGGCACGCTCGAAGCTGCGCTTGCCGACAAGTACTCGCACCCGCTGCGCCCGTCCCTCGACCAGCTGGGCCAGGCCCGCCTGCAACGCGGGCAACTCGACGTGCCCGGAATCAAAGCGCCGGGCGCGCTGCACCAATCCGGCAACGGTCTGCGCATCGCCCCGGTCCAGTGCCGCCCGCGCCGGCTGCAACAGGTCGGTCAACGCATCCTCGCGGCCTTCGACCGCATGCTGGTTGCGTGGCTGCACGGCCAGCACGCGCTGGTACAGCGGCAATGCCGACGCCTCGTCCTGGTCGAGCCTGCCCGCCTCGCGTGCCGCTGCGGCGCGCACCAGCAGCGCGTCGAGCCCGCCATTGTCGGTATCGTGTTCCTGCAATGCTGCAAGGATTGCATCGACCTTTGCACGCGGCGCATCCAGCGCCTGCGCCAGCTGCAGGTCGGCGCGCGCAGCCTGGTAGCGCTTCCGTTCGATGTGGTTTCCGGAGCGCTCCAGTGCTGCCAGCGCCACCCGCGCCAAGCCTTCGTGGGCTTGAACCTGGTCAGGCTGCAACGCCAGCGCGGCTTCGAACAGTTCACGTGCGCCGCTGCCATCGTCGGCTGTAAGCCTACCGGCCTGCAGCGCCGCATTCGCCCGTATCTGCAGTTCTTCGCTGCGTGAATCGGGCCAAAGCCATGTCGAAATGCCGCCTCGGAAAAGCACCGCCAACAGGAATACCACCAGCAGCACCGCGCACACGCCGGTCACCACATGCCGCAACATCGCAGGCAGTGCATGCCAGCGCGCACGCCACGCCTGCCGGCGCTGGTAGGCAGTGTCGAAAGGCTTCATCCGCGATGCGCCGACTCGACGCCGGCAAGGTCTTCAATCCGGCCCAGCAGCAGGCCAAGCTGGCCATAGTCCGCCACCCTCACCTGCAGCACGATGCGCACCTGACCGTGCTCGCCCCGCATCGGCGCACTGTGCACGCTGAGCACGTGCACGCCGAGTTGCGCGACCAATGTGGTGATGTCCTTGAGCAGCCATTTGCGGTCGATCGCATCGATGCTCACCGCGACTTCGTGACCGCCGCTGCGGGCGCCCCATTCCACCGGCAAAACGCGCGCCGGCTGCAGTCCCGCCATGCGCAGGAAGGACGCACAGTCGGGCCGATGCACGCTGACACCGCGTCCGCGGGTCAGGTAGCCGGCGATGGGTTCCCCCGGCAGCGGTTGGCAGCAACGCGCCACCTGCGCCAGCAGGTTGTCGACGCCCTGCACGGTGACTGTTCCTGCGGCCGAAGGCGGGCTGGCCGGTTTCGCGGGCATCGGCGGCGCCAGATCGCGCACGGGCTCTTCCGCGGCGCGTTCGAGGTCGAGCAGCGCGCGTCCGACCTGGGTCGGGCCGACATCGCCCAGTGCCACCAGCACCAGCAACTCATCGACGTGACGCGCGTTGAACTTGCCAAGCACTGGCTGCAGGTCGGCCTGCAGCAATCCCATCCGGCGCAGGTCGCGATCCAGCAATTCGCGCCCGGCCTGCAGGTTGCGCGCGCGGTCGAGCTTGTTGAACCAACTGCGTACCTTCTCCCGCGAGCGACTGCTGACGAGGAAGCCACTGCTCGCCTGCAGCCAGTCGCGTCGCGGCTCCGAGGTCTTTGCGGTCAGGATTTCCACTCGGTTGCCGCTCAGCAACTGATGGTTGAGCGGCACGATGCGGCCATCGACCTTGGCGCCGCGACAACGATGGCCGACTTCGGTATGTACCTGATAGGCGAAGTCGAGCACGGTTGCGCCCTGCTGCAGGTCGACCACTTCGCCCTTCGGGGTCAGCGCATACACGCGATCCTCGACCAGTTCGCTGTCGATCCCGTCCAGCGGCGACCCTTCGCCGTCGCGGGCAGCGTCCGCCGCCTGTTCCAGCAGCTTGCGCATCCATGCAATGCGCTTGTCCATTGCTGCACCAGCAGCCGTACCACCCGCGCCGCCTTCCTTGTACCGCCAGTGTGCGGCCACGCCAAGTTCGGCCTGCGCATGCATCTCCCGGGTACGGATCTGCACCTCCAGCGTCTTGCCGCCAGGGCCGACCACCGCGGTATGCAGTGAACGGTAGTCGTTGCGCTTGGGGCGTGCGATGTAGTCGTCGAACTCGCTCGGGATCGGCACCCACAACGCATGCACGATGCCCAACGCGGCATAGCAGGAGGCAACGTCGTCCACCTGCACGCGCAGCGCACGCAAGTCATGCAGCTCGCCAATCGGGACGTCCTTTTTCTGCATCTTTCGCCAGATGCTGTAGATGTGCTTCGAGCGCCCCGCCACATCGGCGTCTATGTCGTTGTCGGCGAGCGCATGGCGCAGTTCAAGCAACGCCTGCTGGACGTAACGCTCGCGTCCGCCCCGGCTGTCATCCAGTTGTCGTGCGATGCGCACGTAGGTGTCTGTTTCCAGTTCGCGGAACGCGAGGTCCTCCAGCTCCCATTTCAGTTGCCAGATACCCAACCGGTTGGCCAGTGGCGCATGGATGTCGCGGGTCAGCTGCGCCAGCGCACGGCGCTCCTCAACCGGCAGGCGCCAGGCCGCGCGCATCCGCGACAGCTGCCGCGCCAGTACGATGGGGACGACGCGCAAGTCGCGCACCAGTGCCAGCAACAGCCGCCGCATGCCTTCCGGATTGCGCCCGCCCCCGTGGCGGCGATGCAACATCCAGACCTGACTGGCGGCGCGCTGGCCTTCAAGCAATACACGCAAGCGTTCCGGAAGGTCGATGCCCGTGGTTTTGATCGCATCGTCAATGTCGACGACCACGTCCAGCAATGTGGCCGCCATCACGTCGGGATCTGCATTGAGCGTCGCCAGGATGGCGAGCGTGTCGGCCAATACCTCGGGCGGGTCGCGCAGCTGCGCGCCGGTATTGATTGCGCCGCGCCAGGCCTCGATCATGCCATCCGCCAATACACCCACAGGCAATCGCGCCAGCGCGGTTTCGTAGGCTGAATCCATGGCAACGGTGGGGGCGTTGGCGGGCATCGGACTACAGTAGCGAGGGCGTCATGACTCGACCAGCATCAAGCTGAACGCAAGCGCGCCAGGCGCGCCGCGACGCGTTTTGGCGACACCCCGGCCTTGTTGCCAAGTTCCTGCGCGAACAGCTGCACCCGCAGCTCCTCCAGGTCCCAGCGCAGCGCCTGCACCTCGGGGTCGCCGGGATTGGCGGTGGCCAGCGCCGATACGAAAGGCCGCAGTTCAAGCAGCCGTGCCTGGTCGCGGGTCGGGTCACGTTGCGCGCGCTCGGCGCGCAGAGACAATGCCTTCAGGTAACGCGGGTAGTCGGCCAACGCAGCGGCGGGAACGTCGCGCAGGAAGCCTGGCGCCACCAGCGCATCCAGATGCGCGCGCATGTCGTCCAGGTTGGCCCGCGCCCAACCCATGAGCTTCGATTCAAGCGACGCCCGGACTTCGGCGACCAACGTGAGGATTGCCTCGGCCTGCTGCAGGCGTTGCATCGCCTCGCCGAACAGGGTCCTGGCGACGGCGTCCGCACGCTGATTGAAGGCATCCAGGTCGCGCACCTGGAGAAGATCGTCTTCCGCCAAAGCCCAAAATGCCCCGTCGACCAGGTCGCTGCGCAGGCGGTCGCTGTCCTTCAGGCCATCGCGGCGGGGACTCGCCGATTCGATCGCCGCATACAGCAGCGAGGTTTTGGCCTGCACCGGCAACTGTTTGCGTGCCTGCTTGAGCTTGTCTGCCAGCACCATTTCCAGCAAGCGACGAACGCCCTGAGGATGCAGTCGCTCGGCCATATCACGCTGAGCATGCACGGCCAGTGATGCGGCGTCGCCATCGTCCTGCAGTGCCGGATACGCCGGCACGCCGCCGGCTCCCGGCACCGACATCGGGATCGGCTGGGTGGGGAATGTGGTCAGTCCCGCCTGCGCCATGCCTTGCGCGGCGTGCCTGGCAAAGGCTTCGGCAGCACGCGCACCGAAGCGCACGCGCAGGTCGTCCAGATCGCGGGACTCGGCAAGCACCGATTTTCTGTCGGCGTCCAGCAAGCGGACGTTGGTGCGCAGGTGCGCCTCGATGCTGGCGGCATCGAAATCGACCGCCGTCAGTTCAACGCCGGACAGCTTTTTCAGGAATCGCGCGAGCGTACCTTCGACGCTGTCCGCTTCAGCCTGCGGATGCGCCTCGGCAAACGCACGCGCGAAGTCAGGTGCTGGCACGAAGTTGCGGCGCAGCGCTTTCGGCAACGACTTGATGAGAGCTGCGGCCTTGTCCTGCACGAAGCCTGGCGCCAGCCACGAAAGCCGAGCGCCATCCAGCGCATTGAGAAGGTGCAAGGGCACAACCACGGTCATGCCATCGTCGATCGCACCGGGTTCGAACCGATAGTGCACCGCCAGTCGCGCATCGCCCAGCGCGATGTATGCCGGGAACCGCGCGGCATCGGCCTGGTCGGCGACCAGCAATTCCTCGCGCGACCATTCCAGTGTCGCCTTCTCGTCCTTCGGCAACCTGACATACCAGGCATCCAGCGCCTGTGCGTTGTGCACGTGTGGCGGCAGCCGGTCCAGATACCAGCGCGCCTGCCAGTCCTCGTCCACCACCAGTCCGACCCGGCGCAGCTTGGCTTCCTCATCCTTGGCCGACGCCAGCGATTTCAGGTTGCGGGGAAGGAAGACGCTGCGGGTATTGATCTCGCCGGTCAGCAGGGCATCACGCACGAAAATCATGCGCGACTCGTCCGGGAACAACGCGCCGTAATGGACGGGTTTCTTCGGTGCCAATACCAGCCCAAACAGCGAGATCTGCTCGCTGCCCAGGACGCGCCCCTGCGCGCGCGACCAGTGCGGGTCGTGATGGCGGCGCGCCAGCAGGTGCGGCAATTCGGCGATGGCCCAATCGGGCTCGATTCCGGCATTGGTCAGCGCCCAGACTTTTTCGGTGTCCAGCAACGTCGCCGACAACACCCACGGCGGCGCTTTCGATGCCAGCGTCGAGCCCGGGAATAGCGTGAACTTGCGCCCGCGTGGACCATCGAACATGCCACCCGCGTTCCAGTCAGAGCCGCTGCCGCGATGTCCCAGCTGGGTCGGCAAACCGGCGATCAACGCGCGATGCAGCGATGCGTAGTGGCTTGCCCCCTCCCCCGCTGGCGTTTCATCCCAGCCAAGCGCCTCGCATTGCAGCTTCAATTGCCGATGCAGCTCCCACCACTCGCGCAGGCGCAGGAAACCGAGAAAATGCCTGTCCGCCCACTTGCGCAGCTGCGATTGGGTGTTGTCCTCGTGCGCGGTGCGGTAGGCCGTCCACAACTTGAGGATGCCAACGAACTCCGACTTCGCATCATTGAACTGCGCATGCGCCGCATCCGCGGCGGCGCGCGCATCGGCCGGGCGTTCACGCGGGTCCTGCACGCCGAGGAAGCTGGCGATGACCAGCATCTCGCGCAGCACGCCATGTTGCTGCGCGGCGACCAGCATGCGCGAGAGCTTCACATCCACCGGCAGCTTGGCCATGGACCGACCAGTCGCAGTCAAGCGGCGCTGCCCGCTCTTGTCGGGCATTTCCACGGCGCCAAGTTCTCCGAGTTGCTGCCAGCCATCCGCGATGGCACGTGGGTCTGGCGGCTCCAGAAACGGAAAGTCCTCGATGATGTTCGCACTGGCGGCTTCTTCAGGGCGACGTCGGCGTTTGCCCGATGCCGCACCCCGCTGTTCGATCTCACCCAGGCCCAGCGACAGCATTTTCAGGATCACGCCGGCCAATGCGGCGCGGCGGATTTCCGGGTCGGTGAACGCCGGCCTCGACTCGAATTCAGCCTGCGAGTACAGGCGGATACATACTCCCGGCGAGATGCGCCCGCAACGGCCGGCGCGCTGGTTGGCACTGGCCTGGCTGACCGGCTCGATATGCAGGCGGTCGAGTTTCTGGCGCGGACTGTATCGCTTGACCCGGGCCACGCCTGGATCAATCACGTAATGGATGCGCGGCACCGTGATCGAGGTCTCCGCGACGTTGGTGGCCAGCACGATGCGGCGCTGCGAACCAGGATGGAACACCCGATCCTGGTCCTTCGCCGACAGCCGCGCGTACAGCGGCAGCACTTCAGTGTGGCGATATTTGCGCCGCTCCAGCGCCTTGTGCGCATCGCGGATCTCGCGCTCACCGGGAAGGAAAATCAGCACGTCGCCGATGCCTTTCTCGCGTGCGCTTCCATCTGAAAAAATCTCGTCGCAGGCAGCGACGATGCCGCCGAGCAACGAAAGGTGGTCAGAGTCACTTTCCTTTGCTGACCCTGCAGTGCCCGTGACCTTGTTCGAGGAAAGTGACTCTGGCCCCCTTTCCACCCTTTCCATTCCCAAGGGTCGATAGCGCACCTCCACCGGATAGCCACGACCCTCGACCTCGACCACCGGCGCGCCGCCGAAATGCGCCGCGAAACGGGCCGTGTCAATCGTCGCCGAGGTCACCAGCAACTTGAGGTCGGGCCGGCGCGGCAGCAGTCGCTTGAGATAGCCCAGCAGGAAATCGATGTTGAGGCTGCGCTCGTGCGCCTCGTCAATGATGATCGTGTCGTACTTCGACAACCAGCGATCGGCCTGGATCTCCGCCAGCAGGATGCCGTCGGTCATGAACTTGATTGCCGTGGCATCGCTGACCGCATCGTTGAAGCGCACCTGGAAACCGACCAACCCGCCCAGTTGCACCTGCAACTCTTCGGCCACGCGCCGCGCCACCGAGCGAGCAGCAATCCGCCGCGGCTGGGTGCAACCGATCATCCCTGCGGCGCCCCGGCCGGCTTGAAGGCACAGTTTGGGCAACTGGGTGGTCTTGCCGGAGCCGGTTTCGCCGGCAATCACCACCACCTGGTGTTTGCGGATCAATTCGACGATGTCGTCCGCGTAGGCGGCGATCGGCAGGCCTGGATCCACCACGGCGGTCGGCAACATCGCCGCGCGACGGTCGCGCTCGGCGATCGACGCCTGCAACTTCAGCGCGAATGCGTCGCCCAGCGTGGCGTCATCGGGTTTGGCATGGAATTTCGACCACAGGCCCAACAGGCGCCCACGGTCGCGGCTCAGCGCGCCATCGATGGCACGGCGGGCCTGCGTTGACGCAGCCTTACTGGCGGGTTCGATAGCTTTCATGGATCGTTGCGACAGAAAAAATTCACTTCGCGGCAGTGGTGCTTCGGCCTATTGTCCATTGAAGTCCGCCGTTTGAAGTCTCGCCCGCCCATTTTTCACAAGGAATCGTCATGGCCAGGAAAAAATCAGAATCCAAGCCCGCCAAAGCCAGCAAGGACCCGAAACCCGCGAAAACCGCGAAAACCGCGAAAACCACCATCGCCGCGCACGCAGATGGCGCGCCCGGCATCAATATCGGCATTTCCAGTGGCGATCGCCGCAAGACCTCCGAGGGCCTGGCGCATTTCCTGTCGGATGCGTTCACCCTGTACCTGAAGACCCACAACTTTCATTGGAACGTGACCGGGCAGATGTTCAACGCCCTGCACAACATGTTCGAAGCGCAGTACACCGAACAGTGGAACGCACTGGACGAGATCGCCGAGCGCATCCGCGCATTGGGTTTCAATGCACCGGGTTCGTATGCGGAGTTCATCCGGTTGAGTTCGATTGCCGAGGAACCGGGCCTCACCGACGCCGCAGACTGGCGCGAGATGGTGCGCCAGCTGGTGATCGGCAACGAAGCCGTGTGCCGCACCGCACGCAAGGTCCTGAAGACCGCCGATGAGGCCGGCGACGACCCGACGGTGGACCTGATGACCCAGCGCCTGAACATTCACGAAAAAACCGCGTGGATGCTGCGCTCGATGCTGCAGTGAGCGCGTATTTGCCCACGGCAGCAGCAAGCTTGGGCGTTATGGGGAGGCGGTGGTGGGCTTGTTGGTCAGGGAAACCATGGACCGTGTCGCAACCACTGTCGAAAAACGGCTAGCGTTGCGGTATGAACATTCAACAATCGTTGCTTCCTTCGTTCCTCGTCCTTGCCGCCGCCGCGTGCAGCACGCCGCCGATCAGCGAGGCATCCGCGGAGCTTGCCCAGGCTGTTCCGGGATCCCCCTCCACGGCGAGAGGCCCCCAACTGGCTTTTTTCGAACGCATCACGGCCCTGTGCGGCCAGGCTTTTGCTGGAAGCGTACTGACAGACAGACCGACTGGCACCGGGCCAAACCCGTTTCGCGACCAGCCCCTGATCATGCATGTCCGGGAATGCAGCGAGCAGGAAATACGAATTCCGTTCCACGTCGGCACCGACCGCTCGCGCACGTGGGTGCTCACGCGCACCGGCGATGGGCTGCGGCTGAAGCATGACCACCGCCATCAAGACGGCAGCGACGATCCCGTGACCATGTACGGTGGCGATTCCGACGGCGAGGGCAGCGCGGGACGACAGGAATTCCCGGTCGACGGGTTTTCGAAGCTGATGTTCGCCCGCGAGGGCATGACCGTTTCAAACACCAACGTGTGGGCCATGGAAATCGAACCTGGCCAGCGCTTCGTCTATGAGCTCGCCCGCAACAATCAGGATCGGTTGTTCCGGGTCAGCTTCGACCTGACCCGCGCGATCGACCATCCTCCCGCGCCTTGGGGTAATTCCAACTAATCCATCGAGGAAATGCATCGAGAAAGGGGGTCGGGTTCGCTTATCCGAAGACCACCGGGCATGGAGCCTTATCCTCGAACGCACTTTTGCCTGATCGCGCATCAGATGGCGCGCAGGTGAAATGGCTACATGGCCAGACTCACGCGAATCGATCTGTCGGTCGTCCCGCAGCACCTTGTCCAGCGCGGCATATTCGCTTGCCGTGCCATCTAGATGATCAGATCGTCATTGCCATCTCACGCTGCCGGGCGGGGCACTCCACTCCGCGGATGTCAGCTGCATGCTGCGGTCGACTGCACCCTGGGCGGTCTGAACCCGGCCCGTTTTTGCCCAAGCCGCGCACGCGGCTTGGTATCGTGGCGCATGGAAGATGCCGCACTACAGATCCTTCGCACCACCTTCGGACACCCCGGTTTTCGCGGCGAACAGGCGCGCATCATTGAATGCGTGACCCAGGGCGGCGACGCCCTGGTGCTGATGCCCACCGGTGGCGGCAAATCGCTGTGCTACCAGCTGCCGGCCTTGTTGCGCGAGGGCTGCGGGATCGTCGTTTCGCCCTTGATCGCGTTGATGCAGGACCAGGTCGATGCCCTGCGTCAATTGGGTGTGCGCGCGACCTTCCTCAACTCCACGCTGGATGCGGCAACCGCACGCGGGGTGGAGCAAGCGCTGATCAATGGCGAACTCGACCTGCTGTACGTCGCACCCGAGCGCCTGCTGACGGTGCGCTGCCTGGAGCTGCTGGATCGCGCCAGGATCTCCCTGTTCGCCATCGACGAAGCCCACTGCGTCTCGCAGTGGGGCCACGATTTCCGCCGCGAATACCGCGAACTGACGATCCTGCACGAACGCTGGCCCAAGGTGCCGCGCATCGCGCTGACCGCCACCGCCGACGCACCGACCCGCGCCGAAATCGCCGAGCGTCTGGCACTGGAGGATGCGCAGCACTTTGTCAGCTCCTTCGACCGTCCCAACATCCGCTATCGTGTGGTGCTCAAGGACGGAAGCGGGCAACGCGCGCTGCTGGACCTGATCGCCAGCCATGCCGGCGAAAGCGGAATTGTCTATGCGTTCTCGCGCAAGCGCGTCGACGCTATTGCCGAACAGCTTGCTACAGCGGGGGTCAGGGCACTGCCTTATCACGCCGGCATGCCGGCAGAGCTACGCGCGACCAACCAGCGCCGCTTCCTGCAGGAAGACGGCGTGGTGATGGTGGCGACCATTGCATTCGGCATGGGCATCGACAAACCCGACGTGCGCTTCGTGGCGCATGTCGACCTGCCCAAGTCGATCGAAGGGTACTACCAGGAAACCGGCCGCGCCGGCCGCGATGGCGAACCGGCCGAAGCGTGGCTGAGTTATGGCTTGGGCGACGTGGTCAATCTGCGTCAATTGATCGGTCGCTCCGATGCTGGCGAGCAACGCAAGCAATTGGAAATGCGCAAGCTCGAAGGCCTGCTGGGCTTTTGCGAATCCACTGAATGCCGCCGCCAGGCCTTGCTGGGCTGGTTCGGCGAGCTGCACCCGGGCGATTGCGGCAACTGCGACAACTGCCTTGATCCGCCCGAGCGCTGGGACGCCACCGATGCGGCGCGCAAGGCCCTGAGTTGCGTCTACCGCAGCGAGCAGCGATTTGGCGCCGGCCATGTCATCGACATCCTGCGCGGGGTGGCGAGCGACAAGGTGCAGCGCTTCGGCCATGACCAGCTCTCGACGTGGGCAATTGGCGCAGATCTCGATGCGGCACAGTGGAGCAGTGTCTTCCGCCAATTGGTGGCCTCAGGCCTGCTGGAAGCCGATGCCGAACGCCACAATGCGCTGCGCCTGATGCCCGGCGCCACAGCGGTACTCAAGGGTGAACGAACGTTGTGGATGCGCAAGGATCCGCCCAAGGCGGTGCGCAAACGCGGTCGCACCCGGACCAATGCCTCCACGGTGGCGCTGTCCCCGGAATCGGACGACCGCTTCAATGCCCTGCGCGAATGGCGTGCCACGATGGCCCGCGAACAGGACGTCCCGGCCTACGTGATTTTCCACGACGCCACCCTGCGCGCGATCGCCGAGCTGGCCCCGCGCGATCTGGATGCGCTGTCGACTGTTGCCGGGATCGGCAGCACCAAGCTTGAGCGATACGGTGAGGCGGTACTGCAGCTGTTCGTGCAGTGAATAGACTCAGATTCCACGGGAACCACACGGTTCGTTTGAGTTGACCCCATCCATGGCAGACACTAACGACCATTACCGACAGAAAGCCTGACCATGCATCGAAATAATTTGAACATGCTTATTCTCCTTTCTGTCATCGCCGTAAGTGCCAGCGCTTGTGACGAAAACAGCCGCGTCTCTGATCTATTGAAAAACCATGTCGAACAGGAGCCGGCAGCCACATCTGCAGTCGCACTGGCGACGCCGAAGGCGACCTCAGTCGAATCGGCTGCAAACGAGACGGGATTCGCGCCGGCAGGAATACAAACGCCGCCCATGACTACTCCCCAAGGCGCTATCGCCCCGGAAACCATTGGTCCTTTTGCATTCCCCGCAAAACGCTCAGGACGCATCACCCAGGCCGACTGACTGCGCGTTCGAGAATTTCACACTCGCGCCAGGCATGAAAATATTCGCAGCGGGCGCATATTCGGGGCGCGATATCGATTTCCAGATCGACCAAAGCGGCCATCAGGGCACGCAGATCGATGTCGCGGTCAACTATTCAGGCGCCCCGGTTGTATTGATGCTCGGTGCATACGAACCCACGATCTGGAACATCGGCTGGTCGCCAAAAACCCGGATCGCCGCGGTGCTGGTCAGCGGCTACCACCGCCAGGTCATCGCCGGCCTGCCGGCAGCTATCCCAGCCTTGGTGAGCAGCCACGACAACAAGGGCGCCTGCGGTTATTTCTACGTCAGTACGGACAAGCTCTCATCACTAAACCCAATGGCGCAGAAGTTATTCGGCCATGATGTCGACCTGGTCTATCCGGCCAAGGACGGCCGTGTTGTGATCGGCGACCCCATCCCTGCCGATATCGCGCTGATCACCGCAACCAACCGCTCACCCGAAAGCTATCGCATCGCGAATGCACCCTTGGCCGGAAAGGCAGGGTTGGACGATGCAATCCGCAATGGGCTGCTGCGAGAGGCAATCCGGCAGACGCTCAGGCTTGGGGCGACGCGCAGGCCAGATTGCCGGGAAACACTGCGCTACCTCCGGTAGCAGGCGGCAGCCCGCCATCCCGAGCGCCCGCACTTTTCAATGCCTACGTGGTCTTGAAGCCGATGACGATCCCGGCCGGCTTGTACGGCGCGAATTTGGCGACGTTCTTCGTTCCGAAGGGTGTTCCACGCCCCACCGGCAACCCCGGACATTCAGCCATATTTGATTTCAATACCATGAGCTGCGTCGGCGCCATTTGCGGGGTGCATTAACATCGAAGTAGGCGAACTCTCTGATAGCGCAGCGTCATGACTCGGTAAGCGTGCGTAGCAACATCACCCCAAGAGACCCTGCTTCGCTGCCTCTGGTGCGGCCGCTGCATCTTCTCCCTGGGGAAAGCCGTAAGGCCTGTCACTCCTTCGTGGGTTGCACTACCCGCCAGTCGCGTATGCGGCTCATGCCTAGAGCAATGAGTACGGATGTAACAACAGAAAGCCACGCGGCGAAGGCCAAAGCGCTTGAGATTCTCCGACCCGCTGGTCGATCGACGAATTCAAACTCTGGCAAGGCCAACGGCTTGAGCAGGCTCATATGGCCACGAACCGGTCGATCAGTTGGTGCAGGTGGCCGGGCGATCTCACGTTGCACGAGGGGATAGACCCTCTCCCTCAATTGTTTCTGGTAGTGACGGGCTTGTATTTCGAACTCTCTTTGTCGAGCTGGATCGGTGCCTGCCAGTGTGGCAAAGACGGTCTCAACCCCAAGCGTGGGCATACCAAAACCTACCACCCTCGCGATCCTTTCCTGGCGGGCGCGATGGGCCTCACTCACCGACTTGGACGACATGAGTCGCCGCTCGACTTCCGGTACCAGAAAGCTCAGCCGAGTCGCATGGTCGAGCGTCGGCACGCGATCGACATGAGCACGAAGATAGGGCCGCTTCAGCAGAGCGTCAGTGAGAATCGCGTGCCGCGCTTCCTGGACCTCATCCCCTACTCGGCGTTGGGCGTCGACATATTCGAGGGCCGACGGCGCGGGATCGACGACGGCGACAATCACGGACACGGCGAGAGGCAGGCCGATGGTCAGCGCCGCCCAGAGCGCCGCGAACGACCCGAGGGCCGCGCCAGCCCCGGGCTGACGGGCAAGGAGCAGCAGCGCGAGTCCCGACCAGAACAGCATGTACAGGATTGTGACCAGGATCGTGACTGCGAGGGGCGCGAGCACCGCAGAGATCGGAACTCCGGCAAGGCCGAGAGCGACGATCATCGCCAGCGCCACCACCGGAATCGCCCACGCGAGGATGGCAGCGATCCGGGCCCCGATCCAGACCCGCGGACCCACCGACTGAGCCGCAATCAATGGAAGCATGCCGCGATCGCGTTCGAATGTCACAAGCAATGCGATCAGCAGGAGCAGACCGATCGGCAAAAGGAAAACCACGGTAAACGCGAGATCGAACCGCCCGAGCGCAAGGCCGCGAGGGTTCTCGAAGTCGTAGGTGTCGACAAACCCGAACGGCGTGTTGAGTTTGATCTCCAGCCGGCTTGGAACCATCTCGCTAACCCCCGCCGCCAACGGCGAAAGCGGCAGGTGTGGTTTGAATGCCGATCTGCGAACGAAATACTCGCTGTAACCAGAAACGCTGGTGGGATCCTGCCAATAGGCGACCGGTGTGGCGGTGGCGGTGACAGCCGCTCGGTAAGCGCGCGAGCGCTCGGCAGTGCTTTCCAGGAATGCGGCGTCAGCTGTGCGCGCACCTTCGGCCGCAGCCTCCTGTGCCGAATGCAGCCTGGCAGTACTTGCGGCGCCCCAGCCGAAGCTGGCCGCGAGGATCATCAGGATCGCCCAGAGAAGCGGTGATCTGCCCACGCGCCGCCACTCCCATGCAAAGAGATGGCTGAAGCGAGGTGCACTCATGGCCGCATCGTCCGAGAGGCGTGAACCAGGACGAGTCCGGCCAAACCCAGCCACAGGAGGAGCGCCGCGAAAGCCGGCGATGCGGTGGCCGAAAGCCGGCCCAACGGTGCAGCGCTGTAGGCGAACTCCGGAACCTGCGACCACAGCCGTTCGTCGTTGGTATGTCGCTCCTGCCCATCGGCGCTGTGCGCCATGCCATCTGCGTTCATGCGGTTGACCAGATCTCGCCGATACCGCTCGGCCCTATCGACGAAGTGTCTGTGGTGGCTGAAGTCACTGCCGGCCACGGACGCCGAGGACACTTGGGCAGCGATCGTCGGCGACAGGAAGCCCATGTTCGCGAATATCCGGTCCTGCTTGGCGACCCGCCCGTAGAAATCGCCGAGGATGCGGTCGAATACGTCATGGCTGTGCCGTTCGATCAGGTCGAGCTCGGCCATTCGCGGGTTCGCAATGTCCTCGATCCGCCGGACGCCGTAACGCTGGAGTAGTTCGGCGCGATGACGGGAATTGGCCTCGTCCGACCAATAGGCGGGCGCGTCCTGGGCCATCTGCTCGCGGATGGTCTGGCTGGACGGCAAAGGCCAAGCAGCATCGATGACACTGCTCGCCAAACGCGGCAGTACCAGCGCGAACAGGATCCACATGCCAAACAACAGAGCGAGTGCGAGACGGGCGTTGCGCATCAGCAGCGACACCGCGACACCGATCGCAGCCAAGGTCGCCAGATACGAAGCCATCACACCAGCCCAAGTGAGTGCGCGCAGCAGAACGTCCCCATCCAGCCGTCCGTTGCTGCCCAGCCAGACGAGCGATGCTACGGCCGTTGGTGCGACCAAAAGGCCGAAGGTGGCCGACCACACGGCGAGCACTTTGGCTGTCAGGATGCTCCGCGGGCGCAGCGCCGCCCCTAGCGCCAGGCGCATAGTGCCGCGCTCGCGATCCTGCGCAACCAACGTGAATGCCAGCAGAAACACGACCAGTGGACCGAAGCCGGTAATCAGCGCCGCCGGGCTCGCGAATCCTGTCCGCTGCAGCAGCGAGGCGTTCTGCTGGGGCCGATAAAGCATGTCGTTCTGGTGGTGCGCTTCGAGGTAGACCGTCTGACCCACGAAAGAACCTACGGCAGGATCAAGCGGCGAGAGCGGTGGCGACGGCTTGAAGGCGAAGATGCTGTAGTGGGCGGCGCTATGCGGATCTTTCTCGCCTTGGCCCAGCCAGCGAGCCCGCTCGAAGGCAGCCACGCGTCGCTTATCCTGATCCGCGCCCACCGTGTCAGCGGTGATCGAGGCGAACGACAGCAGCACCAGTACCGCGAGTGTGACTAGCGACAGCCACGCGCGGCGATTGCGGCGCAGGATCGCCAACTCCAGCCGTACGAGCGAGCCGATCATGCGGCCAGCCGATCCAGGTACAGCTGTTCCAACTCCACGGGACCGATGCTGGCAGCGTCGCGCTCATCAACCAGGCGTCCGTCACGCAGGATGCCAAGGCGATGGGCGAAGTCCTTGACGCGAAAAAGGTCGTGCGTTGCCATCAGCACCGCGATGCCACGGCCCGATGCATCCCGGATGAGCTGAGAGAGATCGCTGGCGGCACCGGCATCGAGGCCCGAGGTCGGCTCGTCGAGCAAAAGAAGGCGCGCATTCTTGGCGAGCGCGACCGCGACGCCAACTTTCTGCCGCATGCCCTTCGAAAAACCCTCGGCGCGTCGGTCGTGCGCCTCGCACTCCAGCCCGGCGTCGGCGAGCAGACGCCGGGCCTCGGCCGTGTCGATCCGGCGACCGGCCAGAAGCGCGAAATAGGTCAGGTTTTCAATGGCACTGAGCGCCGGATGCAGCATCACCATTTCGGGCAGATACGCCACCCGCGAGCGCGCCGCGAGCGGGTCGGCGACCGCATCGACCCCATCGACCCGGATCAACCCGCTGTCAGGTTTGAGGAAGCCGAGGATCAAGTTGAGGGTCGTCGTCTTGCCCGCCCCGTTGGGTCCCAGCAACGCATAGACCTCGCCGGGGGCCAAGTGCAAAGTGAGTCCGTTCACGGCTGCATGGACGTCGAAAGACTTGCTGACCGAAGACAGTTCGAGAGCCAAGGTGGAAGCCAATTCAGAATCTCATCGTCAAAGTGAGGTCGGCTGAGCGCGGCGCAGCAATCTGGAACTGTCGCGGAGAAACGTCGCTGTAGTCGGCATACAGTTCGTCGGTTAGATTGCGGCCATGCAGGGCAAGTTGCCCAAACGGCAGCTCCCAACGGATCGAGGCGTCATACACCGTGTAACCCTTGACCCATAGCGTGTTGGCGTTGTCGGTGTAGAAGCTGCCCGCGTGCCGGGCGCCGGCTGTGAGCGTGAGCGGGGCCGCCGTCAGCTGATAGGACATGAACACGTTGCCGATCGTTTCCGGTACGCGCGGCGGCGCATTGCCCGCACGGCTGATGCCACTGGCCTCCCGCAGGATGTCGAACTGGGCATCCAGAACCGTGTAGTTCGCGTCGACCCGCAATTGGTCGGTGACCGCGGCCGACATTGAAAGCTCAATGCCACGCGAAGACTGGCGCCCCCCCTGCACGCTCAGGTTCGGATTGACGGGGTCACGGGTAATGATCTCGTCCTGGCGGATCTTGTAGACCGACAGTGTGGTATCGATCCGATCGTTCCAGAACGAACTCTTGATGCCGGTTTCCAGCGAGTCGCCGGTCGTCAAGTCGAAGCGCGAATTGGCCAGGGACAACAACAGCAAGTTGCCGACCGGTGCCACGGCCGAGCTGTACTGGGCGAACAACTGTGTCTTGCGGAGCAAGTCGTACACCGTACCGACACGCCAGGACGCTGCGTCGTATTGGCGCTGGAAGGAGGAAGTAGAGGCACCGCTGAGCAATGTGCGCTCAAAGTCAATTCGGTCATAGCGCGCGCCGGCAACCAGAAGCCAGCTCGGCGTCACGTTAAGTGCGTTCTCACCGAAGACAGAAGCAACCTTGATTGAAGCCCACGAATTGGGAGGAGGCAGTGGCATCCCGCTACCGCCCGGAAACTGGCCGCGAGCCGGCGCGTACGGATCGACGGCGTTGGTCGAGGCGAAGTATCGCCGCGTGAGGAAGTCCATTTCGCTGAATTCGGCCCCCACTACGAACCGGTTTCGACGTGCCCCCCACTCCGTGTCGCCGCTCAGCGCGGCGCGCTCGATCCAGTAATCGATATCGTGGGTGATGATGCCGGTGCTGCGGCCAATCAGCCCGGTCCCGGGCTGGTAATTGAAGATTTCGGCATTGATGAAGTTGCGGTCGGAGCGATATGCGTTGAGTTCGTTGGTGAACGTCAACGACTGGCCCATTTCGTAGTCGATTCGCGAGCGTAGCCAGGTCGTATCCGAATCCAGAATGCCGTCGGTGACGTTGAAGTTCGTGTCGCGCAGGGCTTCGTCAATGACGAAGTCGTCGGGCGTGCGGACGATATCGGTCGGCTGGCGCGCAACGAAGCGAGGGACCAGCGGTGCGCCGTAATCTGCTACGTCGTAGTCGTCGCGGCTGTGGTCCAGGGCGACCAGCAGGCTCAGTCGCTCGGTCGGACGGGCCGCCAGCGAAACGCTGGCAGCGGCAAACTCGGACTTGTTATCGTCCGCATAGCCGTCGCTGCGACCGTAAGCGCCTACCGCACGCACTGCCACGCGTTCATTGATCGGGGCATTTACGTCCGCCGCGACACGGTAACTGTCGAAGCTTCCATAGCCCAACAGGCCGGCGAAGCTGCGCTTGGAGAAAAGGGGGCGCTTGGGCACCAAGTTGATGGCCCCAGCCAACGCCCCTTCACCATAGAGAACCCCCGCCGGCCCCTTGAGGATCTCTATTCGGTCGTACAACCAGCTGTCGGTACTTCTGCTGAAGATTCCAGGCGTGGCCACGCGTGTACCGTCGTATAGCAGCCCTACGGCACCCCCCGAGAAACCGCGCATGGTCGGTACGCCTGGACTGGTGGCCGGCAGGGAAGAGGTGACTCCCGGGGCGCGGTTGAGTGCCTCGACATTCGTGCGTACACCCCATTCCTGCATCTGGCGCTGCGACAGGATATCGACGATTGCCGGCGTCTCGCGGGCAGTGAGGCCAAGACGACTTCCAGTCTGGTTCTCCGCATCCAGCAAGAGTTGTCGATCGGCATAGCCGGTCACGATGAGCCTATCCAGGTCGACGGGGGTCGGGGCACGTTGGGGCGAAGACGCGGGGTCGCCAGCCTGGGCATGTGTGACCGTGCAGTTGAACGCAAACAGGACGGCGATAGCCTGGGTTCGCAACTTCTTCATTGATTGACTCTCCTAGCGGGAATGCCCGAACGGTCACGCCGTGAACTGGGATCTACGGATGCCAGGATGTAATGTTATAACGTTTTATCGACTCCAGTCAGCCCTCGCTGCTTTTTCCGTGCAAACGGGCGCATCCACAGGCGTGGCACCGACTGTCATAGACAGGGTCGGCAGCCGTGGAGCGCGTCGGCCGAATTGCCCACCGGCGCAGCGCGCTGTTTGTACAAAGCTCAGTTCAGCCGCTTCCCAGCAAGCTGGTACGCAGGCGAGCAGCGAACGAGGACATTGCCATCACGCTGCGCGAAGAGCTCAATGCTCACCCATCTCCGCAAGTCACGGGGCCCCGGCGCCAAGGCATGCTCGATCCCATCGAGCTCCCGTTAAATCACTGGCGCGTGACCGTCACGAAACCCAAGGCTTCACGGTGCCGATCAAGCGCTGCGCCTAGGATTCTCCATTGCGAATCCCAACTGATCCGCATGCGACGCGCCCCGTGTTTTCCCGAATTTAAGGAACCCCCATGTCCAAGCCCACCAATCTGCAAGAGCTCTACAACGACGAACTCAAGGACCTGTGGTCCGCCAACGACCAGATGCAGCGGTTGGTCAAGAAGATCAGTGACACACCCAAGAGCGCAAAACTCAAGGCCTTGCTGGCGAAGTCCGAACAGGGCATCGCCGAGCACACCGACGTGATCAAGGAACTGCTCACGGCCAACGGCGCCGACGTGGCGAAGGAGCATTGCAAGGGCATGGCCGGGCTGGTCGAGGAAGCGAGGAAACACATCCTTGAAGAAGCGCCGGAGCAAGGTGCGCTGCTTGACGCTGTGATCATCGCCCAGTACCAGCGAATGACGCATTACGGGATCGCGGGCTTTGGTACCGCCGCCGCCTATGCAGGTGCCCTGGGCCGGACCGACGATGCTGAAAAACTGCACCGCGCTACCCAGGAAATCTACCGCGGTGACGAGTACGCCTCGACGCTCGCCGAGACGTCGATCAACCTCAAGGCGGAAACGGTCTAATCGGGATCCGGCCCGGACGCATTGCGTACGGGCCGGCATTTCCCGACTGCGCTGGTGGCCGCGCGCGTGCAGGCTTCACCAAAGGCACCAGGTCCCTGCACTAGCCTTCGCCCGTCCCTGCCTTGCGGTCCACCCCATGCCCCGCAAAACGCTGAGCCTGGCCACCTTCAACATCAACGGCATCCGCTCCCGGCTGCCCCACCTGTTGCAGTGGCTGGAGCGCGAGCAGCCGGACATCGTCTGCCTGCAGGAACTCAAGGCAGCGGACGCGGCGTTTCCGCGTGCGGAGATCGCCGCGGCCGGCTATGGCTCGATTCACAGGGGCGAGTCCTCCTGGAACGGAGTGGCCATCCTTGCGCGCGGCACGGAGCCGGTGGAAGCGCGGCGCGCCCTGCCCGGTGATGCACGTGATGTGCAGAGCCGGTACCTGGAGGCGGCGGTGCAAGGCGTCGTGGTGGCTTGCCTGTACCTGCCCAACGGTAATCCCCGGCCAGGGCCGAAGTTCGACTACAAGTTGCGCTGGATGCAGCGTCTGATCACCCACGCCAAGGAGTTGGTGGAACTGCCGCACCCGGTGGCGATGATGGGCGACTTCAATGTCATTCCGACCGATGACGACGTGTACGACGCGAAGTCATGGCGCAAGGATGCCCTGATCCAACCCGAAGTCCGCGACGCCTACCAGCGGCTGCTGGCCCAGGGATGGACCGACTCCCTGCGCCACGTGTTGGGGGACGAGCGCATCTATACGTTCTGGGACTATTTCCGGCAACACGCAGAGCGCGATCGCGGCTTGCGCATCGACCATGTATTGCTCAACCCCGTACTGGCACCGCACTTGAAGAGCGCCGGCGTCGACCGCTGGCTGAGACTGCAGGACAGGGCGAGCGACCATGCGCCCACCTGGGTGACAGTGACGCAATAGAAAGGACGGCAGCGTTCGGGAAAGCCTCAGGCATCACGCTCCGGTGCCCTGCTCCGCCATCGCAAGGCCGGGTCGTGGCGGATCCTGCTCCCGATGGAGATAGGGAGTGTGTGACGCGGCAATCCCGTAGCCGTCGCTTCACTCTCGCGCAAGTGGTGCTGCAATAATGCCCACTGCTCCCGCCGGTGGCACCTATGTCCGTGACGCCTTTCGACACCGCCATGGATCAACCTGCCAACCCGTCGTCGCCGCTGGATTTCCTCAAGGGCGGCAGCGTGATGGGCAGGCGCATCGCTGAGCACGACTGGGCACGCAATCCGCTGGGGCCCTTTGCCGGCTGGCCACAGTCGCTGAAGACGACGCTGAGCATCATCCTCAGCTCGCGCTTCCCGATGTACCTGGTGTGGGGGCCGCAGCTGATTGGATTTCCCAACGATGCCTATCTGCCGGTGCTCGGCAACAAAGAGGCGCTGGGCCTGCCCTTCCAGCAGACCTGGGCCGAGATATGGCCGCAGATTGGTCCCCTCGCGGAACGGACGATGGAAGGGGAGTCCAGCTTCTTCGAGAATCTGCCGATCGACATCGAGCGGTTCGGCTATCCGGAACGGACCTACTTCACTTTCTCCTACAGCCCGATCCGCGACGAATCCGGCGCGGTCGCCGGAATGCTCGTCACCTGCATTGAAACCACCGCCAACGTTGCAGCCGATCAACGCCGTCATTTCCAACTGGAGCTTTCCGACGGGTTGCGGCGCTTGGCCACGCCATCGGAAGTCACGGCGTGGACGTGCAAGGTCTTGGGAGAATTCTTTGCGGCCCGACGGGTCGGCTACGCCACGATCGAAGACGGCTGGCTGCACATCCCCTTGCCAGCGTGGCACGACGAATCGGTCGTCAGTTTTGGTGGCCAGAAATTCCCCCTGGAGAGTTTTGGACCCGATCTGACTGCACAGCTGCACCAGGGCACCACCGTGCGGTTGGATGACGTATCGACAGACCCGTTATCGGCCGGTCACACCTCCGTTTATGAGCGTCTGTCAGTGGAGGCGATGGTGATCGTGCCGATCATCAGGAAGGAACAGCTCATCGCGGTCCTGGCGGTCGGGACAGCCGAACCCCGGCGCTGGTCGAATCACGACGTCACCCTGGCCGAGGACGCGGCCGAGCGCACGCGTTCGGCTGTAGAGCGCGCGATTGCCGAGCAGGCGCTCACGCGTCAACTGGAGATCCAGCGCGATCGGCTGCGGATGCTGTTCGAAGAAGCGCCTACGTTCATGGCGGTGTTGCGCGGCCCCGATCATGTCTTCGAACTGGTCAACGCAGCTTACCGGCGCCTGGTCGGGTCAAGGGATTTCATCGGCAAGCCGGTTCGCGAGGTCATTCCCGAAGCGGTTGGCCAGGGTTTCATCGACATGCTGGACCAGGTGTACGCCAGCGGTACGGCGCACGTCGTTGCTGGCGCTTCTTTGCTGCTCAAGGGCCAAGCGGGGGAGCCCGATATGCAGCGCTACATCGATTTTGCCTACCAGCCGCTGGTGGAGGCGGAAGGCTCCGTTCCCGGCATCTTCGTGGTGGGCAGCGACGTGACCGAAAACAAGCTTGCCACCGAGGCGCTGCACGATGGTGATCGTCGCAAGGATGAGTTTCTGGCGATGCTTGCGCACGAACTTCGCAACCCGCTGGCGCCGATCAGCACCGCCGCGCAGCTGCTCACCCTCGCCGCAGGCGACGAAAAGCGGGTGCTTCAGGTCGGCACGATCATCTCGCGGCAAGTCGCCCACATGACGAACCTGGTCGATGACCTGCTGGACGTATCCAGGGTGACCCGCGGTCTGGTGACGCTGGATCAGGAGGAGCTCGACCTGAAATCCGTCGTGGCCCACGCGCTTGAGCAGGCCCGGCCTGTCCTCGAAGCGCGGCGCCACCTGCTGACGGTGCGAACCACGGCGGCTCAGATACCGGTGCGCGGCGACCGCACGCGGCTGGTGCAGGTGATCGTCAACCTGCTCAACAATGCCGCCAAGTACACCCCGGAAGGCGGGGAAATCACATTGGCAACGCAGGTCAGCCATGATGACGCCATCGTGACCGTGACCGACACCGGGAACGGGATCGATCCGCCTCTGTTGCCGCATGTATTCGAGCTGTTCACCCAGGGCAAACGCACCCCGGACCGCACGCACGGCGGGCTCGGGTTGGGCCTGGCACTGGTCAAGAGCATGGTGGAGCTGCACGGCGGGCGCGTGATGGCGCACAGCGGCGGCGTCGATCAGGGCAGTACATTCACCCTGACCTTGCCATTGGCGCACCACCCGACAGGCCATGAATCGCGGCCACAGCCCGACGCGGCGGAATTGGCGACACCTCGACGGATCATGGTGGTGGACGACAACCTCGACGCCGCCGAAACCCTGGCCGCGCTGCTGGACGCGCAGGGCCATGAAGTGAACGTGCAAACCGACGCGGGCCCCGCCATCGAGGCGGCCGCTAGGGACAGGTTCGATGTGTTCATTCTGGATATCGGGCTGCCCGGGATGGACGGCTACGAGCTCGCGCGGCAGCTGCGGGCGAGCCCCGATCACGCAGGTGCGCTGTTCATTGCGCTCACCGGGTACGGGCAGGCAGGCGATCGGGTCAGGTCCGGGGCCGCAGGCTTCGCGCACCACTTCGTGAAGCCTGTGGATACGCAAAGCCTCACTGAAGCGTTGACTGCCGTGCAGGTCTCCCGCCAATCAGGAACGTGAGTCGCGACGCAGCCCTCAAACGCTTGCGCGAGCCAGCCTTGGCCATGCGCAGGCGATGCCGATCCATGCCACGACGATGGCCACAAGGTGCCAGGCCAGCGTGGTGAGGACTGCAGCACCAACGTCGAAAATCGTAGCGCCCTGAAGTGCGACGTACGCCAACGCCACCAAGGCCAGTTCGAAGGGACGCGCGCTGCGAAAAACGGTGCCGAAGGCGATACCGCAACTCGCGATTGACAGGGCGACGACGCATGCCGTCAACGCGCCTGTCGGCGAGGTCATGAGCAGCCTCACGACAGCAGGGAGTGACGCACCGAGAAGGAACGTGGTTGCGACCGTGAACCGCGCGGCGAGCACGCGGGGTACGGCGCCCTCGCTGGCAAAGACCAGTGCGCCGGTGCGATGGTCGCGCTCGCGCAGGATGCCGCGTGCGAGCACGTCGAGCGGAAGTAACCAGGCAAGCAGGAGGCCAGTGCGCATGACCTCCGCGTTACCGAATGACTGCAGCCCAAGCGCGACCGCCAGCGCGATCCACCACCAGCGGCGCCGTTCGCGCAAGCAGGCCGTCAGCTCGGCCACTGCCAGGGCGCCGAAGGCCGTCCCCGCGAACGGGCGCAGCACCGAACTCAACCAGCGCAACCGCAGATCCGCTGCTCCTGGTCGCCCATCCTTGGCGGAGGTGCTCGCAGCTGCCCGGTCCAGGAAGGGCGCGGCCAGCAGAACCGAGCCGAGGCCGACAACCAGCCAGAGCGCGCGGCCAAGCATATCCATCGGCCGCACTGTCCAGCTGCGCCATACGAATCGAGGTGCGCCGGCCTTTGGCTTGGGGGAAATCAGCGTGAAACCGAATTGCTGTGGAACTCCGGTCTGCTCCACCCGCACGCGATGGAAGTCGCGGCCTGCGACGAGCAGCCCGCCTGTGTCGCTGATCCAGCCTTCGCGCGCGATCGGGCTTTTGGCTTCGAAGCCGGCGACGCCCAGCGCCAGCGCCGTCGTCCACAGCACGAAGAACAGGACGTTGCCGGCAGTGCGACGTAGCGGCGGCAGCAGGTCGAACCAGATGGCGGCGGCGGCGGTCATCGCCAGCCCCGGAAGGGTCAGCAGGATGACCGGCTTGACCAGTTCGACCACGTCGATGCTGCGGTCTTCCGCACGTACCCACTGTGCCAGCAGGCCGACGCCAAGACAGGCGACGATGATCACGGTGAAGACCAGCATGTGGCTCGCCCATTTCGCGAGCAGGTAACCGGCCCTGGTCATGGGGGTGGCAACCAGGAGCTGCCAGACACGCGTTTCGATGTCACGCACGACCGTGCCGCGCACAAGGTAGAAGCCGCCGAGGTTCAGCAGCAGGTTGAACGCCATCGCGAGCACCATGCCCACCCAGGCGCTCGAATAGAAGCCGCGTGCGCCGCCCGACAGCATCAGGACTGCGAGCGGAGAGTCTGGCCCCGGCACGCACCACCAAGCGGCGATCATCATTGCGGCCAGCACCATACAGAATCGCGTCGTGCGGGTGCGGGCGCGGAGGTCGGCGATGAGGATCGCGGAAAAACGCTGCAGGGCGCCCATGTCAGTGCGTTCCCTGCAGCAGCCAGGTGTAGGCATCCTGCAGTCCGGGTGCCACCTGCCGGGCGTGCGCATCCGGGCCAACGCTGCTGACAACGCGGACGCGAATCCCCTCTGGAAGCCGCAGCGAAGCGACGAGCGTGTGCGCTGCGCGTACCGTCGCGAGCTGCGCTTCCGGCACGGTCCACTCCCAGATCTGTCCCTCCGCCTTGGCGATCAGCTGGGCAGGCGTGCCATGGAATCGCAGTTGACCGGCGGCGATGACCGCGATCTCGCTCGCACTCGCCTCGACGTCGGAGACGATATGCGTGGAAAGGATGACAAGGCGATCACCGGCGAGGTCGGTGAGCATGTGCTGAAAGCGCATGCGCTCGTCCGGGTCCAGCCCGACTGTGGGCTCGTCAACGATGAGCAGCGCCGGATCGTTGAGCAGCGCCTGGGCGATTCCGACACGCTGGCGCATGCCGCCGGAGAACTGGCCGAGCCGCCGGTCACCGGTGTCGGCCAGGCCGACCATCTCGAGACAGACTTCGACACGGTCACGCGCCGCCTTCCCGCCGAGACCTTTCACCGCTGCCAGGAAGCCGAGGAACTCGCGTGCGTCCAGCGTGTCGTAGACCCCGAAATCCTGCGGCAGGTAGCCAAGCATCGCCCGCAGGCGATTGGGCTCCGCCGCGATGTCATGGCCGTTCCATGTCACCCGACCGCCAGTCGGCTTGGCAAGCGTCGCGAGGATACGCATGAGCGTCGACTTGCCTGCGCCGTTGGGGCCCAGCAGACCAAGCACTCCGGGCTTCAGATCCAGGGTGACGTCGGACAGGGCACGGTGTCCCCCACGATAGGTATGGCTGACGGACTGGACGGCAAGTTCGTGCAGCGGCATGGCGATATCCTTTTGGGTCCCTACCGGTCGGCAGGGATTCAGTGCTGGTAGTGTAGTTCACTACCACACCATATCGTCAAGTGTGTCTGTCGCCTTTTTGTCGGCGCGCGTGCGAGTTCCCCGCCAGCTCGCCGCTGACGCTGCCGGTGCTGCGACCTTGCGGACAGGGCTGACCGGAGGCAGGTAGATGACGTTTACGCCTAATGCTCTTGAACGCTTTACATCGCCTTGAACGCTGTGCATACTGTGTATATGCAGTATGCACAGATCGATCCAGAGCTGTTCCTGTCAACCAGTGACAGCACGCCGATGTACCAGCAGATCGTCAACCAGATCACGACCAAGGTAATGGCAGGCGATTGGCCGCAGGGCCAGCCACTGCCGTCGATACGGGAGCTGGCCAGTGCCAGCCGGGTCAGCGTGATCACGGTCAAGCGTGCCTACACGGAGCTGGGCCTGGCCGGGGTGATCGTGACGCGGCAAGGCATGGGCTCGTTCGTGGCCGACTCCCCCAATCTGTCGACGAGCCTGCTGCAAGCCGAGTTCACCCAGCACTTCGACGCCATGTTGGCCAGCGCCCAGCAGCTTGGCCTCTCTTTGAAAGATATACGGCAGCTGCTCGACGACGAGCAGGCCGAACGGTCTTCCGATTCCAACGAAGGAAACACACCATGACCACCGCATTCGCCCTGACCGGGGTGAGCAAGCACTACGAGGACTTCGCGCTCAAGGACATCACCCTCAGCATGCCCGAGGGCCAGGTGATGGGGCTGGTCGGCGTGAACGGCGCAGGCAAGACAACCTTGCTCCGGATCCTCAGCGGGCTGGCGCTTGCCGACGCGGGGACCGTCGAAGTACTCGGACATGCCATGCCGGCCCAGCAGGTTGCCGCGAAGAAGGACCTGGGCTTTGCTTCCGAAGACATGCGCCTGTTCAAGACCCAGACCTTGCGATGGCACATGGATTTCATCCGTGCGATCTACCCCGGCTGGGACGAAGCTTACGCAGCCGAGCTGCTTCGTCGTTTCGACCTGCGCGCGCAGCAGACGCTGGCCGGGTTTTCGCACGGGCAGCGCGTCAAGGCATTGCTGATGCTCAACTTTGCCCGTCGCCCGCGGTTGCTGCTACTCGACGAGCCAACCACAGGGCTCGATCCAGTTGCGCGCGACGAGGTGCTGCAAGCGCTGGCCGATGTGCTGCGCGACGAAGCCCGCAGCGTGCTGTTCTCCTCCCATAACACCAAGGACATCGAGCAGATCGCCGACACCATCACTTTCGTCCACGACGGTGCGCTACTCGCGTCCAAGGACAAGGAAGCGTTCCTGGATGATTGGCGCCGGATCGTCTGCCATGGCTCGTGGGTGCCGGACAAGACCGCGTGGCCAGAGATCGCCGCAGCGCGACAGAACGGTTCGATCCTGGAACTGAAAGTACGTCAGTTCAGCGATGACCTGCTCAAACGTCTGCAGACACAGGGCGTGGAAATCCGCAGCACCGAGGCGATGAGCCTTGAAGACATCTTTGTTACCACCGTGCGCGCTGGAGGTGCGGCATGACTCTCTCCCAACTCAACCTGCCCGTGATCAAGCTGCTGGTTGCAAAAGACTGGCGGCTGTTCCAGAAGCAGCTTGCGGCATGCGTGCTGGCCGGCATCGTGGCGCTGTGCCTGATTGGCATGGCCAAGAGCTGGAGCTTCTATCTTGGCTCGCTGATGATGATCATCGTGCTGGTATCCGCCGCGTGCTTTTCGATCTCAACATCGCTGCTCGCAGAACGCAAGGAACACACGCTGGCGTTCGTGATGAGTTTGCCGGTAACGCCACTGGACTACTACCTGGCCAAGCTGATCGGAAACCTGATCACGTTCCTCGTGCCCTTCCTGGTCATGCTCGCCGGCACGATGTTCGTGATCTTTTTCACGCCGGTACCCGACGGGCTTGTGGTCCTGTCCCTGTTGATATTCGGCCATGTGCTGGTGGCGTACGCCGTGGCCCTGAGTGTCGCCATGGCGGTCGAATCGGAGGGATGGAACATCTTCGCCATGATCGGCAGCATGGTGCTGATCAACCCATTCATCATGTTGATGGGACAGCTCGCCGTGATCAAGGACCACGTCAATACGGACAACATCGTATTCGGCCCGGTTGTCGCGTCCATTCTGCTGGCCCAGGTGGCGCTGAGTGTTGCTTTCCTGATTGGGACCGGCTGGGTGCACGGTCGAAAAAAATCGTTCTACTGAAATCCCTCTATTGAGCTCGGTCTACTGAGCTCGCTCAACCTACTCACCATCAATCCGACAGATCCGTTTGGAGGTCCTGCCGTGCACGACACAATGCGCTTTCACTACATGGATAACCTGCGGGCCCTTGCCATGCTATCCGGGGTGTTGTTCCACGCCGCGCTGGCATACAGCCCGCTCATGCATCCGTTCTTTCCCGTTGCCGATCGTGCGCAGTCAGCGGCCGTGGACCTGTTCATCTGGTTCCTGCACCTGTTCCGCATGCCCTTGTTCTTTCTGGTCGCCGGTTTCTTCGCCGCAATGCTGCTACGCAAGCGCGGGATGGGCGGAATGTTCCTGAACCGACTCAAGCGCATCGCCTTGCCGTTAGTGATCTTCTGGCCCCTGGTGATCGCCGCGATGGCCGCCAGCACAATGCACGCGGCGGCGAGCGTACAGAACCCGTCTCCGGTGCTCATGATGATCCAGCAGTTCTCGCAGATGCCTAACCCGCCGTCGCCACCGATCAGCACTGGCCATCTGTGGTTCCTTTACTACCTGCTGTTTCTCTATGTTCTGGTCTGGGCAGCTAGCAGTCTCGGGCTGGGAAAGCTCGGAAACTTCTTTCGCAGCTTGAATCCCACCTGGCTACTGGGCCTGCTACCCCTGTTACTGGTGCCGGCGCTCGCTTCAGTGACTGCTCCGCACCCGGCACCGGAAAGCCTGTTTCCCCAGTTCTGGGCATTTGGATTCTATGGACCCTTCTTCGCTATCGGCTTTCTGATGTTTGGTCACGAAGCCCTGATCGAACGGTTCCGGCGTTTCGCGCCATGGCTGTTGGTGGCAAGCCTAGCGCTGTACGGTGCATTCTGGTACCTGTTCAAGCGGCACGTGCCCACTGCCGAAGATCCGTCCGCCAGCGTGCTCCTTGCAGCAATCGAGGCATACATCAGCGTGTGGATGACGTGCGTTTGCCTCGTCGCCGGACGATCGTTGCTGAATCGCAGCAATCGCCTGTTCCGCTATCTCTCCGATTCGTCGTATTGGGTCTACATCATCCATCTCCCGGTCCTGTTCGTCATTCAGTACCGGCTGATGGATATGGAGCTGTGGTGGGGCACAAAGTTCGCGATCTCCGTGGTGGCAACATTCGCACTTTGCCTGCTCAGCTATCACGCGCTGGTGCGTAAGACCGTCGTCGGAAGACTCCTTGGTGCGCCATCATCGGTAGCGGCAACGGCTGCTGTGGGCTGACTGGCGAAATGCTTGTGCTTCGGGATGGTCTTGCCCCGCCTGGACCCGAGTGTGAAGGTGGGGACGTCGGTGGCGTCGGCAGCAGTATTTAGTCCGAATCGAGGACTCATTCAATGAAAACCGCGAAAACTTCTGCAACCCAGCCGTGTGGGGGGCAGATTCCGACAGCCTTCACCACGCTTACCTGCGGGACGCCGGATATTTCGAGCCCGGTGGTTCCAGGAAGTTCAGCGTAGCGCCACGGGCCGGGACGGCATTGCAAACTGCAGGCTTCACAGGCTCCGGCATTGCCGCCGTGGGCTGCCTGCGCGCAAGCAAACCCACACTGCGAGGTGCTTGCAAGCAACTGCCACAAGCACCCGCAGTCCCTACCTGGTTCTCCATCTTTTCTAACTAAGCGGACAAAATCAGACAGCAGCGTCCTTGAGCTTCTTCAGCGGACGCACCTTCAGCTTGGTCGAGGCTGGCTTGGCGGCGAACCATACTTCTTCCTTGGTAAACGGGTTGATGCCCTTGCGCTTCGGCTTCGCCGGGACTTTCATCGCGGTGATCTTGAACATCCCCGGCAGGACGAATTGGCCGACACCCTTTTTGGACACCGAGCCCTGGATTGCGCCTTCCAGCGCGGCGAGTACCGCACGCACGTCCTTCGCGGCAAGCCCACTGTCTTCAGAGATGTGGGCGACCAAGCCCGATTTGGTCAATGCTTCCTTGATCGGCTTGGGGGTCGCTGCGTTGGGTGCGCTTTTCTTGGCCAGAGCCGCTTTTTTGATTGCCATCCGTATTCCTCCTCAGAGTGTTGTGAAGACGCTATGGAGAGGATTGAATCACCGTTCGGGCGGTGTGTCACCTGGCCCTCCAGCATTCCCGGACCAGCCACACCGACTGAACCACGTGCTTTCCGGCAAACCACTCGATGAACTGACTTGTGCGCCTCGCACCATCAAATGAATTTGCGTGCTGTCGTTTTCACCGCGCGTCACATGACTGATCGCGCGAAGGTTAACCGCTACTCCATGGTGCACGCCTGCTCCAATCGCACCAAGGTGCTGCGGCAATCCTGGCAACGGTAACGACAGAACGACAAGAGGACGGGAGGACGGCTGCTGACGCAGTTTGCGCGGCTGATTGGACCTGTTGCGGCTACCGTCCGCCGGGCTTGTCAGCGCCGAACGCTTGCAGGAGTTCGTGGTGTTCCTCACCGAACACGGCTTCGCCGCGCCGCAGCTGATGGCGCCGCTATCATTGAGCGGCTTGTCGATCTCGGCACCGGCATCGTCGACCACGTACTTGCGCACCCGCAGGTCCACGGTCACGTTCCAGCGATCCGCTGCGGCCTTGCGTGCCCTCGCCTGGGTTGCCGACAATTCCCAGTAGGTATTGGCGGCCACCAGGTCGTGCAGCACCGGTATGGTCAGGCTGACGTTGTTCAGCGCCTGCACGCCGTTTGGATAGGCTTTGGAGATGTCGCGAATGGTCAGTTGCATTGCGGGGCCCGTGGCGGCTTGTTGCGACGATCATGGCGAGACATGTCGGGGCCTCACTGGGGACTGAGTGAATTAGTGTGCTGGTAATCTAAAACACCAAGCCAAGCATGCCATGGGCCGGAAGTCACCCCACCGAAGCGTTGGCGCCCGCCGCTCCATTACGGGCGCCAGACCGAAACCGATCGCAGTGTGGATCTGTAATCAAAAAGTCAGGTTGATTGCCTGCACGTCAACAGCCATCACGCTTGTGTGGGGATTACCCCTCTTTTGCTCCGCCAAACCCGACACATGAGAAAAGATCTCAAGCGCGGCCTATTTTTCATGAGGCGCACCCACTCACTGACGAGAACAGGTGCCTCGAGCTTTTGATTTCTTAACCACTTCCAGGCATTTCCCGAGAGAGGAGAACATGGCGCTGAATAGATGGTGGGCCGTGATGGATTCGAACCATCGACCAAAAGATTAAAAGTCTTCTGCTCTACCAACTGAGCTAACGGCCCGCTGAACTTCGCGGTGGATCACGCCAGGCATTGCACCGGGACGCGCATTCTAACGCAGCATGCCGCTCAGGCGTATTGCGTGGGATCAGCCACGCCTGCATGGACGAATCCCTGCGCGCGCAGGCGGCAGGCGTCGCATTGGGCGCAGGCGCGGCCATCGGCATCGGCGTTGTAGCAACTTACCGTCTGCGAAAAATCCACGCCCAGGCGCAGGCCTTCGCGGACGATGTCGTCCTTGCCCATCCGCATCAGCGGCGCATGCACGCGGAAGCGGCTGCCTTCCACGCCCGCCTTGGTGGCCAGGTTGGCGAGTTGTTCGAAGGCGGCGATGAAGTCCGGCCGGCAATCCGGATAGCCTGAATAGTCCACCGCATTGACTCCACAGAAGATGTCGGTCGCGCCCAGTACTTCGGCCCAGCCCAATGCGACCGAGAGCATGATGGTGTTGCGCGCGGGCACGTAGGTGCTGGGAATGCTGTCGCCGATGACATGACCGTCGCTGTCGTCGGGGACAGCGATCGCATCGTCGGTCAGCGCCGAGCCACCAATGCTGCGCAGGTCGACCACCACCGTCTTGTGCGCGACCGCGCCAAGCGCCATGGACACGCGATCGGCCGCATCGAGTTCGGACGTATGGCGCTGGCCGTAGCGCACGCTCAGGGCATGCGCGTCGAAGCCGGCCTCGCGGGCGATGGCCAGCACGACCGCCGAATCCATGCCGCCCGATACCAGCACGACCGCGGGTCTGTTCAGAGCGGGGTTCGTCGAAGCGGCGTTGATCGAAGTGCTCATCGGCCGGGCTCGTCGTTCCACAGGAGCTTGTGCAGCTGCATCTGGAAGCGCACCGGCGCGTGGTCGGCGACGATCCAGTCGGCGAGCTCGCGCGGCGCGAGCTCGTCCTTGCTGGGCGAGAACAACACGTCGCAGATCGCATCAAGGCGATGTTCGGCGACGACGCCACGCGCCCAGTCGTAATCCTCGCGTCCGCACAGCACGAACTTGATCTGGTCGTGCGCGGTCAGCAGCGCAAGATTGCTCCACAGGTTGCGCGCGACTTCAGCCGAGCCCGGGGTCTTGATGTCCAGCACACGGCTGACACGGGGATCGACTTCGCTGATGTCGATCGCGCCCGAGGTTTCCAGCGACACCTGGTAGCCGGCATCGCACAAGCGCGACAGCAGGCCGATGCAGCGCTTCTGCGCCAGCGGCTCGCCACCGGTCACGCAGACATGGCGTACGCCGTGCGAGGCGACTTCAATCAGCAGGTCGTCGATGGCGCGCCACTGGCCACCATGAAAGGCATAGGCGGTATCGCAATACTGGCAGCGCAGCGGGCAGCCGGTCAGGCGCACGAAGACGGTAGGCCAGCCGGCATCGCGGGCCTCGCCCTGCAGGGACAGGAAAACCTCGGTGATGCGCAAGCGATCAGGGAGCAAAGTAGCAGCGGCAGGGTCTGCAGCCACGTCGGAAACGGCGTTCATGCCAAGGATTTTACCGACTAATCCTGCCCGCCCGACGTTGGATACCGCGACTCAGCGGCTGCGGGTCAGTGCGATGGCACGGAGGCGATCGTCCGCGGTACGTGCGACATCGGTACCCGGATAGCGACGCAGGACTTCGCGCAGGATGGTTTCGGCAGAGTCGTATTGCTTCAGCCCATAGTCGGACAGGCCAAGTTTGAGCAGGGCGCCAGGCGCCTTGTCGTGGTTCGGATAGCGGTCGAGCAGTCCTTGGAACTGTTCGCCTGCCATGGCGTAGTTCTGGGTCACGTAATAGCTTTCGCCCAGCCAGTACATCGCATTGGGCGCGTACTGCCCGCCTGGAAAAGCACCAAGGAAGTCGCGGAAACGACGCGCGGATTCCGCATAATCGCCGGACTTGAGCGCATCGAATGCATTGGCGTAGGCGCCCCGCTCATCCGTACCGGCGCTCGCCGTGCTGGTGACCGGAATACTCGGCGAACTGGCCGTGACCACTTCATACCCGGGGCTCGACGCCGCAACCGGGGTCGCCGCCGGTGACAAGGTCGACGTGGTGGATGAACCACTACCCTCCAGCCGGTTCAAACGCCCATCCAGGTCGAGATACTGGCTGCGCTGGCCTTGCTTGGCTTGTTCAAGTTGCTGTTGCAGCATCTCGATCTGGCCACGCAAGTCCTGCACTTCCGACCGTAGCTGACTGATCTGATTGACCAGCTCGGTGCCGCCCTGGTCATTGGCCGCACGCTGTTCCAATGCCGCGACCCGATCGGCCAGGCTCGCCCGTTGCGCAAACGCAAGCGGCGATGCCATCAGCATCGCCGCCAGCAGTGCGATCGAAAGACCGCTACGCATCACTTGGCGCTGTAGACCAGTTCGACGCGCCGGTTCTGCGACCAGCAGCCTTCGCCCGAATCGTTGCAGACCGGGCGTTCCTCGCCATAGCTGATCACGCTCAACTGGGTGCCGGAACCGCCATTGGCCTGCAGCGCGGAGGACACCGCGGTGCCCCGGCGCTCGCCCAATGCGACGTTGTACTCGCGGCTCCCGCGTTCATCGGCATTGCCTTCCAGGCGCAGGCGCGCGGACGGGCGGTCGCCCAGGTATTTAGCGTGGCACGCCATGGCGGCCTGGAACTCCGGCTTCAGCGCATCCTGGTCAAGGTCGAAATAGACCACGCGGTTGCGCAGGCAGGCGTCGGTGTCCAGGTCGGACGGGCCGTAGGCACCCGGACGGGTGGGCGGCATGTTGTCCATCGGCGCGGTGGTCGCGCCGGTGTCGCCAGTGGCCATCGGCGGCGTTTCCTTGACTTTCTTGCTACAGCCCATGGCTGTGGCGCAGACGAGTGCAGTGACCAGCAGGGTGCGCGGGATGGACAGGTTCATGGGGTGGAGCTCCTTCGTCAGCTCATGTGAAAGTTGCGGGTTGTTCAGCCAGTGTAGTAGTTCGATGTGCAGGTGGTGTTTAAGACTCACTTCCTGCGATACGGGGACCACGCCGGCTCACGCACATCGCCCTCGGCCAGCACCAGCCGCTGGCGCACGCGCGCATCGGCAGAAATCGCGTACAGCACGCCCCGGCGACCCTCGCGGCCGGCATACAGCACCATGGCCGCGTTCGGCGCGAAGCTCGGGGATTCGTCCAGCGACCCAGGTGACAACATGCTCCAGCGCGGGCTGCCCAGGCTGCGATCCAGCATGGCGATGCGATAGGTGTTGCCACTGCCCTGCGCGACCGCGACCTTCTTGCCGTCGAAGGAGACCGACGGGCTGGCGTTGTAGCTGCCCTCGAAACTGATCCGGCTGGCGCTGCCGCCGCTCGCGCCCACTTGATAGATCTGCGGGCGGCCACCACGGTCGGAGGTGAAGTAGAGGCTGGCGCCGTCCGCACTCCAGGTCGGCTCGGTGTCGATGCCGAAATGGTTGGTGACCTGGGTCAGGTGCTTGCTGGCCAGGTCCATCACGTAGATGTCCGGGTTGCCGCCCTTGGACAGGGTCAACGCCAATCGGGTGCCATCCGGCGAGAAGCTCGGTGCACCATTGATCCCGCGGAAACTGGCGACTTTCTCCCGCGCGCCGCTGGCGATGTCCTGGATGTAGACCGCCGAATTACCGCTCTCGAAGCTCACGTAGGCCAGGCTGCGACCATCCGGACTCCAGGACGGCGACATCAGCGGCTCATTGGAATTGACCACGGTGCGCGGCCCCCAGCCATCGGCATCGGCCACCATCAATGCGTATTTCGAGTTGCGACCCAGGCCGCTGGCGGTGACGTAGGCAATGCGGGTCCAGAACGCGCCGGGCGTGCCGAGGATTTTCTGGTACACCGCATCGGCGATCTGGTGGGCGACGTCACGCATGGCACCTGCGGGTGCGGTCAACGCAAAGCCAAGCAGGCGCTCCTGCTTGGCGACGTCGAACAGTTCGTACTCCACGCGGTAGCCATCGCCGCTCGGCACGCTGCGGCCGATCAGCAGGAAATCCTGCTTGAGCATGCGCCAGGTCGGGTAGGCCACGTCGCTGCCCTGCGTCGGCCGCTCCGGCAGTCCCACTTCGGGCAGGGTGCGGAACTGGCCGGAACGGGCCAGGTCGGCGCGGATGATGTCATCGACGTCGGTCGAACCGGACTCGCCGCCAAATGGCACCACGGTGATTGGCAGGGCCGCGGCATTGCCGCCGACGATGTCGATTTCAAGGCCGCCCCGCGACTGCGCAATTGCACACAGCGGCGCAAGCAGGCAAAGGACGGCGGCAAAGCGGATCGCCATGCGACGGGAAGGTTGGGTCATGGGAATCCGCGACAGTCAGCAAGGTGAACAGGGTGGCTCATCCGGCGACATGATGGATGAACGGGAGCGGACTGTGTCGCACTTGACGTGCCAGTGCCGAGCTCGGTGCCGGGTACTACTGATCTTCGGCGCGGAAGGTGAAAACCGGATCGCGAACAAAGGCGTCTTCGTAACCCGCATAGGGCAGTGGCGACGCCTTCAGCACCGCAGCTTCCACCGATCTCCGGCCGAGTTCGTCGTAGGGACAGCCGGGCGACACCTGCACGCTGACCACTTCGCCGCCCGGGATCTGCCGGATCAGGACCTGGCATTGCTGGCCGATGCGGACCGATTCCGGTCGCGTCCACTGGCGCAGGATCGCCGCCTGGATCGCCGCGATGTAGCTGGCGTTGTGGATGGCGCGGCTGTTCGGATTCCCCGGCGGAGGTGCCTTGCTCTGCTGTTGCCGTGACTTGGCATCGGCCAGTTGCTGGGCGCGCTGCTCGGCCATGGTGACCTCGCGCGTGGCCTGTTCGCGCTGCCTGCGGATTTCGGCGAGTTGCTTCTCGCGCTCGGCATCGAGATCGGCCTGCTGCTGGCGCCGCTTGGCCTCCTGCTCACGCTGCACCAGGGCCGGATCGGGCGCATCGGCATCCTTCTGCACCTTTTCCTGGTCGAGCTTGTCCGGCTCTTGCACCGGTGGTGGGGGCATCTCGTTGGGAACCGGGTCCGGAAGCGGCTCAGGCGTGGGTTCGGGCGGCGTCGGTTTCGGCTCGGGCACCGGCTCAGGCAGCGCTTCCGGATCGCGCTGCAAGGCACGCTGCATTGACGCGCTGAGCGCGGACGGGTCGATCAGGTCGGCCTCGATGACATCGCCCTGCGCAGGTTCGACTACGTTGCTGCGGGTCCAGTAGAGGCCGGCAAACATCAGCGCGAACAGCACCACGTGCAAGCCCGCGGCCTGCAGCAATGCCAGCCGGGTATCGGCGCGCGTCTCTTTCATGCGGGTCTCTTCATCTTCAAGCCTGCCAGCACCGCTCTCATGCCCGCCATGTCACTTGCGCTTGGCGTCCGACGGGTGGACCGGATCGCCCATCAGGCCGGCGCGGCTGACCTTGGCCTCGGTCTGTAGCAGGGACAGCACTTCGTACACGGTCTGGTAGTTGGCATCGCGATCACCGGCCACGTACACCGGCTGCTTCGGATCCGTCTCCATGAAGGCCTTGACCTTGAACACCAGGTCCGCGCGATCCACGGACTGCGGACGATCCATGCCCTCGTAGGTCAGCGACAAGCCTCCGTCGCTAGAGACCTGCACCACGATGGGCTTCTGCTTGCTCTGCTCCAGCGGCTTGGCATCGGACTGCGGCAGGTTCACGTCCACGCCGACATTGAGCAGCGGCGCGGTGACCATGAAGATGATCAGCAGCACCAGCATCACGTCGATATACGGCACGACATTGATGTCGGCCTTGAGTTTCTTCCTGCGGTGGCGGCGGCTGCCGCTGCTCATTGCCATGGCGCGCTCAGTCGTCCGCGTGCGCTTGGCGCTGCAGGATCGAGGAGAATTCCTCGCTGAAGGTCTCGTAGCGCACGGCCATGCGCTCGGCACGGGTGGCGTAGCGGTTGTAGGCCCACACCGCCGGGATCGCCGCGAACAGGCCCATCGCCGTTGCAATCAGCGCCTCGGAGATGCCAGGCGCGACCGTTGCAATGGTCGCTTCCTTGACGTTGGCCAGCCCCTGGAACGAAATCATGATGCCCCACACGGTGCCGAACAGGCCCACGTAGGGGCTGATTGAACCGACGCTGGCCAGGAACTCCAGGTTGTGTTCCAGCCCATCGAGTTCCCGCGACGAAGAGGCCCGCATGGCCCGCTGCGCGCCTTCCAGCTGCATGCGCGCGTCCACGCCTCGGCGCTGGCGGATGCGGTTGAACTCACGCATGCCACCTTCGAAGATCGCCTCCAGCCCTTCCACCTGGCGGTTGCGCTCGCTGGCGCCGGCGTAAAGCTTCGACAGCTCGGCACCCGACCAGAACTGTTCCTCGAATCTGTCAGCCTCGCGCTCGGCGCGATCCAGCACGCGCTTCTTGCGAAAAATGATCAACCACGAGGCCAGCGATGCAAACAGCAGCAGCACCATCACCAGTTGCACCGGCAGGCTGGCATGCAGGATCAGCTGGAACATGTCCAGGCCGCCATTGGCCTGCGCGGCCGCGGCCTGGATTTGGGAACCGCTATCGGTCAGTTCCACCGCGCTGGCGGCGGCATTCTCGGGCAATGCCTGTGGCAGCGATTGCAGCATGGTCGACACGGGCATTATCAAACTCTCCCCACAAATGATTTCAATTCGGAATTCAATGGTTCTGGGATCGGACGCGGGCGAAAGCTCGATGCCTGCAGCGCCGCGATCCGCACCTTGGCTTCGATCAACACTCCATCGCCACGATGAATTTGCTGGGCCATGTTGAAGCTGGCCCCGCGGCATTCAAGCAGGCTCACGCTGACTTGCAGCTGATCGTCCAACCGGGCCGGGGCGCGGAAGTCGATCTGCATCGCCCGCACCACGAACACCAGGTCGTCGCGGCAGCGCATGGTTTCCTGATCGAAGCCGCGTGCGCGCATCCATTCGCTGCGGGCACGTTCGAGGAAGGCCAGGTAGCGTGCGTGGTAGACCACGCCGCCGGCGTCGGTGTCCTCCCAGTAGACCCGGACCGGCCAGGAAAAGGGGTCGATCATGCGTTGGGAAAGCCAGAAAAGGGGTCAGAGTTAAGTTTCCTGACCAAAATTCCGGGTAGCGTGGAGATCGACGGCAGGAAATTCACTCTGACCCCTTTTCTTCCCGTTCGGCCTCGACCATGCCACTCGTGGTGGCCTTCGGCTTGAAGCCCAGGTGGCGGTACGCCCGCGCCGTGGCCATGCGTCCACGCGCGCTGCGCACGAGGTAGCCCTGCTGGATCAGGTAAGGCTCGATGACGTCCTCGAGCGTGCCGCGCTCCTCGCTCAGCGCAGCGGCCAGCGATTCGACCCCAACAGGACCGCCATCGAAGGCGTCAATAATGATCGACAACATGCGCCGGTCGAGTTCGTCGAAGCCTTCCGGATCGACTTTAAGCATGTCCATCGCCGCGCGCGCGGTGCCGGCATCGATCGCGCCATCGCCCTTGACCTGGGCGTAGTCGCGCACCCGCCGCAGCAGGCGATTGGCAATACGCGGGGTCCCGCGCGAACGCCGCGCGATCTCGTCCGCGCCTTCGGCTACGCAACTGATCCCGAGGATTTTGGCGGAACGGCGCACGATCCGGGTCAGGTCCTCGGTGGAATAGAACGCGAGCCTCTGGACAATGCCGAAGCGGTCGCGCAGCGGCGCGGTCAGCAGGCCCGCTCGGGTGGTCGCGCCAATCAGGGTGAACGGCGGCAGGTCCAGCTTGATCGAACGCGCGGCCGGCCCCTCGCCGATCATGATGTCGATCTGGTAATCCTCCATGGCCGGATACAGCACTTCTTCCACAACCGGGGAGAGACGATGGATCTCGTCGATGAACAGCACATCGAACGGCTGCAGGTTGGTCAGCAGCGCCGCCAGGTCACCGGCTTTCTCGATCACCGGGCCGGAGGTCACCCGCAGGCTGACGCCAAGCTCATTGGCAATCACGTGGCTGAGGGTGGTCTTGCCGAGGCCGGGCGGGCCGAAGATCAGCACATGGTCCAGCGCCTCGCCGCGGCCCTTGGCGGCCTGGATGTAGATGTCCATCTGCTCGCGCACTGGCTGCTGGCCGAGGTATTCGTCCAGCCGGCGCGGGCGGATGCTGGCTTCAATGGCCTCGTCGTCGCGGGTAGCGGCCGGGGCGATGATGCGGTCTTCGGTCATCCGGCAATTATCGCTGATGCAACCCCGCCCTGCGGCGGAAGGGTTGGCTCAGATTTCCACCGTCGAACCCAATTCCACCAGCCGGTTTCCCGGGATCCTGAAAAAACCGGTCGCCGGCGCGGCATTGCGGTGCATGACGGCGAACAGCTTGTCGCGCCAGACCGGCATGCCCCGACGGCGCTTGCCACCCGCCACGATCGTCTCGCGGCTGGCGAAGTAGGTGGTGTCCATGGGGTCGAAATACAGGCCACCGGCATCGCAACTGCGCATCAGCGCCAGCGGCACATCGGGTGTCTCCATGAAACCGTAGCGAATTACCACGCGGTAGAACGCGTCACCGATGCTGGTGATCTCCAATCGCTTGTTGGCCGGTGCGTACGGCACGTTCAGCGTATCCACGGTCAGGAATGCGTTGCGTTCGTGCAATACCTTGTTGTGCTTGAGGTTGTGCATCAATGCGTGCGGGACCACGCCCTTGTCTGCGGTCAGGAACACCGCAGTCCCTGGCACACGCACTGGCGGCGCCAGCATCAGCCCGGGCAGGAAGCTGTCCAGCTGGATGCCTTCCTTGCGAACTTCCTCGTGCAGCAACTCGCGCCCATGCCGCCACGTCCGCAGCAGGGTGAACAGCAGCACGCCAAGCACCACCGGGAACCAGCCCCCAAGGAAGATCTTGGCGCCGTTGGCGATGACGAAACCAAGGTCGCCGATGAAGAACACCACGCACAGCGGCAGCACCCACCAACGCCAGGTCGGCCACAACGCGCGCGCGACGATCGCCAGCAGCAGGGTGTCGATCAACATCGTCATCGACACCGAGATGCCATAGGCGGTGGCCAGCGCCGACGAACTGCCGAAGCCAAGCACCAGTCCGATCACGATCACCATCATCGACCAGTTGATCGCCGGTATGTAGATCTGGCCAATGGTGTCCCGGGAGGTGTGCTTGATCGTCATGCGTGGCACATAGCCCAGTTGCATCGCCTGGCGCGCAACCGAAAACCCGCCGGTGATCACCGCCTGCGACGCAATCACGGTGGCGGCAGTCGCCAGCACGATCATCGGCATCCGCCCCCATTCGGGGACGCCCACGTAGAACGGGTTGCGGATCGCGGCGGGATCTTCCAGCACCAGCGCGCCCTGCCCCAGGTAGTTGAGCATCAGCGCGGGCAGCACGAAGAAGTACCAGGCATAGCGCACGGGCCGGGCGCCGAAATGGCCCATGTCGGTGTAGATCGCTTCGCCGCCAGTCACCGCCAGCACCACCGCGCCGAGGATGAAGATGCCGCCCAGGCTATGGTCGATGAAAAAGCGCATCGCCCACCATGGATTGATGGCATTGAGCACGTCCGGCTCGTGCAGGATGTTGACGACGCCCAGCACCGCCAGCGAGATGAACCAGACCACCGTGACCGGACCGAAGATCTTGCCCATCTTGGCCGTCCCGAACCGCTGCGACGCGAACAACGCCACCAGCACCAGCAGCGAGATCGGCACGATCCAGTGCGTCAGCTGCGGCGCGGCCACCTCCAGGCCTTCCACTGCGGACAGTACCGAGATCGCCGGCGTGATCACGCCGTCGCCGAAGAACAGCGACGCCCCGAATACACCAAGGATGCCGACCACATAGGTGGACTTCGATCCCTTCGGCAGGCTGCGCTGGGCCAGGGCCATCAGCGCCATGATCCCGCCTTCGCCCTCATTGTCGGCGCGCATGATGATCGTCACGTACTTCAGGGTGACCACGATCATCAATGACCAGAACACCAGCGACAGGAGGCCCAACACGGTTTCGTGGTTGGCGACCAGGCCGTAATGCGGCGAGAAGGCTTCGCGGATCGTGTACAGCGGGCTGGTGCCGATGTCGCCGAAGACCACGCCGATCGCACCCACGATCAAACCGAAGAGGCCGATGTTGCCGTGGTCACCGTTCGCGTGGCCGTCGCTGGGACGTGGAGACGTGGGAGCGGACATGGATTCTTGACCCGTTCGCGGCTGGGCCGCGGTCAACGCAGCGCCGACTGTAGCGCTTTGCGGATAATGGCGGCGGCATCGTCGCCGTCTGCGGCGGCCTTGCGAGCCATGCGATCGGCTTCGGCCGGCTTGTAGCCCAGCGTCTGCAGCGCGCTGATCGATTCGGACAATGGGTCACCCGCAATCGCGGATGCGCCCGGCAACCCGCCGAGTGCAAAATCCGCGGCGCGGTCGCGCAATTCCACCACCATGCGCTCGGCGGTCTTCTTGCCGATGCCGGGGATACGGGTCAGCGCGGCCACGTCGCTGGTCTGCACCAGCCGCGCGAACTCATCCACCGTGCTTCCCGAAAGCACTGCCAGCGCGATCTTCGCGCCGATCCCGCTGACCTTCTGCACGTCGCGGAACAGGCGGCGCTCGCCCTCGCGCAGGAAGCCGTACAGCGACACGCTGTCTTCCTTCTGCGCGTAATGGGTGAACAGCGCGACTTCACGGCCCAACTCGGGCAGGTCGTAGAACGTGCTCATCGGCGCTTCAAGCTCATAGCCAACGCCGTGCACGTCAATCACAAGCCACGGCGGCTGCTTGTGTACCAGGATGCCTTTCAAGCGACCAATCATTTCAAGCTTCTCATCTTGCCAAGCCACTCATCTGGATTTCCTCCAGGCCGCGCGCGTCGCCACGCCGAGCCGGTTTGCGGTCGCGCGGACATGCGCGTGCGTGATTGCGACCGCCAATGCGTCGGCCGCGTCCGCCTGCAGCTTGCCCTGCAGGCCCAGCATGATCCCGACCATGTGCTGGACCTGGGTCTTGTCGGCGCCGCCAGTACCGACCAGCCCCAGCTTGATCTCCTTGGCCGCGTATTCGCTGACCGGCAGGTCGCGCGCCACGCACGCGGCGATCGCCGCGCCACGCGCCTGGCCAAGTTTGAGCGCACTCATCGCATTGTTGGACAGGAATACCTGCTCCACCGCGACTTCGTCCGGCCTGTATTGATCAATCAGCGCCCACAGCCCGTCCAGCAGCACGCGCAGGCGCAGCGGGAAGGATTCAGCGCCCAGCAGGTTGATCGGCTGGTGGTGCACGTGCACGACCTTGCCGTCGGCGGCGACATCAATGATGCCCACGCCGGTTCGCTGCGAACCGGGATCTATCCCGAGAATCCTGGTCATCCGGTGACAACCTGCACGCGATTTTCCGACCGCCCTGAGCGCAAGATGCGCAGCATCCGGAGTCGAAGGGTGCCGAGGATCCGTGTCACGTCGAGAGTGGGCGAGATCGGCGCGCTCAGGCGCCGACGCCGTCTCCGAGATCTGCGTTGCTATGGACGGACTGGACGTCATCCATGTCTTCCAGCCACGCGAGCAGCTTGTGGACCTGTTCTGCGTTGTCACCGTCAACGGCGATGTCATTGTCGGCGCGCAGGGTGATTTCGGCGATGTCAGGCGCCAGGCCCGCAGCACGCATCGCGGCCTTGACTGCTTCGAACGCGTCAGGCGCGGACAGCACGTCGATCGCGCCATCTTCCGGATAGACGACGACGTCGTCGGCGCCGGCCTCGATCGCAGCTTCGGTGATCGCATCTTCATCCGCGCCAGGCGCAAAGCTCAGCACGCCCACCTTGTTGAACATGAAGGCAACCGAGCCTTCGGTGCCCATGTTGCCGCCGAACTTGACGAACGCATGGCGCACGTCGGCCACGGTACGCACGCGGTTGTCGGTCAGGCAATCGACAATGACCGCGACGCCGCCGGGCGCGTAGCCCTCGTAACGGATCTCTTCGTACTCGACGCCTTCAAGTTCACCGGTCGCTTTCTTGATCGCGCGTTCGATCACGTCCTTGGTCATGTTGACCCCAAGGCCCTTGTCGATCGCGCCACGCAGGCGCGGGTTGCCGGCAGGATCGCCGCCACCGGCGCGCGCGGCGACCGAAATCTCGCGGATGACCTTGGTGAAGATCTTGCCGCGCTTGGCGTCCACCGCGTTCTTGCGGCCTTCGATGGATGGACCACGTCCCATGCGTTGTCAGTCAGCTTGTTGCAGGAAAGGCGCGGATTATACGGCCCCTGCCACTTCGCCGTGCTCGAACCGGCCTTCACGCAGGAAGATCGTGGATTGGCGCACCGCCGTGTCGGAGAACAACAGGCCGCTATGGCTGGCATGCACCACCGCGTGGTCGGCCAGGCCCGGCACCCGGGTTTCGGAAATGGCGACCGTGCCATCGTGCTCGCAGGCGAAATGCGCAACCACGCCGCCCAGGCCGCGCGGCACGCAACCGGCGATGGCGCCAACCTGCAGGCCGTCCGGAACCCGGCCGATTCCAGATGTCAGCAATGCGCGGTTGTGGCCAACCATGGTGGCACCCGCAGGGATTCTGGACATGATGCTGGCAGCAGCCTCGCTGCCGGCCAGCGGCGAGCCCAGGCAGACGATGCGGCCAACACCATCAATCCTGACCTGCCCGGCTGCACGCAAAGTGAGCAGTCCGCCCAGGCTGTGCGCCAGCACATGAATTCCGGAGTGATCCTGCAGCACGCGAGCCAGGCGCGCGACGACCGCATCGGTGTCTTGCAACAGGCTGTAGTACCCGAACAACTCGGTATCGAACCCTTGGCCGCGCAACCGGGTGGCCAGCCAGCGCATGCTGAAACTGCGCATCCACAACCCATGCACCAGCAGGACGTGATTGCTCATGGCAGAACGGAAAAGAGGTCCGAGTGAAGTTCCTGCCGACAATTTCTGCTCACTCCGCAATCTCGGTCAGGAAACCTCACTCTGCCCCCTTTTCCCGGCGGTAGATGAATTCGCGGTCGCGCTGTGTGCCGACGATGAATTCGTATTCCCCCGCGTGCTGGAACCCGTGGCGCCCGTAGAAGCGCTGCGCGCCGTAGTTCTCCGACCACACGCTGATCCACAGCGTGCGTGCACCATCGCGCTGCAGCCATGCCAGCGCGATCTCCAGCAGGGCTACCCCGACGCCGCTGTTCTGGGCCGAAGGCAGCAGGTACAGGCGTTTCAGTTCGCCATCGCCTGGCTGTACGTCGGCATGCGGCAGGCCGCATGGACCCGCCTGCGCGTAACCAAGCGCCACGCCATCGTGTTCGGCCAGCCACAGCGCGTAGTCGGGGTTTTCCAGCGCGCGCGCATAGGCGGCCACCGAATGGCTGCCGTCGATGAACGCTTGCAAGTCTTCGGGCGTGTACAGATGGCCGAAGGCGTCGATGAAGGTCACCCGGCCGAGGTCAGCCAGGGTGGATGCGTCATCGATGGTGGCGCGGCGGATCGTGGTCATGGGTAGAGCCCGGGGCAAAGGCCGGAAAAGGGGTCAGAGTGAAGTTTCCTGACCAGGAATATTGCAAGCCCACGCATGCTCGGCAGGAAATTCACTCTGACCCCTTTTCCTTCGCTGACCCGTTTTCTGTCAGCCCGCAACCTTCGGCCGCACCGATACATGCACTTCGGCCAGTTGCCTGTCCGGCACTTCGCTCGGCGCGCCAGTCATCAAGCACTGCGCGGTGGTGGTCTTGGGGAAGGCGATCACGTCGCGAATCGATTCGGTGCCGGCCATCAACGCGGCGATGCGGTCGATGCCGAAGGCGATGCCGCCGTGCGGTGGCGCGCCGTACTTGAGCGCATCGAGCAGGAAGCCGAACTTGCCCTGCGCTTCCTCGGCGCCGATGCCAAGCAGCTCGAACACCGCCGACTGCATCGCAGAGTTGTGGATGCGGATTGAACCGCCGCCGATCTCGTTGCCGTTGAGCACCATGTCGTAACCACGCGAGACCGCGGTCTTCGCATTCGCGCGCAGGTCGTCGATGGAATCCACCGCCGGCGCGGTGAACGGATGGTGCAAAGCAACGTAGCGATTTTCTTCCTCGTCCCATTCGAACATCGGGAAGTCGGTCACCCAAAGCGGCGCCCAGCGATCAGCGACCAGCCCCAAGTCCTTGCCCAGCTTCAGGCGAAGCGCGCCCATGAAGTCGCTGACGGTCTTGTAATTGCCGGCGCCGAAGAAGGCGATGTCGCCGTTCTGCAAGCTGCAAGCCTCGACCAGTGCCTTGAACGCGTCCTCACTGAAGAACTTGGCGATCGGCGAGGTCACAGTGCCGTCCTCGCCGAGCTTGATGTAGGCCAGGCCCTTGGCGCCGTACTTGGTGGCATGCGCGGCATAGTCGTCGACCTGCTTGCGCGAAAACGCTGCGCCGCCCGGCGCGCGCAACGCCACCACGCGGCCATCCTCATGGCTGGCCCAATCGGTGAACACCTTGAATTCGCTGTCCCTCACGAGATCGGCCACATCGACCAATTCCATGTCGATTCGCAGATCGGGTTTATCCGAACCGAACCGGCGCATCGCCTCGGCATATTCAAGCCGAGGAAACTCGCCGAGCTCGACGTCCATCACTTGACGGAACACATCACGGATCATCGCTTCGGTGGCGTCCTGCACGTCGCGCTCGGATACCCACGCGAACTCCATGTCGAGCTGGGTGAATTCCAGTTGGCGGTCGGCGCGCAGGGCTTCGTCGCGGAAGCAGCGCGCGATCTGGTAGTAGCGGTCGAAGCCGGCGATCATCAGGATCTGCTTGAA
>JBBQHK010000004.1:0-115320 GCA_038323895.1 Lysobacterales bacterium | reverse complement strand
TCGACCGGCATGTGGCTGAAGAAGGTCTTGAACGCCTCCAGCCCGCCGGCCGATGCACCGATGCCGACAATCAGCTGCGGCGGCGCGGACACAGGCGCTAGCGTCGTCGACGCCTGTTGTGGCTCGTTCTTGTTCACGTTCTCTTGCTTGTTTATTTCTTTCATGCGACCTCGCTACGCCGGTGTGTTGTGCAGTGTCCGTTGGACACTGGCGCACTCACAGCCGAACTCCGGATCCACCCCACCCGGCTTGAGAAGACGCTTCTCTCCCGAGTGTAAGGCGTCCCCCCCCCCCCCCCGATTTCACGTGGTCCTCATGTTAGCGGGATCACGCGCGTGGCATGCCTTGATCAACCCGCGGTCGGATGGTTTATCCGCGATGGTAGGGATGGTTGGCCAACAGCGCCGCAGCCCGGTACACCTGCTCGGCCAGCACCAGCCGCACCAGCATGTGTGGCAGTGTCAGCGGCCCCAACGACCAGCTCTCATCCGCGCGCGCGATGACATCGGGTGCATGCCCTTCCGGACCGCCAATCAGGAAGGCCAGGTCGCGGCCCTGCTGGCGCCAGTGTTCAAGCCGGCGGGAGAGTTGTTCGGAGTCGTAGGCCTTGCCGCGACCGTCCAACGCGACCACATACGCGTTCTTCGGCAACGCCGCCAGCACGCGCGCACCTTCGTCGCCGGTGGCACGCACGGTGTCTCGGCCCTTGCCACGCAGGCCCGGTTCCACTTCGATCAGTTCCAGCGGTAGCCAGTGCGACAGGCGCTTCTGGTATTCGGCGAAGCCTTCAGCCACCCACCCTGGCGCGCGTTCACCCACCGCAATCAGGCGCGCCTTCATGAACAAAAAACAGGCGCAAAAACAAACACGGGAAAGGAGGTAGCTAACGTCACTGAAGAAACCTCTGAACAATTTGCCGAGCGCTGATTACGAGCATGGTTCGACAAGCTCACCACGAACGGCATCACGACAGCTGATTACGATCATGGTTCGACAAGCTCACCACGAACGGCATCAGAGGGTTACCCATTCGCCCTGAGCGTGTCGAAGGGTATATGGGCAATCGTTCAGAGTTTTTTTAACTACCGCCGCCACCGTTTTGATTGTTTTGATTAATTTTATTCGCCGTATTCGGGCGGCTGGTCGCCCACAGTCCACAACCGCTCCAGCGCGTAGAACTCGCGCACCCGCGGCAGCATCACGTGGACGACCACATCGCCCAGGTCGACCAGCACCCACTCGGCCTCGCGCGCGCCTTCGACGCCCAGCGGCATGACCTCGAGCTTCTTGGCGAAGCGCACCACTTCATCGGCAATCGACTTGACGTGCCGACTCGAAGTGCCGGACACGACCACCATGTAATCGCAGACGCTGCTCTTGCCGCGTACATCGATTTCGGTGATTTCTTTGCCTTTCAATTCCGCGACCGCGGCATGGACGGTCTTGAGCAGCGTTTCCACTGACGGCGGTGGAATGGGCAGGCTGGTCTTGATGACGTGGGCGGTGGTGGTCAAGGGCGGTCGCTCGTGAAGGGTGGCGCAATTATAACGGTGGCTTGCTGATACAGCCCGTGACGGACGATATAGGCCGCCACCGCGGGCGCAACCCACTGCTGCCAGGGCTCGCCAGCGCGGATGCGGCGGCGCAATTCGGTCGAGGATTCCGGTCGCAGCGCGGGCATCGGCACCGGTGCGAAGCCGCCGTGCGCCGTCTTGGGAAGTTCTCCCTGATCCCGCCAGCGTGGCGCGATCTCGGCTGACACCTCGGGCGCTTGCGTGCGCAATGTATCGGCATCAACGGCAGCTCCCGGGCGATCCACGACGAGGATATGCGCCAGTTCGAACAGCTCGTGCCAGCGATGCCAGCTGGCCAGTTGCAACAACGAGTCGGCGCCGATCAACCAGGCAATGGGCGCCTCAGCGCCGAGCTCGCTTCTAAGCTCGGCCAGCGTGTCCACGGTCCATGACGGACCGTCACGGCGCAACTCGCGACGGTCCACGGAGAGCCTGGCCTCACCGCTCACGGCAAGATCCAGCATCCCGGCGCGCTGCACGGCATCTGCACGGGTAGGCCCCTTGTGCGGCGGATCGCGCGACGGCACCAGGGTGACCTGCGCTGACAGCGCGTCGCGCACCGTGCGCGCGACCGCAAGATGACCGTTGTGCACCGGGTCGAAGGTGCCGCCGTAGCACACCAGCATCGGCGAATTGGTCATGCTGCCGCGCTCATTAAGGCGCCCTCACGATGCCAGCAAACCCAGCGCTTCCTTCCTGGCCACCGCCAGCAGTACGCGTTCCAGTTGCAGCCACGGATCGGCGGATTCCTCGCCCAGCCGCACGCGGCCCTTGGCGATGCGGTCCACGTGCCCGATATCGGCCACGAACCGCTGCCAGCGCCCTGGCGAATGCCGCTTCAGCGCGCGCGTGTACATCGCCTGCTTGGAATCCCACACCCGCTGCGCCTTGAATTCCGCCGCCAGGTTGCGGGCGCGCGACAGCGCGGCGAGGGTCATCAATTCCTTCGCGACCATGCCCAGCAGCGCCGGCACGGCTTCGCCTTCGGCGCGCAGGCCGGCGAGCATCCGCGACACCTGCGCGGGATGCCCGTTCAACGCGGCATCGACCAGCCGGAACACATCGAACCGGGCTGAATCTGACACCAGCGAGTCCATCGCCTGTGCGTCCAGCGTTTGCTCGCCACCGGATGCCGCCAGCAAGGCCAGCTTGTCGATTTCCTGCGCGGCGGCCAGAAGATTTCCCTCCACGCGCTGCGCCAACCTGGCGGTCGCGTCCGGCGTGACCTTGAGCCCGCGGCTGCGCAGCCGGCGATCGATCCACCCGTTGAGCTCATGTGGCTTGATCGGCCAGGCGATGCAGCTGTGGCCGATGCGGCCAATCGCCTCGCTCCACTTTGCGGAGTGCGAGCGCGACCAGTCACTTGCAACCACCAGCAGCACCACGTCTGACGGCAATCCCGCGCAGATTTCGCAGATCAGCTTGCTGCCGGAGACGCCCGGCTTGCCGGTCGGCAGCCGCACTTCGATCAGGCGCCTGCTGGCGAACAGACTAGGCGCGTGGATCGATGCGGATAACCCGTCCCAGTCGGGATCGCGGCCTTCCATGTCGTGGACCTCGCGCTCGTCGATGCCCTGCGCGCGCGCCGCCTTGCGGATCTCGTCCGCGGCCTCGAGCACCAACAGGGTTTCAGTCCCCGCGACCAGCCAGGCCGGCCGCATTGGCTCGCCTGCCAGTTGCCTGGCAAGGCGGTCCGGGGTCAGTTCCATGGCGTCATGTGACGCAAGCTGGAAGTGGGGTTCATGCGAAAAGGGGTCAGAGTGAAGTCTCGCGAAGCGAAATTCACTCTGACCCCTTTTCGCCGGGCATGCTCATTGAGCAACAGGCGCCGCACGCTTGGTCGCGGCATCCACGCGGCGCAGGATCGCGGTGGCCATGGCGACGCGCAGCTCGCGCACCAACAGCTCGCGCTCGCTGGCCCTGCCGATCGAGTCCACCGGCGGCGCCAGGTAGTCGCGGGACAGTTCGACCGCCTGCTGCGGCACCACCACGCTGTCGTCGGCGCGGCGAAGTGTGAACACCACCGCATAGCGCAGTGCGAACTCCTGCGCGCGGCCGAACTGGTCCTGGCTGATGGGCGTGTCTGCCCATTGCTCGGAAATCACCTGCAAGGTCGCCACGTCAGCGGTCGCACCCGCAGGCGCGGACTGGGCACCGGCGCGCTGCAGGCCATCGGCCAGGTTTTCGGCGAGTGCGCTGTATTGATCGCTGGCCAGTACGCGCACGGGCCCGAGGTTGGCCGGCAGGCTGAGCGCACTGCGCAGGTGGAAACCGCAGCCGGACAACAGGGCGGTGGCGAGGAAAGCGGTAAGGAGTCGTGACTTCATGCCCGAAGTCTGACCGGAAATGCGCCCGGAGTGAAGTTTCGCGAATTGAATTCCCCGCCAGGTATTCCCCCGGTTCGCTGGTGACAGCGCATCACGCCGCCACGATATTGACGATCTTGCCTGGCACCACGATGACTTTGCGCACCGTCTGCCCCTCCAGCAGTCGAGCTACTGCAGGTTCCGCCAGCGCCGCTGCCTCGGCGGCCTCGCGGCTGGCATCGGGTGCCAGTTCTATGGTGGCGCGCAGCTTGCCGTTGACCTGCACTGCCAGGGTCACCGCGTCGCGTTCCAGCGCGGACGGGTCGGCCTGCGGGAACGGGACGTCTTCCAGCAATTGCTCTGCATGGCCAAGCACCTGCCACAGCGCATGGCTGATGTGCGGGGTGATCGGGTTAAGCAACAGAACGATAGCTTCGAACGCCTCGTGGCGCACGGCGCGGCCCTGCTCGCCCATGTCGTTGAATTTCCCGAGATGGTTCAACAGCTCCATCAACGCGGCGATCGCGGTGTTGAAGCTGTGCCGGCGGCCATAGTCGTCGCCGACCTTGCGAATCGCTTCGTGGGTATGCCTGCGCATTGTTTTTTGCTCGGCATCCAGCTGCTGCGGATCCACCTCGGGATGATCCGGCTGCGCGGCGTGTGCGTGGATGTCGCGCCACAACCGGCGCAGGAAGCGGGACATGCCTTCGACGCCAGCCTCGTTCCATTCCAGTGACTGCTCCGGCGGCGCGGCGAACATGGAGAACAGGCGCACGGTGTCGGCACCGTACTTGTCGACCATGGTTTGCGGGTCGACGCCATTGTTCTTCGACTTCGACATCTTCTCGGTGCCGCCGATCAGTACTGGCCTTCCATCAACCCGCGAATGCGCGCCGGTGGTGCGCATCCGCTCGTCATGTTCCAGTTCGACATCGGCCGGGTTGATCCATTCCTTCGCGCCGTGTGCGTCCTCGCGATAGAACGTGTCCGCAATCACCATGCCCTGCGTGAGCAGGCGCGTCGCCGGTTCGTCGCTGTGCACAAGCCCCGCGTCACGCAGGAGCTTGTGATAGAAGCGGAAATACATCAGGTGCAGGATCGCGTGCTCGATGCCGCCGATGTACTGGTCCACCGGCAACCAGTAGTTGGCGCGGTCGTCGACCATGTCGGCCGCGCCCGGGCTGGTGTAGCGCGCGTAGTACCAGCTCGACTCCATGAAGGTGTCGAAGGTGTCGGTCTCGCGCTCGGCTGGCTTGCCGCAGCCCGGGCAGGTTGTCTTGCGCCACTCAGGATTGGCCTTGATCGGTGAATGCACATCGCCACTGGCAAACGCGTCGGCCACGTCCTCGGGCAATATCACCGGCAACTGGTCTTCCGGCACCGGCACTGCACCGCAGTCGGCGCAATGGATCACCGGGATCGGGCAACCCCAGTAACGCTGGCGGCTCACGCCCCAGTCGCGCAGACGGAAATTGACCCGGCGCTGGCCGGTGCCTTCGGCTTCAAGCTTCGATGCCAGCGCGTCGAATGCCTGTTCGAAGGCCATGCCGTTGTAGTCACCGGAGTTGATCAGCCAGCCACGCTCGGTCTGCGCGCCTTCCTCCTCGATCCCGCTCAGGTATTGGCGTACCACCGCGACTGCGGCGTCGATTTCGACGACATCGATCGGGCCGTGCTGGCCGAGTGCGACCGCCATCGGGTCGTCGTTCTCGACCACGTGCGAACTGATTTCCTCAAGCGCGTCGCGGGTCGTGGCGTCCACGATCACCGGATGCACGGGCAGGCCGTAGGCCTTGGCGAATTCCCAGTCACGCTGGTCGTGCGCAGGCACTGCCATCACTGCGCCGGTGCCGTAGCCCATCAGCACGAAATTGGCGACGTAGATCGGCACGTCGTCGCCGGTGATCGGATGGATCGCCCACAGCCCGGTCGCCATGCCGCGCTTTTCCTGCGTCTCCAGCTCGGCCTCGGACACGCCGCCGCGCTTGAGGTCGATCAGGAATGCTTCAAGCTCGGGATTATCTTTTGCCGCTTTCAGCGCCAACGGATGTTCACCGGCGATGCTGATAAAGGTGACGCCCATCAGCGTGTCCGGGCGGGTGGTGAACACACTCAGCGGTGCATCTTCGCCATCGACCTTGAACTGGATGTCCAGTCCTTCACTGCGGCCGATCCAGTTGCGCTGCATGGTCTTGACCGAATCCGGCCAGCCCGGCAGCGTGTCCAGATCGTCCAGTAGTTGCTGTGCGTAATCGGTAATCCGCAGGAACCACTGCGGGATCTCGCGCTTTTCGACCAGTGCACCGGTGCGCCAGCCGCGGCCGTCGATGACTTGCTCATTTGCGAGCACCGTCTGGTCGACCGGGTCCCAGTTCACCACGCTGTTCTTGCGGTACGCCACGCCCTTCTTCAGCAGGCGCACGAACATGCGCTGCTCATTGACGTAGTAGTCCGGCCGGCAGGTCGCGAATTCGCGGGTCCAGTCGATCGCGTAGCCCATGGTCTTGAGCTGGCTGCGCATATGTTCGATGTTGGCGTAGGTCCACGTTGCCGGCGCGGTGCGGTTCTTGATCGCGGCGTTCTCGGCAGGCAGGCCGAACGCATCCCAGGCCATCGGCTGCAGCACGTTGTGGCCGGTCATCCGCTTGTGCCGGCTGATCACGTCGCCGATCGTGTAATTGCGCACATGGCCGACGTGCAGCGCGCCGCTCGGGTAGGGCAGCATCGACAGGCAGAAGTACTTCGGCTTGTCCGACTGCTCGCTGACCTCGAACGCACGGGTGGTGGACCAGAACGACTGGGCGGCGGATTCGACGGTGCGTGGATCGTAGGCGACGGCTTCGGTGGACACGGCGAGAGGCGCAGGACGCCCATGGGAGGCGGCCTGACAGCCTACCGCAGCGCACCATCGGCCGCCATGCGTGGCACACTCCGCCAACATCCGGGGAGACGGCCATGCACCATCGCTTGCTGAGCATTTGCGTATTGATGGGCGTTGCCATGCCTGCTGCCGCCACCGACAACAGCCTGCAGTGCGGCAAGCTGTTTGATAGCCGCAGCGGCAGGATGCTGGGCGCGCACACGATTGTCGTTCGAGCGGGAAAAATCGCCGAGGTGCTGCCGGGCCGCGCCGAAGCCGCGTCCGGCACCGATGCCGTGGATCTTTCCGACCGCACCTGCATGGCTGGCTGGACCGACCTGCACGTGCACATGGGCGGGCAGTCGAGCGCACAGAGCTACTCCGAAGGCTTCCGCCTGGACGACATCGACTTCGCCTTCCGCAGCGTTGGCTATGCGGAGAAGACCCTCATGGCCGGCTTCACCAGCGTGCGCGACCTGGGCGGCGGCATCAGCCCGCACCTGCGCGACGCGATCAACCAGGGCCTGGTCAAGGGGCCACGGATCTGGGCCGCCGGCAAGTCGATCGCCACCACCGGCGGCCATGCCGACCCCACCAACGGTTACAACTCCGAGCTCTCGCACCTGCTGGGCCCGCCCGGCCCGACCGAAGGTGTGATCAACTCGATCGACGACGCGCGCCAGGCCGTGCGCCAGCGCTACAAGGAAGGCAGCGACGTCATCAAGATCACCGCCACCGGCGGCGTGCTGTCCTACGCCAGGTCCGGTGACGCGCCGCAATTCACGGTCGAAGAAGTCAAGGCCATCGTCGATACCGCAAATGACTATGGCTACAAGGTCGCCGCCCACGCACATGGCGAGGAAGGTATGTACCGCGCGGTCGCCGGCGGCGTGACCAGCATCGAACATGGCACCTACATGAGCGACCGGGTCATGAACCTGATGAAGCAGAAGGGCGCCTGGTACGTGCCGACCATCTACGCCGGCAGGTTCGTCGCCGACAAGGCCAAGATCGACGGCTATTTTCCCGATGTCGTGCGTCCCAAGGCCGCGCGCATCGGCGCGCAGATCCAGGACACCGCGGCGCGTGCGTACAAAGCCGGCGTCAAGATCGCCTTCGGCACCGACATGGGCGTGGGGCCGCATGGCGAAAACGCACGTGAGTTCCTTTTCATGGTCGAGGCCGGGATGCCGGCGGCTTATGCGCTGCAGGCAGCAACGCTCCATGCGGCCAGCGTGCTCGGCGTCGATGATCAGGGCGTGTTGGAAGCCGGCAAACGTGCGGACATCATCGCCATGCCTGGAGACCCGGTGGCCGACATCGGCAATGTCCTGAAGGTCGACTTCGTCATGAAGGACGGCAGCATCCATCGGACACCCGCGCGGTGAACCTGGAGTGGCTGGGCGTGGTGGCTGCGACCTGCACCACGCTCTCGTTCGTGCCGCAGGCGGTGAAAACCATCCGCACCCGGGAGACCAGCGGCATCTCGTTGTGGATGTACCTGATGTTCACTGTCGGGATCGGCTTCTGGTTCGGCTACGGCATCGTGCTGGAATCGTGGCCGATGATCGTGTCGAACGCGATCACCTTCGTGTTGTCGGCGACGATCCTTGGACTGAAGTTGAAACATGGCTGAGAGGGCGCGTATGGCCGATGCCCTATCGGCATCGGCCGCGCTTGCGAACGCCCAGCCAGGGATGGCTGGGCAGGGGTCTGAAGCCGGTTATCGTGTCGTCTGGGACGGCAGCGGCGTTTTCAGGGTAATTGCATAAACCCACCAGCCGAACCACACCGCGAACGCCAGCCGTTGCGCGACGCCGACCCACGGTCCAATGGGCGCGAATACTGCGATCAATGGCACCAGCAGCGCAGCCAGCAGAGAGACCATCGCAAAGCCCCTGCCGCGCCGTGCACCCACCGCCAGTAGCAGCGCGCCGGGGGTGAAGGTGATCCACCACAGCATCCACGCCAGCGCATGCAGGCGGCTCATGTTCGTGTCCATGTCGGAGGCATCCATGGACACCACGCCCTGTATTGCGAATGCGAATGCCGACAGCTGCACCAGCACGATGCCGATCCGGGCCATCCAACCGGCATCCGGCAGGCGGCGGCGCAGCGCCTGCCCGGCGATCGCCAACAGCGCGCCGGGCACGATGAACAACGTCAGATTGAACGCCAACGCGTAAGGCAGGCCACTCGCACCACGCAGGCCCACCGGATGCTGGCGCTGCGAATACTCGGGCAATCCCAGGTTCGCCAGCAGCAACCCGGCAGCGAAACATGCCACCGCCAGCCAAGCCAGCCAGCCGCTTGACCGGGTCATCGGCAAGCCTTGGCGAAATTCTGTTGCAGGAATGCTTCCATCTTCGGGAACTCGTCCAATGGCTCACTGTGACCGCCCGCCACGACCAGGTGTTCGGCGGGATGTCGGAATCCATGCTGCCTGAGCCGGGCCATCATTGCATCCGACATCTCGCGCGAGGGCCAGAACTCATCCTGGCTTCCAGACGCGAAAAAGACCGGCCCATTGATGCGCTCCACCCGGATTGCCGAAGCATCCATTGCGGCGGTGTTGCTGACCATCTTGTCGAATGCGCCGCGCAGGTCGTGCACCAGCAGGTTGGGGGTGGCACTCCAGGGCATGGGCACGAACGGCAGCGGCTTGCCATGCAGCGAGAATCCCGGCGTGGTCATTGCATCCGTCAATGCCGGGAATACCGCGCTGCCCGCCGAGATCGCGACCACTGCGTTGATGTCGGGGTAGTGACTGGCCAACAGCAGGGCAAGCTCACCGCCACGCGACCCACCGATCACGCCGATGCAACGGCCATCGACACGTGGATCCTTGGCCGCCTCCAGGATTGCGGCGTGAATCGCGTCCACAGAGATGCGGTCGAGGTTTTCGGGCGAGTTCGGCGTGCCGAAATAGCCCACCGCGAGCATCGCGTAGCCCTGGTCCAGGAAGCGTTCGCGCTGGGTTTTCCACATGCCGCGGGTCCAGGCATTGCCGCCCTCACTGCCGCCCAGGCCAACCAGCAGCGGACGCGGTGCACCCTCGCGTGCATACAACTTCACATCCAGCCCGCCGTGTCGCTCGGGTAGCGTCTTGGTGTCGAAACTCGCGACTGTCCACTGGATCCAGGCGAACAGCAGTAGCGCCAGGGCCACGGTGCCGATTGACAGCCATTTGACGATGCGGATGAACCTGTTTCCCACTTTACTCATTGCGGCTTGCTCCATTGGAAAACGTCCTCGATGCGCACGCCGAGTGCATCGGCGATACGGAATGCCAGCTCCAGCGATGGCGCGTACTTGCCCGCTTCCAGGGCAATAATCGTTTGCCGGGTCACGCTGCAGGCATCGGCCAATGCCTGCTGGGTCATCTCACCGCGCGCGAAGCGCAGGCGGCGGATCCCGTTTTCAACCAGCGTGCCGCTCATTCGGTCGCTGCGCGTCGATCGCGCCAGTACAGGAGCGCCGCGATCAGCTGGTCGAACCACAGGCCCACCAGCAGCGTGGTCATCAGCATCTGTGCGATGAACGGATAACTGAACTGCTGAAGGCGCGCGGTGTCGCTGAAGCCCAGCAGCAGCGCGATCCCGATCACCACGACGGCGGTTGCGCTCCGTCCCCACTGGCTGGCCGCCAGTTCGATCTGCGCATCGCGTTCATCGGCGATGACCTTGCCAGCCCAACGCTCCTTCAACACATGCGCCAACACCAGCCAGGCAACGAACAAGGTTCCGATGCGTTGGCCGACCGCGCCAGCCTCGGGATTCTCCCTGATCGATACCTGCGGCATGAAGACGTGGGCATTGAGCAGGCTCACGGCAATCACCGCACCCACGAAAGCCACGCCGATCCAGGCCTGCCATTCGCCGGGGGCGATCTGGGCTTCGGCATCACTGTGTGGCACGCGATACAGCGCATCCACGCTGAACCACACCGCCGCCACGAACAGGAACGTGCCGATCCAGCCCACCGGAAATGGGATATCCCGGTATTCGCCACTGAAGAACAGCGCCAGCCCAACCCCGGCCAGCGCCAGCCAGCCGATCAGTTGGGAACGTGGTTGCGGGGCTTTCATTGATGTCACCTCTGGCGGACTAAATGTAATAAATACTTTACATGCGGTCATCAGGATGTCAACTATTTTTTACATCGACTTGTTATCGTCACCGCCATCGCCATTACCAAGGCATCCCAGCAATGTCCCAAGCCATGACTGACACGCCTACGCCCCGCGTTTTCGACGCCACTGCCGCGACGTTCGAGGACACGGTGATCCGCACCTCACTGGAAACTCCGGTCCTGATAAATTTCTGGGCGGCCGGGTTCGAGCCGTGCGGGATCCTGAGTCCGCTGCTGGAAGTACTCGCCGCCGACTACAACGGCGCCTTCATGCTGGCCAAGGTCGATGTGGCGCAGGAGCAGGAACTGGCTTCGGCATTCCAGATCCAGTCCGTGCCAACCGTCATCCTGGTCAAGAACGGGCAACTGGTCGACGGCTTCCCAGGTGCGTTGCCGGAAGACCAACTGAAGGAATTCCTCACCCACCACGGCATTGAGCCGGCGCAAATCGTCGAGGAAGACATCGTCGAGGTCACGGCGGCTGCGGTCGATCCGCATGAAGACGTGATGCGTTTGCGCAAGGCCATCGAAGCCGAGCCCGAGAAGGCCGGACTCAAGCTCGACCTCGCCCTGGCACTGCTGCAGACCGGCGCCACCACCGAAGCGGAATCGCTGCTTGACGGCCTGCCCGCCAACCTGGCCACCGACGACCGGACGATCAAGGCACGCGCTCGGCTCGGGTTCTCCGCATTGTTGAAGGATGCCCCGCCGGTACAAGTGCTGGAGGCTGCGGTCGTGGCCGATCCTGCCGACCTGCGTGCACGCCACCTGCTCGGGATCCATCGGTTCGTGGCAGGCGATGCCGAGGCCGGGCTCGTGCAGTTCATCGAGATGCTGCAGCGCGACCGCGCCTATGAAAACGGCCTCGCGCGCAAGACCCTGATCGATGCTTTCCGCGTGCTTGAGGACGCAGAGCTGGTCAGTCGTTACCGGCGCAAGATGTCCTCGCTGCTGCTGGCCTGATACTTCACGACAGTGCATCCATACCTGACCGTATGGTAGGCTGCCGGGCCTCCCCTGCACAGCATTCGAATGAAAGCCAGCATCGTCCGCCACGGCATGAACCTGTGGCCGCCGTACTTGTTCAGCGGCATCCACGTCACCCATATCAGCAACGACTGGCGCCACGTCCGCGTTGAGCTGCGCAAGCGCCCCTGGAACAGCAACTACGTCGGCACGCATTTCGGCGGCAGCCTGTTCGCGATGACCGACCCGTTCCGTATGCTTCCGGTCCTGCGCAGCCTGGGACCCGATTACATCGTCTGGGACAAGGCCGGGGAGATCGAATTCGTCAAACCCGGGCGCGGCACCGTACATGCCAGTTTCAACCTGGACGATGCGGTGCTGGATGAACTTCGCGCGGCCACGGCAGGCGGCGAAAAAGTGCTGCACTGGTTCGAGGCCGACGTGCTCGACGTACAGGGCGAGCTGGTTGCACGCACCCGCAAGCAGTTGTACGTGAGGCGCAAACCGGGACGCTGATTGTTCCATCACACAGGACTGCGGACTATGCTGAGGAACGCACATAGCCGGGGTAGTCGTGTCCAGCCGCATTCCAGACAGCGATCTGCCGCAGGTCGATGGTTACCGCATCCTCAAGGTGATCGGCCACGGCGGCATGTCCACCGTATACCTGGCCGACCAGGCATCGCTCGGCCGCAAGGTCGCGCTCAAGGTCATGCTGCCGGAAGCATTGGCCGATGAAGTCAGCCGTGGCCGCTTCGAGAACGAAGCCCACACCATTGCCAGGCTGCAACACCCGAGCATCGTGGGCATCCATGAAGTCGGCCGTACCGCAGATGGCCTGCCGTTCTATTCGATGCCCTACCTGTCGCACGGCCACCTTGCGCAGCGCAAACTGCGCGGCGACCAGCCACGCGTCGCCGAAATCCTGCGGGTGCTGTTGCAGGCGCTGGACTACGCTCATGTGCGCGGCGTGGTGCACCGCGACGTCAAGGCCGAGAACGTGCTGTTCGACGACAGCGAACGTCCGCAATTGGCGGACTTCGGCATCGCCCTGCGGCGTGGCAGCAATCCCAGGCTGACGTCAACCGGCCTGGCCGTGGGCAGCACCGCCTACATGCCGCCGGAACAGGCGCGCGGCGCCACCGTTGATCGGCGCGCCGACCTCTACAGCCTGGGCGTACTGACCTGGGAAATGCTTACCGGCAGCCTGCCCTACAACGCCGGCGATGCACTGTCGATGGCGGTGATGCACGTGCAGAATCCAGTGCCACGCCTGCCGGCGCCGTTGAAGCACTGGCAGGGGCTGATCGACAAAAGCATGGCCAAGCTCCCGGATGCTCGTTACGCCAGCGCACAGGACATGCTGGAGGCGCTCGAGCAGATCCAGGCGCGGGCGGGAAAACATTTCGGCGTGGTTGAAATTCTGCCGCCCACCACCAGCACCGAAGGCGAACCTGCGCGACGCGGCATCAACTGGAAGCCTGTTGCACTGGTTGCAGCCGGCGTGGCCGCCATCGTCGCCCTGGCCACCGGCGTACCGCGCTTGCTGGACCAGGGCAGCGACGCACTGCCTGGACAAACCGAAGCAGTCGCGACGGCGGATATCGAAGCAGGCACGCCCAGCGACTTGCCGGTACCTAGCGCCAACACAGGCGACAGTGTTCTGGGCGGGATCGATTCCTCCCCCACGGCCGGCATCAGCGCATACCTGGCCAATGCCGAGCAGCAGTTGCGCGATGGCCAGCTGCTGTCCCCGGCCAACGGCAATGCCTGGGACAGCCTGGATGCCGCACGTCGAGTCAACCCGACCGACCTGCAGACGTTGATGTTGAGCGCACGCTTGTTCGATGCGCTGGGCAATGCCAGCGAACAGGCACTGCGAAAAGGCGATACCCCCGGTGCACGCGAAGCGTTCGAGCGCGCGCGCGAGCTGGATGCACGCCGTGGGGGCGATGGCAATGCCATTGCGATGCTGCGCAAACGACTGGATGCGGCGCTCACGGCGCGATTGGGCGAGATCATCACGAAACCCGATCCGGAGGGCGCCGAGCAGTTGCTGGCCGACTCCCGCTGGATTGGCCTGGATCCGGCACGCAGCCGGGCCTTGCAGGCCAGGCTGGCGCGCATGCCTGCGACTGCAACCCCGGGCGTCGCTGCGAACAGCAACAAGCCAGCCCAGCGAGCCCCGGCTGAAGTGATGACGGTCAGCCGCGCGGACTATGCACGCTTCGCCAACCAGACCGGGCGTGCAGCGGTGGACTGTGGCCGCAGCGGCCTGTTCGGTGCCACGCGGCGCAGCTGGAAGGCGCCAGGCGGTCGGCAATCCGACAGCGCGCCGGTCGTCTGCGTCTCGGCGGACGATGCAAAAGCCTATGCGAGTTGGTTGAGCGCCCACGAGAGAGGTCGCTTTCGCCTGCCCAGTGCGGGCGAAGCCAGGTCACAGGCTTCGGCACCAGTTTCCGGCTGGTTGACCCTGTGCGCGGACAACACATGCAGCCAGCGCATGGCCAGCGGCAAACCCAAGCCGCTGGCGGCAGATCGCGGTTACACCGATGTCGGGATACGCCTGGTGCGCGAGGACTGATCCGACACGCATCCGCTTTACAATGAGCACATGCCAGCCCCCGCCCCGCTCAACACCCGCCTGCAACGCCTGTTCATCACTGGCCTGCTGACCCTGCTGCCACTCTGGCTGACCTGGGTGGTGGTGCGATTCCTGTTCGTGCTGCTGAGTGACCTGAGCCGTCCTGTGGTCGAGCCGGTACTGCAGGGCCTGGCTGCCTTGAATCCCGCGACGTTGGGATGGCTGGACGATTCGTGGATGCTGGGTGCGATTGCGATGTTCGCCACCGTGTTGGCCATCCTGCTGGTCGGCTGGCTGACCCGGCGCGTGGTTGGCCAGCGCCTGCTGGGCTGGTTCGAGGCCATCGTCGCGCGCATTCCATTGGCGAACACGATTTACGGCAGCGCGCGCAAGCTGCTCGACATCCTGCAGACCAAACCCGATGGCGCCCAGCGCGTGGTGCTGATCGACTTCCCGCACCCGGAAATGAAAACACTTGGCTTCGTGACCCGGGTGATGCGCGAAATCGGCACCGGCCGAGAGCTCGCCGCGGTGTACGTGCCGACTACGCCAAATCCGACCTCGGGTTATCTGGAAATCGTTCCCGTCGAAAAGATGACGCCGACTGACTGGACCGTCGACCAGGCGATGAGCTTCATCATCAGCGGTGGCGCGGTGGCGCCCAGCACGATTCCCTTCAGCCCCCCCACGCCCCTCGCGTCGTCGACCCGTACACCGGCTCCACCAGCCTCGCCCCCTGCGCAATGAGCATGCGCCTGCGCCATGATCACGCGAGGCGCGCACAAGGCTGACCCGGTCGCAAACCGGCGAGATGCAGACAAACGAAAGGCCGGCAAATGCCGGCCTTTCATGCGTGCGAAGCTGGAAGCAATCAGGCGCGCGAACCACGCTTGCCGGCATACGCACCCTGGCCGGTGGGACGGTGTTGCTGACCGGCATGGCCTGCGCGTGCAGCCGGACGTGCGTGCGGACGCGGGGCAGCGCCGGGACGTCCGGGTGAACGCTGGCCACCGCCACCGCCGTTCTTCGGGATCGGCGTATCCAGGCGGATCGGCTTGCTGGGCGCGAAGCCCGGCACCACGTCCATCACCAGCTCGACTTTCAGCAGGCGCTGGATCTGCCGCAGCAGGCCGCCTTCTTCCGGCGACACCAGTGACAGCGCCTCGCCCTGCTGGCCGTTGCGACCAGTGCGGCCGATCCGGTGCACATAGTCTTCGGCGACCATCGGCAGGTCGTGGTTGATCACCAGCGGCAGGTCCGGGATGTCCAGGCCGCGCGCGGCGACATCGGTGGCCACCATGATCCGCGCCTTGCCCGACTTGAAGTCGCGCAGGGCCTTCTGGCGTGCAGCCTGGCTCTTGTTACCGTGGATCGCGACCGCCGGCAGGCCGGCTTCCTCGAGTTGTTCGGCCAGACGGTTGCAACCATGCTTGGTCTTGCCGAACACCAGCACCTGGTCGGTGTGGCGCTCTGACAGGATCTTGATCAGCAGGTCACGCTTGCGCGAGCCATCGACCGGATGCGCGGTGTGGGTGATGGTCTGCGCGATCATGTTCTGCGTCGCCACCTGCACCTGCTGCGGATTGTTCATGAACTCAAGCGCGAGTGCCTTGATCTGCGCCTCGAACGTGGCTGAGAACAGCAGGGTCTGGCGCTGCTTCGGCACCCGGTTGAGGATGCGCTTGATCGCCGGCAGGAAGCCCATGTCGAGCATGCGGTCGGCTTCGTCAAGGATCAGCACTTCGACGCTGTCAAGCTTCACGGTGCCGCGGTCCATGTGGTCGATCAGGCGACCCGGGCAGGCCACCAGCACATCCACGCCACGACGAAGCTGGTCGATCTGCGGCTGCATGCCGACGCCGCCAAACAGCGTGGTCACGTTGAGTTTCAGATGGCGCCCGTAGGTCTTGAAGCTTTCGGCGACCTGCACCGCCAGCTCACGGGTCGGCACCAGCACCAGCGCGCGCGGCTTGCGCGGGCCGGCCGGCGGGGTGGTCTTGGACAGGCGGGTCAGGACCGGCAGCGCGAACGCGGCAGTCTTGCCGGTGCCGGTCTGGGCACCGCCCAGCACGTCATGACCGGCCAGCACCAGCGGGATCGCTTCGGACTGGATGGGGGTCGGGGTGTTGTAATTGTTTTCGGCAAGCGCGCGCAGCAACGCGGGCGCAAGCCCGAGGGTTTCAAACGACATTGAGATAACTCCGGTGTAATTCCCACGCATGTAGCGTGGACGAACCCGAGCGTTTCCCTGTAACCGCGCTGCGAGTCGACGATGGCACGACACCGGTAGATCCGGGGCCGTGTCTGCGCGACGAAAGGCGTGTGGGGAGAAGCTGGCCGCCGGAGCGGCAGGCGTGACCGGGAAAACGATCAGCCGTGCGCAGAATGAGCGGCACTATACGCGAACAAAGCTGAATGCGCATCTTTGGACAGAAATGCGCGATGCGCCGGGCCCTGTTCCGATGCGCCGGCCCAGGACACCAGAAGCATCGATTAGAACAGGATGACGACATGAAGCCTCGAACCGACTGGACTTGCGGGTGTTGTCATCCGTCGTGACCGGCAAGCGGCGCTGATGGCTTCCTCAACGCACGCATTTTTTTTGATTCCATCGCCGCCACCGATCTTTCGATCAACGCACGCAATACATCGGTATCAACATCAGCCAGGCGCTTGATGTACAGGCAGGACTTGCCGGCCCGGTGCTTGCCCAACTTCGCCATGAGTCCGGTGAAACCATCGAAGCCCGGCATGATGTAGAGAGTGAGGTCGTGCTTGCGCGGCGAGAATCCCACCAATGGCCATTCGAACGTCTTGCGGGCGCTGTTGGTGTAGGCGTAGCACCCGAATCCGACGATGCTGCTTCCCCACATCTGCGCGGGTTCGCCGGTCGCCTTGCGCATCATCACCGCCACCGCCTGGCAGTCGGCGCGTCGCTCATCCGGTTGCTGCTCCAGGAATTCGCCGACCGATGCGTCGGTCGGCCGGGTCTTCAGGTCGCCCATCCTTGCGTCCCCTGCCACGGGCGAAACGGCCAGTCGCGAGATTAGCAGCCACCACGACTTTAGGCAGGTGACGCAGGTCAGGGCTTCGGGCAGAGTTGCGCAGATACGTCCTACCGGGAATCCACATGCGCCTGTTGTCCCTTGCCTGCGTGCTCGCGCTGGGCAGCACTTGCCTGATCGCCCAGGCCGCCACGCCGGCACCACCTGCCAACCCGAGCGCCACCCAGGTGCCGGGCGCCGACGCCATCGTCAGCAAGACACTGGCCAATGGCCTGAAGATCGTGGTCTGGCCCGACCATGACATCCCGAGCGCGAACTACTACACCTTCTATAAGGTCGGCAGTCGCAATGAGCACGCCGGCATCACCGGACTGGCGCACTTCTTCGAACACATGATGTTCAACGGCACCACGACCCGCAAACCCGGCGAGTTCGACCGCACCATGGAAGCCGCGGGTGGCAGCAACAACGCCAGCACCAGCAGCGACCTGACCATCTACACCGATTGGTTTCCGTCCAACACGCTGGAAACGATCTTCGACCTGGAAGGTGATCGCATGGCCAACCTGTCGTTCGACCCCAAGGTGATCGAAACCGAACGCGGCGTTGTCTACAGCGAGCGCCGCTCCAGCGTGGACAACAACAATTTCGGGATCTTGAGGGAACAATTGAAGGCCGCCGCGTTCACCGCGCATCCGTACCAGATCCCGACCATCGGCTGGCCATCGGATATCGAGAACTGGAAGGTCGATGACCTCAAGCAGTTCTTCAAGACCTATTACGCGCCGAACAATGCGGTGCTGGTGATTGCAGGTGACGTTGAGCCGGCGCAGGTGTTCGCGTTGGCAGACAAGTACCTTGCGCCACTGGCCAAGCAGCCGGAACCGACCAAGATCACCACCATCGAACCGGAACAACTGGGAGAAAGGAGACTGGTGGTCGAACGGGCCGACGCGCAGTCGCCGATCGTTGCCTACGCGTTCCATAGTGGGATGGGCGCGGGCGACAAGCGTTACCCGACGCTGGAGCTGCTGGTCACGATCCTGTCACAGGGCGAATCCTCGCGGCTCAACCAGCGCCTGGTGGAGCGCGAGCAGGCTGCGGTGCAGACCGGTGCATATACCGATGCCGGCTTCGATCCAGGCCTGTTGTGGGTCTACGCGATGCTGCCTCCGGGTAGCGACACCGCCAAGTTAGAGGCGTTGCTCGACGACGAACTAGGCAGGATCGCCCGCGATGGCGTCACGGCTGCGGAGCTCGACAAGGCACGCAACCTGAAAGCGTCTGCCTTTTGGCGCGGCATGGCCACCATCAATGGCAAGGCGCGCGCACTGGGGACATATGAAGTATTCCACGGCGACTATCGCAAGCTGTTCGACGCCCCCGCCGCATTTGAAGCCGTCACCGCCGCCGAGGTCCAGGCGCTGGCGAAACAGATCCTGCGCGTGCAGAACCGCACCACCGGCCTGCTGAAGCCGGTGGCGGCCGCACCCACGGCACAACCCGTTTCAGGCAAGGAGCGCAAGTGATGAACCGCCTCGTCTCGATTCGACCCGCTTCACTCCGCAATGCCGCGTTCGCGTTGGTCGCGCTGCTGGGCTTTGTATCAACGGCCAACGTCAGCGCCGGCGAAATCCGCCTGCCTGATTTCCAGACCATCACCCTGGACAACGGCGCCACCGTATTGCTGATGCCACGCAAGGACGTGCCGCTGGTTGCTGCATCGGTGGCGATTCGCGGCGGTGCACTGGCCGATGCCGTCGGCAGGGAAGGCACCGCCGACCTTCTCGGCGAGCTGCTGTCAAAAGGCGCTGGCGACCGCAACGCGCTGGAATTTGCGCAGGCCGTCGATGGCGCCGGCGGCAGTCTGGACTTCGGCAGCACGCGCGAGGCGATCACCGCCAATGCGCAGTTCCTGTCCAAGGACACCGGACTGATGCTGTCGTTGCTGGCCGATGCGTTGCTGCGGCCGAAGATGGATGCCGCCGAGTTCGACAAACTCCGTAAGCGTGCGATTGACGGCATCGCCAATGCCAAGGACTCCGACCCGCGCCAGTTGATCGAAATCTACACCAGCGGCTGGTTGTTCCGCGATCATCCCTACGGGCGTTCGACCGGAGGCGATGAAACCAGCTTGGCCACGATCTCGCTGGCCGATCTTCAGGCATTCCGCCAGCAGCAGATGGGCAGCGACCGGTTGATCATTGCCATTGCCGGCGACTTCGATGCGAAGGCGGTGACCGAGCAAGTCAGGCAGGCCTTCGGTGGATGGACCAAGGCTAGCGGCAGCCTGCCGCAGACCGAAGCCCAAGCGCGCGAAATCGGCCGCCGCGTCCTGCTGGTCGACAAGCCCGGCGCGACCCAGACCTACTTCGCGTTGGGCAACATCGGTAGCCGCCATGGCGATCCGGCCGAAGCCGCGCAGGACCTGGTGCAGACCGCGTTTGGCGGCCGCTTCACCTCGATGCTCAACACCGAACTGCGGATCAAGTCCGGCCTGAGCTATGGAGCCGGGTCTCAGATCGAGCGTCCGCGAGTGCCGGGCGCATCGATGATCTCCAGCTTCACCAAGACAGAATCCACCAAGGCCGCGATCGACCTGGCCCTGGCCACGCTGGATCGCCTGCACACTGTCGGCCTGGACACCGCGACGCTGGCGTCCGCCAAGCACTACATCGCCGGTCAGTTCGCGCCCAGCCTTGAAACCGCCCCGCAACTGGCCCGCACCCTGGTCGACCTGAGCCTGCATGGCGATGATCGCGCCACCATCGACGGCTACCTCGGCAAGGTCGCCGCAGCCACGCCAGCGCAGATCGCCGAGGCGCGCAGCGTGTTCGCGCCCAGCCGGGACCAGGTGCTGGTGGTGATTGGGGACGCCTCGAAGATCCGCGACGTCGTCAAGCCCTATGGACCGATGACTGAAATGAAGATCACCGACCCGCGCTTCAGCCCGGTGCGCTGAACCGCGGTCACGGCGGCGAGGGCCTGCACCACGGCCGGCATTCGCTTTGACGCGGGCGCAACGGCGACAGTGTTCTGTTGTCGCGAATACCTGCCCTCAGGTTTCACTTCCCCCCCCCGTCACTGGAGCCGCATTCCGTGAAGACACCCAACGCCCTGCTGCTATCGCTCGCCATCGCCACTGCCCTGTCCGCCTGCAACGGCGACAACGCACCAGCCGCAGCACCGGAGTCCTCCAGCAAGCCAGTCTCCGCAAAGGCCGAGTTGCCACCACTCGCCGCCTTCAATATCGCCGACCTCGACACCAGCAAGAACGCCTGCACCAACCTGGCCGATTTCGTGAACAGCAAGTGGCTGGCTGCCAACCCGGTGCCGGGTGACAAGACCAGCTGGGGCAGCTTTGAAATGCTGGATGAGCGCTCCCAGGCCGCCAGCAAGGCGCTGGTCGAAGCCGCCGCAGCCAAACAGGACGCCACAAACCTTGAAAAGCTCGTGGGCGACATCTACGCCACCGGCATGAATGAGGCCGCGATTGAAGCGGCTGGCATCACCCCGGTGAAACCAATGCTCGATCGCATCGATGCGCTGAAGACGCCGGCCGACATCGCCGGCTACCTGCGCGAAGAATTCGCGGCCGGTCGTGGTGAAGTGTTTGGCTTCTATCCCCAGGCCGACTTCAAGAATTCCGACATGGTGATCGCCTACACCGACCAGGGCGGGCTGTCGCTACCGGAAAAGGCCTACTACCTGGAGGACGGCCCGGACGGCAAGTACAAGTCGATCCGTGAAGCATTCGTCACCCACATCGCCAAGCAGCTGGAAAACGCTGGCGTCGCCACCGCTGCCGCGCAGCAACAGGCGAACGATGTGCTGGCATTCGAGACCAGGCTGGCCAAGGCCTCGTTCTCGCGGATCGAGCTGCGTGACCCGAACAAGCAGTACCACCTGGTCAGCGTGGGCGATGCGGACAAGGCCTCGCCGAACTTCAGCTGGTCGCAGTTCTTCGCGGCCAACGGACTGAAGGTCGAGAGTTTCTCGCAGTCGCAGCCGAAATTCTTCGTCGAATTCAACAAGATGCTGGCCGACGTGCCGGTCGCACAGTGGCAGGCCTACCTGCGGATCAACGCGATCGATGGCATGGCGCCGTTCCTGTCGTCCAGGTTCAATGACGAGCGCTTCGCTTTCTACTCGCAAACCCTGCGCGGCCAGAAGGAACAGAAGGCCCGCTGGAAACGGGTGTTGGACACCGTGGAAGGCAGCAGCGGCCAGGCGCTGGGCCAGCTGTACGTGAAGGAATACTTTCCGGCCGAATCCAAGGCGGCGATGGAAAAACTGGTCGGCAACCTGCGCGACGCCCTCAAGGCGCGCCTGGAAAAACTCGACTGGATGAGCCCGGAGACCAAGACCAAGGCGATGGAGAAGTGGGCCAGCTTCACGCCGAAGATCGGCTATCCGGACAAATGGCGCAGCTGGGACGGCCTTGCCACCAGCCGCGACGGCTACGTGCAGAACGTGCTGGCCGCATCGAAGTTCAACCATGCCTTTGAAATGGCCAAGATCGGCAAGCCGGTTGATCGCAGCGAATGGGGCATGACCCCGCAAACGGTGAATGCCTACTACAACCCGCTGATGAACGAGATCGTGTTCCCGGCAGCGATCCTGCAACCGCCGTTCTTCGATCCAAATGGGGACCCGGCACTGAACTACGGCGGCATCGGCGCGGTGATCGGCCACGAAATGCTGCACGGTTACGACGACCAGGGCAGCCAGTTCGACGCCAAGGGCAACTTCAGCAACTGGTGGACGGACAGCGACAGCAAGGGTTTCAAGGAACGCACCGCCAAGCTGGTCAAGCAGTTCGACGACTACGAGGCGATCGATGGCCTGCACGTCAAGGGCGAGCTGACCCTGGGCGAGAACATCGCCGACCTGGGCGGCCTGACCGTGGCCTATGACGCGCTGCAGAAGGCCCTGGCCGATGCCGGCAAGTCAGGCACTGACAAGATTGACGGTTATACCGAGAACCAGCGGTTCTTCATGAACTGGGCCACCGTCTGGCGCCGCAACTTCACCCCGGACGAACTGAAAGTGCGCCTGAACACCGATTCGCACTCCCCGGCGAATTTCCGCGCGATGGGCGCGCCATCCAACCTGCCCGCCTTCGCCGCGGCGTTCAGCTGCAAGACCGGCGACCTGATGGTGCGTGGCGCAGACCAGCAGGTCGTGATCTGGTAACACCGACCCACACGCACCTCCCCCGCGTGTTTGCAGCAGAGGCCCGGCTTGTCCGGGCCTTTTTGTTGGACCGCTCGCCGCCCGGCTTGTCCGGGCCCTTGTTGCATAAGGGTCTTGAGGAAACCTCTGAACAAATGCCCATTCACCCTTCGATATTCTCAGGGTGAACCGGCAACCCCCTGATTCCGTTCGTGGTGAGCCTGTCGAACCATGATCGGAATCAGCACCCGGCAACTTGTCCAGGCCTTCCTGGGTCGTCAGCTTGTTCGCCCTCTTCATTGCCCGCATCGCCGCCCGGCGCGACAATAGGCGAATGATTGACGCCACCCGATTCCCGCTGCTGTCGAAGATCGACAGCCCTGCCGATCTGCGAACGCTCGAGGCGACACAGGTGCGTGCGGTCGCAGACGAACTGCGCGCCTATCTGATCGAATCAGTCGGCAAGTCGGGCGGCCATTTCGGCGCCGGGCTGGGGGTGGTCGAGCTGACCACGGTGCTGCATTACCTCTACAACACCCCGGACGACCGAATCGTCTGGGACGTGGGTCACCAGTGCTACCCGCACAAGATCCTCACTGGCCGCCGCGACCATATCCACACGGTCAAGCAGAAAGACGGCGTCGCGCCGTTTCCCAAACGCGAGGAAAGTGAATTCGATACGTTTGGCGTCGGCCATTCATCCACGTCGGTTTCGGCTGCGCTTGGCATGGCGATCGCCAATGCGCGCGCCGGCAACGACAGCAGGGCGGCTTCGAGAAAGGTTGTCGCGGTGATCGGCGATGGGGCCATGACCGCAGGAATGGTGTACGAGGCGCTCAACCACGCCGGTGGCATGGACGAGGAACCCAACCTGCTGGTGATCCTCAATGACAACCGGATGTCGATCAGTGAAGCGGTCGGCGGACTGACCCGCATGCTCGGCCGCATGACCGGCAGCAAGACGCTCAATGCCTTGCGCGAAGGCGGCAAGAAGATCCTCGGCGACAAGCGCAGCAGCGGACCGGCGCGCTTCGTGCGGCGCTGGGAGGAACACTGGAAGGGCATGTTCGTGCCGTCCACGCTGTTCGAGGAAATGGGCTTCCATTACACCGGCCCCATCGACGGCCATGACACCGACGCGCTGCTCAGCGTGCTGAGCACGCTCAGGGGCATGACGGGCCCGCAGCTGCTGCACGTCATCACCACCAAGGGCAAGGGTTACGAGCTCGCCGAGGGCGATCAGATCGGCTACCACGCGGTGTCGCCGTTCGATCCGCGGAAGGGACTCGAGGCCAAGGCCGGTGTGAAGAAGCCGACCTACACCGACATCTTCGGCGACTGGTTGTGCGACATGGCCGCCGCCGACGAAACGCTGCTGGCGATTACCCCGGCAATGCGTGAAGGCTCCGGCCTGATTCGCTTCAGCAAGGAGTACCCGGATCGCTATTTCGATGTCGCCATCGCCGAGCAGCATGCGGTCACCCTCGCGGCCGGGATGGCCTGCGAGGGCGCCAAGCCCGTCCTCGCGATCTACTCGACGTTCCTGCAGCGCGGCTATGACCAGCTGGTGCACGACGTCGCGATCCAGAATCTGGACGTGCTGTTCGCGATCGACCGCGGTGGCGTGGTTGGTCCCGATGGCGCGACCCACGCTGGCAACCTCGACCTGAGTTTCCTGCGCTGCGTGCCGAACATGGTGGTGATGGCGCCAGCCGACGAGAACGAATGCCGCAAGCTGCTGACCACCGGTTTCCGGCACGCCGGGCCCGCCGCTGTGCGCTATCCGCGCGGAACCGGTCCTGGCGTCGCACTGGATGCCACGCTGGACAGCCTGCCGATCGGCAAGGCGGAACTGCGCCGCGAGGGATCAGGACTCGCCCTGCTCGCGTTCGGCGCGCTGGTGCCGGCCGCCGAAACCGTTGCCTCCGAACTTGGCCTGACCGTGGTCAACATGCGTTTCATCAAGCCGCTGGATCGCGCGTTGTTGCTGGAACTCGCCAGCTCTCACGAGGGCTTCGTCACGCTTGAGGACAATGTTGTGGCCGGCGGCGCAGGTTCAGGCATCGCCGAACTGCTCAGCGCTGCCGGCATCACCATGCCGATGCTGCACCTCGGCTTGCCGGATGCCTTCCAGCACCACGCGAGCCGCGAGGACCTGCTGGCGGAAGCGGGGCTGGATGTGGTCGGAATTCGCGCCGCAATCCTGGCGCGCTGGCCGCAGTGGCAGGCGTCCGCACGCTCGACGGCCGTGCGAAGCGCCTGAGCCGAAGAAGCTCCGGGCAACCGTTAGCCCCCGGTGCGCCCGGGACAGGTACAGGTCGTATCGCCGGGCTCAGCGGCGCATTGCAGGCGCCGCCTGGCTCCAGCCCGCCCGGTCGAACATTCGCATCGGATATGCAGGTTGAAACTGGTTTGTCTGGCGCGGCGCATGCGCCAGATCGAACGGTTCGCCATGCAGTGACAGGTTCGGGTTGTAGGCGGGGTCGCGATTCAGGCGATCTCCCCACCGCGCCAGCATGCGTGCGAATTCCCGCTGGTGGCGGGCGCGCTTGAGTGGCGTGTCGTCCGGACCACGACTCGCCGATTCGTGATGTAACAGCGAGGCGAATGGGGTCCATGTGTTGAAGTAGCCTTCCATGCGCAGGCGCAGGCAGAAGTCCACGTCGTTGTAGCAAACCGGCAGGGTTTCATCGAATCCCTGGACCTGCTCGAACTTGTCGCGGGTCACCACCATGCACGCAGCCGTGAGCGCGCTGTAGTTGCGAACCGTCGCCAGCTGCGGGCATGACCCGCTCGCTTCCAGCGGCATCCTGTAGTGCACGTGCGCAGCCACCCCGCCAATGCCGGTGACGACGCCTGCGTGCTGCACCGAACCGTCCGGGAATCGCAGGAACGCACCGACTGCGCCGATCTCCGGACGCAGCGCATGGGACACCATTTCACGCAACCAGCCTGCATCCGTCGGCACCACATCGTCGTTCAACAGGCATAACACCTCAGCCTCGGCCTGCCGAGCGGCACGATTGATGATCCTGGAAAAATTGAACGCGCCGGGCGCGTGTTGAACCACGACCCGAGGGTGTTTCGCCAACTTTTCCAACAGCCTCACGACGTCTGGATCACGCGAATCATTGTCGATGATCCGCACGCGCAGGTTGGCGTAGTCGGTCTGCTCAAGTACGCCATCCACGCATCGCGCCAACAACTTGCGCTGGTCACGGGTCGGCAGCAACACTTCCACCGAGGGCTCGTCCTCTGGCATCGGGTGCACGATCCTGTACATGCCCGCCGCGACACGCTGCGCGTGCGCCCGTTGTCCAAGCCGTGCGAAATGGGCCGTCAATGCGAGCACTGCGCGCGCGTCGGCGTCGGCTTCAGCGTCGGCGTCTGGCAACTGTTGCAACCGGTGATAGAGCACCTGAGGCACATGCACGATGCGCTCGGCCCCCACTGCGCCGCATGCCCGCAATGCAACTTCGTAGTCATCGCCGCCTGCGTCACGCCCCATGGCGAGCAAAACCAGACGGTCGATCACCGCAAGCTGAAGCAGGACATCGCGCTGGCACGCCAGGTCGGGACTCCAGTCCGGTTTGAAACAGGGATCGGAGCGAGCTCCAACGTCGTCGATCGTATCGTGATCGCAATACAGGAACGCTGCCGCGGGCTGTCGCTGGATCGCGCCTGCCATGACCTGCAATGCATGGGGCGCGATGCGGTCACCCGTGCCAAGTCGAGCGCAGTAGCGTCCCTTGGCCGCAGACAACGCCGTCAGCCACCGATCTGCGGTGCTGCCTGCATCGCGGGCGAGCAGAACGATGCGCGGGTCGGCTGCCGCAACTGCCACCAGTTCGGCAGGCAACGCTGACGGGCCAGCCGGGTCATGGTAGATGCAAAGCTGCCATCCAGACCACGTTTGCGCGAGCACACTATTGACCGAGTGCATGGTCTCGTGGGGTGCATTGCCTTCAACGACCATCAGCAGCGAAAAATGCGGTACTGCACCAGGCGATTCCACGGCGATCGCGTCGCCCTCTTCGCTACGCAGGCGATCATGCGAGGCAAGCCAGGACCCATAGTCATTCGCCGCGCGACGGCTGCTGGCTTCGTAGCGCTCGACCAGCTCGTCTGCGGCCGCGCGTCGCCCTTTGCGAATGAATGTGCGCGTGAATGAAGCCAACGCCGCCAGCGTCGTGTCCCATTTGGCGTCCGGATGCGGCGCGGACGCATGGATGGCACGCATCATCTCAAGCCCGGCGTGGATGCGTCCAATCGAGTGCAACGTTGACGACTGCAGTGTTGGAATCCGTTCGCCGGGGCCGGCCAAAAGACCCAGGTGTCGCGGTTCGCGCTTGATGGTGACCACGCTGCGCAGCCGGCCGCGATGATCGGGCAGACGCGGAGAAAGGCGCTCCAGCCACGCAAAGCCCTCGCCATAGTCGACGACCAGCTGGGTCGGGATCGCCTCATCGGCTGAAAAAGAGGCTTCAAGCAGGTACCAGCCGGGCGTGATCTCCTGCAGCGCACGGTCGGCGATCAGCTTGGCGACCGCGGATGCGCGGGACGCCAGGCGGAACAGCGGGGACATGGCTGGCGTTCTGAGCAACATCGGATCCAGCGTCAATCGCAGGGTCTCGCTCACGTCGGACGCCTCGCCAGCAAGCCGACACGGGCGCCGTTTCTCTCGGCGCGTTCACTCCACGTCTCGCAGTCGAACCCCTGCGCCTTGATCAATACGCGCAGATCGTCCAGCGTCAGCCAGAACGCACTGGCAGCGCGCCCGGAAAACGGATCCTGCCAACCACCTTCGTGGTGCCGGTAGCCGTGATACTCCTCCCCGCCCACGACCAGTGTGTCGCGATCCCGACCCGGCTCTGCAACATGGGTGTCCAGGTAGATCGCATCGCAGGCTGGCAGGAGGGCGCGCAGGTGGGTCACCGGATCCTCCAGGTGATACAGCACGCCACAATGGAAGACGACGTCGAAATGGCCCAACTCGACCTTCGGATCCTCCACGTCCATCACGAAAACGCCCGCACTCTCGCCATGTGCCGACAGCCGGGCCAGCGTCTTCAGGACATTGAGCGGCCTGAGGTCGACCGCGGTCACATCGGCGCCGAAATGGCGCAACCCCAGCGTATGGATGCCCTCGAAGCAGCCGATTTCAAGGACCGTCTTGCCGGACAGGCCGAGCGCGGAATCCAGTCGCTGGATGCGCTTGTCCGGGATCGGCTGCACGTCCTCCCGCTTGTGCGGGCGCGCGTCCAGCCGTCCGAGCAGGCGGCCATCCGGCAACAGCGTCCCGGCATGCCACGGCAGTGCGGCATTCAATTCCTGCAGTGCGTGGTCGGAAATGGGGGCGATCATCCTGATCATGCTGTCGCGTCATGCGTGAAGGCGGTGAGTTGGCGCATCGCGCCCCCGGGATCATCAATGCCTGCTGCGTCTTGCGACCAGCAGCCATTGGGTTGCCAACGCGTCGTGCCCAAATGCAGCCCCTTCACCGTGAATCGATGCGGTACGCTCATGAAGTGCTGCGTGCCGTCCTCGCCCAATCCAACGACGACGAACCGGTAGCGGCCCGGACATAACTCCAGGCGCCCGATGTCGAGCCTGAAAGGCACGCCCGGGCCCACCTGGAACTGCGCGCGGCGCGAATGCCAATCCGCCACGGTGGGTCCGTCGCCTTCATGCAGTACCACGCTCAGCGACACCAGCCCGGGATGGCGATGGTCGCCGCAAATACTGATCGCCTGGCCATGGCGGATGTTGCCGCCCGGGGGGACCACTACGCCATCTGCTTCCATCGAGAACGACACGACGGCATCGTGATAGCCAGCCTCGGTCGCCGGGACTGCGGCTCCCATGAGCTCCTGGTAGCGCGCGATGCCCGCTTGCGGGGTGCCCAGCAATTGCGGGCGTCCCTTGTGCAACACCAGGCACGTGGTCGCCATGCGCGCGACATGGTTCATTCCGTGCGTCACCATCACCACAGCAGAGGTACGCCGCATCTCATCGACACGTGCGTAGCACTTCATGCGGAATCCAAGATCGCCAACCGCCAGGACCTCGTCGATCAGCAGGATGTCAGGCGCCATCACCACGGTGGAGGCAAAGCCCAGCCGCGCCTTCATTCCCGAGCTGTACTGCGAGACCGGCATGTCGATGCCCTCGCCGATGTCGGCAAAATCCACCGCTTCGTCCAGCTTTCGCGCGGCATCGGCGCGAGAGAGCCCAAGCATCCGGGCCCGCAACAGGATGTTCTCGACGCCGCTGAGCGATGGCGACAGGCCCGCCATGAGTTCGATCATCTTCTCGATGCGGCCACGCACTTCCACGCGCCCATGGTCAGGCCGCAGCACGCCGCACAGGACCTTGAGCAGGGTCGACTTGCCGGCACCATTGCCGCCCAGCACGGCCAGGCATTCGCCGCGATGCAGCTGGAAGTCGACATCGCGCAATGCCCAGAATTCCCCCTCCCGCAAGTCCGGAAGCGGCGCTCGGCCGAGCGCCGCGGAGAACAGGTCCCGACTGCCATACGACATGGAACGACGCAGACCACGTGCATATTTCTTGCCAAGGGCGTGCGCACTGAGCAGGAGGTCTGGCATGTCAGTTCCCCATCCGCTCGACGACAATCGGCAACAGGCGTGGACCGATGTTGCGTGCCACCAGTGCGGCCACCACGGTCACTGCGATCCATGCAAGCAACAACGCGGGCGAATACAGGGGATCGCCGATCAGCGGCGCACGTGCCATGTCCAGCAACGCGCCGAATGGATTGAGCGCGAGCAGTGCCTGCACCAGTCGCCCGGGGTGCGGCGGCAGTGGCAGGAACACACCACCGGTGAAGATCAAGGCAAGGGTAACGCTTTGGATGAACCGTTCCACGCCGGGCGTCAGGGTTGCCCAGGATTGCAGCAGGGTCCCCAGCGCGCTCGCATTGACGATCACCAGCAAGCCACCTGTCAACAGGCTCATGACCGCGACTGGGCTGATCGTGTGCCGCGTGACCAGCGCCAACACAATCGCAAGGAGCAACCGTGGAATGAGCTGCAGCGCGCCGGTGATCGCACTGGAAAGTGCAATTGTGCCGCTACCCATGTCGCCACGCGACACCAGCGACTTGTAGCGGCGCAACGCACCAAGTTGCGCGCGCAAGGTCTCGATCCACGCCTGCCACAGGCTGAAGCCGACAAATGCGAACAACGCATAACTGGCCGGATCATGCGACTGCTGGCCGAGCAGCGGCCTGACTGCCAGCAGCAACGCGGTATACAGGACCGGGTAGAGCACTGGCCAGACTGCATTCCAGCGTGAGCTGCGATAGCCAGACAGCCATTCGCGAAGTGCCAGCAACCACGCGACCGACCAGTCGCGCCGCAGCCCGCGCAAGCCCGCCAGTGGCTCTCCAAGCTGGGAGGAACCTGTGCTCATGCCACCGGCTCCGGTGGGCCCGCAGGCCTGCGCAAGGGCGCGACCGCCTCTTGCAGCAAACGCCGCAATACCCGGTTGCCGTGCTGGGGGCGTGACAAATCGACCGCGTGGCGGGCGAGGAACCAGTCGACAAATCGTGCATAGCGGCGTTCGCGTGCGAGTGGCGGTTCTGCGACGGCGCGCTGCCAGGCGTGTGGCAAGGTCGCCAACGTTGCGGCGTGGGCCGTGGTGTCGTACTCACTGCGTCCCAGGCACACCACCGGAACGTTCGCGAGCAGCGCCTCGAAACCGACACCGCTGTTGATCGTGACCACACCACGCGCATGCAGCAGAACATCGTGCACATGCGCCTGGGTCCAATGCACGCAGGGATCGTCGATGTCGGCCTTGAGTGCCGCCGTCGATGCGCGGTTGGCGGGATGCGACTTCACGACCAGCCGACACCCTTCATCCCTGGCCAATGCGAGTGCGGCCTGCAGCACCTCCGACATGCCGACCTCGCTGAAGTCGGTGATGGAACGGTCATCGGGCACCTGGATGGGCACGAAGATGTAGGGTTCCTCCGGCAGTTCACCACCTGCCACCAGGTTGGCGTGGGTGTCGCGGTCGCTCTGGGCGAACTTGCTGCCCAGCCGCTCCTGCAGGAATGCATCGCGATAATCATCCCATGCACCCAGCACCGCTGCGGGCAGCTGGTCGTACGCCACGGGATACGTCGATGCGCCAGCGCCCCAGCCCACCGGGTCAAGTACGAACACCGGGCGAAAGAACTCTTGCATGTAGAACCAGACCGGAGTTCGCTGACCATTGAAGTCATGTCGCGTGCGATGCGCTACCAGCGCCAGGTCCAGGTTCTCCGCGTCAACCCGATCCGGCGTGATGTCCCAGGCCGGAAGTTCAAGCATCCGCACGTCCACATCCATGCGCGCCAGGGTGTTGGAGGCGGCCATCGCGAAACGCTTCCACCACAACCGCACTTCGATCGTGTCTTCGCCCAGCTCGGGCGGGCGGCCCTCGCGGTCAAGACCGGAATGCTTCCACGGCAAGTCCAGGCGAGGCAGGAAAATACCCACCTGCGGGCGCCGAAGCGCATGCACAGCCGCCGCGGCGCGCTCGACCAACGGATCACGCTTGCCGGGCGCAAGGGCGTCCGCGTAGGCGTCGGCCAGCTGCGCGGCATCCCTGCTCCGCGCAGGGTCCTCGTCGAAAGCGCCACGCATCAACAGGTAGCGCAGGTCACGGTATTTACGATCACCCTTGCCCATCCAGAACACCGCGTCATGCCCCATGTTCCAGTCCGCGAACTTGCTCTTGAGGTTACGCACCTTGGCTTGCGCAGTGGCGGCTTCCACGTGGCGTCCAAGCACCTCCTGGTCGATGAACCACTGCGCGTGGCCGCTGGCGAAGGCAGCCATGAGGTCACTGGCCACCGCGTGCATGAAGGCTTTCGCTCGTGGCGTGGGGCGCGCCCAGACCGCACCCGCCGCAACATCGAAATGTCTGCTGGCCACAACAGCGTTGCGTCGCTGGCGCAGGCAAATCTCGGTTTCGGGCTTGTCGCTGAAATCCAGCGTCAACGGCCCGACCGCGAGTGCGTCCGCATCCAGTGCCAGCACCGGCACCGCATCCGCGGACGCCAGTATTTCCGCCATCAGCAGGAATCGCGCGCTGGCGTAATAGGCAGCTTTTGACGCCTCGGGCGGCAGTCGTACCTTTTCCGTGGACACATGCAGGCGCAGCTTGCCCAAACCTTCGGCGCATGCATCCAGGCGCGCCAGCGAATCCGCATCCGGATTCACCAGATGAACCAGCAAATGGTGGCCAGGGGCGTGCATGTCGAGGCTGCGGGCCAGCGCGATCGCATGACCCACGTAGCCCTTGTCAACCGCGGTGAGCATCAGTAGCTGGCTGCCCCGCCATGGGGCGGGCGCTGGCGGGCCGGACACGCTGCGGGCGAAGAAGGTATCGATGCTCATGTCGGCTTGAACACCGCGAATGCAAAGTCCTTGCCATTCTGGAACTGTTCGACGAAGGCTCCGCCAGGCGTTCCCACAAGTCCTGCGAACGCCTGCAGCATTCCGCCGAAGGACTCCGGACTGAAGTAATTGACGTGGATCGCGTAGTCGCGGGCGCGCAAACTTGCGATGTCGGCTTCGGGCGATGTATGCCGGCACCAGCGCTGGTACATGGCATCGGTTCGCTCGTGCGCCCCGGCGCGCAGCTGGGCAAGCAGTTCATCCAGTGTCGTCAGCGGCTGGCGCAGGTCAAAGCTGTACCGGGCGTCGGGCACGACCCCGACGATACCGCCGCCGGGCGCCAGGCACTGCCACCAGTTCTGCAGGACCTGCAGCGGGTTGACCAGATGCTCAAGCACATGGCTGCTGAAGATGAAGTCGAGCGAATCCGTTGCGATCCCGTCCAACGTCTCCGCCGACGCGATCGTGTATTGCGACCAGCGCGCCATGACGGCCGCGTCCAGCGACTCCTTGGGATAGACCTGCGCCCACTCGGTGGCCGACATCTTCTCCACGTAGCGAACGCTGCGGATGTCGCTGTCGACGACGGCCGGATTGGCGCCCGGACCCACTTCGAGGCCATTGCCACGCAATTCCGCCAGCACGCCGCGACGGACGTCGTGCAGTGGACCCACCGCGATCGCCACGTCGTCCTCTGAACTTTCCAGCACCAGGTCATAGGCGATCGGCATCCGCACGGGCCAGGACAACTGCAGCGGAACCTGCCTGCGCGCAGGCGGCCGAGGTGCGATAGGCACGCTCGGCGTGCCTGCGAGACGAAGCGCGAGCCGTGCCGGCCAACTGCGCGGGGCGGGCATCGTAACGGCCACCTCGTTGGCATCCATAGCTTGCGCAGCAGTGTCGGCCAGCAGCACGGGCGCCCGATCCTTCGCCTCGAGCCAGACCCTGACCTGGCCCTCGCCCTGGGTGTGCAGGACCCAGCCCGGATCCGCCGGCGTCGCCAGCAGGCAGGTTGCCTCATGCGCGTGTCGCAACCGGATGCGGGCATCATGCGCCAGCCTGACCGCGCGTTGAGTGCCAGCGGCCAACTTGAGCACGCAGGCATCGATGCTTCCCGCCGGGGCATCGAGCATGCGGTCGCCGCGCCGGGCCATGTCGTAGAGATTCATGCGCGCTTGGCGTTGGCCGGCAACAGCCGTTTGTAGGGTGGCACCCACGCACGTTGCAGGCGCGTGGCGGAGGGGTGCGCGGGCAGCCCGACCCAGGCCGGGAAATCCGGGGCGACATGGCCGCGTTCGACCTCTTCGTACACCAGCTCGGGCGCGATTCCGCCGTCCTGCAATGCCTCTGCGAATGCCCGGTAAAAGACGGCGCCATGCGGATTGGCATGGCTGACCCAGGGCTGGGTCGGCATGTCGGTGTAATGCAGCAAGTGGGTTTCGCCTGCCTCGTAGTGCTCCATCGAATTCCAGGCTGGCGAAAGCGCTTCCCGCTGTTGATCTGCGGGGACAATACACATGCGCTGCATCAGGTCCGCATAGCTGTATCGCCCGTCGTCCAAGCCATCGATGATCCGCGTTGGATCCCATTCCAGCCGTGCGCAATCGAGCAGCATCACGCTGTGCTGCGCTGGCCGCTTCCATGCCGGATCGGTGCGCGCGGACAACAACGTGCAGCCTTGCATCGGGTGGTTCCACAAGCCGAGGATGTCGCTGAACACCTGCATGTCGGCATCCAGGTAGATCGCGCGACCACGATGGCCGCACAGCGCGGGAATGCCGAAGCGCGAAAACGAGAAACCGGTCCGCCCCCGGTTCGTCGGCAGCTTCGGCACAGGAATACGGGCATCGTCGATGGCCTGCACCTGCACCGAAACGCTGGCATGGCGTCGAATGCTGTCTTCCAGCAGTGCCAGCCCCGCGCGTTGGGTGGCATCGGTGCCAACGAACACCCGCACCGGCGACTGGATATGCAGCGGTGAGTACTGGACGCCCGTGCGCCGGATGATCCGCGCAAACCCTTCGAACTGGCGATCGAAGCTCGGGTGGCCGTTCGCCAGCAGGGTGCGCCCGCGGAGGTCGTCGAAGTGGTCTGCATAGCGGTTGCCGCCATCCACGCCCAGCGAGCGGACGACCTTGGCACCGCACATCGCAAGCGCATGCAGGGCCGCTTCCGCGCTGAAGAAGCGCACATCCACCACTGGCGAGCGCGGATGGGGCTTCGGCCATGTCGAAGCGTTGTACCAGGCCAGCCGGCCCTCGCGCGCAAGTTGCGCCAGGACCGGAACCTCATCGCACCAGGTCCAGAGCGGGCGTTGCGAGGGTTTGCAGTCCACGTGCGGATGGGCGGGCATCCACAGCACGCCTGCGTTCTGCAGCAGCGCGTCGGCGCAGTCGTGGACGACGTCCAGGTCAATGGCGTGCGCGATGTCGACTGGCTGCTGGCGCACCACGTGATTGAGCGCAAGCAGGCGGTAATCGGCAGTATCTGCACTGGCGAACTTGGCGAAAGATGGACCCTTGCCGAGCATGAGCCAGGGCCGCGCCTGCATTTGCTGGTCGGCGGCCCATTGGATGATGTCGAGAAGCCCGCTCATGCGTGCTCCCTTGCAGCGACAGGCGGAATGCATGCGTCCGCTGCGCGCGCGGTCGCGGTCAAGGTCAATCGGGGCAGGCCCGGCACGGTGACATCAAGCGGTTCGCGCGCGAATTCCTGCAACGCGTGGATCGCCACCCACGGATAGCGCAACCGCAGCGAGGTCTTCTGTGCGATCTCGTCCTGCTTCGGACGGCTGGCGCCCACTTGGTGGTGCAGATGGACCTGCCCGAGATTGACATGCATCCAGCCCCGGGAAGACGCACGCAGGCAATAGTCGACGTCGTTGTAGCCGGCCGGGAACCGCAACGCGTCGAGGCCACCCAGCGATCGCCACGCATCGATTGATACTGCGGCGCAGGCAAATGAATTACCGATCACCTGTCGCGCGTGGGATGCATCCACGCCGCACGCCTCCTCGACCGGCGAATTGAACTCCGCACCCGGCAACAGGCGCGCGCGCATGCCACCGCCGATGACGGCACCGGTCGCATCGACTACCGCCAAACCAACGCTGGCGACGTTCGGCACGCGTGCCCAGCGCGCCATGCGGTCGATGGCGTCGGCGTGCAGCAGCCGTGCGTCGTTGTTGAGGAACAACAAGACCTCGCCGCGCGCGGCCTCCACAGCCTGCGTCGCTTGCGCGCTATGGTTGAACGGGCCGGGTGCCGCCACCAGAGTAACCCTGACGACAGCCTCCGCTTCCGCCACTACCAGCTCGAGCGCGGCGGCGGTTTCAGGCGCGGATGCATTGTCAACCAACACCAGTTCAAGCGCGCCATCGAACTTTTGTGCCAGCACCGAGCGAATCGCGGCAATGGTCAGCTCGGGCCGGTCGCGATACATCAACACCACCGACACGCTCGGCGCAGCGGCAGCCGGCGCCAGTCCACCATCTACGCACGCTGTGAAGGGTGCACCCCAAAAACGGGCGGCGGCGTGCAGCGCGTGTGCGGCTTCACTCGCATCGCCGACGGCATTCGTCTGGCGATACATCGCCAATGGTTCCGGGTGCACGTGGACACTGGTGTCGATGCCGGGTGCCTGGCCGGTGCGCAACTGCCATGCACTGATCGAGGGAAAGCCCACCCAGGCTGCGGCAGGCAATGCAAATGCACGACCACGCCTGTCGTTGTGCAACTCCAGCACCATGTCGCGCCAGGGCGCGCGATGTCGCGCGTCCAGTTCGAAACTGTCCCGGCTGTCGGTGTAGGTGAACCAGTCCCAGCACACGCCCGCGCGCCCTTCGGCGGCGGCGTTCGCCAGCACCCACGCCAGCGATGGATGCAGCAGGTCGCCGGCCCGGGCTGCAAGTGCCCACGCGGCCCCGCCTGCAATGATCGCTCCTGCATCCACCACATCGACGCACGCGACCGGCGCCGGCAGGCCGGCGGCGATGCGCTCGGCCTGCCAAGGCTCCCGGCCACTTCCCACCACCCACCACCCCGCTACCGGCGCCGTCTGCAGCGCCCACGTGGCCAGGGTGCGGCACCAGTCCTCGCAGTTCCCACCCACCTCCATCAACAAGCCCGCGCGCGGCAACCCCGAGGCGGCGGTAGTCGCAGCCTCCATCCGCCAACGCGCGGCACTGGCGTCCCAGCCCACGCCGCGCATCCGGTACTCCCAGGGCAACGCGCGCGCGAATGCCTGCAGGCGGGGAGCTGGCCAATCACACGTCATTTGCATGGCCCTGCATGCGGCGCGACAGCGCGGCGCGGAAACCGGCGAACGGCGATGCCGGCGCCACCGAAGCCAATCGTTGTTCCAGCGTGGCGACTCTCTGACGAAGGCGATCGCGTTCGATCAATTGCACAGGGCGATGCGTCCATGCACCGCCGGGCGCGTCCTGGTTCCAGTCTCGATGGCGGATGTAGTGGAAAGGCGTCGGCCCGATTTCCGCCAGTTGGAGTCCCAACGCTTCCACCGCACGCGAGGTGCCGATCTCGGCGGCGATGCAGGTGCCATAGTCACTCCCGATCGGGAAGCCGTCGAGTTGCTGCAGCACTTCACCGCGCACCCCCCAGACCAGCGACCTGAGGTGGCGTCCGCTTGCACCGGGGTCGATGCCGTAGCGCTGCATGGCAGCCAAATAGACGTCAACCCGGTTCGCGGGTTTCCCGTCCAGCGTGTGTTCCGGCAGGATGTCGCGTCCCTGGGCCCCGCGCAGCACTTCCCATGGCCGGGCCCACCCGATATTCATTGACTCTCCCACCAACCCAACCGCAGGATCCGCCAGCGCATCCAGTGCCGCTTGCAGCCATCCCCCGCGCACGACCAGGCAATCATCCTGCAGGAACAGGTAGGCCGGCCGGCCTGGCCAACGCCGCCATGCTGCATCCCAGGCGCCGATATTCATGCCCAGGTTGGCTCGGCTTGCATGGGCGTCGACCAGGGATGCGACGCACGATGGAAGTGCCGACGCATGGGTCTTGTTCGTCATCACCACACACTGATACGCAGCACCCGACGGGAGTGCGCCAATGCTCTCAACAAGTTCGACAAGAGGCTCGACCGGTCGCCGGTCGTAATGGGAAATCACCACCAGTGGCAGCAATGCATCAGCCATGCGCAAGCGCCTCCTGGACGACCTCCGCCATCGCTTCACGCAACGCCGCCATCGAGAACCTCTCTGTCATCAGGGCCCGTGCGCGGGCCAGGTGAACATCTCGCACCGCGGTTCCTTCAAGATAGGCACGAATGCCCGCCGACGGCGCATCCAGCCATGCAGCGCCTGCGAACTCCTGCATGGCCGGCGTAGGCGTGGCCACTACCGGCACCCCCGCCGCCAATGCCTTCAACGCGCGGTTCGGCGATTTGCTGCGCGAAAACGCATCCATGCTGTTCGGTACCAGGCAAATGTCTGAAAGAGCGAGAAGCGCGTCAACGCGATTGGGGGACCATTCAATGTAGCGGGTGCTTATCGGCAGCGATTTTCGCATGGCTTCGAAGCGCTGGCGATGATTGCTGACGACCCACAACTGCGCACCCAGGGCGGACGCGTCGCGAAGCGCGTCTTCCCAGAGCATCAGGTCATCCAGGCCGAAACGCGCGTAGCTGCCACCGTGGTTGCCGAACCAGAGCAGCACTGGCCGCCCGACGCCCAGCGCGCGGGCGCTACGCGCCATCCATGGCAAGACCCGATCCGCAAGTTGCGCCCGCAACATGGGCGCGCGGCGCTCCTCGACCATGCGCCGTTGCCGGCGCAGCAAAGCCGCGCTTTCGACGATATCGGGCACGACCTTTACGTTTGCGGGCGCAATCCCGGTGTTTTCCTGGATCACGTTCCTGAGCGCTTCGGTCGGTACCGTCACCAGCCCATCGCGGACCGTCGCGCGGAAGATATCCGCGATTCCTGACGATGCCCCTCCATACCCGGGCACGAAGATGTTGTCGCAGATGTCCACGACCGTTGGCACGCCGCAGGCCCGCATAGCGGTGACCCACGCTGCCTCCACCGCTTGCAGAGGCTTCACCGCGATTGCGACGCGCGGATGCACCGTTGCCGGAACGTCGCTGCTGCACACACCGATGCTGTGGCGCCCATCCTCCAGGGCACAGGCCGGTAGCAAAGCGCGATAACGAACGCTCGCAAGTCGGGTGTCGCGACGTGCAACCCGGAACAGCACATCGATGCCCGGAAGCTCACGATGCGTGTTCGTCGGAACCGCATGGGTGCTTGCCTCGGCGGGCATCGGACTCATTCGTGTCTTATTGCTGTCGAACGCGCAGTTGTCTGTAATCGACCTCCACCACGCCCGGCTGGGCGCGGGCAAGGTAATGCGCGTGCTGCAGCTGGGCCACATTCCCCACCTCACCGCTTAATGACACGACGCCACCGGGGTTGACCCGCACCTGGACGTTGCTCCCGGTGCCTTCGAGCCCCTCGAGAACGACCGCTGTCACGCCTGCCACGTCGATCTGCCGCGAAAGCGCTGCGCTGGGCGCCTGCACTTGTTGTGCGCTGGACACTGGAACCGGCAACTGGAACCCCGGTTCCCTTGCGAATGCGCCGCCCTGCGCGGTCGCCGGCGCATCTAGGCGGTCATTGCGCGGCTCCGATGCGGCGGCTGCCACTGAATCCACACCGGCGTCGCTGGCATCAGCCGCATTGCTGCCAGTCCCACTACCTTCTGCATCCTGCTTGCACGCGGAAAGGGATAAAAACATCGCGCCGATCAAGACCAGGCGTCTTGCGTGCATGGAGAGTTCTCCTGAATTTTCGATAAAGCAGATTGTTCCAGCAATTGAGTGAACTGCCTGTACACAGGATGTCGGCCTGAATGCGTTGGGATACGCAGCAGGCAAACCGATGGATGGTACTCGCGCGCCCTGCAGCTTCAGCTGCCTGCGGCGAAGTTACGAGATATGAACGATGAAGAGAACAAGAAAGGAACCTAATTCACGCAACCTGCATCCGCCAATGCGTATGAATCGTACCTGAGGGAAGGAAGCAAGCTCATTTGCCCGGCTGGCACCGTACGTGACGGAGCATTTACCGGTCCAGAACATTGCCTTCCCTCCCCGCTGATCCGTTACTTGCTCAAAAGGAGCTGACATGAAACGTACTTTGATAGCCACCGCAGTCGCCGCGACGATCCTGCTTACAGCCGGTGTCGCAATTTCCTCAAGCCATCGCGAAGCCCCAACCATCACCAAGCATCCCAAAGTGGATGCCACCGACCTCTACATGTTCCGCAGCTACGAAACCGGACGTGAGGCCTACGTCACCATCATCGCCAATTACCAGCCGCTGCAGGATCCCTATGGCGGCCCGAACTACTTCCTGCTGGACGACCGCGCCAGCTACGAGATCAACATCGACAACAATGGCGATGCACTGCCCGATATCGTGTATGAGTTCGAGATCGCCAACATCTTCCGCAACAAGACGATCCCGGTTGACGGCATGCCGGTGGCGGTCCCGCTGAGCAATATCGGACCCTTCGGTAGTACGCAGCTGAACGACAACCAGAACGTGTTCGAGGTTTACCAACTCTCGGTGCGTGGCAACAACTTGCCCCGCGCACAGGCTATCAACCTGCGCAACAACTCGGACATCTTCATCAAGCCTTTCGACAATATCGGCATGAAGTCGATTCCCAACTACGCCGCGTATTCTGACCTTTTCGTCTACAACACGACACTGCCTGGCTGTGCCACGCAAGCACGCGTGTTCGTCGGTCAACGCCGCGAGGGCTTCGCAGTCAACCTGGGCGAAATATTTGACCTGATCAATACCAATCCGGTCGGACCACCCAACGCCGAGCCGAACGTCCTGTTCGACAAGAACGTCACCACGTTTGCGCTTGAAGTGCCGATCTCGTGCCTGACCGCCGCGGGTGGCAGCCCGATCATCGGTGCATGGACCACCGCACGCACACCCAACCCGGATGGTCCGGACCAGGTGTCGCGCCTTTCCGCACCGCTGGTGAACGAGGTGATCATCGGCCTGCCGGACAAGGACAAGTTCAATAACTCGATGCCCAAGGATGATGGCCAGTTCGCCAAGTATGTGACCAATCCGGTGTTGCCGGAGCTGATCGAAATCCTGTTCCCGGGCGTGACGGCACCCAACCTGTTCCCGCGTACCGATCTTGTCGCCGCGTTCCTGACTGGCGTGGAGGGTCTCAACAAACCTGCTGGCGTGGTGCCGGCGGAGATGATGCGTCTCAACACCTCGATCGCGGCCAAGCCCGCTGCCACGCAGAACAACCTGGGCGTGATTGCAGGTGATACGGCTGGCTTCCCGAACGGGCGTCGACCGGGCGACGACGTGGTGGATATCGCGCTGCGGGTGAGCATGGGCGTGCTGTTGACAGACGCGCAGGCACCGTCACGCAACCTGCCCTACACGGATGGCACCACGGTGCAGGCGTCCTATTTCCGCCAGAGCTTCCCGTACCTGACCACGCCGTTGCCGGGCTCACCGAACGATGGTGTTCCCACCGGTTCCACGTTCTAAGCGACCACTCCGAGTGGCGAAGGTGATGGCCCGATTCCGCGATGCTGCGGCATTGGGGACCTGATCGCCTGATGTTGAAACGGCGCCGTAGGGCGCCGTTTCTTTTTGCTAATCTCGAGCGATGTCCAACATGATCAAAGCGTCGATTCTCCTGCTGGTCCTGTCGCTGGTTTCCAGCCCGGTCGCTGCGCAGCGCCCGCCGCTGGTGGTGCCTGACAACCCGGGCCTGGTGCTTGAAGTACTTCCGCCTGGCTATAAGGGACTCGCCGCACCTGCGTTGCCGGGCGACACGCAATTGCCTCGCATCCAGCAGATGCTGGATGGGGCGGCCCGCACCGGCGACACCCGCTTGTCGACGCGTGCGCAGGCACTGCTGGAGCGCATCGAACCCGCCAAGGTGGATGCAGACGTGTTGCTCGCCAAGGCGTTCAGCGCACAGCATCGCCATGAATTCGACCTTTCCCGCGAGTTGCTCACCGAAGTTTTGCGGCGCAATCCGACCGACGCGGGTGCCTTGCTTTCCCGTGCACAGGTCAACATCGTGCAGGGACGCCTGAACAACGCCCGCAGCGATTGCGCCACCTTGGTGCTGCGAGTGGACGCAGGCCTGGGCACCATCTGCACCGCCGCCCTGCAACTACGGCTAGGCGATTACTCCAGCGCCGCACGCTTGGCCGATCGATGGTTGGCTGGGGCGGACGCAAGCGCGGGCCTGCAGCGCTTCGTATTGATGATGCGTGGCGATATCGCATCGCGGATGGTCGCGGCCGATGCCACTACCTGGTACGAGCGTGCGTTGGCACTCGATCCGCAGGACGTCCGCACGCGGCTTGCCTTCGCACGCCATCTACGGCGTGTCGGGCAACCGCGTGAAGCGGTGAAGGTGCTCCAATCCGCGGCGGCATCGGACACGGTCCTGTTGCAGCGCACGCTTGCCGCGCGCGAGGCAGGGCTCCCCGATGCGAAGCAGTGGGCCGCTCAACTCGCCAGGCGTTTCCAGCTTGCACGGCAGACCGGAACAGACACCGAATTGCGCGACGAGGCCGAATATTTCCTGGTCGTGCGCCAGAACCCGGAGCAAGGACTCAAGCTTGCGCTTGAAAACTTCCGCACCCAACGCGATCTGGAAGATGAAGAACTGCTTGAACGTGCGGCACTTGCCATGCATCGGCCGGAGGCCCTGCAGGTGTTGCGCGACTGGGAGAAGAGCCAACAGATTCCTGCTGCCCAAGGCATGGAGAATCGCCAGTGAGCGTGCGCCTGTGTGGATTGCTGTTGCTGTGCCTCTTTGCCGAACCCTTGTGCGCACACACGCTGTCGGTGGCCCATGTCGATGTCACCAGCAACGGCGACCAGGGCGTGACCCTTGAGGTCGACATTGCCCTGCGCGACCTGGCGCTGACAACACCGCTCGACATGGATCGCGACAACAAGATCACATGGGGCGAATTGCAATCGCGGGAGACCGCCTTGCAACGGCTGATCCTCGATGGCGTCAGCCTTTCCACTCCCTCCGGGCGATGCCGCCTGGAACCGCAACGCCTTGGCATCCGAACCTACGAGGGCGTCAACTACGCAAGCCTGTCATTCAACAGCCGCTGCGATGCCGCACCAGGGATGGCGGTGGACTACAGGTTGATCTTCGACCAGGACCCCGCGCACCGGGTGTTGTTGGCCTGGCGAACCGGCGAGCGCGTACAGACCGACATCCTGCAGGCATCCGCCAGCACCGCGCGCTTGCGTGGCACCCAGTCGGACAGTGGAATGAACAGCTTCCTGCAGTTCCTGCGCGAAGGCATCCACCACATCCTGGGCGGCATTGACCACCTTGCCTTCCTGCTGGCACTGCTGTTGCCCGCTGTGTTGCTACGACAGCCAGGCAAATGGGTACCAGTCCCGAGGGTCATGGATAGCCTGCGCTCGGTTGCCTACGTGGTCACGGCATTCACCGTGGCCCACTCGGTGACCCTGAGCCTGGCCGCGCTTGGCCTGGTGCGGCCCAGTGCCCATCTGGTCGAGATCGTGATCGCAGTGAGCGTCCTGTTGGCGGCCCTGAACAATATCCGGCCCGTCATCACCGGCCGCGTATGGGCAGTGGCACTGGTATTCGGCCTGATCCATGGATTCGGTTTTGCCGGTGCACTGAAGGAGCTGGGACTGCCACGGGGGCAGGAATTGCTTGCCCTGCTTGGCTTCAACCTGGGTGTCGAGATCGGCCAGTTGGGCGTCGTGGTGCTGGTGTTCCCGTTACTCGCGGCGATGCGGCGGCAGCGGTGGTACGCCAGACTGGTAATGCCCGCGCTGTCGGCAGTGATCGCGCTTGCAGCCCTGTACTGGATCGCGCAGCGCTTGCCGGGTTAGCGCCTCCAGCCCAGTGCTTCAGAGACCCGATGCGATTTGCATACCCAGCTTCTTCATCGAAGCCAGCGCCAATGCGCGATCACCATCTGCGAGTTGCGGAACGCGCAGGACAGCCAGTCGATTGCCCTTCTGCACCATCAGGACGGCATTGGATTTGCGGATGCCACGCTTGCTGTCGATTTGCTCGACATAAGCACCGGCTTCGTCGCCAACTCCGTCGAATGGCACCAGGCGCACCACCGAAGCAGCATCGGGGCGTCGGAACTCCACGACTTCAAGCGACGCTGCACGCAAGTGATCCGCCAGTGAACCAGGCCCTGCATCGAACACCTGGAGCACCACCGCACCGGCGCCAACCGGCCAGCGGCATGCGGAAATGCCCACCGCCTCGTCGTCGTCAACACGTTGGCCAGCCTGCGCATCCGCCACTGCGAGCGCCACGGACGAGTCGGTGAGGATCGCGCACGGATGCAGTGCCGGGGATGTTGGCTCTCCGATAGCCGTCGCTGCGGCAGGCACTGCCGGCGTTGGCACGACTGCCTGGTCCGAGCGCTTGCAACCCGCGCCGCCCACCAGAATCGCCATCGCCATCATCGACCACACCATCTGCCGCATATTGTTCTCCCCCTGCCAAGTCCGCCTGCGCATTGCAGGCCCGGACACGATACGTCACCTGCGTGAATGAGGATTCATCCCGCCCCGCATCGACCCAGGCCACCGCGTCAGATCATTCGTCCGGCGCAAGTACCGTGTAGCCCTTGCGACGCAGCGCATCAAGGGAGCCGCCCGCTTCAAGAATTTCGCTGATGGGCAGGATCGCGAATGTCGTAGTGTTCTTGGCCAGTGCCTGCTCAGCCTTCGCCAGCCACATCGTCCTGACCCGCGCCTGCGCATCGCCCATGCCGATTTGCTGGCCCATCGCACTCTCGGTCACCGCGTCGAGGCAGGCCTGGTAATTGCTGGGAACCGGATTGGCATTGAGCGTGGCGATGTCGCCCGTGGCCCATGCGTTCGAGCGCATGCGCAGCACCTCCATGTCGACTCCCAGCTGGTCCAGCGTGCGCTGCATGCAGGCAAGGTCATCGAAGCGCGCGGTCTTCATCTGCCTGATCACGGACTTGGGATCCTTGATCTTCAATTCGAGCTTTACCACGCTCACCGACGGGTGATGCTTCTCGATCGCGGCGGTCACCAGTGCTGCGGAAGGATCCTTGTTCGACATCCCGCTCCGCTTGATCGCCGCCCTGTAGAGCTCATTCGCGGCGAACATCGGGCGCATCTTCTCCACCTTGTCATCGCCCGGCAGGAAGCGCTGCTTGAATGGCTCCCAGCGCGCATACAACGTCGGTGGCATGACGTCCTTGAGGGTCTTGCGGTCGGGGTTGTTGCGGATGCCTATCAGCGATGGCACCAGCAGCAGCAAGCGGAACTTGCTCGTGTCCGAACCCACGCTCAGGGAGGGCGCGCGTATCACTTCCTGGGAGCGGCTGATGACCGCGTCGATCCCTGAGCTGGCCAGCTGAATGTTCGCCGCAAGCGGGCTCAAGGTGCCGAGGATATAGAGCTCGTTGCCACCCTTGCGCACCAGCCACAGGCCGGGTCCCGGCTGATCCCCGGTGACAATCACGGTTGCTTCAGTACGGATGCCGTCGGCTCCAACACCCGATTCAATGGGAGTCGCCGGATTGACATCGACCAGCGGCGACTGCACTTGTTGTGCATGAACAGGTGACACCAACACCAAACAGAGTCCCAGCATCAACATGCGTCGCATCCGAACTCCCAATGGCCATAGACAAGTGCCGCAGTGTGACCGCACGCACGCAATGAAGTTCGACCGCGCACTGAACCGCTCACTGATGCGCAGAAACAACAACGCCCGGCAAGCCGGGCGTTGTTGATGCAATTGGTCGGGGTAGCCGGATTTGAACCGACGACCACTTGTCCCCCAGACAAGTGCGCTACCAGGCTGCGCTATACCCCGGATGTAGGTGGCGGATTATAGCCTGCCAGGCAACTCAGCGACGCAGCAGCTGCAGGACTTCCTCCAGCTCCATCCGCACCTGCTTGGCAATCTGGTTGCTGAGTGCCGATTCCTGCTTGGCCCCGTCACCTTCCAGGCGCAGGCGCGCACCACCAATCGTGTAACCCTGTTCGTACAGCAGGCCGCGGATCTGCCGCACCATCAACACGTCATGTCGCTGGTAATAGCGGCGGTTGCCGCGGCGCTTGACCGGTTCCAGGCTCGGGAACTCGGTTTCCCAGTAGCGCAGCACGTGCGGCTTGACGTCGCACAGCTCGCTGACTTCGCCGATGGTGAAGTAGCGCTTGGCCGGGATTGGCGGAAGCTCGCGGTTGCTGCCCGGGTCAAGCATGTTGTGCCCCGGAGAATGCTTCCACGCGTTCCTTCAGTTTCTGCCCGGGCCGGAACGTCACCACGGTGCGTGCGGTAATCGGGATTTCCTGGCCGGTCTTCGGGTTGCGTCCCGGCCGCTGGTTCTTGCGGCGCAGGTCGAAATTGCCGAAGCCAGACAGCTTCACCTGCCGCCCATGCTCCAGCGCCTCGCGCAATGCATTGAAGAAAGCGTCAACGAATTCCTTCGCCTCGCGTTTGTTCAGGCCCACGTCCTCGTACAGACGCTCCGCCATTACTGCCTTGGTCAACGCCACTGCTGTCCCCTTCAGCGCCGGATGGCCGCTCCGTGTTCGCGCCCCAGCGCGGCGACCACATCGGCCACCATCGCGTCCACGTCGCGGTCAACCAGCGTGCGCGTTTCATCCTGCAAAATCAAGCCCATAGCGAGACTCTTGAATCCGCTTTCCACGCCCTTCCCGGCGTAGCGGTCGAACAACCTCAGCTCTAGCAGCGCGTGTCCCGCGGCCTGCCTGGTGGTGGCCTGCATGGCCGCCCAGGACACGGACTCGGCCACCACGAACGCGAGGTCCCGACGCACCGACGGATATTTGGACATCGCACCGGCGCGCGGCAGTTCGCGCGCGAGCAGCTGATCGAGATCCAGTTCCAGGGCAAGCACATCGACATCGATGTCGAGCGCCTGCTGCAAACGCGGATGCACCTGACCGATCCAGCCTATGCGCGCATCGCCGCCCGCTTTGTCCAGGCGATAGATGTCGGCGGAACGCCCGGGATGCGCGAATGCCTCAGTGGATTCGCGGTACTCGAGCGCCGCGCCGGACAATGCCGCCAGGCTCTCCACATCGCCCTTGATGTCGTGGAAATCGACCGCCCGTTCCGCGATCCCCCACTGCTCGCCGCTGGCCGTGCCACACGCCGCGGCTGCAATCCGGCGCGTTTCCCGCGGCGCCTGACCGGCTTCGGCATTGGCAAAGGTCTTGCCGATCTCGAACAGGCGCACGCGTGACTGTTGGCGCGCCGCATTGCGGCCAAGCGTCGCAACAAGCCCGGGCAGTAACGAGGGACGCATCACGCCTAGTTCGGCACTTAGCGGATTGGCCAGCGCCACGCCCCGCCCGCCAAGCGTCCACGCAGCCAGCATTGCGGCATCGACAAATGCGTAATTGATCGCCTCCAGATAGTCACGCGCGACCAGTTGCCGGCGCGCATCGTGTTCGCTGCTCCGGGTTTGAACGGACAACCGTCCGTTAGAAGCGACGCTGGGCGCCACCAACCGCGTGCCGCCGCCCGGCAGCGACACAGGTATAGCGTCGTAACCATGGATGCGCGCGACTTCCTCGATCAGGTCTTCCTCGATCGCCAGGTCGAAGCGACGCGCCGGCGGAGTCACGGTCCAGCCATTGGCGTGCGCCGCGACATCGAGGCCGAGTGCGGTCAGGATGCGGCTCACTTCGGCATCGTCGACCTGGGTGCCCAGCACGCGTGCAAGCCTCGCACTGCGCAACTGGATGGGCTGCGGCTGCGGCAGGTGGTCTGGAATTACGGCCTCGATCACTGGGCCTGGCGCTCCCCCGGCTATTTCCACGATCAGGCGGGTGGCGTGTTCAATCGCGATGCGCGGCAACTCCGGGTCCACCCCGCGTTCGAAGCGATGCGCAGCATCGGTATGCATGCCGAGTTTGCGACTACGGCCGATGATCGCCGCTGGCGCAAAATGCGCCGCTTCCAGGAACACGTTGGTGGTCGTGTCGGTGACGCGCGTATCGAAGCCGCCCATCACACCGGCCAGCGCGACCGGGCGATCGGCATCGGTGATCAACAGGAATCCGGGATCAACCGTGACATCACGGCCATCCAGCAGTTTCAATGTTTCACCAGCACGCGCGTGGCGCACACCCACCGGACCGGCCAGCAAATCGCGATCAAAGGCATGCATCGGCTGGCCGAGTTCCAGCATCACGTACTGGGTGACATCGACCAGCAGGCTGATCGGGCGCACGCCACTGCGGCGCAGTCGCTCTGCCATCCACAGCGGCGTCGGAAGCGTGGCATCGAGGCCCTTGATGATCCTTCCCAGGTAGCGCGGCGCATCGGCGCCCGCGTTCAATTCGATCGGCAGGGTTGCATCGTGCAAGGCAGGCATCGGCACGCTGTCCAGCGCCTCGACCTCGCAGCCGGTGGCCGCGGCGACGTCGAACGCGATCCCGCGCACGCCGAAGCAGTCGGCGCGGTTTGGCGTCAGTTTCAATTCGATGCTGGCGTCGGGCAACCCGAGATAGTCCGCCAGCGGCGTGCCCACCGGAGCATCCGCGGGAAGTTCCAGCAGGCCTGAGGCATCGGCATCGATCCCGAGCTCCCTGGCCGAACACAACATGCCATTGGAGTCGATGCCACGCAGTGTCGCCGCCCTGATGGTCAACTCACCGACCCGGGTGCCTATGGTCGCCAGCGGCGCAACCAGTCCCGGGCGTGCGTTCGGCGCACCGCACACGACTTGCAGGAACGCTTCGCCGCCAACATCGACCTGACACACCTGCAACTTGTCGGCCTGCTGGTGCCTGGCGCATTCGACGATGCGCGCGACGACAACGCCGTCCAGCGCCGCGCCCAGCAACGTCATCTCTTCCACTTCAAGGCCGATCGCAGTCAGCGTCGCCGCAAGTTCATCACGCGTTGCGGAGGTCTTGACGTGTTGGCGCAACCAGTTTTCGGAAAATTTCATGTTGAATCCTTCAATCCTGTCATCCCGGCGTTCGCCGGGATGACAGTCAGGCAAACTGTTTCAGGAAGCGCACATCGTTTTCGAAGAAGCTGCGCAGGTCGTCCACGCCGTATCGCAGCATCGCGAAGCGTTCCACGCCCAGCCCGAACGCAAAGCCCGTGTATTTCTCCGGATCGATGCCGACATTGCGCAGCACGTTCGGATGCACCATGCCGCAGCCCAGCACTTCCAGCCAGCGTGTGCTGCCGTCGGCCTGCTGCCAGGCGATGTCGACTTCAGCGGAAGGTTCGGTGAACGGGAAATAGCTTGGGCGGAAGCGCATCTCGAAGTCGCGCTCGAAGAATGCGCGTACGAACTCGACCAGCGTACCCTTGAGGTTGGCAAAGCTGGCGTGCTCGTCAACCAGCAAGCCTTCGACCTGGTGGAACATCGGCGTGTGGGTCTGGTCGCTGTCGCTGCGATATACCTTGCCCGCCGCGATCATTCGCAGCGGTGGTTGCCCGCCCGCCTGCACCAGATCCTGCATGTAGCGCACCTGCACACCGGACGTATGCGTGCGAAGCAGCCGGCCGTCGCCAAAGTAGAAGGTGTCGTGCATCGCGCGCGCGGGATGGTGCGGCGGAAAGTTGAGCGCCTCGAAGTTGTGCCAGTCGTCTTCGATCTCCGGCCCGTCCGACAGCTCATAACCGAGCCGGCCGAAGATGTCGGTGATCCGCTCCAGCGTGCGGCTGACCGGATGCACGCCACCGCGGTTCGCATTGCGACCCGGCAAGGTGACGTCGATGGTCTCGCCGGCCAGGCGCGTATCGAGCGCAGCATCATCGAGCGCAGCCTTGCGTGCCGACAGCGCTGCGCCGATCGCGTCGCGTGCGCGGTTGATCGCCTCGCCAGCGGCCTTGCGCTGGTCGCCGGGCAATGCCCCCAGCGACTTCAGTTGCGCGGTGATGCTGCCAGCCTTCCCGAGCAGGCCGACGCGCAGGGCTTCCAGCGCATCGGGCGACTGCGCCGCAGCGATGTCGGCCAGTGCCTGCGTGGATAACGATTCGATTTCGCTCATTACTTTTCCACCCTCATCCGCCTTCGGCACCTTCTCAGCCTTGCACACCCTACGGGCGTCGCAGTGGGAGAAGGGAAAGCCATAAACAAACATGGGGAAGGACTTGCGCCCTTCCCCACGTGGTGGCGACCGAAGCCGCCGCTGCAACTGGTGTGGAGTGACGGCTCAGGCCGCCAAAGCGCCCTTGGCCTTTTCGGTCAGGGCGGTAAAGCCCGCCGCATCATGCACGGCGATGTCCGCCAGCACCTTGCGATCCAGGGTGATGCCAGCTTTCAGCAGCCCGTTCATGAAACGGCTGTAAGCGATGCCATTGGCCCGCGAGGCAGCATTGATGCGCGCAATCCACAGGGTGCGGAAATGACGCTTCTTCTGCTTGCGGCCGATGTAGGCGTACTGCAGGGCCTTGGTGACGGCCTGCTTGGCAACGCGGAACACCTTGCGGCGTGCGTTGTAGTAGCCCTTGGCCTGCTTCAGGATTTTCTTGTGGCGCGCGCGCGCCGTTACACCACGTTTGACTCGTGCCATGTCTTATCTCCTCACAGATACGGAAGCATGCGGTCCAGACGGCCCGCGTCCTCGGGACGAACATAATTCGTCTGCCGGAGGTTGCGCTTCCGCTTGGTCGCTTTCTTCGTGAGGATGTGGCTGCGATTTGCGTGGCCGCATTTGTACTTGCCGGAAGCGGTCTTCCGGAAGCGCTTTGCAGCCCCGCGATTGGTCTTGATCTTGGGCATCGGGGATCCTTGCGAAATCAACATACTGGCCGAGGCGGTGGGGTACCCCGAAATCTTCCGGAGCTTCCACACTTTCCGTCCTGCCTGTGCCGGTGGTAAGCCGTTGATCCATTGGCAAAAAAGCCGGATCAAGGCGGGTCCTGGGTGCTGCAATACAACAAACCCGGCGAACCGGGCCGGCCAGTATGGCTGCCACTTGCCGGGTTTGCAATGTTTCCCTTGGAAATCAGTCGCTTTGCTCCCTCTCCTGCAGCAGGAGAAGGAGAAAATATTACTTCTTCTTCGGCGCGATCATCATCACCATCTGGCGGCCTTCCAGGCGCGGGCGTGATTCGATCACGATGTCCTCGCCAAGATCGGTTTCGATCCGCGCAGCCATTTCGCGGCCGAGTTCCTGGTGGCTCATCTCGCGACCACGGAAGCGGATGTTGACCTTGATCTTGTCGCCCTCCTCGAGGAACTCGCGCATCTTGCGCAGCTTGATCTGGTAGTCGCCCTCGTCCGTGACCGGACGGAACTTCACTTCCTTGATCTCGACCTGCTTGGTCTTCTTCTTGGCCTCGTTGGCCTTCTTCTGCAGTTCAAACTTGAACTTGCCGAAGTCCAAGATCTTGCAGACCGGCGGATCCGCGTTCGGCTGGATCTCGACCAGGTCGAGCGCCTCTTCCTCGGCCATGGTGAGCGCCTCGTCGCGCGAGAGCACGCCGATCATTTCGCCATCGCTGCCGATCACGCGCACGCGCGGGACACGGATTTCCTGGTTCCTGCGGTTCTGCTTCGAGTCTGTGGTACTGATGTTGCACTCTCCAATATTGGCTTGTTCAAAGCCGGGCTTCAGTTGAAGCCGGGGTGGCCCGTGATTCCGGAATCACGGGCCCGCATCACAATTTACGGCACGGCTGCCCAGCGCGAACGCCGGCTCAACCCTGGATTGCCTGCTCCTCACGCAAACGCGCTGCGAAGTCGGCAACGGACATGGTACCGAGGTCTTCCCCACCCCGCGAGCGCAAGGACAACAGGCCGTTTTCCTTCTCGCGGTCGCCAGCCACCAGAAGATACGGCACCCGCTGCAGCGTGTGCTCGCGGATCTTATAGCCGATCTTCTCGTTGCGCAAATCGGAAACCACCCGCAGGCCTTGATTTGCAAGGGTTTTCGCCGCCTCGCTGACATAGTCCGCCTGCGCGTCGGTGATATTCATCACCACTGCCTGCACCGGCGCCAGCCAGCCCGGGAAATGGCCGGCGTGGTGCTCGATCAGGATGCCGATGAATCGCTCCATCGAACCCACGATTGCGCGATGCAGCATCACCGGATGCTTGCGCTGGCTATGCTCGTCCACGTATTCGGCGCCGAGGCGCGCCGGCATCATGAAGTCGACCTGCATGGTGCCCAGCTGCCAGGTGCGGCCAATCGCATCCTTCAGGTGATACTCGATCTTGGGGCCGTAAAAGGCCCCTTCGCCCGGCAATTCTTCCCACTCGACCCCGGCGGCACGCAGCGCAGCACGCAGCGCATGCTCGGCCTTGTCCCAGGTGGCGTCATCGCCCAGGCGCGATTCCGGGCGCAACGCGATCTTCAGCTGCACATCGCTGAAGCCGAAGGTCTTGTAGACCGCCATCGCCTGTTGGTGGAACGCGGTGACCTCGGCCTCGATCTGGTCCTCGGTGCAGAACACATGGCCGTCGTCCTGGGTGAAGCCGCGCACGCGCAGGATCCCGTGCAGCGCGCCGGAGGGCTCATTGCGGTGGCAGGCGCCGAATTCGCCATAGCGGATCGGCAGGTCGCGGTAGCTGTGCAGGCCGGAGTTGAAGATCTGTACATGGCCGGGGCAATTCATCGGCTTGAGCGCATAGGTGCGCTTCTCCGACTCGGTGAAGAACATGTTGTCCTTGTAGTTGTCCCAGTGGCCGGACTTCTGCCACAGCGACACGTCGAGGATCTGCGGGCAGCGCACTTCCTGGTAGCCGGAGTCGCGATAGACCTTGCGCATGTGCTGCTCGACCACCTGCCAGAGCGACCAGCCCTTCGGGTGCCAGAAGATCAGGCCGGGCGCTTCTTCCTGCAGGTGGAACAGGTCCTGCTGCTTGGCGATCTTGCGATGGTCGCGCTTGTCCGCTTCCTCGATGCGCTGGATATACGCGGCCAGCTGCTTCTTGTCGGCCCAGGCGGTACCGTAGATGCGCTGCAGCTGCTCGTTCTTGGAGTCGCCGCGCCAATAGGCGCCGGAAATCCGGGTCAGCTTGAACACTTTCAGGAATCGGGTGTTGGGCACGTGCGGGCCGCGGCACATGTCCACGTATTCCTGATGGTAGTACAGCCCCATCTGGTGCTGGTCGGGCATGTCCTCGACCAGCTTGAGCTTGTAATCCTCGCCACGCGACTGGAACACGTCGATGACCTCCGCGCGCGGCGTCATCTTCTTGACCACGTCGTAGTCCTCATCGATCAGCGCCTGCATCCGCTGCTCGATCGCCGCCATGTCCTCCGGCGTGAATGGCCGCTCGTTGTGGATGTCGTAGTAGAAGCCTTCCTCGATGACCGGGCCGATCACCATCTTGGCGTCCGGATACAGCTGCTTGACCGCGTGGCCGACCAGATGCGCGCAGGAATGGCGGATGATCTCGACGCCCTCCTCGTCCTTGGCGGTGATGATGCGAAGGCTGGCGTCATGCTCGATGAGGTCGCTGGCGTCCACCAGCCTGCCGTCCACCGCACCTGCAATGGTGGCCTTGGCCAGGCCGGGGCCGATGGCCGCGGCGACATCCATCACCGACACGGGGTGCTCGAACTCACGGCGACTGCCGTCGGGGAGGGTGATATTGATCATGGTTTCCTACTCCCCTCTCCCGCCTCGCGGGAGAGGGCTGGGGTGAGGGCAAAAACGAAAAAAGGCGCCGAGGCGCCTTTCGATTGCCCACCTGATGCGGGATCGAATGCGTCGGCGACGTTCAGGGGTGGGTGTTGGTAGTGTTCATGTGGCACGCTCGGCCGAGGTTTCCCGGGGCCACCTTGGTTGGGACGTCACTGCGAATCTGGTTTGTCATCCACGCCTTGGCTGCGTGGTGGGCGGTACAGGGTTCGAACCTGTGACCCCTACCATGTCAAGGTAGTGCTCTACCGCTGAGCTAACCGCCCGACAAACCCTTCGCGGGGCCGGGCATTCTAGCCCGCACGATGGCTGCAGACAACAGATGGGCGAAGTCGACGGACTTTCAGGCAGCGAGACCGTCGGGGATTCGCGTAGCGGCATTTGGATCCGCGTAGCGAATTCCCGACGGTAGGCGCTGCCAAACATCAGCGCCTCCCGAACCTGCTCAGGCTTCTGCGGGAATCCGCAGTACCTGGCCCGGGTAGATCTTGTCCGGATCCTTCAACATCGGTTTGTTGGCCTCGAAGATCTGCTGGTACTTGCTGGCATTGCCGTAGTACTCCTGCGCAATCTTGGACAGGGTGTCACCGCTCTGCACTGTGTAGGTCTTGGACTGCCACCCACCACCACCCGCCGATGCCAGGCCGCCTGCGGACGAACCCGAACCAATCGCCGACTCCGTACTGGCCACGCCACCACTGACATTGGAGAAATTGGGCTGGCCCGCGGCCGACGGCGTCAGCGACGCGGCGTTCACCGTCAATCGGTCATCCACCTTGTCGATGCCATCGATGTTGCCTGCAATCAGGACCGCCTTTTCACGCACGACCACACTGTTCACTTGACCTGTCAGCACGGCCTTGTTGCCGTCCACTTCGACATCGATGCTGCTGTAGTCGCTGCCATAGCTGCCCAGATGCTGCTTGACCGCCGCTTCCTTTTTCGCTTCGCCCGGCTTGAAGATCTTCTCGCCAGCATTCTTGATGAAATCGAACACGCCCATGTCGCACTCCTGAGTGGGGAAATCTGTCCGTCAGGGTGTCATGGCAGACGTGATGAACAGATTAAAGCCCCCGGCTACAAGCTCGCATCGCGAAGGACGCGAATCTGGTCACGCACGCGCGCGGCATCTTCGAACTCCAGGTCGCGTGCATGCTGATGCATCTGCTGTTCAAGCGCCTTGAGCTTGGCCGCTTGCTGCGACGGACTTAGCCGCTTGTAGTCCTGGATCGGTTCCGCCACGCGCTTGGCTTTGCCGCGGCCTTTCAACTCGCCGGGCTCGTACCGGGCTCCTTCCATCACGTCCATCACCGCGCGCTGCACCGAGGCCGGGGTGATGCCGTGCTCCAGGTTGTATTCGACCTGCCGGGCGCGCCGGCGGTCTGTTTCATCCAGCGCCCTTTGCATCGAGTTGGTCACGCGGTCGGCGTATAGGATCGCCTTGCCGCGCAGGTTGCGTGCGGCGCGGCCAATGGTCTGGATCAGCGAGCCGGTCGAACGCAGGAACCCTTCCTTGTCGGCATCCAGGATCGCCACCAGCGAGACCTCCGGCATGTCCAGGCCTTCACGCAACAGGTTGATGCCGACCAGCACGTCGAACACGCCCAGGCGCAGGTCGCGGATGATCTCCACGCGCTCCACGGTGTCCACATCCGAATGCAGGTAGCGCACGCGCACGCCATGCTCCGAAAGGTATTCAGTCAGGTTCTCGGACATGCGTTTGGTCAGCGTGGTGATCAGCACGCGGTCGCCCCAGCTCACCCGCTCCTTGATTTCCGACAACACGTCGTCGACCTGCGTCGCAACCGGGCGGATCTCCACCGGCGGATCGATGAGGCCGGTCGGACGCACCACGAGTTCGGTGATTTCACCTTCACCTTCGCGAAGCTCATATGGCCCCGGCGTTGCTGACACAAACACGGCGCGTGGCGCGCGCTCTTCCCATTCCTCGAACTTGAGCGGCCGGTTGTCGAGCGCGGATGGCAGCCGGAACCCGAAGTCGACCAGGGTCTGCTTGCGCGAGCGGTCGCCTTTGTACATCGCTCCGATCTGCGGAATGGTCACGTGCGATTCGTCCACCACCAGCAATGCATCGGCCGGCAGGTAGTCGAACAAGGTCGGCGGCGGCTGGCCCGGCGCAAGCCCGGTCAGGTGCCGCGAATAGTTTTCGATGCCGTTGCAGAAGCCGACTTCGGCCATCATCTCCAGGTCGAACTGCGTGCGTTGTTGCAGGCGCTGTGCCTCGACCAGCTTGTTGTTGGCGTACAGGTACTCCAGCCGCTCACGCAATTCGAGTTTTATCGTCTCCACCGCCGACAACGTGCGTTCACGCGGCGTCGCGTAATGGGTCTTCGGATACACCGTGTAGCGCGGCATCAAGCGGAAGACCTCACCGGTCAGTGGATCGAACATCGACAGCTTCTCTACCTCGCCATCGAAGAGTTCAATGCGCAACGCTTCCAGGTCGGATTCGGCCGGGAACACGTCGATCGTTTCGCCACGCACGCGGAACGTGCCGCGTTGCAGTTCGTGTTCATTGCGGCTGTACTGCAACGTGGTCAGGTGGCGCAGCAGTTCACGCTGGTCGATCCGTTCGCCACGCGACAGGATCAGCCGCATTGCAAGGTAGTCCTCCGGCGCCCCCAGGCCATAGATCGCCGACACCGAGGCCACGACAATCGTGTCGCGCCGCGACAGCAGCGCCTTCGTCGCCGCGAGGCGCATCTGCTCGATGTGGTCGTTGATCGAGCTGTCCTTCTCGATGTACGTGTCCGACGACGGCACGTAGGCCTCGGGCTGGTAGTAGTCGTAATAGCTGACGAAGTACTCGACCGAGTTGCGTGGGAAGAACGCGCGGAACTCGCCATACAGCTGGGCGGCCAGGGTCTTGTTCGGCGCCATCACCAGTGTCGGTTTCTGCACCGCCTGGATCATGTTGGCGATGGTGTAGGTCTTGCCGGAGCCAGTCACGCCCAGCAGGACCTGCTTGGCAATGCCGCTTTCGAAGCCGGCAACGAGTTTCGCGATCGCCTGCGGCTGGTCGCCCGCCGGCGAATACGGCGACACCAGCTGGAAGCGACCGGAAGCGGTGGTCAGGTCGAGGTCTGAAGGCTCGGTCATGGTTGGGCTTTGTTGCGGGCAACCGTTGAGTTTAACTCCGCCGAGCGATCCGACCGGCACCCACGTTCAGCATGCAGGTTCTTCCCATTCCACGGCTTTTTCCTACCCCATTTCCACGAAACCACTGATCGTGCGCCTTGTGGCTGCTCCGTAGCCTGCTTGCATACCCCAACCGGAGTTGGTCATGCGCAGCAACAAGGGCTTCACACTGATCGAATTGGCCGTCTCGTTGTCAATCATGGCGATCCTGGCCGGGATTGCGTTACCTTCCTTCCGAAGCTTCCTCGAGCACCAGAGGACATCCGCCGCAATCAGCGCGCTCAATACGCACATGGCGCTGGCACGCGTTGCTGCGATCACCCGCAATCGCCGTGCCGTCCTCTGCCCTTCTATCGATGGCAGTCACTGCCGGACCGATACCGACTGGAGCGGGGGCTGGATGCTGTTCCTGGACGACGACGGGAACCGCAAGCCAGACTTGAGCGAGGAAGTCCTGAGGGCGGACCTGCAACCCACCAGCCGGCATCTCAGGGTCTTCAGTACTACGGGACGGCGCCAATTGCGCTACTTGCCGGATGGCCGCAGCGCCGGAACCAACCTGACCATCTCGATCTGCAATCTCTATGGTGACCTGCTTGGCGTCGTTATCGTCAACAACATGGGGCGCCCGCGCAGTGAGCGTCCAAGGGTCGCGACGCCTTGTCCTGCATGAAACGCGAACTCAATGAGACGACCCTGACTGCTTGCCCGACCCGAGCTGGCCGACTACAATGCGCTCCCCGCCCGAATAGCTCAGCCGGTTAGAGCACTTGACTGTTAATCAGGGGGTCGTTGGTTCGAGTCCAACTTCGGGCGCCAAACACGAAAAACCCGCCGGAAGGCGGGTTTCTTGTTTGCGTGATCACTGAACCGACCAGTACGGACTTACCAGCAGCCGGCAGTCGAGGGTGTCTTATTGCCGACTTGATTGAGACCTAGGGCGCCGCATAATGGATCAGAATGAGTGCCTGCCGGCGTAGCCGTCAGCGTGTAGTTCTTGCCATTCGCGGCACTGGCGATATTGTAAAACTCCAGCACTTTTGGTTCGCAGATGTCGTCCAGCACGGCAGCAGCAGGCGCACCTGTATACGTAAGTGCAGTGGTGTAGAACCTTTCCAATTGCTGCGCAGAAGCCGAGAGGCAAGCTGCTGCTGCCGTGCGCCTGGTCTTGCGTATGTGGTCACCATAAGCTGGGATCGCGATCGCGGCCAGAAGGCCGATGATTGCCACCACGACCATTATTTCGATCAGGGTGAACCCCCCCATTTTTCCCTGACCAATTCGTTCATTGCGCTGCATATATTGGATTCTCATAGATCAGTCCTCACGGATTTCGCGCCAGGACATGCGGTCCCAGCGAGGGGCAAGCGTCAAGGGCGAACCCAATGTGCCACCTGCCGTACCACCGACGATGACCATGCCGCGCATGAGGTTGGGCAAAGTAGGCATTCCAACACCAACGTTCACTGAGCCGACGGGTTTACCGTTGCTCGTCACCGTATCGTCCGTCTTGCCATCCCTGTCAAGATCGAAATACGAACCACCCGCGCTGGTACCCGTGAATGCATCCAGCGCATTGATGAAGCCGGTGCCGTCGGACTGACACGCCTCGCCTTGCGGCAGCATGCTGGCCGTAATCAGGAACGTGGAGACCACCTGTGCATCCTGCACGATCCGCTCGCCCGGCAGAGGCAGGTCGAGGTACCAACCTTTGGATCCAGTCGGCAATGGCGCCTTGCTCTGGAATCCCCGCACGTCGTAACCATTCAATGTCTCACCGGAGACCACGATGCTGCGCTGGGTCAAGGATGATTTGGCTACAGCAACACCTTCGTCCATGAAGCCGTACATCGATTGCACATCCTGCTTGGCTGGATCTGCATCACCGACGTAGAGGAATCGCCCGGTACCGAAGAAGATCCAACGCTTGCCGGTGGTGGGATGCGTGGCGATCGTCAGCCCACCGCTGATCGGCTGCGGATTGTTGAGCGCATCGGTCGCGGTGAATAGCTTGCTGACGCTCCAAGCCGACGGCGATGCGTTGGTCAGGTCGAATTTCCAGACATTGCCCTGCAGGTCACCGGCGTACGCATACGCGAGGGTCTCGCCGTCCGGGCCGTACACGCCTGAGACCGCCGACAAGCCATTGGGTGTTGTCGCATCACCCACACCCGTGTCGATCTCGCGGATCACCGCGCCGGTCTTGAGATTGACCACAAGCAGGACTGCCTTGTCGCCAGTACTCTTGACGCCATTACCCATCACGGCGGCTGTCGCTCCACCCTTCACCTTTGCCAGGATCGGCTTGCCAAGCACCATGCCCATATTCATGCCTGATGTTTCTGCCAGCTCCCAGAGCACATTGCTGGAACCGAAAGCGGATGGATTGGTCACGTCCAGACCATAAAGGCCCTTGCCTCCCTTGCCCAGGGTACCAACCAAATAGTTCTTGCCAGGCGTCTGCTTGCGTGTGCTGACCGCAATCGGGCCGTCCACGAAGTAACGGTGCAGGTAATCGCCACGGCTCAGCGTGGACAGGTCTCCGAAGTTGATGATGTTTGGAACGTAGGCAAACACTTCCTGACCGCTGTCCGAGTTGAATGCGTGCAGCATGCCGTCATTGGCGCCCACGTATATCGTCTTCGTATCGTCTACAAATGCAGGCGATGAACCGATGATGTCTCCCAGGACGCTCGCGCGCTCACGCAGCTTGGGCGCGTCCTTGCCCTCCCTCGACTGGTCGCCCTTGATGTACGAGGCATTGTTGGCGGCGGATACCGGGAAATTAAGACTGCCGCCCGTGCGCCCGAGCGATGTGAGCTGTGCCGTCGTCGGGAATGTGGCGCCAGCCGAACCGTCGAACGTAAAGATCTTGCGCGTGGCCGGGATCGTGGACTCCCACAGCAACGCACCGACCCCGGCCTTGCTGACCGAGCTTGACTTCAGGGTTCCGGTCCACAAACCAGACACGTACGTGGCATTGAATACCTGCGCGCCCGTGTCCAGCGAAACCGAATTGGTCGCCACATTCGAATAGGAGCTCGTTCGCTGGATGATCGCCGCCAGTGCTCCTCGAAGCGCCTTCACGAATTTTTCGGGGTCGTCCGCAAGGACGAAACTGCCGCGGCCATTCACTGCGGCATGCCACAGATCGTCGATGCTGTTCGCCTGGAGGTTCTGGGAAACGGGCCAGCTCTTAGCCCCACTGGCGAGGTCAGCCAGGTCCTTTTCAGGATCCAGCGTGCCGGCGGCGCCGATCGAGATCGAGAACGTGGTCATGTGTTGCCAGAACGCCGGATCGGCGTTGGAAACAGGCACCTTGTTCTCCAGGTCCGGGCGCAGGTCATTCTTCCAGTAGTACATCGCGATGTCGGCAAGCGTGTCGGACTGCGGAGCACTGTATGGGCGCGCTGGGCTATATGTATAGCTGCCTCCGGTGGGAGATGTGATGGTGCTGCCTGCAACGTTGTCCTGCTCACCGACCTGCTGGCCCACGCCCGTGTAGTCGAATGTGCTGCTATTGCTGTCGTCGTCGTTGCGGTAGCCATCCGTCGTCAGCAGGGTGAAGCTTTGTCGACAGACATACTGGTCCTTCGCAGCGCCTGGCCCCCACGGCCCGTCCGCGGCGGTGTCGTTCTCGAAATAGTTGCCTGAGTCCCACAACGCTTTGCGCAGAGGCGTAGACCCACTTCCCGTTTGCGAATAAAGACGCTCGTACCACGCGGTCTTGTTGTTGTCGGCACCGGTGGCGCCATTGGGATCGTCGAACAGTCCCCCATTCCGCGAAATCGGGATAGGCTTGCTGCGCGTAATTGGGTGCGTGGCCCAATTCACGCCACCTGAGGTGCCCGAATTGGCCATGTTGTTCCAGATATTCCGATAACCAACGCGATAATTGCTTCCGATTTCCGAGAACGCGCGGCCGGCGCCAGACTTGGCAACCTTGATGCGTGTGCGGTGATAGGAATACCACGTTGCGAAATTGGTGCGCTCTTCTGCGGCTGTACGCTGTGTAGGTACGCCGTCTATGAGGAACACCGGCGTGACATCGGTGCAGTTTGTCCACGAACTCCCGCTGCCGCATCCATCATCGTTGATTCGATAGGAGACCTGGACATCCACGCCGGAAAAGCCACTATTCGCGCGACCATTCAGACCGATATACCAAGTGTCCTCAGCAGCGGTAGCCCGAGTGATCGTCTTGGTCCCGCCGCCGCCCGTCGCTCTGGCGGTGTATGTACCAGTTGTAGGTTGATTGCCCTGTCTCAGGTACAAATCCGCACCACCGGCGCTGGTTGCGATCACCACCAGATCGATCGCGTTTGCCGGAATCGCAATCCCGGGCGTGACATCGAGCATTGACTTGTTGACGCCCCCGCTCAGGTTGCTCTTCGGGTAGCCGCTTGGCACCACCCGTGCAGCCGGTGCGGCATCCCAATCACTGCGCTGGACCGTGCCCGACGTCAGTATCTGATAGCGCCAGTAACCCGTAACGTCAGTGAAGCTGCTCGAATCACTCGAATCCTTTGGGACGTAGAATGTCTGTGTTGTAGCTGAGAGATTCACTTTACCTGTTGCAAATGGTGCAACGCGGTTATCGTCGCTGAAGGCCGAGGTATAATTCATGCCGTCGGTCATTTCCGATCCATCGGAATTCACCCACGGCTGATACGTTTTGCTCGGGTCGTAATAGATGGTGTTGCGCACGTACGTTGAGCGCGAGATGTCCAGCGTGGTCACCTTTGGGATCGCGTCGGGCATGTAGTTGAATCCCATCGAGCCCGAGTTGTCGAGAACGAACAGGATATTCGGCGGCACCCGTGCACCCGTGGTCAACGGCTCCGTCGGAATGTCGATCGCAGCATTCACCGGCAGTGCCAGCATGGTCGCCACAAAGGCGGCAGGCAGCGCCCACCATGGACGTGGAGTAGTTGCGGACATGCGATTCATTGATAGGTTGCTCATTTCTCAGTCCCCTACGGAGTCGGGATGCGACTGGTAACATTGGATTGCAGCATGACCTCTGCGCGCCCTTCGGCGCGACTGCGCGCAGTGACGCGGAACAGCGGGCTCTGGCAATCGATGGATGGCGGAACGCTGTCGCAACTTCCTTTGTAGGCAGGGCCAGTACCCAGATACTGAATCCAGTACTGTGAAGTCGTAGCAATGCCACCGCTGCTCAAGGTTGGAGCGTCGCGCCAATCAGATTCAACAAGTACATGGTTCGTCGGGCAAATGCTCTGATTCGTGCAATTGTCTTCGGTCGGGATGCGCGTATCCCAAGTCTCGCCCGCGATGGTGAAGGGATTTGGCTCAAGGTCCAGCTGCGCCTGCGCATGACGCATGGCTGCCTCCGCAGCCTGGAATGCGAGGCTGCGGTCGCGTAGGTTGGCACCCATCCGCTCCTGCATGGCGGAACTGCGCAGTACCGCGATTCCGAGCACGGACGTCACCACCAGCAGGATCAGCACCACCAACAAGGAAATACCGGCTTGGCGTTTTGCAATGGCTGGAAGCGTACGATGGCTGATATAGCTCATAGCGTCCGCCCCCTCAGACTGACAACGGTGGACGCGGTGCGATCAAGCGTGCTTCCGTCGACCTTCAATGTACTTCCAGCGGTGTCCTGTCCTTGCAACGTCATTGCCATGCGAACGGCAATGACGTTGGTCCAATCGGTCGGCGCTGCGGTGTAGTCCGCGGCACCATCTTCCAGATAGGTGAGCGCCAGCGCCTGGATGCCATCGGCGACTTCTTCTTCCGCTCCACCCAGGCGCTGGGTGTAGAGTGACTTGCCTCCGCGCGCATTCGTCTTCACAAACCAACGGGTGCTGCGCAAGCGCGCCACGACCACTGACGCCGCTGTCCCTAGAAATGCGTCACTGGTCGGGACATAGGAGCCAGGCAACGTAGCAAACGTGAGATCCAAGCCCGACACGTCAGTGGCCTTTATCAGGAATGTCTTACGGGCATTGCACAGCAACAGCCAGTCGTCCTTCGCAAAAGCATCGCTGGCATCTGCGATCTGGTCGGCGTCCAACGTCACCGAGCCTGCGGTGGAGGCCGTCACACGATATGCACTGTCTTCCCCGGATGTGACCACCAATTCGTCGGCGCTGCCGGTGACAGGTGTGTCCTTGTACGTGTCCGAGAAACCGCCGGTGGTCTCAACGACCGATGCGCTGGAGCAGCCAGAACCACCCGCAGCCCTCAGGTCCCGGGACATCAGCTCAAACGCGACACGTGCGCCTTCCTGCACGCGGTTCAGGCCTTCATTGGCCTGGAACGTCCGCTGGTTGGACTGGAATACGGCAATCGCCGCGCCCAACACAATCAGCCCCAGCACCATGGCCACCATCAACTCGATCAGACTGAATCCGCCTGCGAGACGGAGTGCGCGTGGCGCGGGATTCGAGCTCGAAGTCATATGCGCGTCCTCGTCACGATGTCACGCGTGGCAGACCCGCCACCACGGCTGTCGTCCCAGCGAACGGTGATCTCGCACGCATCGGGGCAGTTCAACACTTGCCCACACGTGGTGATCCCGCCACCGATCGACCCCTGCATTGCCGTTATCCATTCCATAAGATCGTTCTGAGCAAGGGTTCCGCCAGCACCAGGTGTGCACACCATTGCGCCCGTGTTGTAATTGGCCGCCTCCGCGCGATTTGCACGCATCGCTTCAATGATCGCAGTTGATTGCATCACAGCTTGACTGGTTTCCAGTGAACTCTGGCCACCGCGAAGCGCCACCGATTGCATGGCGGCAATGCCCAGCAAGCCAATGCCCAACACCAGCACGGAGACCAGCACCTCAACCAGGCTCATGCCGGACATGCGCGCTGATGTGGATGGCTGAACCAGGCGCGTGCACGTTCTGGCATTCGTCTTTGTATTCGAAAAAATCATGTTCGAAGGAGTCATGGGCACGTCCCGCCGCCGTTGGTACGCTTGGAAAGAATGGAACCGCTGATCATCACAGTGATGACGCGCTGGTTGTCGGGAGGATTCGCGGCCGGTACACACGCGGTGACGGTCGACGGCGCATCTACCAATCCGGAGGGACGGAATACGACGCCAGCAGCCGGGCCACTGACTTGGATGTTGCCAGGCTGGCTATGGTCCTTGATGACCTCGTCCACCCCAGTGGTCCGATCCTCGCCGTGCACGATCCAGCGAGCCCACGCCGCGCTGTTGTCACAACTGGTGCCATTGCTGCTCGCGCAAACGGTCACACGCGTATTGCGGCGAATCGCCTCGGAGCGCGCGAGTTGCAGACTGGAAGTCAGCTCACTTGCTGCCGCGCTCACGCGGCTGGCATTCATCATGGTCGACATGTTCGGGGCAGCCACCAATGCCAGGATTCCAACCACTCCCATTGTCACAATCAGCTCCACCAATGTGAAACCGGCATGGCGCGACCGGAGCAGTTGGCTCAACTGGTTCCGGTGCCCTCTTTGGTTCTGGCGCTCAATCGGCATACTGCCCCCATACTCTTGATGGCCTAAGGTAGCGGCAGTTGCGGAGAATGGCCATGCATCCCCGATGGGCGGCCAGTTCCTGCGCATCGGCGGTAAGTATGTGATCCAGCAAGCAAATCATGCCCAGGCATACACAACCGGACGCATCCTTGAAGACGCCTTCCCACTTTCCGGATCCACTGGACACACTTTGGCGCCCCACCGCCGTCATCACGGTGTTACTGGCCGGGGAGGCACTTGCCCTGTTGCTGGCGCTTGCGCCCGCAGGTAGCGATGACCCCCTGGTGCGCTTCGGGCTGGCTTCGTTCGGGATCCAGTGGATCGCACTGGGCACGTTGTCGGCGCTTTACCTGTTGCGGCGGTGGCTTTCCTGGTTGTCGGCCGCTGCGCTGGCATGGGCGTGCCTGGGCGTGTTGCTGGCGATGACGGCGCTGGTCGCAACCGCGGCATGGCACGTGCTGGAGGTCCCGCTGGGTCCGGCTGCCAATGGCTTGCACTTCGTCGCCCGGCTGCTGGCGATGGCACTGGTCGTGGGCTTGTTGGCGCTGGTTGCGTTCCAGAACTACGCGCGGGCGCGACACCTGCTGGTGCGCGCGAAACAGCTGGAACTGGAAGCGCTGCAGGCCAGGATACGGCCGCACTTTCTTTTCAACACCCTCAATACCGGCGCCGCGCTGGTGCACGCCCATCCAGACAAGGCCGAGCACCTGCTGCTGGACCTGGCCGACCTGTTCCGCAGCGCGCTGAGCGGTCCGCAACTTATCCCGCTTGCCGACGAGCTCTCGCTCACCCGCCGCTACCTTGACATTGAATCACTGCGCTTCGGTGAACGATTGCGGCTTGAGTGGAACGTTCCGGACGCCTTGCCCGAGGTGATGGTGCCGTCGCTGTCAATCCAGCCGCTGGCCGAAAACGCGATCCGCCACGGCATCGAACGACTGCCACAAGGCGGGCGGGTCGACGTTCGCGTTGAAATTGTCGCCAATGAAGCGATCGTCACGGTCTGCAATGACCTGCCGGACAAGGCCGGTGACAGCGGTGGCCACGCGGTGGGGCTGGCATCCGCGCGCGAGCGGGTGGATGCGCATACCGAGGGTCGTGGTCGGGTCGAATCCCGGATCGAGAACGGCCGTTACGTGGCGCGGATGGTGCTGCCGCTGGAACCGGCCAGCGACAACCGGCGCCGCTGACTGCTACTGCACCACCCGGTAGCACGGACGGTAATCCCCGCTGATCTTCATCCGCCGCTGCTCCACGAATGCGCGCAGCAGGGCATCCAGCGCCTGCATGATGTCCGGATCGCCGTGGATTTCGAACGGGCCATGGGCTTCGATCCGGCGCATGCCGTCTTCCTTGACGTTGCCAGCAACAATCCCGGAAAACGCGCGACGCAGGTCGGCGGCCAGCTCGAACGGTTTGCGGCCATGGTGCAGGTCGAGCGCGGCCATCGCCTCATGGGTCGGCACGAACGGCGACTGCAGGTCCAGCGGAATGTGCATCGACCAGCTGAAGAAGAACGAATCCTTTTGCGCGATGCGCTGCTCGCGCACTTTCTGGATGCCGCGATGCATATGGCGGGCGACCTTGACCGGATCCGAAACCACGATCTCGTACAGGCTGGCCGCGGCCTCGCCCAGGGTCAGGCGGATGAAGCGGTCGATCTGCTCGAAATAGGGTGCCGAACCGGCGGGCCCGGTCAGGATCACCGGGAACTGGCGACCGGCGTTTTCCTCGCGCAGCAGGATGCCGAGCAGGTACAGGATTTCCTCGGCGGTGCCAACGCCACCGGGGAAAACAATAATCCCGTGCGCCATGCGGACGAAGGCCTCCAGGCGCTTCTCGATGTCCGGCATGATCACCAGGTGGTTGACGATCGGGTTCGGCGACTCGGCGGCAATAATCCCCGGCTCGGTGATGCCGATGTAGCGGCTGTGGCGTCTGCGCTGCTTGGCATGGGCAATGGTGGCGCCCTTCATCGGGCCCTTCATTGCGCCCGGGCCGCAGCCGGTGCAGATGTCCAGCCCGCGCAGGCCCAGCTCGTAGCCGACCTGCTTGGTGTAGACGTACTCTTCGCGGCCGATCGAGTGCCCGCCCCAGCACACCACCAGGTTCGGGTCGGTCGGATGCAGTACGCGCGCGTTACGGAGCAGGCGGAACACGGCATCGGTGATGCCTGCGGAGGTCTGCAGTTGTGCGCCACACTCCGGGTCCAGTTCGATCGCGGTATAGGCCAGGTCGCGCACGACCGCGAACAGCAGCTCGGCGACGCCACGGATGATCTGGCCATCGACGAAGGCCATCGCCGGCGCGCCGCGCAGCTCGATGCGCATGCCGCGATCCTGCTGGTGGACCTCGATGTCGAAATTGGGATAGAGCTCTTGGGCGGCGCGCGGATCATCGGATGCGCTACCGCTGGTCAGTACAGCCAACGCGCAACGACGTAGCAGGTCGTGCATGCCACCGGACACATCGCGCAGGCGCGCGACTTCCTCGCGGGACAGCACGTCAAGGCCGCCTTTCGGGTAGATGTGTGCGTCGACGGTGGGCAGGACGGGTGCGGGAACGGCTGCCGTTCGCAGCGAAATGTTGTCGTTATTCATAGACCGCCCAGTTTACGCCAGCCGGCTCTCATTCGAACGAAAAAAAACGGCCGGGTTGCCCCGGCCGTTCGATGGATCACGTACTGGTTGAACGGATCAGAACTCGTACTTGAGCCCCACTTGCAGGGACCACTGCGAGATGCCGTTGGTCTGGCCGTCGGCATCGGTCGGAACCCTTAACGCGGTGGCTTGGCCGAACTCGGTGCCGCTGCGGTAGCCGTACACGTACTTGCCGTTGTAGATGCCGCGCAGGCTGGCCGCCGCCAGGTTGGCATTGAAGCCATAGTCGAGGATCTGGCCCCAATCCTTGTTCAGCAGGTTGCCGACGTTCTGGATGTCGACCCAGAGCTTGGACTTGTGGCCTTTGAAGAAGCCCGGCAGTTCCTGGCTGATCCGCAGGTCGAAGGTATTGATCCAACCGGCGCGGAAGGCATTCTCTGCGGCGAAAGTGCCCCGGTACCCTTGCAGGCCTTCCTGGGTGGCGAACCAGTCCCAATACCTCTGCTCCATCAGCGGATCTGCGGTGAACACACCGGCCGAGGAGAGGTTGCCGAACAGTACGTCACCCGGGCCCGAGGGCACGTAGAAGAGGTCGTTGAAGCTGCGTGCATCGCCGTTCGCATCGCCGGAGAAGATGTAGCTGAACGGACGTCCGCTGCGGCCTTCGTAGACCAGGCCGACCTGGGTACCGTAATCCCCGAAGAACGCATGCTTCCAGTTCAAGACACCCGTAAAGCGGTCCTTGATCTCGTAGCGTGCAGTGCTGGACGTCTCTTCGTTGATGTTGAAGCCCAACTGGCCACCATAGCCGGAACCGGCGGTCGAACTGGTCAGCGCGCCCACTTCGGTTGCGTTCGTGTAGGTATAGCCCAGGGTCCAGGACCAGTCACTTTCCCGTGTGAACGGCTTGCTCAGGGACACGGTGAGCTGCTGGCTCTTGCCCTTGTTGGTGTTTTCCAGCTGGTAGACGTCACCGAAGTAGCTGTTGTTGCCGGTGCGGGCGCCAGTGAACGGGCGATTGTTGGTGTTCGGGTTCCAGTACAGGGTGCGGCCATCGGCCGGGCTGGTGAAACCGGGGCCCACATTCAGGCTGCGGTAGAAGATGCCGTTCTTGATGTCGCTCAGCAACACTTCCGCCGAACCGACGATGCCGTACCACGGCAGCTCATGCTCGAATGCCAGGTTGGCTTTCCACACCGACGGCAACTCGAAGTCGTCGGTGATCACGCTCACGTTGCGGACCCCCGCGCCCCCTGCCGGGATGGACGGATTCAGGCCATCCGGGGTGAAGTTCACGCCATTGGCACAGCCGCCGCCCGCAAGCGGAACGCACCGGATTGTCGACGAACTGGATGCGGAGTAGAAGCCTGGGGTGCCAAAGGCGGTGTAGTTCAGGCCGTTGTTGCTGTAGGCGTTGCCCACCCACACCTGCGGTGCGTCGCCCTGGAACAGGCCGATGCCACCACGCAGCTGGGCCGGACGCGCCCAGTCGAAGGTGTAGTTGAAGCCGAAGCGCGGCTGGATGATGAAACCACCGCTGTAGGTGGTGGTGTTGTCCAGGCCGAAACCGCCATTCGGGCAGCTGGCCGGACCGGTGCCATTGGCGACCCGGGCCGAGCCGAAGCAGGCATTGAACATCGGATCCGGGCTGGCAGTGGGGCGGTCACCACGCAGGCCCATGGTCAGGGTCAGGTTGGAATTGACGTACCAGGTGTCCTGCACGAACAGGCCGAGGCTCTTGTTGCTGTACTGCGCCGCGATGGCGCCGGGATCCGTCGGATTGGCCTGCAGGTCGTAGTCGAAGTAGATACCTTTGCGCAGGTTGCTGAAGTCCTGCTGCCCGTTCACGATCGGCACGAAGAAGCTGTAATTGCCCCACGCATCCTGCAGGAAGAAATTGTAGATATCGTTCTTGCTGTATTCAATGCCGAACTTGACGTCGTGGTCGCCCAAAGTCCAAGTGCCGGAACCGAAATAGTTCCAGGTCTCGGTCTGCAGGGCGTTGCCCATCGAACTGCGATCGGTGCCCAGGCGGATGAAGTCGCTCTGGATGTTGGGGAGATCTGCGATGTTGTCGTCGTCGTCGAAATAAACCGTGATGGCCGGGGCCGTGGTCGGGTTCACGCGGACGGCGGAGTAGTCCCTGAAGGACACCTTGAACTCGGTGGAGAAGTTGTCGCTCCAGTCGCTGAATACCTGGCCCACGTAGCTCTCGACCGACTTGACGTGGTTGTACCAGTTGGAGCTCAACGCAAGGCCGCTGGCGCTGGAACCCTCCGGACGCACGCGTGCCTGGTCCAGGCTGCTGTAGCGGAAATTGGCGCGATGGTTGTCACTGATGTTCCAGTCCAGCTTGACCGCATATTCCTCCAGCTCGGTATCGCCGTTGCCTTCCAGGTCGCCAGTCTCGATGCCATAGACACTGCTGAAGATGTCCTGGACGAGCGCGAGGTCAGCGGCATCGAAGTCGCCGCCTGCGAGCAGCGGGGTGTTGCTGAGGTCCGGGCTGGGCTTGCCACGCTTGAACTTCTCGTAGTTGACGAAGAAGAACAGCTTGTCCTTGAGGATCGGTCCGCCAAACGTCGCGCCGAAGGTTTTCTCGTCGGTGAATTCGCTGAAGTCAGCGCCCGAGAGCGGATTCTCGCCGAACCAGTCGGCATCGCGCATGTAGCCGTACAGCGAACCGTGGAACTCGTTGGTGCCGGACTTGGTGACCGCGTTGACGTTGGCGCCAGCTGCACCGGAAATGGCCACGTCGTAGTTGGACAGGCTGATGTCCAGGGCTTCAATGGCTTCCATCGAAACCGGCTGGCGCTGCGTCGGCAGGTTGTTGCCTTCCAGGCCGAAGGTGTCGCTCGCGGAAACGCCATCAATGGTGATCTTGTTGAAGCGCGGGTTCATGCCGCCGGCGCTGATGTTCCCAGAGGCGCGATCGGTGAAGGCCACGCGCGGATCGAGACGCATGAAGTCCTGGATGTTGCCATTGATCGAAGGCAGTGCGTTGATGTCGTTCTGGTCGACGCTGGTGCCGGTGCCCATCTTGCTGGACGAGAAGACCGAACTACCAGCGCTGGCCACCGCCTGCACGGTACCCAGCGTGGTCACGTTGTTGTCGAGCTGGCCATCGACCGTGCTGACCTGGTTGAGGCTCAGATAGATGTTTTCCTCGGCATCGCTGCCCGCACCGGCCTTGTTGATGACGATGGTGTAAGGACCACCCACGCGCAGGCCACGCGCGGTGTAGCGGCCGCTGGCATCAGTGACGGCGCGGCTGACGGTGCCGGACTCGACGTGGGTGATGGTCACTTCGGCGCCGGAGACCGGCTGGCCATCCGCACCCATGACCTGGCCGCCAACTCCGGCAGAGGTGCTTTGCGCAAAAACGGGAGCCGCGGCAAGCGCGACCAGCAATCCCAGCGACAGCTTCGACAGCCGGACGCGGTTAGGGTGATTCATGGTAATGACCTCAATGAGCGAAATAAGGAATTCGACGAGCGTGTTCTAGCGGCATCAGCCAACACGTCCGCCCTTCGACGGTTGTCGGCAACTTTCAGGAATCCGGCCTCTGTGAGGCCGCGTGGATTCACTAAAGTTTAACACGGTAGATTCTGTCCATGACCGGTTCATGACAGCTTCGGGAACAGCGTCACGGACCTGCTCGCGTGGCCCGTTCAGCTGGCGACGCGCAGGAAGCTGACCACGCCGTCCATCAGCATCTGTACCGAAACGGCCACGATCACCATCCCCATGAGGCGCTCGATCGCGGTCAGTACCCTCGTACCAAGCAGTCGCTCGAGATACGTGGCGGAGAACAGGATCGCGGCAGTTATGGCCCATGCGATGACCAGCGCCAACATCCAGTCGCCCATCCGGCCCGGTTCCTGGCTGCCCAGGAGCATGACCGCGGCCATGCCGGAAGGACCGGCGATCAGGGGGATCGCCATGGGCACGATGAACGGCTCGCCCTCGGGCACATCCCCCATCAGCCCATGCGGCGACGGAAAGATCATTCGCAGGCCAATCAGGAACAGGATGATGCCACCGGCGATCGACACCGACTCCTGGCGCAGGTGCATCAGGTCCAATGCGTACTGGCCGCCCCAGAGGAAAAGCATCAGCACTGCCAGCGCGATCAACAGTTCACGCGCGACCACGATCCGCTGGCGCGCGGCTGGCAAGCCCTTGAGCAAGCCCAGGAAGACCGGAATATTGCCCAATGGATCGAGGATCAGGAACAGCAGGATGGCGGCCGCGGTGATGGTCATGGCGGCTCCGTTCGTCCTGAGCTTGTCGAAGGATGAAGGGCGTCGACGCCAGAGCGTGGTTCGACAGGCTCACCACGAACGGGGTCTAGCTCACTTCGAACGGGGTCTAGCTCACTTCGAACGGGGCCTAGCTCACCACGAACGGGGTCTAGCTCACCACGAACGGGGTCTAGCTCACCACGCACGGGGTCTAGCTCACTTCGAACGGGGCCTAGCTCACCACGAACGGGGTCTAGCTCACCTCGAACGGGATCTAGCTCACCTCGAACGGGGTCTAGTTCTCCACGAACGGGGTCTAGTTCTCCACGAACGGTGTCTAGTTCACCACGACTTGGGTGCAGCTCACCACGAACGGGTTGTAGCGCGCGGATCTTCCCTCGCTGGCCGGCACAATATGCAGACAGAAGATCGACGCAAGCCGCCGCGTAGTCGCTGGCGGGCCGCGCTTTCAGGTCGGTATTAGGCTGGTATGCGCGCGCGCGCAATGAAGTGCGCATCGGCCCGGGCTGCAAGCCGGAGATGCGCGGGCCATGCTCGCCGAGTTCTGCCTGCAGCATGGTCACCAGCGCCACCTGCGCCTGTTGTGCGAGGCCGTAGCCGCCCCAGAAGGCACCGGCCGATCGCTCCGGATCGTCCAGGGCAAACACCACCACGCCGGCATCGGACTTCGCCAGCAGCCGCAGACAGGCCTGGGTCAACCACCAACGCGCGGTGAGGTCGACGTGGATCGCCCGCGCGAAGTCGGCCGGGTCGGTGTGCAGCAGCGGAGTCAGGCCTTTGAACTCGGCGGCGCAGTGCAGCACGCCGTCAAGGCGGCCAAGTTCGGCTTCGATGCGCTGGGCGAGTTCCGCATGGTCGTCTGGCGAAGCGCCTTCCAGGTCGAACGGGTACAAAAGTGGCTCCGGGCCGACCGCCTTGACCGCGTCGTATATCCGGTTCAGCGGCGCGACCTTGCGACCCAGCAGGACCACGGTCGCGCCGGCCTGCGCGCAGGCCACGGCAGCCGCCGAGCCCAGCCCACCGGCGGCGCCGGCAATCAGGATCACCCGATCCTGCAGGGGTCGGGCGTGCAAGGGCAACGCTGTTTCGCTCACGCTTTCTGCGCGTCCGCCACCAGGCGCGCCAGCTCGCCGGATTCAGACAGCTCAACGGTAATGTCGCACCCGCCGATCAGCTCACCGCCGATGAACAGCTGCGGGAACGTGGGCCAGTCTGAATAACGCGGCAGGTTGGCGCGGACTTCGGCTTCTTCCAGTACGTTGACGGTGTGCAGCTGCGCGCCTGCGGCGTTGAGCACCTGCACCGCACGGCTTGAGAAACCGCACATCGGGAATTGCGGCGTGCCCTTCATGAACAGGACGACGGGATGGCCTTCGATTTCGGCCCGGATGCGGTCTTCCACGGACATCTGATTTTGCTCCTGGGTGATACGGCCCGCCGCCGGAATTGACCTGGCGACAACGGGCATGGGGGTTAGAATGCTTTCCAATGCACGCCCATTGTAAGTGTTCGCGCCGCTTTGGCCGCACCTATGACTGCTTTCCGCACCTTCCCGTCCCCCACTTTCTCCAGGAGTTCCGCCGTGGCCATCGAACTGCCCGCCCTGCCCTACGACCGTACCGCGCTTGAGCCGCACATCTCCGGCGAGACCATCGACTTCCACTACGGCAAGCATCACCAGGCCTACGTCACCAACCTCAACAAAATGATCGAAGGCACCGAGTTTGCCGAGATGTCGCTTGAAGACATCATCCGCAAGTCGCAGGGCGCCATGTTCAACAATGCGGCCCAGGTCTGGAATCACACCTTCTACTGGAACTGTCTGTCGCCGGCTTCTGGTCGGAATGCCGGCGGCGGCGAGCCCACCGGCAAGCTGCTGGAGGCGATCAATGCCGCATTCGGCGACTTCGCCAAGTTCAAGGAACAATTCAGCGACACCGCGGTGAAGACCTTCGGTTCCGGCTGGGGCTGGCTGGTTCAACGCACCGATGGTTCGCTGGCCTTGGCCAGCACCCCGAACGCAGCCACGCCGCTGACCGGCGAAGACACCCCGCTGCTGACCTGCGACGTGTGGGAGCACGCCTATTACATCGATTACCGCAATGCGCGGCCGAAGTATGTCGAGGCGTTCTGGAACCTGGTGAACTGGGAATTCGTTGCCAGTAATTTGAAGTAAGCGGACTACCACCGACGACATGAGAATGGCCGGAGCGATCCGGCTTTTTTCATACACGCAGTGATCGTCGACGCCCGCGCCGAACGGTTCCGCCTGTAGGAGCGCGCTTGAGCGCGACAGGCTCGATCCGTGAAGCACGAGTCGCGGGCCAGCCCGCTCCTACAGGGGCGAATCTGATTCCCGCAACGCCTTGATCACCGGCGCCACCTGCAACTGGCGCCCGAGCGCCGCGCCGACGCGAGTGAGAGTTTCAGCTAATTCAGCCGTGACATCTGCTCGCAATGTTGCATGGCCAACCTTGCGGCCATCCCGCGGCTGCTTGCCGTAATCGTGCCAATGACCGCCGGCCTCGTCCAGCACCGGGCCGGCATCCGGCATCGCGCCGATCCAGTTGAGCATGCAGGCGTGGCCGATCATTCGTGTGCTGCCCAGGGGAATGCCCAGCACCGCACGCAAGTGGTTCTGGAACTGCGAGGTCTCGCTGCCTTCGATCGTCCAGTGGCCGGAGTTGTGCACGCGCGGGGCGAGTTCATTGGCCAACAACACGCCATCGCGACAGAACAATTCAAGTGCGAACACGCCCACGTAGTCCAGCGCTGCGGCAAGTCGCCGCGCATAGGAAAGTGCCGTGTCATTCAATTCGACACCGACACTCGCCGGCGCCAGGCTGGCCGACAGCACGCCATCGACGTGCCAGTTCTCGGTGAGCGGCCAGGCATGGAATTCGCCGTCGCGACCACGCACGGCGACCACGCTGAGTTCGCGCTCGAAGGCCACGAATGCTTCCACGATCAGGCCGACGCTTTCGGCCTGTGCGCCCAGCGCCTGCCAGGCGGCGTGGATGTCGCCTGCTGCCTTGATCCGGAACTGTCCCTTGCCGTCGTAACCTAACCGGCGTGTCTTGAGGATGCAGGGCAAACCCAGCTCAGTGACCGCGGCGTCAAGCTGTTCGCGACTGGCGATAGCCACGAACGGCGGCACCGGGATGTCCAGCTCGCGAAACAGGGTTTTCTCCGCAAGCCGGTCCTGCGCCACCGCGAGTGCGCGCGGGATCGGAAATACCGGCACGCGCTCGGCGAGCCAGCGCGCGGATTCGGCGGGCACATTCTCGAAATCAAAGGTGGCCACATCGACCCGCGAAGCGAATTCCGCGAGTGCTGCCTGATCGGTGTAATCGCCGACGACCATCGGCGCGAACTGGCCAGCACAGGCGTCGACAGCGCTATCGAGGACGAGGAAACGCAGGCCCAGCGGCGCGCCGGCGAGCGCCATCATCCGGGCCAACTGACCACCCCCGAGGATGCCTACGGTCGTCATTTATTTGCGTGGATCATCGTTGCCGGCGACATCGTCGGTCTGGCGCTGGCGAAACGCCGCCAATGCCTTTGCGATGTCGGCATGGTCATGCGCCAGTATTGCTGCTGCGAACAGCGCTGCGTTGGCAGCGCCCGCGTTGCCGATCGCGAACGTCGCAACCGGGATGCCGGCCGGCATCTGCACGATCGACAGCAGCGAATCCATGCCGTTCAGCGCCTTGCTCTGGACCGGCACGCCAAGCACCGGCACTGCGGTCTTCGCAGCCAGCATCCCCGGCAGATGCGCCGCGCCACCGGCGCCAGCAATAATGGCGCGCAAGCCGCGCGACTGTGCGGTGGTGGCATAGTCGAACATCACATCCGGCGTGCGATGCGCGGACACCACGCGCACTTCGTGGGGCACGCCCAACGACTCGAGTCTTGCCGCGGCGTGCTGCATCGTCTCCCAGTCGGAGCGCGAGCCCATCACGATGCCGATCAGGGGCGTGTCCATTGCTGGCGTGACTGGCATGGCTGTGTCCGGCGCTAAAACGCTATTCTACCGATCCCCATCCCTTATCGGCATGTCCGAGCGGCAGAGACATGGATCGCAAACTCCTGGACATACTGGCCTGCCCCGCGTCGCGGCAACCGCTGGCCATGCTTGATGCGTCCGGCCTGGACGCCCTGAACCGCGCGATTGCGACCGGCAATGTCCGCCGCGCAGACGACACTGTTCAATCCGAACCCCTGCGCGAGGCGCTGCTCACCCGCGACCGCAAGACGGTGTACCGGATCGACTACGGCATCCCGGTGTTGCTGGTCGAGGAAGGCATCGCAACCGCGCAGCTCGACCGTTTCCCGAAGGCATGAGCGAGGGAATGAGAGCAGGCGTCACGCCACCCCCCAGTGAGGTGATTCAGGCCGATGTTGGCCACGCAATGACCGAAGATGTCGGCAGCGGCGACGCAACTGCCAGCTTGCTGGACGATGCGCCGGATCGCGCATATCTGTTGTGCAAGGAAGAATGCGTGGTCGCCGGACGGCCATGGTTCGATGCCTGTCACCGCGCGCTGGATCCGGATGTAAGCATCGAATGGCGCTGTGAGGAGGGGGACAGGCTTGCCAAAGGCATGGTGGCCGCAATACTGGTTGGCCGCAATCGCAGCCTGGTGACGGCGGAACGCGCGTCGCTGAACTTCCTGCAGACCCTGAGTGGCACCGCAACTGCGACCGCGGCCTATGTGGACGCCGTACGCGGCACCGGTACGCGGATTTTGGATACCCGCAAGACCATACCCGGTCTCCGTCTTGCGCAGAAATACGCGGTACGCGTTGGCGGCGGGATCAACCACCGGATCGGCCTGTTTGACTCGATGATGCTCAAGGAAAACCATATCCGGGCATTCGGCTCTGTCGCGGCCGCGATTGCGCGTGCACGCACGCTGCATCCTGACCTGCCGTTGATCGTGGAAGTGGAAACGCTTGATCAGCTGCGCGAAGCACTCGCAACCGGCTGCACCCGCGTGCTGGTTGATGATTTCGATGCCGACAGTCGCCGCGAAGCGGTGCGCATCGCCCATGCCCCACCGTTCAATGGTGCCATACCGCTTGAGGTTTCCGGCGGCGTTGACCTGGACACGGTGCGCGGGATCGCCGAGGACGGCGTGGACTGCATCTCGATCGGCGCGCTGACCAAGCACGTCCACGCCATCGACTTCTCGCTGAAACTCGGAGCAGCTCCGGTTCCGCAGTCACCCGCGTAGCAGGAGCAGCAAGACCACGCTCGCTGAAGCGGCGACCGCCGCCGCCAGCAGCATGCCGCGCAGGCCGTGGCGGGCGCTTTGGCTTTTCGGAGGCGGAAACACCTGGCCGGGGACCACCAGCTGGAAGCGCTGCGTGTCGAAGCGGATCTCGTCGCCATGGCGTGCCTGGCCACGACTTACGCGCTTGCCATTGATCCAGGTTCCATTCGCCGACCCGAGATCTTCCACCAGGACCTCTTCGCCAGCCGGCGTCAGCCTCGCGTGCTGGCGGGAAATGCTGTCCATGGGCAGGCACAGGTTTGCGTCCTCGGCACGCCCGACCTGCATGGTGGCCTTCAGTGGATAGCTGTGGCCAAAATAGTCGCCGGACATCCCGCGCAGCACGAACTTGGGAAGCACAGGACGCACCATCGTGGCGTTCACCTCCGCGCCTGCATCCGACGTCGCGGACGGAAACCCCGGTTCCGCGACCGCTGCGACCTTGACCAGGCGGATTCGCGTGGCGCCACATGCCAGTGTGTCGCCCGGGCGCAGCGCCATCAAACCCGTCACCCGCCGCTCGTTCACGACCACGTGACCCTCCCCCGGGATGCGCAGTTGCACGCCCTGGGAGGACACCGCCAATTCGCAGTGCGTAGATGCCACATCCCCATCCGCCAACACCACGTCCGCATCCGGATCGGATCCGATCGTGTAATTGCGTTGCTCGAGCAACAGCTGGGCACGGTTGCTACCCACGAACACCAGTTTCATAGACATGCGCGAAGCTCCTTTTCGATTTGCCTGACTTGCGCTTCCTTGCCGGCTTCACCACAGTACACGCATGCCCACCATCCTCATTCTAATGATCGTCGGCGCCATTGCATTCTTCATGTTCAGCAGCGCGCGGGGAGCGGCCGAACGCGCTGCGGAAATCGGTCGTGATGCCTGCCATGCGGCGGGGGTGCAGTGGCTTGACGAGTCGGTGCATGCGATTGGCATGCGCCTGCGCCGCAACGACGACGGCTGGCTGGGCTTCGAGCGCAGTTTCCGATTCGAATATTCCGACGATGGCCAGAACCGCCGCATCGGTCGGGTGGTGTTGCTGGGCCGGAAGCTGGTCGGTTTCAGTGGTCCCAGCCGGGCGGCGCAGGAGATCGTGCGGGTGTTTCCCGGGCAATAACGCGACAGGCTGGACCCCCGCCTACGCGCGGATGACGTCCGGCAGCGCCGCGCAAAGCGCGGGCCGGATTGTCACTTGACGATGCGCAGGTGGCTGCCGCGCTTGGGCGGCTCACTCGGGCGGTCGGGGCCACGTTCGCCGGCACCTGCTTCGTCGGCGACATCTCCTTCGATGCCGCCTTCTACCGGCTGCGCTTCACTCGCTTCGGATTCGACCGCGACAGGCCCGGATGCCACCGGCGCGGTCGAGGTCGCCCTTGCTTCTTCGGGCAGTGCCATGCCCTGCCCGGTTTCGCGTGCGTAAATCGCGATGACGGCTTCCAGCGGCACGCTGACGGTCTGGCTCACGCCAGCGAAGCGCGCGGTAAAGCGCAACAGCTCATTTCCAAGTTCGAGTTTTGCGACCGCGCGCTCAGCGATGTTGAGCACGATGCGGCCTTCCTTCACGGCATGCAGCGGTACCCGCACGCGCGGCATGGAGGCATTCACCAGGACATGCGGGGTCATGCCGTTGTCGGCGATCCACTCGTACAACGCCCGCAGCAGGTACGGGCGCTGGCTACTCATTTGCGAGCTGTCATCGCCCATTTCTCAGCCTGCCATCACAGGGGTGCCGCGTGCAGGGTCTTTTCCTGCTCGGTCAGGCTGCGCATGAAACCTGGATTGCGGAAGATGCGGTTGCCGTAATCCTCGATCACCTTGCCGTCCTTGGGCAACGGCACATCGAGAGCCTGCAGCCGCCAGATGATCGGTGCCATCGCGCAGTCGGCCAGGCTCATTTCCGTGTTGAGGAAGAACTTGTAGGCCTTGAACAACGGCACCGAGGCAGTCAGCAATTCCTTGAGTCGCTTGCGTCCGGCATCGACCTGTTGCTTGTTGCCCAGCTGGATCGCCTGGACCTGCGGCACCCAGTCGTGCTCGATGCGCAGCATGGCCAGCCGCAGGCGGGCGCGCGAGAGCGGATCGACCGGCATCAACGGGGGATGCGGGTAGCGCTCGTCGAGGTATTCGCTGACCACCGACGCGGCATACAGCACCAGGTCGCGCTCGACCAGGGTCGGCACGGAGTGGTATGGATTGAGGTCGATCAGGTCTTCCGGCGGATTCTGCGGATCCACCGCGATCATGTCGTAGGTGACGCCCTTGGCCGCCAGGACGAGACGGACGCGATGGCAAAGGACATCATCGACGGACGAAAAAAGCGTCAGGGCGTTACGCATGCGTGGACTCACAGCCATCATCAGGACAACTCCTGCAGCCAGCCCACGCCAGCCGCACTCGCGCCGCTCGCACCATGCAAGCGACCGCCAAGCGTCGTTCCCGTTGCTGCGTGAAGCGCCGCTGCGTCAGTGAACGTCCCGCCAGTATTCCGACTTCAACAACCAAGCGATGAAAGTGAACAACGCCAGGAACAGGAGTACCCAGACGCCGATGCTCTCGCGCTTCAGCGCCGCAGGCTCACCTGCGTATTCCAGAAAAGCGGTGATGTCGCGCACGGTCCGGTCGAACTCGGCCGCATTCTGGCTGCCGGGCTGTGACATCGTGAAGCCTTCGATCGGTGCTTCGCCGATCGCGGACTTCGCGCCGTGCACCGGCTGCTGGAGGCCCTGCAGCTCCCACAGCGGGTTTGGCATTGAGGCGTTCGCAAACAGCTTGTTGTTCCAGCCCACCGGACGGCTTTCATCCAGATAGAACGACTTGAGGTAGGTGAAAATCCAGTCGCTGCTGCGCACCCGCGAAATCACCGACAGATCCGGCGGCGCCTTGCCGAATGCAGCCACTCCCATTGCCTCGGTCATCGGTGAAATGACATGGTCGCCAAACTTGGCGCCGGTGAGATTGAGGTTGGCTTGCACTTGCTCTTCGGTCAGTCCGAGGTCCTCGCCGATACGGGCATAACGCACGTATTGCAGCGAATGGCAGCCGGCGCAGTAGTTCATGTACAGCTGCGCGCCCCGCTGCAGCGAGGCCCTGTCGTCCAGGTCGGTGCCTGATTGCTGCAGACTCGCGGGTCCACTGGCAACGGCGGTCAGCGAGAGCAGCAGGCCGGCGGCGAACACCGCGGCGCGGGAAGCGAGGTTCTTAGTCATGCATCGTCACCCGTTCCGGCAGCGGCTTGGTCCGGTCGAGCTTGGTCCAAACCGGCATGGTGATGAAGAAGGCGAAATAGAGGAAGGTCAACACGCGGCCGATGATGGCTTCGACCGGATCCGTGCCGGGGCCGGCGCCGATCTTCGCCAGCCATACGAAACTCACCACGAACATCGCGAGCATCGCCTTGCTGAGCAGGCCTCGATAGCGGTAGGACCGGACTGGCGACTTGTCCAGCCATGGCACCAGGAACAGCACCGCGATTGCGCCGAACATCACCAGTACGCCCCACAACTTGATTCCGAAGAACGATGGCACCACCCGCAACATCGCGTAGTACGGGGTGAAGTACCACACCGGCTTGATGTGCTCCGGCGTCACCAGCGGGTTGGCCAGGGTGAAGTTGTCGTGCTCGAGGAACCAGCCACCGAAGGTTGGAGCGAAGAAGATGATGAAGGCGGCGAGCATCAGGAAGAAGCCAACCCCGACCAGGTCCTTCACCGTGTAGTACGGATGGAACGGGATGCCGTCTGCAGGCTTGCTGGCATCCCAGCGGTTGCCCTTTGGACCCTTCTTGATGTCGATGCCGTCGGGGTTGTTGGATCCGACTTCATGCAGCGCGCCCAGGTGCAGGACGACCAGCAGCAACAACACCAGCGGCATCGCGATGACGTGCAGCGCGAAGAACCGGTTCAGGGTGGCATCGCCGGGGTTGAAGTCGCCCATGATCCATTCGGTCAGGCCGGTGCCGATCACCGGGATCGCGCCGAACAGCGAGATGATCACCTTGGCACCCCAGTAGGACATCTGGCCCCATGGCAACACGTAGCCCATGAAGGCTTCGGCCATCAGCACCAGGTAGATCACCATGCCCAGCAGCCAGACCAGCTCGCGAGGCTTCTGGTAGCTGCCGTACATCAGTCCGCGGAACATGTGCAGGTAAATGACGATGAAGAACAGCGATGCGCCCGTGCTGTGCATGTAGCGGATCAGCCAGCCCCACTCCACGTCGCGCATGATGTATTCGACCGAGGCGAAGGCTTCCGCCGCGCTCGGCTTGAAATGCATGGTGAGGAAGATGCCGGTCAGGATCTGGTTGACCAGCACCAGCATGGCCAGCGAGCCCATGTAGTACCAGAAGTTGAAATTCTTCGGCGCGTAGTACTCGCTCATGTGCTTGCGGTACATCGGCATCATGCCGGGCGCGCGCGCGTTGACGAAGTCCGTCACCGTGTTGGCGACGTTTGCTGCGGTACGGGTGACGATGTTGGCCATGGCTTATGCGGCTCCCGCGCTGTTGATGGAAGCGGGATCGATGCCGATGACCACGGTGCTGTCGTTCTCGAAATAGTACGGCGGCACGGGCAGGTTGGCCGGGGCCGGCTGCGATTTGAACACGCGACCTGCGAGGTCATAGCGCGACTTGTGGCAGGGGCAGAAATAACCCCCCTTCCATTCCGGGTCGAACGGTTCCGGCTTCACTTCAGGCAGGTGCTCGGGCGCGCAGCCAAGGTGCGTACAAACGCCAACCAGCACCGACACGTCAGGCTTGATCGAGCGGGTCGGATTCTGCGCATACACCGGTTGCTGGCTGATATTGGCCGAGGCCGGGTCCGCCAACAAACCCTCCAGCGACTTCATGATGTCGAGCTGTGCCTGGGAGCGACGCGCGATGAAGATCGGCTGGCCGCGCCAGTTGAGCACCAGCTGCGCACCTTCGGCCAATGCACTGATGTCCTGGCTCACGGGCGCACCCGCGAAGCGCGCCCTCGCACTGGGGCTCCACGACTTGATGAAAGGCACCGCGGCGAACCCGGCTCCGACCGCACCGACCACTGCCGTGGTCGCGGTCAGGAACCTGCGCCGGCCGGTGTTGACCTCTTCGTTGGCCATCCCGCACTCCGAAAAAAAATACAAACCCAGGCTACGGATGACTCACCACGCTCACGCACGGGAACATGCCGCAAAGACGGTGAAGTGTAACGGAAGGCTTAACAACTCGACAATCCGCGCTAGCTCGGAATCCCGGCTCAACGCGCGGCAACTGTCCCGCGATAGCGGTCCGCCAGCATTGCGACCCGCTGCACATAGCGCTGGGTCTCGCTGTACGGTGGCACGCCTTTGTACTTGTCGACCGCACCCTCGCCCGCGTTGTAGCCGGCGGCCGCCAACGTCAGGTTGCCGTTGAAGCGCTTGAGCAGCCACGCCAGGTACTTCACGCCGCCGCCAATGTTCTGGGTGGCGTCGAAGGAGTTGCTGACCCCGAACCGGCGCGCGGTGGCGGGCATCAGCTGCATCAATCCCTGCGCCCCTACCCGCGACAGCGCGTTGGGGTTGAACGCGGATTCGGCGTGGATGATTGCGCGGACAATCGCCTCATCGACACCGTGCAGGCGCGCCGCAGCGGCGATTTCCGCCTGGTAGGCCGCGGTATTGAGTCGCACCGTGGCGAAGCTCACCCCCGGCTTGGCCCCGCAGGCGTAGCAGGTTTCCATATAGCTGTACGCGATCGTGCGCAGCCCGCTGACCCCAGCCGCACCCTTGGGTCGCGCGCTGCTGTAGGTGCGGATTCCATCCTTGACGTATGAATACACCTGCCCGCTGACCCGACGCGGGCCGGTGGAGCGGGTAGCGGCTGGTGGCGGGGTGGCGGCGACGGCGCTTGAGGGAGTCGCCTGGATCTCGACGGCGGCCGGGGAGCCAAAGATGGTCGCGGGAGGCACTGCATTGCCCATCGCCACGTCCTTCGAGGAGGACGTCTTCGCAACACGTGCCTGAGGCCTGGCGCGCTGCGCTTTATAGCTGCCGACCAACTTGCAGCTGGCGCCACTGACGCGCTTGTTGGAGTAGGTGGTGCTGCCGTCGCCGGTGTCGCAGCGATAGACATTGCCCGCAATAGCGCCGGACACCGGCATCACCAGCAATGCGCAACCGACCAACAGGAATGTGGCGAACCCCTTCATGGGCGCAGTCTCGCGCCATCACACGATCATTACAAGTGCTTGATTTTCGTGGCGTCCATCACAAACAGGCCAGGCTTGTGCAACACCCCGTGCCGGGGAGCAGCGGCTGGGCCGCTCCGGGGTGTCTGATAAGCTCGCGCACACCCCGCATCCAGACCATGGCCCGGCCCGGACTAAGCACCGCGCCCCGGAGACCCGCATGACCATCGAAACACCCGATGCAGCACGTGTGGCAGCAAACCCGCGCCTCACCCTCGCCGCCAACGCTCCGAAAAAGCTCTTCATCCAGACCCACGGTTGCCAGATGAACGAGTACGACTCGGCCCGGATGGCCGATGTGCTGGCTGAGTCCGACGGCATGGAACTGACCACGATCGTAGAAGAGGCCGACGTGATCCTGGTCAACACCTGCTCGATCCGCGAAAAAGCCCAGGAAAAAGTCTTCAGCCAGATCGGCCGTTGGAAATCGCTGAAAAAAAATGGCGAAAAGGTGCTGATCGGCGTGGGCGGCTGCGTGGCCAGCCAGGAAGGTGCTGCCATCGTCAAGCGTGCGCCCTACGTTGACCTGGTGTTTGGCCCGCAGACCCTGCACCGGCTGCCGGAGCTGATCCGCGAGCGCCGTCAAAGCGGCCAGCCGCAGGTCGACATCAGCTTCCCCGAGATCGAGAAGTTCGACCGCCTGCCGGAACCACGTGCGGATGGTCCAAGCGCCTTCGTATCGATCATGGAGGGCTGCAGCAAATACTGCAGCTTCTGCGTGGTGCCCTATACCCGCGGCGAGGAAATCAGCCGGCCATTCGAAGACGTGCTGGTCGAAGTCGCGCAACTCGCGGCGCAGGGTGTGCGCGAGGTCAACCTGCTCGGCCAGAACGTCAATGCGTATCGCGGGCCATACGGCGAGGGCACGTCCGAGGGCCTTGCCCCGAACGGCAATGTGCAATATGCGGACCTTGGCCTGCTGATCCGCACCATCGCCGAAATGGACGGCATCGGCCGGATCCGCTTCACCACCTCGCATCCACTGGAGTTCAACGACTCGCTCATCGATGCCTACCGCGACGTGCCCAAGCTGGCGAACTACCTGCACCTGCCCGTGCAGTCCGGCAGCGACCGCGTGCTGGCGGCGATGAAGCGCGGCTATACCGCGCTCGAGTTCAAGCAGAAGTTGCGCAAGCTGCGTGCGGTGCGGCCGGGCATTTCGATCTCCTCGGATTTCATCGTCGGTTTCCCCGGTGAGACCGATGCCGACTTCGACAAGACCATGAAGTTGATCGAGGACGTCGGCTTCGACCAGAGCTATTCCTTCATCTACTCACGCCGCCCTGGCACCCCCGCCGCCGACCTTGAAGACCACGTCAGCGATTCCGTGAAACACGCGCGGCTGTCGCGGCTGCAGGCGCATATCAACGCACATTCCCTGGGGATATCGAAGGCGATGGTCGGCAGCGTGCAGACCGTTCTGGTCGAAGGTCCCTCGAAGAAGGATCCGAACGAGCTGACCGGCAAGACCGAGAACATGCGCTCGGTGAATTTCGCCGGTCATCCGCGGCTGGTCGGACACTTCATCGACGTGCTGATCACCGATGCAATGAGCAACTCATTGCGCGGGCGTGTGACCGCAGCTGACTGACATGCGGGGTGTGCCGCAGCCGCTGGAAATGGCGGTGCCGGTAGCACCCGAGCTGAAAGGCTGGGTCACGCGGGCGTGATCTCGCCGAGCACACCGCCGGGATGCGCGCCATGCCAGTCCGTCAAGGTTGCCGCGCAATGCGAGGGAATGATCCAGGCATCGGGTTGCGCCTGACGAAACGCACGCAGGCGACGCAGCGTATCGGTGTACGCCTCGGCATCGCGAATCGCCAACAGTCGCACCCACCAGTGGGGCGCGCGCACCTGGTCCAGTTGCTCGCGCCGCCAGAAAGCGTCCGCCACCAGCAGCACCGATTCGCCTTCCACCTCCAGCGCCAGGCCCACGTGCCCCGCAGCGTGGCCCGGTAACGGAAACGCGACGATGCTGGCGTCGCCGAACAGGTCCCAGCCGCGACCAAAAACGCCGGTGGCGCCCTCCAGCGCCACGCCTCCGGCGGGTTCAAGCAGCCGCAGTCTGCTGTCAAGGTCGGCCGGCAGCAGTTCCCTCCAGATCTGCGCATGCAGGTGATTCAAGCGACTTCCATCGCACACCTGCCGCCAGGCATCGGCATGGGCGAAGCAGGCAGCCGCAGGGAATTCCCGCAGGCCTCCGACATGGTCGGGGTGGAAATGGCTGAGCACCACATGGCGCACGTCGCCGGGATGCAAGCCGGCAGCCGCCAGCAGCGTGCCGGGGTCTGCGCCAAGCGGACAGCAGGCGCCAATTGCGCGGCGATACACGCGTCGCAGCCCACGCTGCATGGCGGTGCGCGCCGCCGCCCCGTAGCCGCAGTCGAACAGCACGATGCCGTGTTGCGGATGTTCGATCACCGCCCAGCCCGCTGGAAAACACAATGGTGCGCCCAACGCACGCGGGAGGCGCAGGTGCCGGGGGTCGGCGTGACTGTGCCCGGATACCGCCAGCCGGAGGCGTATCCCAGGTGCCTGCGGATGGAGGGACATGGTGTCAGTTAGCATCGCTCTGCAATCCTGCGAAGGTGCGCGCCAGCGCGTCAGCCATTCCGATCCGGGGGATATACCCAAGCTCGGTCCGCGCACGGCTGATGTCCAGGGTCATGTCCACGCTCAGCAGGTCCACGCCGTATCGCAGCAGGGCAGGTTCGCGGCGCGGCGCGAACAGGCGGTGGCCGGCTTCCAGCAGCGTGGCGACACGCAACGCGTTCGCGCGACTGATGCGGGCATGCGGGCGCGGCACCGCCAGGGCCCCCGCCAGGCGGTCGATGACCTCCCAGATGCGCACGGGTTCCCCATTGCTGATGTTGTAGGCGCGACCGCTCAGCGCGGGCGGCGCCGCCATGGCCAGCAGGACGGCATCGACGACATTGTCGATGTAGCTCATGTCGATGAGGCAATTGCCATCTCCGACGCGGGGCAGGCGTCCGCGACGCAGCGCGTTGGCGATGCGCGGCAGGAGAGCCGTGTCCCCCTGCCCGAAAATCGCCCGCGGGCGCAGCACGATCACCGGGATGCCGCCTTCGCCACAGATCGCCAGCACGCGCTGTTCGGCTTCGCGCTTGGTCGCGGCGTAGTGATTGACCGCGCGCGCGGGCAAGGGGTCGTCTTCGCGGATGCCGTGGTGCGGCCAGCCGTCGTGGTAGATGCCGGGCGTGGAAATGTGCACAAGCCGCCCCACGCCGGCGCGCGCGCAGGCCTGCGCGACGTGCTCGCTTGCCACGACGTTCGCTGCCTGGAATGCGGCGCGAGGGCCCCACGGACTGGAGAGCGCCGCGGCGTGCACCACCACCTCGGCGCCGGCCAGGGCGGCCTCGGTCCCGCGGGCATCCGTCAGCTCCAAGGCGCTGAAGGCAATGCCTTCCCGCTGCAGCGCATCGCCCCGCCCGCGGTCCCGGCCAATCGCCACCAACGGACGCGCGGGGTCGATGCCGTGCAGGCGCCGCACCAGCGCGCCACCCAGGAAGCCGGTGGCGCCAGTGACCACGACGCGTCCTGCGTGCGGCTGCCGCGACATCTCAGTAGGTCATCAGCATTGCTGCCGCCGACAATCCTGCGCCGGTGCCGATCAGCAATCCCAGTTCGCCACGGCGGATCTGGCCTTCGCGAACACCATGGTCCAGCGTGAGCGGAATCGATGCGGCGATGCAGTTGCCTGCGTGTTCCAGCGTGGTCACCAGGGTGGCGTTGTCAAACCCCAGGCGGGGCACGAATTCCAGCGCCGCGCGGCTCGCCTGGTGGCACGCGATCCAACGCACCTCTTTGCGGATCGCAGCGTCCATTCCCAGCCTGCGCATCAGCAACGGCATCAACCTGATCGCCCGCTTGAGGGTCAGCGGCCCCTGCATCTGGAACAAGGCATCGGCATGCACCGTCAGCGGCGAATGGGGGTGCCGGTAGGTGCCGCCCCCGCGTATGGTGGCGAGTTCGACATCCTCGCCCATGGTCACCCAACCGACACGATGGATCGCACTGGCGCTTGATTCCGGCGCGCGCTCCAGCACGACCGCGGCGGCACCGTCGCCAAACAGCGTACTGACCTCCGGGTTGTCGTAGTCAAGCGCGACCGAGGTGATCTCGCTGCTCACCACCAAGGCCCGGTCGATCCGTCCGTGATGGATGCGCTCAGCCGCCAGTTCCAGCGCGACCAAGAAGCTCAGGCACGTCGCATGCACGGAAAAGCTGGGGATGCCGGAGGCACCCAAGCCAAGTTCCCGTTGCAGCAACGGCCCACCGTCCGGGATCGCACGTTCCGCCGAGCCGGAGGCATTCAGGATCAGGTCCATGTCGCCGGGTTGAAGACCAGCCTGCAGGCAAGCCTCGCGCGCGGCGGCGGCGCCCATCACGCTGGCACGTTCATCAGCCTCCACCCAATGGCGAAACGCGACACCGCTGCGTGCCAGGGCCCAACCTTCCGGCACCTTCGCGCGCGCTTCGACCTCCGCACTGGCCACGCGGCGGCGTGGCAGGTAATGCCCTGTGCCAGCGATGCGTACCCGCCAACCAAGTTCATGGATGTGGGTCGCCGACGCCAGCGCCGCGACGCCACCTTGCAAGCCGTCGGGATGCTGATTTGGTTCGTTCATGGGGACGCCGCAGGAGAAGCCCTCGGCGAGTATGCATGGCGTCATGCGTGAGCACGCTTTTCAGGAGCCTGCCAGTCCCGCATGCTCGATCGATGTCCATGCAAGACCCGCTCCCGAAGCACAGCACGCACCCGGATGTGCCGCTGACCACGCGCGCAGTGCTGGTGGCTGCGTCGGCGCTGGTGAATGGTGTCCTGTACGTGGGCAGCAATGCTTTTCCACTGCGCGTACCCGTCGTGTTGCAGCGCAACGGGCTGGACATCGCCCTGGGCTGGCATGCCTGGACGATCTGGCCCTACTGGCTGTTGCTGGCGCTTGCGCCCGTGCTGGCCCTGCAGATTCGCGACGTGCGCATCCTGCATGCCACGTTGCGTGCCTACGCCGTCGCGCTGCTTGCCAACCTGGCAATCTGGTTGTCGTGGCCCACCCAGCTTGCTCGCCGTGCCATTCCAGACACGCTGGATCCCGCTACAGCGACGGCGTGGCGTTTGCTGTATGCACTTGATGGCCCGGGCAATTGCTTTCCCTCGGGTCATGTGACCATCCCGCTGGTCATCGCGACGGGCTTTTGCGCCCAATACCCGCAAGCAAGGCGATGGGTGTGGATCGCATTTACGGTCCTGCTGCCCAGCGTGGTCAGCACCGGCCAGCATTCCAGCTGGGACATCCTTGGCGGTGCCGCGACTGCGGCGTTCGGCCTGTGGGTGGCGAGCCCCGCCCTGCTGCGAGTGCGTCGTTGATGGCCTTGTCACGGAGTCCCCGATAATCTTCGCGACATGCAAATCCAACGCGACTTTACCCTCGAACCCGACGACATCGAACGGCTGGCCAACATGTCTGGTCCGTTCGATGCCTACCTGCGCATGATCGAACTGCGGATGGGCGTGGAGATCGCCAATCGCGGCAGCGTGTTCCGCGTGAGCGGACGTAGCGCCGACTCGGTCGCGCGTGCGGAGCGAGTGCTGCACCAGTTGTACGACGATGCCGCCAGCGAAACCCTTGACGAGCATGCGATCCACCTGCGCCTGGGTGCACAGGCCGACGATGACGATGCGGATCCTTCGTCAACCGGAGACTACGTGCCGCAGGACATCGCAGTGCGGGTCAAGCGCGGCACGGTACGTGGGCGCGGGCCCAACCAGCAGAAGTACCTGCATGCGATCGCGACGCACGACATCAACTTCGGCGTGGGCCCGGCTGGCACCGGCAAGACCTTCCTGGCCGTTGCGATGGCCGTGGATGCGCTCAACCAGGCGCGCGTGCAGCGGCTGATCCTGGTGCGCCCGGCGGTGGAAGCCGGCGAGAAGCTGGGTTTCCTGCCCGGCGACCTCAGCCAGAAAGTCGATCCCTACCTGCGTCCGCTGTATGACGCGCTGTACGAGATGCTCGGCGTCGACAAGGTGGCGCGATTGCTGGAAAAGAACGTCATCGAGATCGCGCCGCTGGCCTACATGCGCGGCCGCACGTTGAATGACGCGTTCGTGATCCTGGACGAGGCGCAGAACACCAGTATTGAACAGATGAAGATGTTCCTGACCCGACTGGGCTTTGGCAGTACCGCTGTGGTCACCGGCGACATGACCCAGGTGGACCTTCCCAAGCACCAGAAGTCCGGGCTCAAGGATGCAGTCGAAGTGCTGCGCGGCGTGGACGGCGTGCACTTCACGTTCTTTGAATCCCGCGACGTGGTCCGCCACCCGCTGGTGGCGCGCATCGTCAACGCCTATGAGGCCCGCGACGCCCGCGATGCGCCCGACAAGCCGTCCAACCCGGCGTAGACTGCGGCGATGACCAAGGGCCCGATCCAGCTTGATGTCGGTGTCAGCTATGCCGTGCCACGAGTGGGCTTGCCGGCTGCGGTGAGCTTCCGCAAATGGGTGGCCGCTGCACTCGACGGACGCATCCGCGACGCCGACCTGGCGGTGCGATTGGTCGGCAACAAGGAAGGCCGAGCGCTCAACCGCCATTACCGCGGCAAGGACTACGCAACCAACGTGCTCAGCTTCCCGGCCGACATCGCCGAAGGGGTGAAGATGCCGAAGGGCGTGAAGATGCCGCTGCTCGGCGACGTGGTGCTGTGTGCACCCGTCATTGCGCGCGAGGCGAAGGAGCAGAAGAAGCCGCTGGCTGCGCACTACGCGCACCTGACCGTGCACGGTGCATTGCACTTGTTGGGCTGGGATCACGAGGACGTACGCGAAGCCGAATGCATGGAGCAGTTGGAGCGCGGGATCCTGGCCGGACTGGGCCTGCCGGACCCTTATCTGGAGCGATGAACACGGCGACCCGCGCCATGGCCCCCGTGCCTACGGCGTATTCGGTACCAACGTGCGGGCCGGAGCTGCTGCTTCCCCGGGCATCAGGTCGAGCTCGCGCGCCAATGCGATGAAACGGGGATCGCCTGAGTAGCGCGAAACGAACGGCATGTAGCGGATCTCGACGATGCCGGGGTCGCCCTTGGTCCGCGCCACGTCCAGCCAGCGAAACATCGAGGCTTCGTCATCCCGCTGTGCATAGATGCCGGCGATCTGGGTGGCAGCACTGTTGGGATTGCCTCGGATCAGCGATTGCAGTTCCACGTCAGAACGTGCGCGGTCGCCCTTCGCCCAGTAGGCCATCGCCAGCGCGTAGCTGCGCCACAGCGGGTCCGGTTCGGACTCCGCGAGCCGGATCGCCTCGTCCGCGCGATTTTGCTGGAACACGGCGATCGCCTGGAATGCCCGCACCACGGCACTCTCCGGCTGCAATTCAAGCGCCTGTGCGAGCGCGTACTCGGCTTCGGAGAAATCGTTCTTGCCCAGGTAGACGCCGCCCAGGTTGTAGAGCACCGCTGACGACAGGGGATTGAGCGCCAGCACGCGGCGCAGGTTGCCCGCAGCTTGTTCCAGTTGGCCGAACGCCGTCTGCTGGATGGCCAGCGAATGCAGCAGGCCTGGATCCTGAGGACTCAACTCCAGCGCACGCAGGGTCTCGTGCATGGCGCCCGCTTGATCCAGCGCAACGCCCGCCATCCAGGCCGCACTGGCGGCGTGTGCCGCAGCGCTGTCGGGCGACAGGCGCAAGGCGATCGCCGCTTCGCGCCGCGCCTTTTCGCCTTCTTCGCGGACATCGCCGGCCTCGGACGGGAATCGGGTCGCCAACTGGATCCGCGCCAACGCCAGGCGTGCATAGGCATGCGCGTAATTCGGGTCCAGCTCCACCGCTTGCTCGTAGGCAGAGACCGCCTGCCGCGAACTGTCGCCGTCGCGGCGGCCATGGAGCGCTTCGCCACGAAGCAGTGCGTCGTATGCCGCAAGATTCCCGCCCGGCGGCCGCTGGTCCTGGCTGCCTTGCGGCGCAGGCAGGCGCTTGGCCTTCAACACGTTACCGATCGCGGCCAGGATTTCATCCTGAAGCTTGAACAGATCCTTGTGCGGCCGCTTGTAATGATCGAACCACACCGTGCTGCCGTCCGAAACCAGCACCAGCGAGGCATCCACAAGCACGTCCTCGCCCTTGCGTTGCGCGCTGCCCTGCAGGACGTGGGTGGCGCCAAGTTTCTTGCCGATTGCGCGTCCCAGCTCCCGCGAATCACGGAACTGGAAAGACGATTCCGGGCTGGTGGCCACGACCCCGGCGAACTGCGACAGCCCATCGATCAATTGCCTGGACAGACCATCGTTGAAATAGTTCGCATCGTCGCGCCTGGCCTTCAACGCCTCCACGAGGCGCTCGGAGGAACCCTCGGCAAATGGCTTCGCGTTTTCCGATGGATTTTCGATTGCCAGCGGCAACACCGCGACAATCGTGGACGGTAGTTGTGCGACGGCCGCCTGTGTTGCGCCGGCAACCTGAGGCGCCGCCGGCACCCGCGCCGGCTCGGATCCACTCGCGGTGCGCGAGGCATAGGCGAAATAGCCCCCGGCAAGCAATGCAACCACCACCAATACCGCCAGCAAGGGCGGGTAAAACCGCCGCGGCTTGCGTGGTTCCGGCTTGATCACGAAGCCGTGGTCTGTCATCAAACCCACCTCTATGCAGCGCCAGCGCTGTGCCGGCTCCCCGCCGCTAGTGTCGGCAATGCCCAGTGGTCAAGCAACTGGACGGACAGCCTATGCCGCACGTCTCGACTGGCACCGGTTCACCGCGCCGTCGCTTGGATTCGCTAGACTCTCCCGATAGACCACACGGCACCCCTTGCACCATGTCCGAGGACGACAGTAGAAGCGACGCATCCGACTCCCCAGGGAACCAGGCCGCGAGCCAGGCCGGGAACCAGGCGGAAAAGCCGCGCCGCTCGTGGCTCGATCGCATCAGCGCCGCGTTATCCGGCGAACCCACCTCCCAGGAAGACCTGATCGAGCTGCTGCGTGACGTGCAAACCGATGGCGTCATCGGCGCAGACACACTGCGCATGATGGAGGGCGCGATCGCGGTCTCCGAAATGACCGTCAACGACGTCATGGTGACGCGCGCGCAGATGGTGATGCTGTCAGTGGATGCGTCCTTCGCCGGGATCATGGCCGAGGTGACGGAATCCGGGCACTCGCGCTTCCCCGTGCATGGCGAGGACAAGGACGAGATCCTCGGCGTGCTGCTGGCCAAGGATCTCCTGCATGGCGCGATGGCCGACCAGCGACCATCGGGCATCCGCGAGCTGTTGCGCCCGGCCGTGCTGATCCCGGAATCCAAGAAACTCAATGTGCTGCTGCGGGAGTTCCGGCAGTCGCGCAACCACATGGCGATCGTCATTGACGAGTACGGGGGCGTAGCCGGCCTGCTCACGATTGAAGACGTTCTGGAGGAAATCGTCGGCGAAATAGATGACGAGCACGACGAAGCCCAGGATGGATCGCAGCTGATCTCCGCGCAGGCTGACGGCCAGTTCGTGGTTGATGCGCTCACTCCCATCTCTGAGTTCAACGAACGCTTCAGCGCCGACTTCGACGACGACGAGTACGACACGATCGGCGGCCTGCTGACCGATGCGATCGGCCACCTTCCGGAGGCCGGGGAAGAGTTGACGATCGGCCGCTTCGTGTTCCGCGTCGCACGCGCCGACTCGCGCCGGCTGCACGCGCTGCACGTGGGCGTGCATGCGGACTCCTGACCAATCCGCTCCCTCTACCGCGGCGGCGCCCGAAGGGTGTGGAGAGCCGGGAGGGCTGGGGTGGGGGCACTTGTTCACAGCATTGTTGCTGATCTGCCTGGCCGGCTTTGCCCAAGCGCAAGCGCCGGTGGCGGTGCTTCCAGACGCGCCCCGCATCGGCGTGGTCACCATGGGTCCCGGCGAAATCTTCTGGGAACGCTTCGGGCACGATGCGATCGTGGTCGACGACGCCAGCCTGGGCGAGCCGATTTCCTACAATTTCGGCTTCTTCGACATGGGCGAGCCCGGCTTTTTTACGCGCTTCGTGCGCGGCCGCATGGAATACATGCTGGTGGCGCTGCCGCTGGCACAGGACATGGCGTACTACCGAGAGGTGGGCCGTGGCGCCCGCATCCAGTGGCTGGCGCTGGAGCCCGCGCAGGCACGCCAGCTGGCTGCGGACCTGGCCGAGAACGCCAGACCTGAAAACGCGCGCTACCGATACGACTACTACACCGACAATTGCGCCACCCGCGTGCGCGATGCGCTGGATCGCTCGCTGGGCGGCCGGCTGCGACGGCAACTGGATGGCCGTTCCAGCGGTGATACCTACCGCAGCGAATCGGTGCGCCTGGCATCACCGGAGCCCTGGATGTGGCTGGGATTCGATCTGGGCCTGGGTCCGTATGCAGACCGCACGCTCAGTCGATGGGAGCAGGCCTTCCTGCCAGGCTCACTGGCCGACGATCTGCGCGAAGCGACAACTGTCGATGGTCGGCCGTTGGTCACATCCGAACAGGAACTGTTGCCGCAACAGCAGGCCGCCGAGCCCGCGTCCCAGCGGCGCAGGATCCTGCCATGGCTACTGATCGGGCTGGCGCTCGCCATCAGCATCGTCGTGTTGACCCGGCGGGCGCCACGCGTGCTTGCGGCATGCGCGTCCCTGTTCTGGTTGCTATGCGGCGGCATCGGCCTGGTATTGGCACTGGGCTGGGCGTTCACCGACCACCTCGCGCTCTGGGCAAACCGCAATCTCTTGCTGTTCAACCCGATGTGCCTGTTGCTGTTGCCGGGTGCCTACGCCTTGCTGCGCGCCCGCCCGCCATCTTGGCGTTTCAGACTGTTGCTCAAGGTCGTCGTCGTGATGTCCGCACTGGCGTGCCTGCCGCTGTGGCTGCAGGCCCTGCCGCAGCGTAACGGCGGATGGATCGCATTGCTGCTGCCGGTCCATGCCGGCTTCGCGTGGGCCTGGTCGAACACCCGGCGCGCGGGCGCTTGATGACGGTGTCCTGCGCATGCAGGATGGCGCGATGAATGAGCCCACCCCAGTCGTTCCTGCCTGCGTCGTCAACTGCGCTGCATACGACACCGCCGGTACCCGCCGCGACATCAGCCTGGATGCGATCAGCGACGTGCTGGCAGTCGATGACGGCAGTTTCGTCTGGGTTGGCCTGTACGAGCCGGAAGAGGCCCTGCTCGACAAGCTGCAGGAAGAATTCGAGCTGCACGACCTTGCCATCGAGGACGCCCAGCACGCGCACCAGCGACCCAAGATCGAGGCGTTCGGCAGCACGCTGTTCATCGCCGTACATACCGCCCAGCACGTCGACGACCACCTGCGTTTCGGCGAAACCCATCTGTTCATAGGCCCGCGCTTCCTGGTCACCGTGCGTCACGGCGCCTCGCTCAGCTATGCGCCGGTGCGCCAGCGCCTTGAGCGCGACCCGGAGATGCTGGCGAATGGACCCAGCGTCGGCCTGCACGCGGTACTGGATTACATCGTCGACAATTACCAGCCAATCGTGTCCGAGTTCGAGGAGGAACTCGATGCGCTGGAACAGGACGTATTCGCCGAGACCTACAGCCGCGACACGATCGCGCGGCTGTACCAGTTGCGCAAGGAATTGACCCGGATGCGGATGGCGGTGACGCCGATGCAGGACATCCTGTCACAGCTGATCCGGACCACGACGCTGGGCATCCCCGATGAGGTGAAGCCCTATTTCCGCGACGTGCTCGACCACGTCGGGCGGGTGGGCGACATCATCGATACCCAGCGCGAAATGGCTGCCGCGGCGATGAATGTCAACCTGTCCCTGGTGACGGTGGCCCAGGGCGAGGTGGTCAAGAAGCTGGCCGGATGGGCCGCCCTGCTGGCCGCGCCGACCCTGATCACAAGCTGGTACGGCATGAACTTCGAGTTCATGCCGGAACTGCACGGCCGCTACAGCTACATGGTCCTGATCGGACTGGTCGCGCTCACCTTGGTGCTGCTCTATCGATACTTGCGCAAGGTGCGCTGGCTCTAGCTCGCGGGATCTCGCGGTGTCGAGTCAGGTCGCCAGTATGCGCAGCATCTGGCCGGTCAGGTATGCGGCATACGTGCCGAGCGCGTAACCGAACACCGCCAGCAGCACGCCAACCGGCGCCAGTGCCGGGTGGAAGGCACTGGCCACCACCGGCGCCGAAGCCGCGCCGCCGATGTTGGCCTGCGAGCCGACCGCCATGAAGAACAAGGGCGCGCGGATCAGCTTGGCCACCAGCAGCATCAGGCCGGCGTGCACGCTGATCCAGATCAGGCCAAGCGCGAAGTACCATGGCTCCTCCAGCAGTGCTCCGATGTCCATGTGCATGCCAATCGTCGCGACCAGCACGTAGAGCATCGCCGATCCGACCTTCGACGCACCCGCGCCCTCAAGCTTGCGTACAGGGGTGAAGCTCAGGATCAGTCCGATGGTGGTAGCAAACACCACCATCCAGAAGAATCCGGATGTCAGGCTGTAGTCCTTGAGCGTTTCGGCATAGGGCGATGCACCGATCCAGGCCACCAGCGGATCGGCAAGGAAGTGCGCCAGGCCGGTCGCGCCCAGGCCGAAGGCCAGGATGACCATCAGATCAGTGAGCGTCGGAATACGCGAGTGTTCGGCCTGATAGGCCTCGATCCGGCGCTTCATGTCATCGATCGCGGAGGTGTCCGCGCCGGTCCAGCGATCGAAAGCTTCCGATCGCGCCGCCAGGAACAACAGCACCGCCATCCACACATTGGCCACCAGCACGTCGACCGCGATGAACTGGCCGAACATGTTGTCGTCGACCTCGAACACCTCCTTCATCGCCGCCTGGTTGGCCCCGCCGCCGATCCAGCTTCCCGCCACCGTGGTCATGCCGCGCCAGGTCTCGCCGGCCACTGTTTCGGGATGAATCACGCCAATCAATAACAACGAGACCACGGCGCCCAACATCACCCCGACAGTGCCGGTCAGGAACATGATCACGGCCTTCGGGCCCAGCCGCAAAATCGCACCGAGGTCAATTGCAATGCACAGCAGCACCAGCGCACTCGGCAACAGGTAGTCGCGGGCCATCGGGTACAGGCCCGATGCATTGCCATCGATCAGGCCGATGCTGTTGTAGATCGCCGGCACCAGGTAACACAGCAGCAACGCCGGCACATAGCTGTAAAACTTCTTCCAGAACCCCTCCGGGCGCGACGCGGTCCAGAAGATGGCGCCCAGGCTGACCGCCAGCAGGCCCATCACCACGGCATCGTTGGTGATCATCGCGGTGGTTGCGTCAGCGGCTGCAGCCATGTGGGTGTGATCTCCGTGTGGTGGTTGAACGAGGATTGCAGCAAGCGGCCTTCGCCGCGGTGTCGCGACGTGCGCCCGCGATGGCGCGGGACCAGCGGATTATTGGCCGATGTACCGCTGCAGCCAGGCATTGACGGTGTCATGCCACTGCACGCTGTTCTGCGGCTTGAGCACCCAGTGGTTCTCGTCCGGAAAATAGAGCAACTTGGATTCGACGCCCCGCCGCTGCAGCGCGGTGAACGCGGACAGGCTCTGGTCGATCGGCACCCGGAAGTCGTTCTGCCCGGCCACGATCAGGGTCGGCGTCTTCCACTTCTGCACATGGCGGGCAGGATTGAAGCGTTCATACGCTTCCGGCTTGTCCCAGACGGTGCCGCCGAACTCCCACTCGGTGAACCACAGTTCTTCGGTCACCAGGGCCATGGAACGCGTATCGAACACGCCGTTATGGGTCACCAGGCACTTGAACGGCGCGCTGCCATCCGCTTCGAACCAGTTCCCGGCGATCCAGTTGGTCATGTAGCCGCCGTAGCTGGCGCCGAGCGCGCAGGCCTTGTCGCCGTCCAGGAACGCATAATTCTCTTGTGCCGCCGCCCAGCCCTTCTTCAGGTCTTCCAGCGGACGGTCACCCCAGTGCTGGCTGATCGAATCGGTGAAGGCCTGGCCGTAGCCGGTGGAGCCGTGGAAGTCGATCATCACCACCGCGTAGCCCTGCCCCGCATAGGTCTGCGGGTTCCATCGGTAACTCCAGCCGTCGCCGAAGCTGCCCTGCGGGCCGCCGTGGATCAGGAACGCGACCGGGTACTTCTTGCCGGGCTGGTAGTTCCACGGCTTGACCACGTAGCCGTGCACGGTCTCGCCGTTCCAGCCGATGAAATTGAACTGTTCGTAGTCGGCGAACGCGACCTCCGGCAGCATCTCTGCCGCGCTCGGTGTGATCGCGCGCAGCGGCGCCTCGCCGTCGGGGCTGGTGGTAGCGATGACGTCGCCGCTCTTCATCGAGTTGCGCGAGATTGCGAGCGTGGGGCCGGCCAGGTCGAACGAGGAAACGCTGCCATCCTTGACCACGCTTTCCACCTCGCCATTGGCCAGCGAGACACGGAACAGCGGATGCCGGCCCAGTTCCTGCGCGGTGGTGTACAGCCACTTGCCATCGACGGACAGGGTGATGCCGTCAGGTGATGCGTCCCAGCGCGGCGCGATCTCGCGCGCCTTGCCGGTCGCCAGGTCCATTGCCATCAGCGCGAAGCGGTCGGCCTCGAAGCCCGGGCGCTTCATCGCGCGGTAGTACAGGGTCTTGCCGTCGGCGCTGAACACCGGGCCGGCATCCCAGGCCTTGTTGGCCGCAGTTACGTTGCGCGCGCCACTGCCGTCGGCATTGACGATCCAGATGTCGAAGTTGGTCGACCATGGCTCGCTGCGATCGGCAGTGCGCACGCTCATCGCGACCTTGCTGCCATCAGCCGACCATGCGAAGTCCGACAGGTCGCCAAAGGGCTTGGACGGGATGTCGCCATCGATGGCGCCGCTGAGCAGCGTCGCCGAAGCCACTGGTGCCTTGCCATCCAGTGGCGCGGTGAACACGCGGTTGAGCCGCCCGTCGCTCCATGTATCCCAGTGACGGACGAAGGTGCGGTCGAAGATCCTGCCCGTGGTCTTTTCGGCCTCCACGGCGTCGAGCCTGGCCTTCGTGCAGGCCAGGTCGGCGTTGCAGTCGGGGAAGGTCGCCAGCGCCAGTGCGACGTTGCGGCCATCTGGCGACAGCGCGTAGCCGTCGACATCCAGTGCCAGTCCGGTTACCTGCGTCGGCGCGCCACCGGAGGCCGGCATCGCGTACAGCTGGGAGCTGCCACTCTTGCCGCTCAGGAAATAAACGGTCTTGCCATCCACCGAAAAGGCCGGCGAATTGACGTTCCAGCCTTCCGGAGTGAACCGTACCGGCGGCGCCGCATCACGCGCGAACAAATCCTCGATCCACAACGAGGTGCTGGACTTGTTGGTCGCCTTGTCGACGACGCGCTTGGCGAACACCAGCTTGCGCCCGTCCGGCGACACCGCCGGTGAAGAATGGCGCTCCATGTAGGCCATGTCCTGCACGGTGAAACCGCGTGTGGCGGGCTTCGAAGGGGTGGCGGCAATGGACGGCAGCGACAGCGCCAGGGCGAGCGGAAGGATGGCGTAGCGAAGAGTCATGGCGTTTCCGTGAGACGTATGGATGACAGGGCATTCAGATCGGACCGGACGCGTGTCACATCGGGCCGGGTTCGACATCGCCTACCACGGGCTTGTTGGTGGCACCGGTGCGGTACAGCAGCCAGGCAACCACGGCCAACACGACCAGGCCGACGTATTTGCCGAATTGCAGGCTTTCCGGCACCGCGATGACGTCCGGGCGGCCAGTGGCCACGATGGGAATTGCTATCAGGATGCCCATCAACGCTTCGCCGGTGATCAGGCCGGCGGCAAACAACGTGCCAGGCCGATGCAGGCGGTCGCGCCCGGCTTCATCCTTGGTGCCGACCATGCCGTGGTGACGCTCGACCAGCCAGGCCAGCAGGCCACCGAGGAAGATCGGCACCATCAGTTCCAGCGGCAGGTAGATGCCGATCGCCGCGGCCAGCACCGGCACCCGGAACGTCGATTTGCGTGCCTTCAACCATTCGTCGAAGGCTATGATCGCCGCGCCGACGCCGGCACCGATGGCAATGATGCCCCACGGCAGCTCGCCGCCGAACATGCCCTTGGCCACCGACGCCATCAGCGTCGCCTGCGGCGCGGACAGCGAATTCGGATGCTCGGCGGTGGGCGCGCCGATGCCATACGCCTGGGCCAGCAGGTTCAGCACCGGCGCCATGATCAGCGCACACGAAAACGCGCCGATGCCGAGCATCAGTTGCTGTTTCCACGGCGTCGCGCCCACGATATAGCCCGCCTTGAGGTCCTGCAGGTTGTCGCCGCCGACCGCCGCAGCGCAACACACCACCGCGCCGATCATGATCGCGGCGACCGCACCGATCGGCGACTCGCGGCCGAGCAGCAGCATCAACACGACCGATGCGAACAGGATGGTGGCAATGGTGATGCCGGATACCGGGTTGTTCGACGAACCAACCAGGCCCGCGAGATAAGCGGATACCGACACGAACAGGAAGCCCGCCACGATCATGATGATCGTCATCAGGATGCCGATCGCCCACGGGTTGCTGACCGAGGGGTCGGCGGCGACGATGGCGTGGTACAGCAGCGCCAGCGGCAACACGAAGATCACCAGCGCCACCAACATCCACTTCATCGGCAGGTCGCGGTCGGTTTCCGCGATATTGGCATCCGCGCCCTTGCGTGCGGCGGCAATGCCGCTGCGCACGCCGGACAGCAGCGAATTGCGCAGCGAGAACAATGTCCACACGCCGCCGATCAGCATCGCGCCGACGCCGAGGTAACGAATCTTGTTCGACCAGATCCCGAATGCGATGTCTTCGGCGGAACCGCCGGCAATGCTGGCAGCCAGCGCCGGGTCGGAGTCGAGGAAGAACGCGTGGTACATGGGAATGGCGATCTGCCAGGAGAGAAGGCTGCCGCTGAGCACCACGATGCCGATGTTCAGGCCCACGATATAGCCGACGCCCAGCAAGGCCGGCGACAGGTTGGTGCCCATGTAGCCCAGGTACTTTCCGAAAAATCCGGCGCCGGCGGCGGTGTCCGGGATCATGCGCATGCCGCTGGCCGCGCCCGCCTTGATCAGCGCGCCAAGCGCCGCCGAGAAGGCCAGGATCTTCAGTCCCGGGCCCGGGTTTTCACCGGCCTTCAGCACTTCGGCTGCGGCCTTGCCTTCGGGGAACGGCAATGGCTCCTCGACGATCATGCTGCGCCTCAACGGCACCGAGAACAACACGCCAAGCAGGCCGCCCAAGCCGGCGATCGCCAGCACCCACGAATACCGGAAGTCGTCCCAGTAGCCGAGGATGATCAGCGCGGGAATGGTGAAGATCACGCCCGCCGCAATTGACGAACCCGCAGAGGCGCCCGTTTGCACGATGTTGTTTTCAAGGATCGTCCCGCCGCCCAGCAGTCGCAGCACGCCCATCGACACCACTGCCGCCGGGATCGCAGTGGCGATGGTCAAGCCTGCGAAAAGCCCGAGATAGGCGTTCGCAGCCGACAGGATCATCGCCAGGATGATCGCAAGAATGACCGCACGTACCGTCAACTGCGGTGTACCGGAACCTGGACTCGACATCGTCACCCCTCCCAAGGCAATGCAATCGCCACAACCTAAGCGCTGCCGCCGGGCAAGTCCAGTGGGCAGGCGGCTTGTTGGTGATCCATGTGCGATTTCCGCCGATGCACGGGTCCGATGCATGTGGTGGCGTTATCCGCGTCACCGACCGCATTCGACCCGGAACGATGCTGAATTACAGCCGAATCCGCGCATGACGGCCACTGCTACACTCGCCCGCTTGCCCACTTCGGAAAGCAGTCCGCATGCCGACTCCGCGCCCACTCGCCCTTGCCCTGATCCTCGCGATTGCCTCCGGCCTCGCCGCGCCTGACAGCCTTGCTGCAAAGAAGCCCACCGCCAAGAAGGCGAAGGCACCCGCCGTGGCGCTTGCGTGCACGGACTTCCATGCCGAGGCAAACGCCGACTGGCTGAAGGACAACGCGATGCCCGCCAGCGGCGCGATTTCCTCGCTCGGCCAGCTGACCGCACTGGCGCTGCAGCAGCAACGCGACCTGCTGGACGCGGCGATGGCCTCGCCACAGGGCAATGTGCAAAAACTCCTGGGGGATTTCTGGGCCAGCGGACTGGACGAAGCCGCGGTCGAACGTGATGGCGCCAATCCCATCGCACCGCTGTTGCAGCGAATCGACGGCATCAGGAAGTCACGCGACATCGCCCCTTCAATCGCCGCGCTGCACCAGGTCGGCATTCCGGTGGTCTTCAATTTCAGCGCGGACGTCGACCTGCGCGACCTGGACCGCCACCTCGGGTATTTCTCGCAGGGCGGCGTGGGCCTGCCGGATCCCGCCTATTACACCCGCGGCGATTCCGATGCGCGCGCGTTGTTGTCGCGCTATAGCGACTACGTGCAGAAAATCCTGGTGCTGACCGGGGTTCCGCAAAAAGATGCCGCCGCTGAGGCCGCATCGGTGATCGAGCTGGAAACCCGCATCGCCACCGCATCCAAGCCATTGGTCGACATGCGTGACGCCAGCGGCAACTTCGCGGCCGTCGCGACCAAGGACCTGGGCAAGCAATATCGCAACCTGCAGCTGGACGACTTCCTGAAGGTCCAGGGCGTCAGCGACGACGCCGTGTCACTGGCCAATCCCGCGCTGTTCGCACAGCTCGACCAGTTTGTGGGTGGTCTCAAGCCCCAGCAGTGGAAAAGCTACCTGCGCTGGCGCGTCGGCGATGCGATGGCGCCCTACCTGGCCAAGCCATGGCGCGATGCCTCCTTCGATTTCCGAGGCAAGGTCCTGCGCGGTGAAACCCAGCCAGCGCCACGCTGGCAGCAGACGCTGGATGCGATCAATCTCGCCGCCGGCCCGATGCTGGGCCGCGAATACGCGGGGCGTTACCTGCCGGCCGCCACCAGGAAGCAGGCCGATGACATCGCCGGCCAGATTCGTGACGCGCTCGTGCGCGATATCGCCGCCAGCACATGGTTGGGCGATGCGGCCAAGGCCGAGGCCCGCAGCAAGCTGGGCAAGCTTCGCATCGAAATCGGCACCCCGCGCCGTGACATGGACTACACCGTGCAGCCGATGGGCCGCGGCAGTTTCGGCGGCAACATGCTGATCGCCTCGACCTGGCGGCATCGCCAGGAAATGAAGCGGATCGGCCGTGGCAATGCCGACCGCCGCTGGGACGTGCTGCCACAGCAGCCCGCGCTGGCCTATGACCCGGGCCAGAACCGGCTGATCGTCACTGCGGCGATGCTGCAAGCGCCTGCACTCGACATGACCATGCCACTGGCAGCGCAGTACGGCGCGTTTGGCGCGCTGGTCGGCCACGAACTCAGCCATGCGATTGATACGCGTGGCCGGATGATCGACGCCAGCGGCGTCATTCGCGACTGGTGGGGTGGCGCCGAGGCGTCCGCCTGGGACACCACCGCGCAGCGCGTGTCCACCCTCTACGACAGTTTCCCCTACCCGCAGCTGCCAGGGGTCAAGGTCAATGGCCGGCTGACCCGGGACGAGAACGTGGCCGACCTGGCCGGACTGCAGGTAGCCCACGCCGCCATGAGGGCCGCGCTACCTGCTGGAGGCGTGGAAGCCGACAAGGCCTTCTATCGCGGCTGGGCCCGGGTCTGGGCGCAGCAGGTCACCAAGGACGAGGCGCAGCGCCGCACCTTGCAGGACGTGAGGGCGCCCGGGCAATGGCGCGCGAACGGCCCGATCATGCAGCAGGCCGCCTTCGGCACGGCGTATGGATGCAAGGTGGAAACGCCGATGCAGCCGAAGCCGGAAGATCAGATCAGCGTTTTCCACTGAGTCTGGCTGAAGGCCCGCCTCAGCGTACGATGCGCGGCCGCGGCGGTGGCCGCTTTCCGAACGGCGACTGTCCGCGCCATTTGCGGATCAGCAGCCAGCCGAACAGCATTCCACCCAAGTGGGCAAAGTGGGCAACGCCCGGCTGCAGGCCGGTGATGCCTAGCCCAAGCTCGAACAAGCCATAGACGATGACCAGTGTCCGCGCCTTCATCGGAATGGGCGGGATCAGCAGCATCACCCGCTGGTTCGGGAACAGCATGCCGTAGGCCAGCAGCAGGCCGAACACGCCACCGGAGGCGCCGATGGTTGGATATGGCTGTGCGCCCTGCGACACCGCCCACGACCCCACGGCCAGCTGGCACAGGCCGGCGCCGACCACGCAGACCAGGTAATAGGTCAGGTAGCGACGCTCACCCCACGTGTGTTCCAGCGGCGCGCCAAACATGACCAGTGCCAGCATGTTGAAGGCCAGATGGAAAATGCTGCGGGGATCGTGCATGAAACCGTAGGTCAGTAGCTGCCACGGCATGAACGATGGCGGCGCACCTGCCGGGCTGTAGACCCCGTCTCCAAGCGGCCAGAGCTCGAAGAGTTCCATGCGCGCCTCGCCCATCAGCCACTGCAGGGCAAAGCCGACCAGGTTGGCGATCAGCAGGATCTTGGTGATGCGTGGCAGGTTGAACGGCATCCGCGTGTGGCATTCCGGTTACGTTGCACTGCATCATACGCAGTGCAATGGCCCTCGGCATCAGCCCTGCCGCCAGATCGCGGCATCCAGGCCGCCCACTTCGCGCGGCATTCGCACCCGCCCATGGCACACCTCCACACCCTCCGAGCGCAGGTGCCGGGTTTGCTCCAGATAGCCCGCGGACCCGGGCGGAAACGCGATGCGCCCGTCCGAACGCAGGATGCGATGCCACGGCAAGCCGGTCCCATCGTGCTCACCGAGCAGGCGCGCCACCAGCCGCGCCCGTCCAGGCAAGCCGGCGCGCGTCGCGATCACCCCATAACCCGCCACCTGGCCATGCGGCACCGCGCGGATCGCAGCAAGGATTCGGTCGGCGGCGGACTGCTCGGGTGCGGGTTGGTTCGGCATCCGGGTTAGCATAGCCGCAACGCAAATTCCCCCGGCGCCCACGTCCATGCAGAATTTCGAACAGATCCGCAGCCACCTGGTTGCCGCCGGCTACAAGCTGACGCTGCAGGAGCCTTTCGTGCTGTGCGTGGAGTTGTCGCTGGCCCAGGGCAAGCGCCACCAGGCGATCTTCCTGTCGGAACTGCAGGACGACGACGGCCGCGAATTCCTGCGGGTGAGTACAGCCATCGCGCCCACCACCGGTCTCGATGCACGGCGCGCGCTGGCCTTCAACTGGGCCAGCCGGGTCGGCTACCTGGCCATCGGTGAACTGGATGGCGTGCCGTACCTGCAATTATGCGAGAACCGGCCCTACCACTGCCTGGACGCGGCCGACATCGACCGGCTGGTGCTTGAAATCGGTGGTACCGGAGACGAGATGGAACTGCGGATGTCCGCCGGCGGCGACTTGCTGTAAGCAGCAGCCCGGCGTAGGCCGGCGTTACGACCAGCCAACAGCCTCGACCAGCCAGAAAAGTCCGTAGGCAAGGCCACCGGCGGCCGGGATGGTCAGTATCCACGCCCATACGATGCGTTCGATCACGCCGATCTTGAGCGCGCGTGGGTTCTTCGCAAAACCCACGCCCATGATCGCGGTTGAAATGCTGTGGGTGGTCGAGACCGGCATGCCGAAATGCGCGGCCGTGACCAGGATCGTGGCCGACGCCGTTTCCGCAGCGAAGCCATCGATGGTCTGCAGCTTCACCATCTTGTGACCAAGTGTCTTGATGATGCGCCAGCCGCCTGCCGCCGTGCCCGCCGCCATGACCAGCGCACAGGTCGCGATCACCCAGCTGTCGATGCCATCCTGCCCGCCATCGGGATGCAGGAAATCCAGCCACGTTGGCAGGGCGTCCAGCGCCCCGGAGGACTGCGCCCCGAATACCGCCAGGGCGATGATGCCCATGGTCTTTTGCGCGTCCTGGCGGCCGTGCGCGAAGCCCATGTAAGCCGCCGACACGATCTGAGCCTTTCCGAAGAATGCGTTGACCCAGCGTGGCCGGGCGATCCGTGCGAGCGGACCACCGACGCGCATCATCGACGAGATCACCAGGTACAGCAGGCTGATGATCAGCACCCCCAGGGTGAAGCCGGCGATTGGTGACGAAATCATCGGCAGCACGACCTTCCACAACAGGCCCTTGTTGGTGGCCCAATCGCCACCGTCGGTCTTGGACCAGATCAGCGCACCCCAATTGTTGTTGGCCGCTGCCACCGCCGCGCCGCAAAGACCGCCAATCAACGCATGCGACGATGATGAGGGCAGTCCGCGCCACCACGTGATCAGGTTCCAGATGATCGCCCCGGACAGGGCGCAGATCAGCACCTGGGATGTCACGTTGACGACCTGCGTATCCACCAGCCCGGACGCGATGGTCTTGGCTACGGCGGTGCCCATGAAGGCGCCGATCAGATTGGTGGTCGCGGCCAATATGATGGCCTGACCCGGCGTCAGCACCTTGGTCGCAACCACGGTGGCGATGGAGTTGGCCGTGTCGTGGAAGCCGTTGATGAACTCGAAGACAAGCGCGGTGAAGATCACCAGAAGCAGTAGGGTCAGCATCGCCCCGGGCCCTATGAGTTCTTGAGCACGATCTGGTAGGCCACCACGCCGGCCTCGCGGCAACGGTCGATGGCCTTTTCAAGGATTTCGAAGAACTCCTTGAGCAGGAACATCTGCAGGCTGTCGAGCTTGCCCGAGTAGATCTCCCGGTACAGCTCCAGCATCAGCCGATCGGCCTCGTTCTCGAGCGAACGCAACTTTTCATTGAGTGCGGTCATGCGGTCCAGGTCCATCTGCTTCAGCTCGTGGACCATGTCCACCACCACGCTCGCTGCCTGCTCCAGCATCGCCGACCGCGGTGCGAAATCAATCTGCTCGAGGTGCTGGGTGGCCAGCGCGTAACGGTCGGCGAACTTCTCGACCTGCTTGGGGATCTTGTACAGCGCCGAGCCCAGTGACTCGATGTCCTCGCGCTCGATCGGTGTGATGAAACTGTCCACCAGCGCCTGGCTGATCTTGTCGGAGGCCGCGCGCTCGCGCACGCGTGCCAGCTTGAAGGCATCCAGCGCTGGCTGGCGGTCGGCTTCCTTCATCATCGCGTGGAGCGCCCTGGTGCTGTCGTAGGCGGCGGCAGCGGCATCATCCAGTAGCAGGTAGAACTGCTTTCCGGATCCAAAGATGGTCTGCAACGAAAACATGGGCATCCGGTCCTGGGGGCGACAAGACGGAATTATGACTGTTCAATGACAGGGATGCCCGGCTGCATCGCAGGCTGGCTGATATGATGCCGGCGCGCCCCGGCGCATCCCATGGACGAATACCCACGCCTGCCACGCTCTGCCCCACCTGCCGGCCCAAGCGCCGCGCCGTATCCGGGCACCCGCACGCACTGTGCACCAGGCACGTGCACCTCCCCCCATGATTGAGTTCGCCATCGTCCTGCTGCTGATCGCCGTCAACGGCTTCTTCGCATTGTCGGAGATGGCCTTGATGACCTCGCGCAAGCTGCGCCTGAAGCAAATGGCGGAAGATCCCGACGCCCCCCGTCGCGGCGCCCGCAAGGCGTTGGCGTTGGCGAGCCATCCAGACAGCCTGCTGTCCACCGTGCAGATCGGCATCACCCTGATCGGCATCCTCACGGGTGTGTTCGGAGGCGATGCCATCGGTTTCAAGATCGCCGAATGGCTGCATGAGGTCTGGCCGGGCGCACAGGAGTATGCAAGGCCGATCGGGATCGGTGCGGCAGTCGGCCTGATCACCGCAAGTTCTGTGATCTTCGGCGAGCTGATCCCGAAGCGCTTGGCGCTCACCAATCCCGAGCTGATCGCCTGTGCCGTGGCGGGACCGCTGCATGCGCTGGCGACGGCGGCAAAACCCGTTGTCTTCCTGCTGGGCGCCATCAACCGAGCCGTGTTGCGGCTACTCGGGATCCGCGACGACGCGCGCAGCGCGATCACCGAGGAAGAGATCCAGATGCTGGTGAGCGAAGGCCACGAGCAGGGCGTGATCGACATCGACGAACGCAACATGATGAACCGGGTCATGCGCCTGGGCGAGCAGACCGCAGCCGGGCTGATGACCCCGCGTACCCGTATCACCTGGCTTGACGCCTCAGCCAGCTTCGATGACAACCTCGCCAGCATGCGCGAGACCCCGTTCTCGAGGTACCCGGTCTACCGCGGCGGCGACAGTGAGGTGCTGGGCATACTCGAGGTCAAGAACCTGCTGGATCAACTCGAACTGCGCGAGCCCGACCTGTTCCGCAAGCTGCGCGAGCCGTTGTTCGTGTCCGAGTCCACCCACGCGCTCAAGTTGCTGGAAATCCTTCGCGAGGAGCAGCAATCGCTGGCGCTGGTGGTGGACGAATATGGAGACATCGAGGGCCTGGTCACCATCAGCGACGTCATGGGCTCGGTGCTGGGTCGCCTGCTGGCCGGCGAAGGCGCCGACTCGGATCCATTGGTGTTCACCCGCGATGACGGCTCGCTGCTGATCGATGGTGGCCTGCGCATCGACGAACTGCGCGAACTGACCGGCGAGCGCCTGGCCGATGCCGAAGAACACGGTTATTACACCGCAGCGGGCATGGTGATCGCGCATTTCGGGCGTATCCCGCATGTCGGCGAATACTTCGCATTGGGCGAGTGGCGGATCGAAGTGGTGGACCTGGACGGGCCGCGGGTCGACAAACTGCTGCTGTCGCGCATGTCCCAGCCGGTGTCCGCACATGGCGAGTCCTGATCCAGCGCCTAAGCGCGACCGCCCGCGACTCCGGTTGAAGCGCGAGGCCGGCACCCGCGCGTTGCTGGACGCCCTGCTGGACGGCGACGACCAGCAGACCCTCAATTTCAGTGCCCTGATGCTCGGACTCGGTCGGCGAGCGTTCGGCTTGCTGCTGCTACTGGCCACCCTGCCCGCCTTCATCCCGATCCCGATCGGCGGCGTGTTGAGCGGACCGCTGGTGGTGCTGCTCGCTGCGCAGCTCCTGATTGGCCTGCGCAGGCCGTGGCTACCGGGGTTCATCGCCAGGCGCGGGCCGAAGCGGCAATCGCTGGCCCACTTTGAACGCATCGTCGCACCATGGTTGCTGCGCCTGGAACGCATGGTGCGCCCGCGAATGGCCGGTGTGCTCGACAATCGGCTGGCCAGCACGTTCACCGGCTTTCTGCTGTTGCTGTTGGGCGTGCTGCTGTCGCTGCCCATCCCGTTGACCAATTACCTGCTGGGCGCGCTGATCCTGTTGTTCGCGCTTGCGCTTCTGGAACGCGACGGGGCGTTGATGCTGGTGGCATGGGGCGTGGGCATCGCCACCGTGGCGACCACCGGCGCCCTGTCCGGCGGACTGGTCTCGGCCATGCAACCCATGATCGACAGGATTTTCTAGCGAGTGCCGCGAGTGCCGCGAGTGCCGCCGCGTGGCGCCAGTGACGCGAAGCGCGGATCACCGCCAGCCGGCCGATTCAGTCAAGCAACTTGGCGAACTCGGCGGCAGTGCAAGGCTGGCCAAGCCAGAACCCCTGCACCAGGTCGCAGTCGCGCTCCCGCAGCAAGTCGTACTGGCCCTGCTTTTCCACGCCTTCGGCGACCACCGTAATGCCCATCGAATGGGCCATCGCGATAATGGCCGAGGTCAGCGCGAGGTCGTCAGGATCACGCAGCAGGTCGGTGACGAAACTTCGATCGATCTTCAGGCCATCGACCTGCACCCGCCGCAGGTGGCTCAGGCTGGAATAGCCGGTGCCGAAGTCATCCAGCCACACGCGCACCCCGGTCTGGCGCAGGCGGGCCAGCAATGCACTGGCATTGACCTCGTCGCTGATCACCGCCGTTTCGGTCAACTCCACGTGCAACCGTGCCGGCGGTAGCGATGTCTCCTCCAGAGCCGATGTGATCTGGTCGACCAGCGCACCGCTGCGCAGCTGGCGCGGCGACACGTTGACCGAGACAAACGGCGGTTCACCGCCCCCCGCGGCGGCGTGCCACCTGGTTGCCTCGCGACACGCCGCGCGCATGACCTCCGGGCCAATCGATTCAATCAAGCCGCTGTGCTCGGCGACGTCAATGAACACCGCCGGCGCAATCGCCCCGTCTTCCGGGTGGTTCCAGCGCAGGAGCGCTTCCGCGCCGACCAGCACGCGGTCGCGCGTGCGGTAGATCGGCTGATAGGCAAGACTGAGTTCGCCGCGTCCCCAGGCTCCACGCAGGTCATTCTCCATGCGCATCCGCCGCTCCACCGCCTGGTCCATGGTCCGGCTATAGAAGCGGTGGCAGTTCTTGCCCGCCATCTTGGCCTGGTACATGGCGATGTCGCCATTCTTCATCAACCCTGAGGCCGTGTCGGCATCGTCCGGGAACAGCGCGACGCCAATTGACGAACCGAGGAAGACCTGGCGTCCGTGCAACAGCAGCGGCTGGCGAAGTTCATGCACGAGCGAGTCGGCCAACTGGTTCGCCAGCGTGCGCACATCGCCTTCCGGCTCGCTATCACTGGCCTGCAGCAGGGTCACGAACTCATCACCGCCGAAGCGCGCGACCATGGCATCCACGCCAGGGATCGCCTTGACCACCCGGTCGATGCGCCCGGCGACCTGCAGCAGGACTTCGTCCCCCGCCTCATGGCCCAGCGTGTCATTGATGCGCTTGAAATCGTCAATGTCGGCAAACAGCAGCGCCAGTTGCCGGCCAGCGCCTTGCATGGCGCGCAGGCGGGTGTCGAGCGCCTCGCGGAACGCCAGTCGATTGGACAGGCCGGTCAGCGCATCGCTGTAGGCAACCCGGCGAATGTCGCGATCATGGCGCGCCACGCTTTCGCGCATGCGTCCGAACGTGCGGATCAGGTCGCCCAACTCGTCCTTGCGGTCGCTGGCGGGCACCGGCAGCGAGAAATTGCCGGCTTCGATCTCGCGGGCGGCATCGCCCAACAGACGGATCGGCTGCACCAGGATGCGTTGCACCAGGGCGACAGCGGCAAGCCCGATCACCCCGAGTGCGGCGCAAAGCAGCAGCAGCCACGCCAGGTTTCGGCGGCCGACTTCATCGATGCGGTCACGCAGGTCGGCCATCGACTGCTGTTCCGCGCGGGCAACGCCTGCCAGCGAATAGCCGATGCGCACGCCGCCAAGGCGCTGGTCGCCGATCATGATCGGGCTCGAGACATCCAGCACCTGGCTGGCGGTACGCGTGTGCGGTCCATCGGCGGCGACCACCTGGGCGGCCAGCGCATCGCCCATCGGCTGGCCATAGGCGGCGATGTCGCCGGAGCCGTCATGCAGGATGCGCCCCGACGGGTCGTAGACCAGCACGTATTCCACATCGGACTCGCGCAGCGCGGCGCGAGCCTGCGTGCCGATGGCGTCCAGGTCGAAGTAATACAGCGGATTGGCCAGGGCATCCGCCAACTGGCGGACTTCAGCCTCGCCGTCGGAGCGAACGTGCTCGTAGATCAGCTCGTGCATGGCCGCGCGGGTGACTTCGCTGACGGCGTGCTGGGTCGCCTGCTGGCGGTTCCACAGTTGCACCATGACCAGCACGACCACCACGAACAGGATCAGGATCGCCGCTAGGAACCGCGTCTGCAGCCCGATCCGCGACTTCTTCACTCGACCTCCCTGCGCACGCGGGCCACCCCGGCGCCGAGATGATCCAGCGCCTGGCGATCTTCGGCGCTGACCGGCAGGAATCGCGAGGTGCCCAGGAACAGCCGCATGGCTTCACCCGCATCCGGATCGCTTGATGCCTCCATCAACACGTCGCGCAGGCGCGCCTCCACCTTGGGATCCATCCCGGCGCGGGTGAGCACCAGTGCGCGCGGCACATCCTGGCTCTCGGCGATGATGCGGAGATCCGCCGCGAATGCAGGTGGCAGGCGCTGCGGACTGATCCAGTCCAGGTTACTGAGCACGCCGGCATCGACCAGCCGTTTGTGCACCCAAGTGGTGATGTTGAGCTCGGTACGCGCGAACAGGTACCCCACCGAGTCCGCCGGTGGGCGGTCCATCGGCGACAGCAGCAGGTCCATGCGCTGTCCGGATTCCAGCAGCATGCCGGCCGGCAGGTAATAGGCGCTGGTCGAATACGGACTCTGGAATGCCACGCTGCGCCCGGCCAGGTCCTTGAGCGTGCGGATCGGGCTCTCTCTGCGCACGAAGAACACGCTGTGGTAGCGACTGGCGCCGTCACGTTCGGTCACCAGCAGCGAGCGCGCATCGGCGCGCTGCTCCAGCAACACCGCATTGCCGGCAGTCTCGGTGACCCAGTCGACCCGGCCACGACGCATGTAGCTGGCCATTTGCTGGAAATCACGGGCCATCAGGATGCGGCCACTGCGGATGCCGACACTGGCCATCCGCGGCACCACGTATTCCAGCAGGGGCTTGAGCTGTTCGTAATGTGATTTCGGATCGTCGCTGATCCGGCCAAGCACCAGCACGCTGGCGTCATCATCCGGCAGTGGCGCAACGCCGGCCTGGGCCTTTTGCGCATGCGCAGGCAGCAACGCCGCCAGCGCCACCAGCAGCAAGCCGCAGCAGGGCGACACCAGCAGTGGGAACCGGATACGGAGCGACTGGAACAAGATGAGTGGCTGCTTCGGAAGCCAGCGCGGAGCCTACCTGATTTCTCGCGGAACTTGCCTTATTTCTGCCGCTGACGCGCCCGAAGCTTCTGCTACCCGCCGGCCTTCAGGGCCAGCCGAGCCATGCGCTGGGTGTCGGCCAGCACGCCGCGCAACAGGCGTATGTCGGCGTGGTCCAGGTTGGCTCGCAGGTACAGGCGCCGCAGTTTGCGCATCGCCGATTCGGGCGCGCGCCCCTTGTGGAAGTCAATCTGTTCCAGCGCTTCGGCCAACTGCCCGAACAGACCCTCCAGCTCGGCATGGGTGGCCGCTTCCGATCCCGGCGGCGCGGTGCGCATGGCCTCGGGCCGGGCCACAGCTTCGCCCAGCAGCGCGCAGCGCAACTCGTAACTCACCACCTGTACCGCCGCGGCAAGGTTCAACGAACTGAACGCGGGATCGGAAGGAATGTGCACGGCCGCATGGCAGAGCTGCAACTCCTCGTTTTCCAGGCCGGTACGCTCGCGCCCGAACACGACTGCGACCGGTCCGCTGGCGGTCGCGAGCAAGGCCCGCTGCGCGGCATCACGCGGATGCAGTTCCTCCAGCTGCACGCGTCGGCTGCGCGCAGTACACCCCAACACCCAGCGGCAATCCGCAACAGCCTCTTGCAGGGATGCATGCACCGGGGCCGCTTCGATCAGGTCGTCGGCACCGGCGGCCATCGCATGGGTGTCGCCGTTGGGCGCCTTCTCGGGCGCGACCAGCACCAGCCTGGAAAGTCCCATCGTCTTCATCGCGCGCGCCGCTGCACCGATATTGCCCGGATGCTGGGTACCGACCAGGACGATGCGCAGGTTTTCGGCCGCCGCGGGTGCCTTGTTTTCGGGTTCACTCATTCGGCAATGGTAAACTCCGCGGCCCGGCCCTGGCGCCGGCATGCTCTTTTCCGCCGCAGCTTCCTTCCACCTCCTTCCACCGAGGCGCTTCACGCCATGCAGAAACCCGTCGTCAATGTCATGGTCAAGGCGGCGCGCGCCACCGGCAATGTGCTCTTGCGCAGCATGCACAAGCTGGACGCGATCAACGTGATCGAGAAGGATCGCCTGGATTTCGCCAGCGACGTGGACGAAGCGGCCGAGAAGACCATCGTCAAGGAACTGCGCCGCGCCTACCCCGACTACGCCATCCTTGGCGAGGAAGGCGGCGCGCAGGGCAACAGCCGTTCGGTGTTCGTGATCGATCCACTGGATGGCACCAGCAACTACCTGCGCGGCTTCCCGCACTGGTGCGTGTCGATTGCCCTGGTCGAGGGCGGCGAGGCGCAGCATGGCGTGATCTTCGATCCGCTGCGCAATGAACTGTTCACCGCCAGCCGTGGCAGCGGCGCGGTATTGAATGATCGCCGCATCCGTGTGTCCGAACGCAAGGAACTGGCCGGTGCGATGCTGGGCACGGGCTTTGCGCCCCGCGAACGCGAACGCACGCCGGCGCAGCTGGAATGCATCCGCGAAATTCTTCGCGACGCCGAGGACATCCGTCGCACAGGTTCCGCCGCGCTCGACCTGGCTTACGTGGCCTGCGCCCGCACCGATGCCTATTTCGAGGCTGGGGTGAAGCCCTGGGACATCGCCGCCGGCCTGCTGATGGTGCGCGAAGCAGGCGGCAGGGTCTGCGATTTCCGCGGTTCCGGCACCGGACCGCTGGATGCCCGCGGTATCGCGACACGACCGCTGATAGCCGGCAACTTGAAGATCACCGATGCGCTGCAGAAAGTGATCGTACAGTCCGGCTACGCCGCCGCATTCAAGTAGAAACGCCCGTTCGGGCGCGACGGCCCAGCACACAAACGAAAAGGCCGCGCATTGCGCGGCCTTTTCGTACCTGTGCTGGCGTAGTGCTCAGGGGCGGCGCGCCAGCGCCGCCTCATCCTTCGCCTTCGGCATCAGGTCCTGCTTGCTGACGTTCAACCACAACAGCAGCGGGCAGGCGATGAAGATCGACGACAGGGTGCCCACCGCGATGCCGACTATCTGCGACTCTGCCATGCCGCGCAGCGAGCCTCCGCCATACAGGTACAGTGCCAGCACTGTCAGCATCGCCACGAAAGAGGTGATGATCGTGCGCGACAAGGTCTGGTTGACCGACTTGTTGAGCAGCTCCCGCGGCGGCAGGCGCATCGTCTTGAAATTCTCGTGCACGCGGTCGAACACCACGATTGTGTCGTTGATCGAGTAGCCCATCACCGACAGGATGCCGGCCAGCACGGTGAGGTCGAATTCATGACCGCTGAGCGCGAACCAACCGGCGCAGATCGCCACATCGTGCAGAGTGGCGACGATCGCGGCGACTGCGAATTTCCATTCGAAGCGGGCCGAGATGTAGATCAGGAAACCAAGCAATACGAACAACAAGGCGTAGAAACCGTTCCAGGCCAGCTCCTCGCCGACCTGGGCGCTGATCACCGAGCTGCTGAGTTTTTCGGCCGGATTGCCGGCAAGCGATGCCGCATTGGCCACCGCGTCACCAATACTGCTGGCCTGCTCGGCACCTCCGTCCTGCCTGCCGTCTGCTTGCAGGCGCACCAGCAGGTCCTTGCCGCTGCCAAACGCCTGCACTTGCGCGCCATCGAAGCCCGAGGCGTCCAGCCTCTTGCGCACGTCGTCCACGTCCGGCACCTGGCTGTAGCGCAGCTCCACGCCAACGCCGCCGGTGAAGTCCAGGGCGAAGTTGAAGCCATTGGTCACCATGGCGCCAAGCGAGACGACCAGCAGCAGCGCCGCGACGATGAGCGAGATCCAGCGCAGGCGCATGAAGTCGAAGTTGCTGTCGTGCGGGAACACATTGAACGGTTTCATTTCGCGTGCTCCATCAGATCGCGATCGACTTGAGTTTCTTGCGCCCACCGTAGATCAGCGTGGCGATCCCGCGCGAAACCGACACCGCGGTGTACATCGAGGTCAGGATGCCGAGGATCAATGCAACCGCGAAGCCCTTGAGCGGGCCGGTGCCAAACGCGAACAGCGCGACACCCGCCAGCATTGCGGTCAGGTTGGCATCGGCGATCGTGCCGGAGGCCTTCTCGTAGCCCGCCGCAATCGCCGATTGTGGCGGCATGCCATCGCGCAGCTCTTCGCGTATTCGCTCGTTGATCAACACGTTGGCGTCCACCGACATGCCCACCGTCAGCGCAATGCCGGCCAGCCCGGGCAAGGTCAGGGTGAAGCCCAGCATCGACATCAGAGCCACCACCATCAGCAGGTTGATCAGCAATGCCACGCAGGTGACCACGCCGAACATGCGGTAATAGAACAGGAAGAACACCAGCGCGAAGATGAAGGAATACGCCACCGCGGTCATGCCGCGCTCGACGTTCTCCTTGCCCAGGCTGGGGCCCACGGTACGTTCGTCGACAAAATCCATCGGCGCCGCCAGCGCGCCGGCGCGCAACAACAAGGACAGGTCGGCGGCTTCCTTCATGCTCTCAAGGCCAGTGGTCTGGAACTCGCGACCCAAGGTGCTCTGGATGGTCGCGACGGAGATCACCTGCTCACGGGTGCGGGTGGTGCGGACCTCCTTGCCATCGATGATCTTTACTTCCGGAATACGTTCGATGTAGACCACCGCCATCGATTTGCCGACGTGCGCGCTGGAGTAGTCGAACATGCGCTGACCGCCGACGCTGGTCAGGCGCACGCGCACGGCAGGCGTGCCGGTCTGCGAGTCAAAGAACGACGATGCGCTCTGCAACTGCTCGCCGGAAGCGATGATGCGCTTGTTGAGCAGTTCCGGGACCGGCTTGCCGTCCGCACCGAGTTCCTTGCGCTCGAATATCCGCGCTTCCGGCGGCACCAGGCCGCTGTCCCGCGCCTCGTAGGCATTGCCTTCGACGACGCCACGGTATTCCAGGGTCGCGGTGGCGCCGAGGATGCGCTTGGCCTGGGCCGTATCCTGCACGCCCGGCAACTGCACCACCACGCGGTCCGCGCCCTGGCGCTGGATGATCGGCTCGGCGACGCCCAGTTCGTTGATGCGATTGTTGATGGTGCCGATGTTCTGTTGCACCGCCTCGGTCAGCATCTTGTCCAGTTCCGCCTCCGGTATGCGCACAGACACCTGCTGGCCCAGCGCATCGATCCGGTAGGTCGGCATGTCGCGCACGATGAGATCCTGCGCCTTGGTGCTGTCCTGGCCGACACCAAGCTTGGCGACCACCACGCCATTGGCGTCCGGCTCAACGGAAATGAACTTGATCCGGTTGTCGCGCAAGAGCACCCGGATGTCTTCGGCGGTGGCTTCGAAACGCTTGGTCAGCGCCGACTGCCGGTCCACCTGCATCAGGAAATACACACCGCCGCGCAGGTCCAGGCCGAGGTTCATCGACTTCGCGCCGATCGCCTGCAACCACGCCGGCACCGTGGATGCCTGGTTAAGGGCCACCACGTAACCGCTGCCCAGCGCCTCGCGGATCACGCTGGACGCCTTGATCTGGGCATCGGCATCGCCGGTCCGGACCAGCAAGTTGCCATCCTTCCCAATCACGCTGTCTTCAAACGGCACTGCCGCCTTCTTCAGGCTCGCCTCGACGCGCTGCTGCAGAGCGGCATCTACCTGGGCACCACGGTTGGCGGTGACCTGCACGGCAGGATCCTGCGGGAACAGGTTCGGTACCGCGTACAGCAGGCTCAACGCCACCAGCACCACGGCGACCAGGTATTTCCAACGGGCGTATTCAAGCATCACGGAACCCCGCGCACGACCATTGAGGCCTGCGCCTTGTCGATCAATGGATGGATCAGGCCGCTTTCAGCGTGCCGCGCGGCAGCACGCTGGTGATCGCGCCCTTCTGCACGCGCAGTTGCACGCCGGCAGCAACTTCAACCGTGATGAAATTCTCCCCGATGTCTGTCACCTGGCCGGCAATGCCGCCGTTGGTGATCACTTCGTCACCCTTGCCGAGCTTTTCCAGCATGGCGCGATGTTCCTTCTGACGCTTCATCTGCGGGCGGATCATGAGGAAATACATGATGGCGACCAGGATGATCGGGAACAGCAGGGTGGACATCATGCTCGGTGCGCCAGCCGCGGCTGCGGCCTGCGCATGAGCCGGGGCAATCAGGAAATCAAGCGGGTTCATCA
>JBBQHK010000003.1:0-116017 GCA_038323895.1 Lysobacterales bacterium | reverse complement strand
GAGGCGCTCGGCCAGGGCAGGGTCGTCCAGCGAGGCGAAGATGGTGGAATCCTGGCGGGTGAAGTTGCGGCCCTGTTCGTACAGGTGGACCTCGCCGCTGACCAGGTGGACCACGCCCTTGAGCCGCGATCCCATCCCGATCGGCCAGGTCACCGGTGCGCACTGGATGCCGAGCACGCTTTCCACTTCGTCGAGCAATTCGATCGGGTCGCGGCCTTCGCGGTCGAGCTTGTTGATGAAGGTCATGATCGGGGTGTCGCGCAGGCGGCACACCTCCATCAGCTTGATGGTGCGCTCCTCCACGCCCTTGGCGACGTCGATCACCATCAGCGCGGAGTCGACCGCGGTCAGCACGCGATAGGTGTCCTCGCCGAAGTCGGCGTGGCCCGGGGTGTCGAGCAGGTTGATGATGCGGCCCTCGTACGGGAACTGCATCACCGAACTGGTCACGGAGATGCCGCGCTCCTTTTCCAGCGCCATCCAGTCGGAGGTCGCATGGCGCGCGGCTTTGCGGCCCTTGACCGAGCCCGCCATCTGGATCGCGCCGCCGAACAGGAGAAGCTTCTCGGTCAGCGTGGTCTTGCCGGCGTCAGGGTGGGAAATGATGGCGAAGGTGCGGCGGCGCGCGGCTTCGGTGGAGACGTCTGAATTCAGCGTTGCAGGCATGGGAGCGCCGCGCGGTTGCGCGTCATGGAATCAAGGGGGTGCGCGATTATAGACGAGGCAGTCCCGCCGCCGGCTCCGCGCCGTCCTTGGGCTTGGGCATCGCCACCCCGCGCATCTGAAATGGGATCGATACCAATCGCATCCCCCGATTCACCTGCAACGCGAAGTGAAGGTGCGGGCCGGTGGTGAAGCCGGTATTGCCCGACAGGCCAATCTGCTGACCGGTCTGGACCCGTTGACCAACCCTGGCAAGCACGCCTCCGATCTTCAGGTGGGCATACAGGGCCATGGTCCCGTCGTCGTGCAGGATGCGCACGAAGTTGGCGCGACCGCCGTAGGTCTCCTTCTTCAGCCCCGCTTTGCTGAAATCGGATTCGACCTGCATCACGGTGCCGGCGCGTGCGGCCATGACCGGCGTACCGATGTCTGCGGCGAAGTCCAGGGCATAGCGGTTTTCTTCATCGCCATGGCTGAACTGGCCATCGAACCCCTGGTCGATCCGGCTGTGTGGTTGGCGTAGCGGAGGCAGGTATTGGACATCCATCGGCCGCGCGCTGGGATTGCCTGGAACACCACGCAGGCTCAATTCGAATGAGCCATTCCGACCAGGCGCGTCGGCACCCAGTCGCGCCAGCAGCACACTGCCGCGCGCAGGCACAGTGGCCCGGGCCGGCAGCGCAGGTTCGCTGCGCACGTTGCTGCTGCTGGCGAACGACAGCAGCACCTCTATCGGTCCCGCCAGGCTGTTGTCCGCCCAGGCCAGGTAATTGCCGTCGCCGGCTTCTATCCGCAGCCGTGCGATGGCGATTGGTTCGACCGGCACCGGGATTATCCGCACCTTCGTCTCCGCGACGCCTTGCGGTGGGCGGTCGCCGAAATGCACGACCCCGCGTTGGTCAACCCAGCGATAGACCTGCTTGGTGCCAGCCAATCCGGGCAACGCCAGCAACAGCATCGCAATCGCGCTGAGCAGGACTGGGCAGCGGTGGACTGGATCCATTGCGCAAGTATGTCGGAAACATTTCGCTGCGTGCTTATGACATTGGCTTATGTATATCGCTTCATCCGCATAAAGAGATTGACATCTCCCACACGCATCGCCAAACTGCGGCTATCCATCGAGACCGGCTGAGGGACAGGCCCGAAGAAGCCGGGGCAACCTGATGGAGACGACCCACGCGGTTGTCTTCATCGCGGTGCCAAATCCTGCGGGGACCTGCGTGTCCACCGGAAGATGGTTGCGCTGTCGTGATTGCCGCGACTCCCGCATCCGCCGACCCCGTCGGCCTTCCGGTTCCCTGCAAGACCTGATGGTTCCATCCATCCGGGGAATCGCCATGAGCCTTGCCGAACGCACCACGCCCTGCCCGCAGCCCATAGTGGCCGGAGTTGGCATCCGTGTTCCAGTCGGGTTGCCAGCGGTCCCCGACGCCGCGCGCGGCTGTATCGATGCAGTGTTGCCCACGCGCCATGCGGGCACTCGCAAGGTGCGCATCGCCTATGAACTTTCGGGTGCGCCTGGGTCGCCGGTGGTTTTCGTTGCCGGCGGCATCTCCGCGCACCGGCACGTGGCGGCCAACGGCTGCGATGCCGGTGCGGGCTGGGCCGAGGACCTGGTGGGCGCGGGTCGCACGCTGGATCCCGCGCGCTGCCGCATCCTGGCGTTCGACTACATCGGTGCCGACGGCAGCCTGGATGCGCCGATCGACAGCGCCGACCAAGCCGATGCAATCGCCTTGTTGCTGGAGGCGCTGGGCGTTGATTGCCTGGATGCCTTCGTCGGTTACTCGTACGGCGCGATGGTTGGCCTGCAGCTGGCGCAGCGGCATCCGTCGCGCCTGCAACGACTAGTAGCGGTCAGTGGCGCCCATCGCGCACATCCGTATGCAGCGGCGTGGCGTGCCTTGCAGCGCAAGGCGGTTGCCCTGGGCCAGCTGCAATGCGCGGACGAACAGGGTCTGTCGCTGGCGCGCCAGTTCGCGATGCTGAGCTACCGCACGCCAGAGGAATTCGCCGAGCGTTTCGACGCAGCTCCTACGCTGAAAAATGGCCGTGTCTGCGTGGCAGCGGAAGACTACCTGGATGCCGCGGGCGCGAAATTCGTCGCGCGCATCTGCAGCACCGCATGGCTGCGCCTGTCCGAGTCAATCGACCTGCACGAGGTCGATCCAACGCAAGTCACCGTGCCGACGACGGTCATCGCAGTGGAGGGTGATCGGCTGGTACCGCTGTCCGACGCGGTGACCCTGGTCGAGGGCCTGGGCTTGAACGGGAACCTGCGCGTGCTGCGTTCCCGCTACGGACATGACGCATTCCTCAAGGAAGGCGATCGCATCGACGCGCTATTGCGTGCGGCGTTGCGCAACACCACCACAGGAGAAACGGCATGAGCCTTGACAGTATCGACACCCCATCCATCCACCACGCCAGCTGTCGACCCTCGACCCGGGCCGTGCGTGCCGGCATCGACCGCGACAGTGCGTTCGGTGCGGTGACGCCGCCGTTGGTGCTCTCGTCCAATTTCAGTTTCGCTGGCTTCGCGGACAAGCGTCAGTACGATTATTCACGCAGCGGCAACCCGACCCGCGACCTGCTGGGCGAAGCGCTGGCGCAACTGGAAGGCGGCGCCGGAGGCGTGGTGACTTCGACCGGCATGTCCGCGGTCACCCTGGTGCTGGGGGCGTTGCTGCAGCCCGGCGACCGGCTGGTGGTGCCGCACGATTGCTATGGCGGCAGCTGGCGCCTGTTCAATGCGTTGGCGAAGAAGGGGGCGTTCGAGCTGGTGACCGTCGACCTCACCGATCCGCGCGCGCTGGCCGACGCGCTGGATCCGGCTCCCGCAATGGTCTGGATTGAAACGCCTTCCAACCCATTGCTGCGGATCACCGACTTGCGTTTCGTGATCGATGCCGCTCACAAGTCCGGTGCGTTGGTGGTGGTCGACAACACCTTCCTGTCGCCAGCGCTGCAACGCCCGATCGCGGATTTCCAAGCCGATCTGGTGGTGCACTCGACCACCAAGTACATCAATGGCCACAGCGACGTGGTGGGCGGTGCGGTGATTGCGCGCGATGCAGCAGTGCATGAGCAGCTGGCCTGGTGGGCGAACTGCCTGGGCATTACCGGTTCCCCGTTCGACAGCTTCCTGACCCTGCGCGGCCTGCGCACCCTGGACGCGCGCCTGCGCGTGCACCAGGAGAACACCGAGGTACTGGTTGCACTGCTGGACGGGCATCCTGCCGTACGCACGCTGCATTATCCGGGACTTGCAACGCATCCGGGGCATGCATTGGCGGCACGCCAGCAACATGGCTTCGGCGCGATGCTGAGCGTAGAACTTGAAGGCGGCGAACAGGCGGTCCGCGCCTTCGTCGATGGCCTGCGCTACTTCACCCTGGCCGAGTCGCTGGGTGGCGTGGAGAGCCTGATCGCGCATCCGGCGACCATGACCCATGCGGCAATGAGCCCGGAAGCCCGCGCAGTTGCGGGGATTTCCGATGGCCTGCTGCGGCTGTCGGTCGGCATCGAACATGCGGATGATTTGTGCGCAGATCTCGCCGATGCGCTGGCACGTGCGCGGCTCGCCACCAGCACGGTGCGCAAGGCCGCCAAATGAACTTGCGGGTTGCGCCATTGCGCAGTGTCGAGCTGCAGCCGGCACGGGTGGCTCTGCTTGGCACCGGCACGGTGGGCAGCGCGCTATGGTCGAAGCTGGCCAGCTGGAGCGAGTCGCCGTTGGGCGAACGCCTGACACTGGTGCATGTCGCCAACTCGCGGGTTGCGGTCAGCAACCGCAAGGGAATTCCCGCCAACACACCGGACATCTTCATGCGCAACACGCCGCAGGCCAGCTCCCTGGATGCGGTGGCAGCAGCGCTGGATGGCGCGGGCCCGCGGATCGTGATCGATGCCACCGCGTCCGATGAAGTGGCCGGGCAACATGCCGGCTGGCTTGCGCGTGGAATCCACGTGGTGACTGCCTGCAAGCTGGGGCAGGGTACGTCGCTGGAACGTTGGCACGCGATCCAGTCGGCATGCATTGCCGGCGGCACCCGTTATGGGGACAGCGCAACGGTCGGTGCGGGCCTGCCACTGCTGCGTAGCCTGCGCCAACTGCAGGCGGGTGGCGATCGCATCCATGCCATCGCCGGCGTGCTGTCGGGATCGTTGGCGTGGTTGTGCAATCACTACGATGGCCTGCGCCCGTTTTCGGGGTGGGTCCGGGAGGCGCGCGAAGCCGGCTTTACCGAGCCGGATCCGCGCGAAGACCTGTCCGGCGAGGACGTGCGCCGCAAGCTGCTGATCCTGGCGCGTGCCGCCGGTTATCCACTGCCTGCCGATGCGGTGCAGGTCGACTCGCTGGTACCCACCAGACTCTCCGTGCTGGCAGCGCAGGATGTCGATGCCGCATTGCCGCAGCTGGATGCGCCGATGCGCGAGCGTTATGCCACCGCCTGGAAAAATGGCAAGAAGCTGCATTTCGTTGCACGGCTGCAAGGCGGCCTGGCGACGATTGGCCTTGAAACGTTGGCCGCGGACGATCCGCTGGCCGGCGGTGCCGGCACTGACAACAAGGTCGCAATCTGGTCGGACCGCTATTGCGAGCAGCCGTTGGTAGTCCAGGGACCTGGGGCCGGCGCGACGGTGACTGCGGCGGCCCTGCTGGATGATGCCTTGGCGATTCATGGTGCGATGTCTGCCGACAACCCCGCGCTTCATGCAACTACGTTGAGCCCGAAGAAGGTTTCGATCGGCACAGGACGCTGGAACACGTAGCCCTGTGCATAGTCCACGCCGAGCCGGCGCAGGTGTTCCAGTTGCGCTTCGGTTTCGGCCTGTTCGGCCACCGCCCGCTTGTCCAGCACGTGCGCGATCTCGGTGATCGACCGCACGACCGCCTCGGGCAGGCCACCGTTGCCAAGCTCGCGGACGAAGCTGCCATCGATCTTCAGGAAATCCACGTCGATTTCCCGCAAATAGCCGAACGAACAGAACCCGGTACCGAAGTCGTCCAATGCAAACCGGCATCCAAGATCACCCACGCGGTTGATGAAGCGGCGTGCACGGGTCATGTCGCGGACCACGCTGGTCTCGGTGATCTCGATGCACAGTTGTTCCGGCTTGAGCGGGCTGCGACGCAGGCGCGCGGCGAAGTAGTCGCCGAAGTCCTCGTCGACCAGGGTGGTACCGCCGATATTGATGCTGCACTGCTCAACCTGTGTCAACGCAGCGGGATTCTGCTCAAGCCAGGTCAGGGTCGCGTCCAGCACATAGCGATCCAGGCGTGGCCCCAACCGGTAACGTTCGGCAGCGGCGATCATTTCCGCCGGTGGTCGCAGGTTGCCATCGGTGTCCCGCCATCGCACCAGGATTTCGAAATGGGATTGCAGTGGTTGCGGGTTGCACAGATCCACGATGGGTTGACACCACAAGGCGATCCGGCGTTGATCCAGCGCTTCGCGTGCAGCCATCGCCGAATGCATTGCGCGGGTACGTGTGCGAATGTCGTCCGGATTCGAAGCCGCCGCGAATGAACGATTCCCGCCCAGCTCCTTGGCTGCGAAACACGCCGCATCCGTCAAAGAGAGCAACTCGTCGAACGTCATGTGGGGCGCATTGCTGGTGGCCAGCCCGACGCTGCCTGTAGTGCCCAGATTCTGTCCTTGCCAGGCGATGCGCAACGCTTCGATCGCGGTCAACAACCTGCGTGCGCGAGTCTTGGCCGTGCGCTCGTCCATCGGCAGCAGCGCGGCGAATTCGTCGCCGCCAGTACGCGCAATCAGTGTGTCCTGGCCGAACTCGTCGATGCACAGTTGGGCCACGCGGCGGATCATTTCGTCGCCCGCCACATGTGTGGCGGAATCGTTCACCAGCTTGAAGTGGTCGAGATCGGCGTAGAGCAGGGTGATGGTTTCATTGCTGGTCGCTAGCAACTGCCGAGCCTGCTCCTCGAACGTGTCGCGGTTGAGCAGGCCGGTCAGGGTGTCGCGGGTCGCGCGTTGCTGCAACGCAGCGCTGGCGTGGGCATGTTCCTGGCGCGAGGCAAGCAGCAGTGCGGGGATGACCGAATACAGCACCAGCATCGACATCATCAGCACGCTGTCATGCAGGGTCTGGGGGCGCTCGAAGCCCCCAAGACCCAGGCCGATCATCAAGCTCACGCAGATGATCACCACTGACGTTGCCACCAGCGTCAACAATGGCGGATAGCGGACTGCGGACCAAAGCAGCAGCGACAGCGGAAGACTTGCCAGTGCCAACGGATACTGGCTACCCAGCTGTCCGACGCTATGGACCATGCCAAGGATGACGACCAGCAGAGCGCCCCAAACTCCCATTTCAACGCGGCTTGGGGCCTTGCCGCCGATGGTTGGCGTGGTGCCGTCGTTGAATAAGACATACAGCACAACGGGACTGACGCTGGCCACGCCCAGCAGGTCACCCAATGCCCATTGCACTGCTGCACCGCCGGCATCGTGCAGCGGCACCATGCCGGCATGGACCATGCCGAATGCGCCAATGCAGGCGCTGGCCGCGCTCAGCAGCATTCCACCGCGCAGCAGCAGCAGCCCGTCTGCCGTGCGCAGGAGGATGCGGCGGGAGGTCATTCGCCTGCGTACGTACCATCCAGCAGCCAGGGTCGCCAGCGTGTTGCTGCCGACGGAGTACGGCACGAATTCGGCGGGAACCGGCAGTACGAACACGTGCAAGGCCAGCATCGCCAGTGGGATCGTGAGCACGTACCGCAAACCGTAGCGGATCACCACCGCGAAGCCGATACCGGCTGCAGGCCAGAACAGGGTCACGTCGGCGGGCGTGCGCAGGTAGAACACTGCAACCACCGCCCCGGCAAAGTACAGGCCGGTCAGCAGCACTCCTCTCAGTACACTGGCCAGTCGGGCTTGCATGACCTCAGTCTATGCGCGGCCACGCCGGATGCAAGCGCGACCGCCGAAAACACTTTCCTGGACAATCGGACATCGTCATTCAGCACTCGATGACGTTGACCGCCAGTCCGCCCCGACTGGTTTCCTTGTACTTGTCCTGCATGTCGCGGCCGGTTTCGCGCATGGTCTTGATCACCTTGTCCAGGCTGACCTTGTGCTTGCCATCACCACGCAACGCCATGCGTGAGGCATTGATCGCCTTCACCGCCCCCATTGCATTGCGCTCGATGCACGGAATCTGCACCAGCCCCCCGATCGGGTCGCAGGTCAGTCCCAGGTTGTGTTCCATGCCGATTTCGGCAGCGTTCTCGACCTGCCCCGGGCTGCCGCCAAGCACTGCGGTCAGGCCGGCCGCTGCCATCGAACAGGCCACCCCCACCTCGCCCTGGCAGCCGACTTCGGCGCCGGAGATGCTCGCATTTTCCTTGTAGAGGATGCCGACAGCCGACGCTGTCAACAGGAAGTCGAACACGCCTTGCTCGTTGGCGCCGGGGCAGAAACGGTCGTAGTAGTGCAGAACCGCCGGGATGATCCCCGCTGCGCCGTTGGTCGGGGCGGTCACAACGCGCCCTCCGGCCGCGTTCTCCTCGTTGACTGCCAAAGCGTAGAGGTTGACCCAGTCGAGCACCGTCAGCGGGTCGCGCATTGCTGCCTCCGGCTTCGATGACAATTCGGCATGCAGGCTCGGTGCGCGCCGCGTAACGTGCAGACCCCCGGGCAGAGTGCCGTACGCGCGGATGCCACGCGTCACGCAATCCTGCATCGCCCGCCATAATTCGCGCAGTCCGTTGCGGATTTCATCGGCGCTGCGCCAGGCTTTTTCGTTCTCGAACATCAGCTGGGCGATGCTGATCCCATTGTCGATCGCGCGCCGAATCAGCTCATCGCCGCTTGCAAACGGGTAAGTGACCATGGTGGTGTCGGCCACGATGCGATCTTCGGCGGCCTCGTCCTGGTTGACCACGAAGCCACCGCCAACCGAGTAATAGTCGCGGGTCGCGATCTCAACGCCCGCGGCATCGAACGCCGCGAAGCGCATGCCATTGGTGTGGAACGGCAGCTTCTGCCGCTTGTTCATCACCAGGTCGCGCTTCTCGTCGAAGGCGATCGGATGCTGGCCATCGAGGTTGACGCGCTTCTCGCTACGGATGCGCTCCAGCGCGACCGGGATGATGTCGGGATCGATAAGGTTGGGCCACTGGCCCTCGAGACCCATCAGCACGGCCTTGTCGGTGCCGTGGCCGCGACCGGTCAGGGCCAGCGAACCAAAGACTTCGGCTCGCACACGTGCAACATTCTGCAAGCGGCCTGCCTCGGTCAGGTGATGCTCCACGAAACGGGCCGCTGCGCGCATTGGCCCGACCGTATGCGAGGAACTCGGTCCGATGCCGATCTTGTAAAGGTCGAAGGTGCTGACGGCCATGTGTGCGGCGCTCGATGGTTGTGGCGGATGCTCGGAGAAGGATCGCAGCGAACGCGACTATTCTATGCCTGCCATCGCAACTCACGTGACGCAGGCGTATGGACCTGATCCTTTACCAGCGAGACAATTGCCACCTGTGCGACCTTGCGTTGGAAGTGCTGGCGGCTGCGCGCGCGCCTGACTTCGAAAGCGTGTTCATCGATGACGATGCAACGCTCGAGCAGTGCTACGGCTTGCGCGTGCCGGTCCTGTGCGATGAAGACGGGAGGTGCGAGCTGGATTGGCCTTTTGATGTGGAACGCGTGCGCAGGTTCCTGACGATGGATCCGGAAGGGGTCGATCAGGATTGAAGCATTGTTGTCCACGCTTGCTTTGCCGACGCCGCATTGCGAGCATGCGCCGAGGCTGCCGGGGACAAGGGATGTTGCACAGGTTCTGCATGCTGATTTCGCTGTTGCTGCTGTGCGCGAAAGCGCTGGCGGCGGTTCCCGAGCGTCCACATTTCCGCATCATCGGCCCCGCGCAGGGCTTGCCGTCCACCGAAATCAAGGCGCTTGCGCGCGACCGCGACGGTTATCTATGGATCGCCACCGCTGATGGCCTGGCACGTTACGACGGCGTCGGCATGCGGGTGTGGCGCTACGACCCGGCCAATCCGGCCGGATTGGCCGGCAACAACATCCAGGCACTGATGGTGGATGCCGAAGACCGCGTCTGGGTCGCAGTCGAAGGCGCCGGCATCAGCGTGCTTGACGTCCAACGGCGCGCGTTCGTGCACTACAACCGGGCAAGCCACCCGCAGATAGGCAGTGACGATACCTGGGCTTTCGCGCACCAGGGCACGACAGTATGGTTTGGCACCTACGAGGGGGGGCTCTACCGGCGGCAACCCGATGGCAGCATTTCGGGATTCCACCATGTTGCCGATGCAGCGGATGGCCTGCCATCGGACACTGTCGTCGCACTCGCGGTGGATGAAGGCGGCACGTTGTGGATCGGCACCGACAAGGGGTTGGCCGTCCTGCAGGATGGCCAGATCCACGCGGTGAAGTTGCCGGGTAGCGATGGTTCTCCGCTGGTGTATTCGCTCAGCGTGTCCTCCGATGGCTTGTGGGTGGGCACATCGAAGGGCGTCTGGCGGCGTGATGCTGCTGGCGCATGGTCGCAACCTGAGTGGTCTTCGATGTTTGAGCGGCCGAATGCGGCAATGCAGGTTTTTCGTGACCGTGATGGCTCTTATTGGATTGGAAGCCAGCGTGGACTATGGCGGCAGCAGGATGACAGGCCACCTGTGCCTCAGCGCACGGAGGGGCCGGATATTCCAATGAATATCAATTCTATTCTGCTGCAACCTGATGGTGGGTTATGGGCGCCGATGACAGGCGTTGGACTCGGTTACCTGCGATCTGACTGGCGCCAGCTTGCGCGGTATACGGCGGAGGACGGACTTCAGGGGGCGATGTACCGTGCCATCGCGCCCGCTGACCCCGATGGTTTCTGGCTTGCTGGCTACAACGGCGTAATCGAGCGGCTCGATTCCAATAGCAAGTTTGCCCGGATTGACGCTGCCGTCGAATCGCGGTTGCGTGAAAACAAAATGAGAGCGGTTGTTGAGGACGACCAGGGGAATTTGTGGCTTGCACACCGCGCTGGGTTAATGCGAATTGGTTTAGGTCAAGTTATTGACGAATGGCGCGCAGACGACCCGCAGGATCCCATCCCGCGTGCCCAGATACTCACACTGCAGCTTGCCGATGACGGCAGCCTTTGGCTCTCCGCACCTGGGGGTGGCGTACAGCAACGGGACACGGCCACCGGCAAGATCATGCTCGACATCCCGGCGGGTGAAACGGGTGGCTTGGGAAATGCGGATCTGGAAGCCTTGGTCATTTCACCGGATGGCGAACCCTGGGTAGCCGGCAGCGAAGGCGTGGCACAACTGGATCGTGTTCATCGACGTTTCAGGGCAGTGTCGGAATTGGGTAACAAGCGTGTGTACGCACTCGCGTTCGATGGAAGCGATGTGCTCTGGTTGCAACGACTTTCCGGCCTGGAGCAGTACCGATTCAAGAAAGGACAGTGGCTGCCTGAGGCACGCGTCGGGGTCGATGAAGGCATGCCGGCCGTCGGCGCCGCCGGGATCCGCGTGGATGCGCGCCATCGGGTTTGGGTGTCCACGCCGCGTGGATTGTTTCGCTGGGATCCGCTGCGCCGCATACTGCGCCGGCAAGGCATGCAGGACAGCACCAGTAGCCAGGAATACCTGGACCGTGCGCTGGCGATGAGCAAAAACGGTGTATTGGCAGCAGCCACTGCCGATGGCGGGCTGGTGCTGGTGGACACGAATGCGGCCGATCCCGCGAGCAGGATTCCAGTGTTGCGCTTCGACCGTTTCTCGGTGCGCCGTAATGGCCAATGGCACGACCTGCCGATCAGCGATGGGGTCGAGTTGCGAAGCGGCGACCGCGAGTTCCGCCTGCGCACCCGTTTGCTTGCGTTCGATGACCCGCAGGGGAGCCGTTACTGGGCAAAGCTTGATGGATTCGATCGCGACTGGATTGCGTTGGACAGCAATGGCGAACGGGTCTTCACCGGCCTTGCGCCCGGAACGTGGACCCTGAACATGCGCGCGCAGGATGCCGCAGGCAACGCGGCGCCCGCGCAGTCATTGTCATTCGTGGTGCCCCCGCCGTGGTGGCTGACGCCATGGGCGCGCGCCCTGTTCGCGGTCCTGGCTGTTGGTCTGGTTCTGTGCGCTGCATGGCTGTATCGGGTGCGCGTGCGGCGCAGGCATGCTTGGCACTTGGCAGAGGCGCAGCGCGCCATGGCGGAGCAGGCATCCGAGGCCAAGTCGCACTTCCTGGCAACGTTGGGCCATGAGGTGAGGACGCCCATGGCCGGCGTGCTTGGCATGAGCGAACTGCTGCTGGCCAGTCAGCTGGATCCGCGCCAGCGTGGACAGGTCGATGCGATACATCGCGCCGGCAATCACCTGCTGAGACTGGTGAATGACGCGCTTGACCTGGCCCGCATCGAGGCCGGTCGGCTGGAACTGCTGGAGGCGGACTTCGCCCTGCGCGCGTTGTTGGATGAGGTGGCTGCTTTGATGGCACCAATGGCCGAGCGCCGCGGCCTGCAGTTCATCGATACGCTGGATCCACAGGCGCCACCAGCCTTGCATGGCGACCGCACGCGCATCGAACAAATCCTGTTGAACCTGCTTGGGAATGCAGTCAAATTCACCGAAGCCGGTCATGTCTCGATCGAAACCCTGGCGCTGAGCCCGCATGGCGTGCGGTTCGTTGTTGCCGACACCGGCCCCGGCCTCAACAGTGAGCAGCAAGCACGCTTGTTCCGTCGCTTTGAACAGGCCGATGGCGCACGCACCGCTTCGCGATACGGCGGCAGCGGCCTGGGATTGGCGATTTCGCAGGAACTCGCTGCGGCGATGGGTGGACGCATCGATGTCGAAAGCGAGCCCGGTCAAGGGACGCGTTTCATCGTGGATCTTCCACTAGCCAGTGCGATCGCTCCTGTCGTTGCGGAGCCGCCGGGGCCAGTGCCCACCGAGCACTCACTCGGGGCACTGCGTCTCCTGCTGGTCGAGGACGATGCCACGGTGGCCGAGGTCATCCGGCAGCTCCTGCAGGAACAAGGTCACGCGGTCAGTCATGCCGCACACGGGCTGGCGGCACTTGGGGTACTCGCTGGCCAGGACTTCGATGCCGCCCTGTTGGACCTGGATCTGCCCGGCATGGACGGGATCGCCTTGGCGCGCATGTTGCGTACGCAAGGATTCAGCGCGCCTTTGCTCGCAGTCACCGCACGTTCGGATACCGGCGCCGAAGTGCAGGCGCGGGATGCCGGTTTCAACGGATTCCTGCGCAAGCCGGTGTCCGGTGCGATGCTGGCGCAGGCGTTGGCACGCCTTGTGTCCGGATAATTTTTCCGCAGGTAACGTTGGCGGGTCAGGCGAGTTGTCGATGGGTGCTGCCGGCATGCACCGCGGCGACCAGTGCCGCCACGTGATCGGGTTGCATGTCGGGGGACATGCCGTGGCCAAGGTTGAATACATGGCCGTCGCGGGAGCCACGATTGCCCGTCGCGTAACTGTCCAGCGCGGCTTGTACCTGCATCGCGATTGCATCAGGCGAGGCGTACAGGATCGCTGGATCCAGGTTGCCCTGGACCGCCACCTTGCCCGCCGTGCGGCGTGCGGTGTCCTCCAGGGTGACGGTCCAGTCCACGCCCAGGCCCTGGGTGCCGCTGGCGGCGAGCTCTTCCAGGTAGGGCGCGTTGCCCTTGCCGAATAGGATCAGCGGGGCGTCGCCACGTTTCAGTTCGCGCGCGATGCGGGTCAGGTAGGGCAGCGAAAACTCCCGATACATGGCCGGCGACAGCGTGCCGCCCCAGGTGTCGAACACCTGCAGGGCTTGCACACCTGCCGCATGCTGCGCGGCGAGGTAAGCAATCACCGCATCGGTAACGACGCCAAGCAACTGGTGCATCGCCCCGGGTTCGTTCAAGGCCAGTGCCTTGACCTTGCTCCAGTCCTTGCTGCCGCTGCCCTGGATCATGTAGCAGGCCAGCGTCCACGGACTGCCGGAAAAGCCGATCAGCGGGATACCGGGATCCAGTTCGCGGCGGATCGTGCGCACGGCGTCCATGACGTAGCGCAGTTCGCCGTCCATGTCCGGCACCGCGAGTTTCTCGATGTCCGCCATGCTGTTGATCGGGCGTTCGAATTTCGGGCCCTCGCCATCGGCGAAGTACAGGCCAAGCCCCATCGCATCGGGCACTGTCAGGATGTCGGAAAACAGGATCGCGGCGTCCAACGGGAAACGGCGCAGTGGCTGCAGTGTCACTTCACAAGCCAATTCGGGATTCTTGGCCAGGGCCAGGAAGCTGCCGGCCTGCGCGCGCGTCGCCCGGTATTCCGGCAGGTAGCGGCCCGCCTGACGCATCAGCCACACGGGAGTGCAGTCGACGGGTTCGCGGCGCAGTGCCCGCAAGAAGCGACTGTTGAAGGCGGGGTTCTGGTTTGCGAGCGTTGTCACTTCAGTTGAATCCTTCGAATGCGGATGAATGCCGTCCATGGCGGAAAAGACCGGCTTCGGAATCTCCCGCCCGGACATCCGTGGCCGGGCTTTCAGCGGCACGTGGACTTCCGACAGGGTAGTCCACTAACGCGCCGCCTCACCCTGGGCAAACATCAGTTGGAAGCCGCGCTTGAGCTGCGCGTCGCGTGCCGATTCCAGCGCAGCCATGGCACTGGCCTGGTCGGGGAATTGTTCGCGGCGCAGGCTGCTGCGGCCGCCTATGTGTCCGGTTTCGCGCAGCAATGTCCAGCCGCCCAGCAGGTCGGGCTGGAGCTGGAGGTGGACGAAGCGCGGGACTTCGTTGCCAACAGGGCGTTGTTGCAGCAGCAGGCGCATGGGCGCGCATTGTACGGGCTGCCGTGTATGTGGGTCAGGTGCGCAGGGTTGCGAGTACCACAGCCTCGTCCACCCCGGCGACGATCCGCGCCGCGCCGGCGTGATCCCACAGGATGAAACGCAGTCCGGAGCCCTGTGCCTTCTTGTCAAGTTGCATGCGTGCGAGCAGTGCCTTCGGGTCCAGCCCCACCGGCAGCTCGACCGGCAGACCAAACGTTTTCAGCAATGCGCGCAGGCGTTCGCAATTGCCGGCATCCGCCATTCCCAACGCGCTGGAAAGTTTCGCCGCCAGCACCATGCCGATTGCAACGGCCTCGCCATGGTTCACGCCGCCCCCGTACCCATAAAGAGCCGCCTGTTCGGTTTCGATGGCGTGGGCGAAGGTATGGCCGAAATTGAGCAGGGCGCGTTCGCCATGCTCGAACGGGTCGCGTTCCACGATCGCCGCCTTGTGCGCGCAACTGCGGGCGATCGCGTCGGCCAGCAGCGCGTCATCACCGGCCAGCAGCTTGCCGGCGTGCGCCTCCAGCCAATCAAGGAAACCGACATCGACTATCGCGCCGTACTTGATGACTTCGGCGAAACCCGCGCGTAGCTCGCGTGCTGGCAACGTGCGCAGGGCAGTCGTGTCCGCGAACACCGTACGCGGCGGGTGGAACGCGCCGACAAGATTCTTGCCCTGGGCGATGTCCACCGCGGTCTTGCCGCCGACCGAGGAGTCCACCATCGCCAGCAGGGTGGTTGGGAGCTGCACGCAGTCGATGCCGCGCATCCAGCACGCCGCGGCAAAGCCGGCGAGGTCGCCGACGACGCCGCCGCCGAGTGCATAAATACAGGCGTCACGGGTCGTGCCATGCGCTGCCAATGTCTCGATGACGGCACCGAAATTCGCCAGTGTCTTCGAAGCCTCGCCAGCGGGGATTATGTGGGTCGCGATGCGCGCATCGGATCGTGCGTCGGCTAAAGCCTGGTGCACGCGTAGCGCATACAGCGGCGCGACCTGGTCATCACTTACGATCAATGCATGCCGGCCTCGCAGCATCGATGCCAATGCCGTGCCGACTTCCAGAAGCCCAGGGCCGATCCTGATCCGATAAGGCACCGCACCGCCCACTTCAACCACGCGAACATTCATGCGTAGCGCTCCGTTGGCTGTGCAAGCAGCGCCACCAGTGCAGCTGCTGCGCCCTCGGGCGAATACTGCGTCGTATCGAAGGTATGGTCGGCAACCTCGCGATACAGTGGCTCGCGGACAGCCTGCAGATCGGAGAGTCGCTGCGCGGGATTGTCGGTGGCAAGTAGTGGGCGGGTGCCATCGCCAGCCAACCGCTGCATCTGCAGGGCTGGTTCGACCTGCAGGTAGATGACGGTGCCGGCATCGTGCATTGCACGGCGGCTGGCTTCGTCCATTACCGCGCCGCCGCCCGTCGCAATGACGCAGGCCTTGAACCTCATGAGTACGTCCTTGAGCGCGCAACCTTCGCGTGAGCGAAAGCCAGCCTCGCCCTCGCTCGCGAAAATCGCTGTGATGCTCTTGCCGGCTTTGGCCTCTATGCAGGCATCAAGGTCCACGAACGCGCGTTGAAGCACAGCCGCCAGCTGGCGACCGATGCTGCTCTTGCCAGCCCCCATCGGGCCGACCAGGACGATATGCGATGGAGCTTTCGGGAGGTTGCGCATTGCAACATGCTAGCAGTCGCGTGTGTGGCGCCACAGGCTGTCGTTGCAGGCGATTGACCTGCTACAAAGCAAGGTGGCTATCCCCTGCGGTGAGTGTTGTGGCCAGCTGACGCTTGGGGATGCATCGGCGCAGGCGACCAGCGACAATGTGCCATGGCCAATCTCTCCGGTGACATCCTGCCCGCTGACATCCTGACCACCTTCGACATCCTGTTTGCCGATGCCTTGGCCGCCGGCGAACCGGATTGCACCGCGATGACCCTGGCCACCGCCACCGCGGATGGGCGGCCGTCGTCGCGCACGGTGTTGCTGAAGTCGCACGATGCGCGGGGATTCGTGTTCTATACCCACATGGATGGGCGCAAGGGCCGCGAGCTTCAGGGCAACCCGCGGGCAGCGCTCCTGTTCCACTGGCCGCGGGTCCGCGACGGCGTGCAGGTGCGGATCGAGGGCGATGTGGTGGTGGTCGATGATGCCGAAGCGGATGCGTATTTCGCCAGTCGTCCGCGCGGCAGCCAGCTCGGCGCATGGGCATCGCTGCAATCAGAGACGCTGCCTGACCCCGAGACTTTCGAGCACCGCATCGCCGATGTCGAGCGCGAATTTCAAGGTCGCGAGGTGCCGCGCCCGCCGCGCTGGACCGGCTTTCGGGTCGCGCCGCATGCCGTCGAGTTCTGGTACGGCGCTCAATACCGGTTGCACGAACGCTACCTGCATGAACGCGCTGCCAGCGGCGGCTGGTCAACGCGGATGCTGTATCCGTGAACAGGCATCGGTCCGGCCCGCAACGCATCGTATGCCTGACCGAAGAACCCACCGAGGTTCTGTATGCGCTCGGCGAGCAGGACCGCATCGTCGGCATCAGTGGCTTCACCGTGCGGCCGCCACGCGCGCGCAAGGACAAGCCCAAGGTCAGTGCGTTCACCAGCGCGAAGATCGGCGAGATCCTCAAGCTGGAGCCGGAATTCGTGGTCGGGTTCTCCGATATCCAGGCCGATATTGCCGCGGAGTTGATACGCCACGGCGTGGAAGTCTGGATCAGCAACCATCGCAGCGTCGAAGGCATCCTCGACTACATCAAGCGTTTGGGCGCGCTGGTCGGGGTGGCCGACAGGGCTGGTGAGTATGCCGCTGGATTGCGCCGTGGGATCGAACAAATCGAACGCGATGTGGCATCGTTGCCGCGCCGACCCAAGGTGTACTTCGAGGAATGGGATGATCCGATGATTTCGGGCATCCGCTGGGTGAGCGAGTTGATCGCTATTGCCGGAGGCGATGATGTCTTCCCGGAATGCGCAGCCTCCTCATTGGCCAGGGGCCGCATCCTGGCTGATCCAGAAGAGGTCATCCAGCGTGCACCGGACATCATCCTTGGCTCGTGGTGCGGCAAGAAATTCCGTCCCGAGAAAGTCGCCGCGCGTCCCGGATGGGACGCAATACCCGCCGTGCGCGATGGGCAGCTGCACGAAATCAAGTCGCCGCTGATCCTCCAGCCGGGCCCCGCGGCGCTGACCGATGGTGTTCGCGAGATCGCCCGGATCATCCAGGCCTGGGCGCGAGGGCCCGGCTGACGAGTGAGACCACCTGGTTTTACTCTTGCGCCTTGCGCGCATTCCGCTCGAACTTGTCCCAGCCCTTCCTGCCCCTCACGTAGTCGAGGCTGCCCTTCAGTCCGGCAACCAGGATGATTGGCTTGAAAAGAACCAGGTCGAGCAGCGAGTAAACGCTCATCAGCAGGATGTCGCGCAGCCGGTAGTCGCGGTGCTGGCGATTGTCGATGAGTATGGCAAGCATGCTCGGAGCGGCCACCAGAAGGGCGACGAACAGGAAAATAGTGGCGAATGCGGGCACGTCCAGCAGTCCCAGCATGAGCATCAGCAGCAGCAAGACAAGCGAAAGCAGCTGCACCAACGGAGAGATCGCTTCGAACAGGATGTTGTAGGGCAGCCCGACCATCCCCACGATGCCGTAATTCAGATTGAAAGACATCAACCGATATGCCCACACGGTCTCCAGCAGCACCCGCTGCCACCGAGCGCGCTGGCTGAGCAGTGCGGCTATGGTGTCGGGCCCTTCGGTCATGGCTACGAGTTGCGGGAGCGACGCGATCTCATAGGGGCGCTTGTTGCGCCTGAAGTGCTCGTGCACCCGGAATGTAAACTCGATGTCCTCGCAGGAAAAACCCGGGTCGAATCCGCCAAGCTCCGAGAACAGGTCCTTGCGCCAGATTGCAAATGCTCCCGGGCTGCACATCATCGCGCCGATTTGACTGAAGGCAAGCCGGTAGACGAGAAAAGAACGCATCAGGTCGAGGTTCTGCAGCATGCTTAGCCAATGGCCGTCGACAGTTCTGTGAGCGCCAGCGGACGTGACCTCTGGAGCCCTGTTTGTGCCGAAGTAGCTTGTTACGCCCAGGATCTCCGCCGGGTTCTTCATCACCACCGCCATGGCATTGAGCAAGGCGTTGGGACGGTAGATCGTGTCTCCGTCGACGCAGCACAAATAGCGAAAGGCCGCGAAGTTGATTCCGCAATTCATCGGGTCCGCTTTGGACCCCTTATTGACCTTGCTCACGACAGTGAGGTTTGGTCTGGTGCGGCTGCGGTAGACAGCCACCACCGACCCCGCCGGTAGATGCTCGACAATACTTATGTCCGAAGCAACGAGATCGAATGCATTGTCCAGGACCGCCACGGTGCCGTCCGTGGATCCGTCGTCCACCAATATGACCTCGAACTCGGGATAGTTCTGGTCGAGTAGCGATTGCACCGCAGCTACGACAACCGTCTCTTCGTTCAGCGCCGCTGCAATGATGCTCACCGGGATCGACAGGCTCGACCCGATCAGCGGCGCCGCACTCTCCACGGAGCGCTGCGCGTATCGGCGCACCGCATAGAGCGACGCAAGGACCAGCGTGCAGATCAGGCTGGCAACGAATATGACCTGATAGATGACGACCGCGTCGCCAAGGAAACGCAGCAGGTCGTATGATTCACGCAGCCCGGCGTCAGGCAAGACTCACTTCACTTTCGCCGGGCGAGGCGCTTTGAATGCTGTTTATGACTTCGTCGAGGTTTGCTGCGGTCACTTCGTCTGCTTCCCGATGTGCGATGTCGAGGAGTCCACGGATCGTCGGTCCCATGGCGACGAGCGCATTCTTCACTGCGAGTCGCACGGCATCGTTACTGTCGGACAACAGCGACACCAACACCCGCACGACCTCAAGGTCGGGGGATTTCGCCAGCAGCCTGACAGCTTGCGTGCGGACGAAGAAAACAGGATCCGAAGTCATCGAGGTCGACCGTTCGCGCAGGCTCGGTGCGCCCAGGAAACCCAGGGAAGCCAGGGCGATTTTGCGCACCCCCGCTTCGGGATCAGACAGCAAGCCGATGAGGATCTCTTCGGCTTGGACGCTGTAGGACGACTTGCCCAGCAGGTAAGCGATCCAGTAACGCGATTTCGGGTCCTCCTGCTGGAGCCGAGAGATATATAGGGCATTGAGTTCGGTACCAAAATGTTCCAGCTGGGTGGCAATGCGCGAAGCCGGCAATAGCCCTGAATCGAGGCTTCGCACCAGTACATCAGCGGACTCGATGCTGTCGCATATCTCCAGCATGTCCAGCGCGGCGTAGGCGAGTATGGGTCGGCGGCTGGCCAATGACGTTTCAAGCAAAGGCAGTATGTTCGGGTGGCCGGTACGCGCCAAGGCGTAAAGCGCCGATATCTGCCGCGTCATGTTGCTTCCACCGAAGTTTTGCGCCCGCTTCAGTACGGCGGCCTCACCCACGCGCTGCAGGTATATTTCCGCGGCAGTTCGGGCCGGCACCCTTGCGGAACCGGCCTGGGCAAGATAGCGGGCCAGATACCGTGTCTTGGCGCCACGCATGTGTGCGTCGAGTTCGCTCACGCCCACTCGAGCAGCCCCGCCATTGCGTTCGATGCCATCCAGGCGAGCGAGGAAACGCCCATATGTGACGCGATAGACGCAATGATCAACCACCGTGATCAAGAACAACGCCAGCCAGAGGCCAAGCGCGCCCAGCGGAAGTATGAGGAGCGAATCCTTGCTCACGGGTTGTAGTGCAAGGACACTGCGAACGACTGTTGGCGGAAGGTATCCGACTCCATGCCACGGCCAAGCTCCAGACGAAGCGTCGTCTTGTTGGTAAGGGCGCGCGCAAACGCGAGAGTAGCCGACCAGCCAGATCCGGAAGCGCCGGGGAGTCCGAGTGCGTCAAAGATGTAGTCGCCGTGCGCAAGATAGGCACTGACCTGGTGCTTACCGCGGATGGCACGCGCGCGCACCTGCACGACCCTTATGGCGTGATCAAGGGCGGCATTGTTGCCAACAAGGTAGGAAACGGCAAACTCGTCATTGCCACGATAGAAGGTCACGTACGGCGACCAGATATCGATCTCGCTGTCGTTGAATTGAAGTCGCCGGTAACCGAGCCCGGCGCGGCTGTTGGAGGTTGTCGCGTGGTCCGCTTGGACATTGAATGCCCAGCGGGGGAGGAAGCTTGCACCTGGATTTGCCTCCACCAATACCATCGCGTTCCATTCGGCTATCCGCGCGTATCCACCTACCTGCACGCCGGAATCGCTTGCTGCGTTTCGCTGCTGCCGCTGCACCGACGCGAATACAGATTCGCCTTCACCCAATTGGCGGGCGATCGTCAGGCTGACCGAGCTCCACTGCCCTTCGTTGCCGTTGATCGTGACATCGGAGTACTCGAAGCGGGGCGTCACCTCCCAGGAGGTTATCCTTTCCTGTCCAGATGCCGCGCTTGGAACAACCGCCGCAGCAAGAAGCAGTGCAAACAACCAGCCACGTAACAAGCCGTTACCCGGATTGCGCTGCATGGAACCTGGCCACCGAATCGATCATCTGTTCAAGCGTGGTTTGTGGAGCGAACTCAATGGCGGCCTCGATTCTGGAGCAGTCCGGCCGCCTCTCGACAGTTTCTTCGAACCCTGGCCCGAAGATCTCCTCGAACGGCACGAACGCGATCTCCGAGGTACTTGAAAGTCGGTCGCGAATCCTGTGGGCCAGCTCCAGTACCGATATCAGTTGATCCGAGCCTACGTTGAACACGCGCCCATAGCAGTCCTCGCGCTTGATCAGTCTGCGCAGCGCCCAGGTCACATCCTTGACATAGCCGAAGCATCGCTTGTGGCTGCCGTCGCCGTAGACGGTGATGGGCGCGCCATCGAGCGCACTGGCCACGAACCGCGGAACCACCATGCCGTACTTGCCCGATTGACGCGGGCCTATGGTATTGAACAGGCGGACCACGACGATCTTGAGGCGGTGTTCCCTGTGATAGGCCAATGCGTGGAACTCGTCCAGGGCCTTGCCACAGGCGTACGACCAACGACCAACTTGCGTCGACCCGAATACCAGGTCGTCATCCTCGGCGAACGGCAAGTCCGTCGACTTTCCGTAAACCTCCGAGGTCGAAGTGAACAGCACTGGCACGTGCAGGCGATCGGCCAGCGACAACACCACGCTCATACCCTGTGCGCCGGTTTCGATGGTCCGGATGGGACTCTCCACCACCCGCTGGACGCCGACCACCGCAGCCAGGTGGAACACGTAGTCCGCCTGTTCCATTAGCTCCTGCATTACTGACTGATTCGAGACGCAGGCTAGATGAAACTCGAAGTTGGGATTTTCGGCGTGGGCCGTGATGTTGTCCCTGGACCCAGTGGAAAGGTTGTCGATGACGAGCACGCGATGTCCTGCCGCAAGCAGCTCGTCACACAGATGTGAGCCTATGAAACCGGCGCCACCAGTAATGAGGTAGGTTTCCTGAATACGCATCGACGCTCCCATGGATAGGAGTTCCCATCCCCTTCACTACGCAGCCTACACCGCCATCCTCCGAATTCAGCCCCTTCGAGATCGCACGCGAACTCATTCGCGAGACCGACAAGCGGTTACCAAGCCTGCCACGAAGCGTCCGTGCGAGCCGGCTGAGGGTGAACACACCTGCGCGGTCGCGCAGGTGGCGTGCATCAGGGACGGGTGGTGAAGTCGCCGGTCAGGCGCAGCGTCTCACTTGCACCGCCGGGCGTGGCCACGGTGACCTGGAAGGTGACGGTCTGGGGCAACTGCACCTGGACAGTACCCACATGGTCGACCAGGCCATTGGCCACTACCTCCTTCAGCGGCACCGGCTGCGGCGCGGCGCCGAGCCCTGTTGAAGTGGCCTGAATCTGGATTGGCGCCGAGATGATCTCGCCGTTGCTGCCCTGGCGCCGCGGCGACACCCGCAACATGACCAGGTCATCGCTCTGCGCGATTCCGTGCTCACGCGCGACTTCCGTGGGGATAGTCGAAGTCTGGATGGCGGTCATGTAAACAGTCACGTCGCCGACGCTGGCCTCGAGCTGCTGGGTCGAGCCTGGAATGTCCGTCCCCGCCGTGGCGGTGGCCGAAGGCTGCCTGCCGCTATCGCAGCCGGCCAGCAGGGATGCCAGCATGCCAGCAGTCAGTGCGCACGCCATGGCGCGGGAAGGGGATGGAACGGGGAGAATAGCCATGAAAACTCCTCAGTCATTGGCGGCCGACAGCTGCCGGCCGCGTTCGCTTGCCGCATGGATGGCGCCGGCCACCAGGTCGCGCAGGCCGCCGGCCTCCAAGTGCTCGATCGCGGCCTGGGTGGTGCCGCCAGGTGATGTTACCCGGCGCCGCAACTCCGCCGCGGATGTCACGTCCTCGGTCAGCATACGCGCTGCGCCGAGGATCGTTTCCAGTGCCAGCCGGCGCGCGGCATCTGCGGGCAGGCCCTGGGCCATGCCGGCATCGATCATGGCTTCGGCCAGCAGGAACACATATGCCGGACCGCTTCCTGAAACCGCGGTCACCGCGTCCATCAGGTCTTCGTTTTCGATCCAGACGGTCTTGCCTGCAGCGGCGAGGAGGGTTTCCGCGAATGCGCGTCCCTTGGCATCGACTTGTTCGCTCGCATGCAGTCCAGTGACGCCGGCACCAAGCAGGGCGGGCGTGTTCGGCATCGTGCGCACGACCGGTAATTCGCCGCCAAGCCATCTTTCCAGCTGACCGCCGGTGATGCCGGCCGCGATCGAGATGACCAGTGGGCGTTCTGCCTGCGCCTGCGCGGCAAGCGACTCGCAGACCGTGCGCATTACCTGCGGCTTGACTGCGAACACCCATGTCGATGCGCTGTCCACGGCGGCCGCGCCAGTGTCGAACACGGGCACGCCGAAATCGGCATGCAAGGCATCCCTCAGGGCCTGGACGGGTTCGGCAACGTGGATGGACGACGGTCCGCGTCCTGTTGCGATCAAGCCGCCAATCAGGCTGCGTGCCATGTTGCCGCCGCCGATGAAGGCGATGTTGTCACTCATCATTTCCGTTCCTGTGTTGACAATTCATCGTTTCGCGGGGCATGTCGTGGCGCTGCGCGCGGGCCGAACAGCGCAGTTCCGATACGCACCATGGTCGCACCTTGCCCGATGGCCGCGACGAAATCCTCGCTCATGCCCATCGACAACGTGTCGATGCCAGGATGGCTTTCTGCCATTGCATCAAACAGATCACCCATCGCCCGGAATGCCTGCGCACGTTGCCGCGGATCCTCATGCGGTGCCGGAATAGCCATCAGCCCGCGCAGCCGCAATCGGGGGTCGGCGGCGATCAGGCCCGCCAGCGCCGAGGCATCCGCGGGCTGACAACCATGCTTGCTGGCCTCGTCGTCGATGTTGACCTGAACCAGCACGTTCAACGGCGGGAGGTCAGGCGGCCGATGGCGTGCCAGTAGTGACACCAGCTTGGCGCGGTCGAGGGTCTGCACCCAGTCGAACGCGCGCGCGGCGTCCTGCGCCTTGTTCGACTGCAGATGGCCGATCAGATGCCACTCCAAGCCAAGGGTTCGCAGTGCGTCGATCTTGGGCAGGGCCTCCTGCACGTAGTTCTCGCCGAAGGCGCGCTGGCCGGCTGCGGCCAGGGCGGCAATCGCGTCCGCAGACTGGGTTTTGGACACGGCCAGCAGCACGGGAGTCACCCGGTTCTCTGACCGGTTCGAACGCGTGGCCGCGTTTTGGAGACGTGTCAGGACGTCTGCCAGGCGCGTTTGCGTGGGTGAGTGAGGCTCAGGCACGGCGGTTGACACTCCGGGGTCTATGCTCATACTGCCCGTGGGGTGTGTGCGATGCCACTCGGGCGGTGGTCGCAGGCGCGAAGTAGCAAGACCGCGGGACCACATTAACGCGCAGGGGAATATGCATGGATATCGCCGAACTTCTGGCATTTTCGGTCAAGAACAAGGCTTCGGACCTGCATCTTTCAGCAGGTCTGCCGCCGATGATCCGGGTTGATGGCGACGTGCGCCGGATCAACATTCCGGCCTTCGACCATAAACAGGTGCATGCGCTGGTCTACGACATCATGTCGGACAAGCAGCGTCGCGACTACGAGGAGTTCCTCGAAGTCGACTTCTCCTTCGAGATTCCGGGCCTGGCCCGCTTTCGCGTCAATGCCTTCAATCAGAACCGTGGTGCCGGCGCGGTGTTCCGCACCATTCCCTCCGAAGTGCTGACCCTGGAAGACCTGGGCTGCCCGCGCATCTTCAAGGAGCTGATCGAACAGCCGCAAGGCCTGATCCTGGTGACCGGACCGACCGGTTCAGGGAAGTCGACCACGCTGGCGGCGATGATCGACCACATCAACAAGAACGAATACGGCCATATCCTCAGCGTCGAGGATCCGATCGAATTCGTCCACACCTCGCAGAAGTGCCTGATCAACCAGCGCGAGGTCCATCGCGACACCCACGGCTTCAATGAAGCCTTGCGCTCGGCGCTGCGCGAAGACCCGGACGTCATCCTGGTAGGCGAATTGCGCGACCTGGAGACCATTCGCCTGGCGCTGACTGCGGCGGAAACCGGGCACTTGGTGTTCGGCACCCTGCACACCTCCAGTGCCGCCAAGACCATTGACCGCATCATCGACGTGTTCCCCGCCGGCGAAAAAGGGATGGTGCGCTCGATGCTGTCTGAGTCGCTGCGTGCGGTGATCGCGCAGGCGTTGCTGAAGAAAGTAGGTGGCGGGCGTACTGCCGCGTGGGAAATCATGGTTGGCACCCCGGCCATCCGCAACCTGATCCGCGAGGACAAGGTCGCGCAGATGTATTCGGCGATCCAGACCGGCCAGAACTCCGGCATGATGACCCTCGACCAACACCTGCAGGACCTGGTCAAGCGCGGCCAGGTGCCACGGCAGCAGGCCCGCGAATACGCCAAGGACAAGCGCCTGTTCGAGTAGGGGCTGCGCGCCGTCCGAACCACACGCGCATTGGGCGTGCCTATTGATCTGGAGCCACACGCATGAGCAGCATCGACTTTTCATCGTTCCTCAAGCTGATGGCGCACCAGAAGGCGTCCGACCTGTTCATCACGGCCGGCATGCCGCCGTCGATGAAGGTGCACGGCAAGGTCAGCCCGATCACCCAGAATCCGCTGACGCCGCAGCAGTCGCGCGACCTGGTGCTGAACGTGATGACGCCGCAGCAGCGCGAGGAATTCGAGAAGACCCACGAGTGCAACTTCGCGATCGGCGTCGCCGGCGTTGGCCGTTTCCGCGTTTCTTGCTTCTACCAGCGCAACCAGGTCGGCATGGTGCTGCGCCGGATCGAGACCCGCATCCCGACGGTTGAAGAACTCAACCTGCCGCCGATCATCAAGTCCCTGGCGATGACCAAGCGCGGCCTGATCCTCTTCGTGGGCGCGACCGGCACCGGCAAGTCGACCTCGCTGGCGGCGATGATCGGTTACCGCAACCAGAACTCGACGGGACACATCATCACGATTGAAGACCCGATCGAGTTCGTGCACAAGCACGAGGGCTGCATCATCACCCAGCGTGAAGTCGGTATCGACACCGACAGTTGGGACAATGCGCTCAAGAACACCCTGCGCCAGGCACCCGACGTGATCATGATCGGCGAGGTGCGTACCCGCGAAGGCATGGACCACGCGATTGCGTTCGCCGAAACCGGCCACCTGGTGTTGTGCACGTTGCACGCGAACAACGCCAACCAGGCAATGGACCGCATCATCAACTTCTTCCCCGAAGATCGCCGCAACCAGCTGCTGATGGACCTTTCGATGAACTTGAAGGGCGTGGTCGCCCAGCAGCTGATCCCGACCCCCGACGGCAAGGCGCGCCGGGTGGCGATGGAGATCCTGCTCGGCACGCCGCTGGTGCAGGACTATTTGCGCGATGGCGAGATCCACAAACTCAAGGAAGTGATGAAGGAATCCGTGCAAATGGGCATGAAGACCTTCGACCAGAGCCTGTTCGAGCTGTACCAGGCTGGAGAAATCAGCTACGAGGATGCATTGCGCTTCGCCGACTCCTCGAATGAAGTGCGCCTGCGGATCAAGCTGGCGCAAGGCGGTGATGCCAGCACCCTGGCCCAGGGCCTGGACGGCGTGGAAGTCGCCGAGGCCCGTTAGGCGGGACGGCACGCGGCTTCGCCCCGCGGCATGCGCAGGCTAGAATTGCGCCATGTCAAGCGACCTGCCACCCGGAAAGCCAAGTGAGTCCTCGCCCCTGTCCAACCAGCTGCTGGTGGCATTGCCAGCGCTGCATGACCCGCATTTCGCGCGAAGCGTGACCTTGGTGTGCCAGCACGATGGCGATGGCGCAATGGGCGTGATGGTCAATCGTGCTTCCGAATACACGTTGGGCGAAGTCCTGCAGCAGATGGGCATCAGCAGTGATTCCCAGGCACTGCAGTCGCAGATCGTCCTGGCCGGTGGTCCAGTGCATCCGGAACGTGGTTTTGTACTGCACGACGGTGCGCGTGAATTTGATTCCACCCTGGCAGTGGGCGATGGCCTGTATCTGACCACCTCGCGTGACGTGCTTGAAGCAATGGCCCGCGGCGATGGCCCTACGCAAGCCGTGGTCGCCTTGGGTTGCGCCGGTTGGGGTGCGGGCCAGCTCGAACAGGAACTGGTCGACGACAGCTGGCTGATGGTGCCGGCAGTTCGCGAACTACTGTTCGAATTTCCACTGGACCAGCGCTGGCAGGCCGCCGCCGGAAGTATTGGTGTGGACCTGGTCAATTACGCCAGCCACAGCGGCCACGCATGAGCCAGCCGCAGTCGCCTGACGATGCCATCCGCCGCGACGGTACCGTGCTGGGTTTCGACGTGGGTTCGCGCAGGATTGGCGTGGCCGTCGGCAGTGGGTTCGGCACTGGCGCGCGCGCGATTGCCGTGGTCGATGTACATGCCGGCAGCCCGGACTGGAACGAGATCGAACGCCTGCGATGCGAATGGCGGCCTGTTGGATTGATCGTGGGCGACCCGATGACGATCGATGGCGGTGACCAGCCAATCCGCAAGGCGGCGCAGGCCTTTGCCCGCCAACTGCGCGCACGCACCCAATTGCCGGTGGTGATGGTGGACGAGCGAAGCAGCTCGATCGAAGCTGCGCAACGTTTCGCAGATGAGCGCGCTACTGGTCGCAAGCGCCGACGCGATGCCGCGGTGCTGGACGCGGTCGCCGCCGCGATCATCGTCGAGCGCTGGTTGGCGGCGCCCCAGGATGCGGTGGTCGTGGCGTGAGCGAACAGATGGATGGCGATGGCAAGCTGAAACACCTGCTGACGCTGGAAGACATGCCGCGCGCTGTCCTGGAAGGTTTGCTGCGGCGTGCCGATGCATTGGCCGCGCATGCGCCTGGCGGCTCTGGGATGCGTGGCGCACTGGCCGGCAAGGCGGTATGTACGTTGTTCTTCGAAGCATCCACCCGGACCCGTTGCAGCTTCAGCCTCGCGGTGCAACGGCTCGGCGCCGACCTGCTCGATTTCGACGCATCAACCGCGTCCACCAGCAAGGGCGAAAGTGACGTTGACACCCTAAGGACCCTGGAGGCGATGGGTGTCCACAGCTTCATCGTGCGGCACGAGACGGATGGCGCAGTGGCCTCGCTCGCACGTGCGGCATTGCCGGGCACCGTGCTTATCAACGCTGGCGATGGGCGCAGCAACCATCCCACCCAGGGTTTGCTGGACATGCTGACCCTGCGGCAAGCCAAGGGGACCGATTTCTCGGCACTGAAGGTCCTGATTGTCGGCGACGTCAAACATTCGCGGGTGGCCCGCAGTGACCTGCAAGCGCTGCGCGCCCTGTGCACCGGTGAGGTGCGCGTGTGCGGCCCGGCCCCGTTGTTGCCGGAAGGAGACACCCTGCGCGGATGTGTGGTCGGTGATGATCTGGACGCCATGCTCGATGGAGTGGATGCGGTGATGATGCTGCGCCTGCAGCGCGAGCGAATGGGGGAGGGGCTGGTGGCATCGCGTGAGGATTACCACCGCGACTTCGGCCTGACCGCGGCGCGCCTGCGCCGTGCCGCGCCCGATGCGATCGTCATGCACCCGGGGCCAATGAATCGAGGCGTTGAAATCACCGATGACGTTGCCGATGGCCCGCAGTCGCGGGTGTTGCAACAGGTTGCCAATGGCGTGGCTGTGCGCATGGCGGTGCTGGAAACCTTGTTGGCTTAGGGAACCTCTGCACAAGTCGTCGAGTTCTGATTCCGATCATGGTTCGACAGGCTCACCACGAACGGAATCAGAGGGTTGCCCGTTCGCCCTGAGCCTGTCGAAGGGTGAACGATTGCTTGTTCAGAGGTTCCTTAGCACTGCTCCGACCTCGCGCTGCTAGCGCAGCAAGACCAGCGTTGCCAATCCGAGGAAACTCAGGAAGCCCATCACGTCGGTGACGGTGGTCAGGATCACGCCGCCCGCGAGTGCGGGATCGAAGCCCAGGCGCTTGAGTGTCACCGGTACTATCACGCCGGCCAACGCTGCGGACAGCAGGTTGATCGTTAGGGCCGTGGCGATCACCAGTGCCAGCGGCCATTCGCCGAACCACAACCAGACGATGCCGCCCAGTGCAGTGCCCAAGGCGATGCCGTTGAGCGCAGCGACGCGTACTTCCTTCCAGATCAGTACATTGAGATTGGTCGCGCCGAGCTGGCCGAGTGCAAGGCCGCGGATCACCAGTGCGAGCACCTGGGTGCCGGCGTTGCCACCCATGCCGGCGACGATCGGCATCAGCACCGCCAACGCGACGATCTCCTGGATGGTGGTCGCGAAACGTCCGACCACGGACGCAGCCAGGAATGCTGTCGCCAGGTTGATGCCGAGCCAGAGCAACCGCCGCCGCGTTGCACGCGCCACCGGCGAGAACAGGTCCTCGTCCTCGTCCAGGCCGGCCGCGCCGAGGGCCTGGTGCTCGGCCTGTTCGCGGATGATGTCGACCACGTCGTCGATGGTGATGCGGCCGAGCAGGATGTTGTTCTCGTCCACCACCGGTGCGGAAAGCCAGTCGTGGTCGGAGAACTCGCGTGCCACCTGTTCGGCGGAGGCTTCGACGTTGATTGCGGAAAGATCGCCGTCGATCAGCGCATTGATCGGCGTGTGCGGATCGCAGGTGACAAGACTCTGCAGCGCGACCCAGCCGATCAGCTGGTGGCGGCGATTGACCACATAAAGGTGGTCGGTGTGGTCGGGCAGCTCGGCGCGCAGGCGCAGGTAGCGCAGCACCACATCGACCGTGGTGTCGGCGCGCACAGTTACCACGTCCGGGTTCATCAGGCGACCGGCGCTGTCTTCTTCGTAAGACAGCACCTGCTCCAAGCGCTCGCGGTTCTCGCGATCCATCGACCTGAGCACTTGGTCGATGACGGTATCCGGCAGGTCTTCGACAAGGTCTGCGAGGTCGTCGATGTCGAGGTCCTCGACCGCAGCGACGAGTTCGTCCTGATCCATGTCGGCGATCAGGCCTTCACGGACCTCGTCGCCGACGTGCACCAGCACCTCGCCGTCATCCTCCGGATCGACCAGGCCCCATACCACGGTGCGCTTTCCAGGCGGCAGCGATTCGAGCAGGTTGCCGATTTCGGCTGGCGACAGGGTGTTGACCAGTCGCCGAACCGGACCCAGCCGCCCGCTGTCCAGCGCGTCCGAAAGCAGACGCAGCTGGCGCGCGGTCTTGTCGTGGCGGACGGCTTCGGCCATGGGCGGCTTCCGGCTGGTGGTGGGGACGCAGCGCGTCGCGACACGCAGGCCCGGATCAGGCGTTCATCCAGGCATTATCGCGGACAACGGCAGGAAAAGGGGCCGGATCCTCGCTGGACTCAGGCTGGCGTGTGCGTCGCCAGCCAGCGTTCGATCCCGGCTCGATCACGCGCGCGCAACAACGCCGGGGCATGCGCGCGCAGCGATGCCAGGTCGCAGCCGCGGATCGCGCGCCGGACTTCCAGCAGCGTGGCAGGGTGCAGGCTGAGCTCGCACAGGCCAAGCGCGAGCAGCAGCGGGGTGAACATGGCGTCACCGGCGATCTCCCCACACACCGCCACCGGCCGGCCGCGGCGATCGGCGGTGCGCACTACGTCGCGGATCAGCCGCAGCAGGGCGGGATGCAGCGGCGTATATAACTCGCCGAGTGCGTCGTTGTTGCGGTCCGCGGCAAGCAGGTACTGGACCAGGTCATTGGTGCCGATCGACAGGAAGTCGCAGGCGCCAATGAACATTGGCAGCGACAGCGCGGCGGAAGGAACTTCTATCATCGCGCCCAGCGGGATCTTGTCCGCAATCTCCAATCCTTCACTTGCCACTTCACGCATGGCCGCGCGCAGCATGTCGCGCACCGTGAACATTTCCTCGGCGCCGCTGATCATTGGCACCAGGATCCGCACCGGCCCGTAACCCGAGGCGCGCACGATCGCGCGCAACTGCGTGTGCATCAGGTCCCTGCGTGACAGCGACAGCCGCACGCCGCGCAGGCCGAGCGCAGGGTTGGGTTCATTGCGCAAAGCCAGGCCGGTGTTGTCGGCCTTGTCAGCGCCGACATCGAGCGTGCGGATGGTGACCGTGCGGCCGGTCATGCCCAGCACCACGTCGCGATAGGCGCGGAACTGGGTGTCCTCGTCGGGTATTTCGTTGTTGTTGATGAACAGGTATTCGGTGCGGTACAGACCCACCCCGGCCGAGCCCAGCGTATGCGCTTCGGCCACGTCCTCGCGAGATTCGGCGTTGGCCCACAACTTGATGTCGACGCCATCAAGCGTGCGGCTGGGTTCGCGGCGCAGGCGATTGAGCTGGCGTTGTTCTCGCCTGGCCTCGGCCATGCGCTTGTGGTGCTCGCGCAGGTCCTCGGCATCGGGCTCCAGCACGACCAGGCCGCTACTGCCATCGATGACCAGGACGTCGCCATCGTTGACCTTCAGCAGCGCAGCCGCGGCGCCCACCACCAGCGGCAGGTGCAGGCTGCGGGCCAGGATCGCGCTGTGCGACAACGCGCTGCCGCCGGCAGTGATCACGCCCAGTACGCCCTGCACCTGCAGCTGGGCGAGATCGGCCGGCGAGATGGTGTCGGTGACCAGGATCTCTCCGGCCACCCCTTGCAGTTCGGCCTCGCGGCTGTGCAGTGCGGCGTGAAGGCGGCCGATTACCTGGTCGATGTCGTCGATGCGGCTGCGCAGGTAGGCATCATCGATGCCTTCGAACACGGCGGCGATGCGGTCGCGCTGCAGGCGCAGCGCGTAGTCGGCTGAGTAGCGTCCAGTACGGATCAAGCCATCGATGCCTTGCAGCAGTTCCGGGTCGTCCAGCAGCAGGGCATGCAGGTCGAGGAACTCGCCAACCTCTTGAGCCAGCGCGCCGTGCAGGCGTTCACGCAGGACGTGCATCTCCTCGCGAACGGTTGCCACTGCATCGTGGATGCGCTGGAGTTCGGCCTCGACCTCTTCGGGCGCGATGTGGGTCTCTTCGACTTCGAGTGCATGCGGGAGACGTACACGTGCCCGTCCGAGTGCGCTGCCGCGGGCAGCGGGATTCCCGGACAGGACGTGACGCGACATCAGCTGTCCTCGTCGAAGCGGCGTTCGAACAGTGCGGTGACCGCATCGGCGGCAGCCTGTTCGTCTTCGCCATCCACGCGCAGGACTATGCTGGTTCCGGTGGCGGCGGCCAGCAGCATGACGCCCATGATGCTCTTGGCGTTGACCTCGCGGCCGCGTGCCTCCAATGTGGCCTGGCAGCGGAAACCGGAGAGCAGCTGCACGAGTTTGGCAGTGGCGCGCGCATGCAGGCCGAGGCGATTGATGATGGTGAGTTCGCGCTGGATCATGGCGTGGGTTGCCTTGGTTGTGGCTCAGGCGTCGTCAAGGATCACCCCGTTGCGTGCCCCTGCAGTGGCAACCGCGGGCAGTTCGTCCAGTCCCAGGTCGGCGTAGTTCATCACCCGCAGCAACATGGACAGATTGAGCGCGGAAACCCGGCGAACCGGCGTGCCGAGCCTTGCAAGGCGTGCGGCGATGTTGCTCGGGCTGGCGCCATACAGATCGGTCAGCACCAGTACGCCATGGCCGCCATCGACCCGCCGCAACGCGGCGCTTGCTTGTGGCAGCAGGTCGTCGGCATCGGAGTCGAAGGGCACCTCGAAGGCTTCGGTGACCAGCGGCAGCTTGCGCAACAGGCGCGTGGCGACGTCCAGCATGGCGTTGCCGATGCCTTCATGGGTGATGAGCAGGATGCCGACGGACATGGCTTCAAGTTAACAGACGAGCATGACGGCGTGGAAGCGTGCTCTATAAGTCCGCTCTCCGAGCCCTGCATTCCCGTCGGGCGCACCGGCGAACGAAGGGAAAAACGCTAATCCAGTTCGCGGTGGTAGGTCGCGACTTCAGCCCATCCGGTTTCGCGGCAATGCCGCGCCAGGCGTTCTGCAAGATAGACCGATCGATGCCGCCCGCCGGTACAACCGAATGCGACGGTGACATAGCTTCGCGTGTCCTTGTGCAGCTTGGGCAACCACGTGTCGAGGAAACCCTGCACCTGGCCGACGTAAGCGAGCACGTCCTGCTCGCTTTCCAGATAATCGCGGACATCGGCATCACGGCCCGAAAGCGGGCGCAGGCGCGCATCCCAATGCGGATTGGGCAGCACCCGCGCGTCGAACACGAAATCGGCATCGGCGGGCACGCCGCGCCGGTAGGCGAAAGACTCGAACAACAGCGACAGGCCGGCGCCGCTCAGGCCGTATTCGGTCAGCAATTGCCGGCGCATCTGGTGAACGTTGAGCGCGCTGGTGTTGATGACGTTGTCAGCGATCTGCCGCAACGGTTTCAGCGCTTGCCGCTCCAGAGAAATCGCATCCGCCAGCGCCAGCCCGAGGTGGCTGAGAGGATGCCGGCGCCGTGTGTCGGCATAGCGGCGCAAGAGGATGTCGTCGCTGGTTTCGAAGAACAGCAGCTTCGGATCCAGTCCGAGTGCACCCACTTGCGACAGCGCATCCGGCACATCAGCGGGGTCGCCCAGGCTGCGCGCATCGATGCCCACCGCGATCTTCTCGGGCGGATAGTCATTTGCCAGCATGCGTCGCACGAACTCCGGCAACAGTTCCGCCGGCAGGTTGTCGACGCAGTAGTACCCCAGGTCCTCGAAGGTGTTCAGCGCAACCGATTTGCCGGAACCGGACATGCCGCTGACGATGACCAGAGGCGGCGGTGCTGGCTGTGGCGTGTTCATTGCGCGCGCTCCAGGAAATTGCTGTGGCGCGCCATGAATGCCGCGGCAGGGTCCAGCCCCTTGGAGCGCAGGATGTGCATGCGGGTGGCTGCCTCGGCGAGGACCGCCAGGTTGCGTCCGGCCATGACGGGCAGGGTGATCGTTGGTACGTCCAGGTCCAGCAGTCGCCTGTTGCCGATGTCGCCGGTCAGGCGCTCCAGGCCATCTGGACGGGCTTCCAGTGAAGGCTTGCTGAGATGCACGATCAGGCGCAGGTATTTGTTCCGCTTGATCGCGGTGTCGCCGAACATCTGGCGGATGTTGAGTACGCCCAGTCCTCGCAGTTCCAGCATGTCCTGCAGAAGTTCCGGGCAGGTGCCGTCGAGCACGTCCGGTGCGATCTGGGTGAACTCTGGCGCATCATCGGCTACCAGTCGGTGCCCACGGGTGACCAGTTCCAGTGCCAGCTCGCTCTTGCCCGAGCCGGACTCCCCGGTGAGCAACACCCCGATCGAATAGATTTCCATGAACACGCCGTGCATGGTGATCCGTGGCGCCAGCGTGCGCGCCAGACGGTACTGCAGGTGGTTGAGCAGTTCATGGCCGCGATGAGGCGAACCCCACAGCGGCGTGTCGGACTCTTCGGCGGCGATGCGCAGGTCGTCCGGACAAGGCTGGTTCTTGCTGATCACCAGCGCCAAGGGCCGGTAGTTGATCACCCGCTGGATGATTTCCCAGCGATGGCGTGCATCCAGCCCGTCCAGCCAGGCAAGTTCCTCGGTGCCGAGTATCTGCACCTTGTTCGGATAGATCGTGTTGAGGTAACCGGCCAGCGAAGGTCGACGCGCCACCGTGTCCACCGCTTCCACGACGCGTAGCGCTGCCCCTTGCTTGCCGGCGATCCAATGCAGTTTGAGCCGTTCCTGCTGTTGCTCGAACAGCTCCGCGGCGGTGATACGGGCGGCGTTCATCGATTCTTCGGGTTTGGCTGGCTCACGCTATTGCGGCCGGCGGTCAGCCCAACGTGCCGTCGCGGGCGATGCTCTCGCCGCGGTGGTGGTCGGTCATGCGTTCCTTGTGCTTCATCAGCAGGCGATCGAGCTTGTCGCTCAGCAAGTCGATGGCGGCATACATGTCCACGCCATTTGCAGTCGCATGCATGGGTGCGCGGCCGGCAAGGGTAATGGTGGCCTCGGCACGGTGTTGGGGCTTGTCCAGGCCAAGCTGGACGTGGATTTCGCAGGGGTGATCGAAGTGTCGCGAGAGGCGGGCCAGGTGAGTTTCCACGTAGTCGCGCAGGGCCGGGGTGACTTCCATTTGCTGGCCGTGGGTTTCGATCTGCATACGAACCTCCTTCGACGTGATGGACCAACCGGTGGGGTCCGGTCGGCGGGTCGCGTGCCTCCAGCCTAGCCGATGCGCACGCGTTCGTGGGATGGGGGAATGTGCAAGGCTTCGCGATACTTGGCCACGGTGCGCCTGGCGACCGGCACGCCTTCCGCCTTGAGGGTGTCCGCCAGCCGCGCATCGGACATCGGCTTGCGCGGATCCTCGGCCTCTACCAGCTTGCGGATCATGTCCTGGATGGCAGTGCTGGATGTGCTGCCGCCGCCTTCGGTCTCGATGCCGGAGGCGAAAAAATCACGCAGCGCAATCGTGCCGCGCGGCGTGCGTACGTACTTGCGCGCGATCGCTCGCGATACCGTTGACTCATGCAGGCCAAGCTCTCCGGCAATGCTGCGCAGGGTGAGTGGTTGCAGCGCCTGCGCGCCGAATTCCAGGAATCCCGCCTGTTCCCGCACCAGGCAGCGGACCACCCGCAACAGGGTGTCCGCGCGCGCCTCCAGGCCTTTCAGCAGCCAGCGTGCTTCCTGCAGGCGCCCGCGCAGGTAGTCGGCATCGGTGGTGCTGGCGCCCTGGATCATCTGTTCGTAGCCGCGATGGATGGCGATGCGAGGTGTTGCGCCGGCGGCCAGTGCTACCCGCCACAAGCCCTGCTGCCGCCAGATCACGCAATCGGGGGTGACATAGGTGCCAGCAGGCATGTCGCCATGCTGTGCGCCCGGGCGCGGATCCAGGCTGCGCAGCAGTTCAACCGCCGCCTGCACTTGCTCGCGCTGGCAGTGGAGCTCCGTGCACAGGCCTTCGATGCCGATCTTCGGCAACCTCGCCATCGGCCCTTCGGTGACGGTGATCGCCAGCGCGCGGCCGGGCGTCTCCGGCTCCAGCGCGTGCAATTGCAGGCGCAGGCATTCGCCAAGCTCGCGGGCCCCTACGCCGACCGGGTCAAATTGCTGGATCCGGTGCAGTACCAGCAGGATCTCGTCGGGATTGGCACTGACCTCCGGTTCCAGGGTCTCGGCGATGGCATCCAGGCTGTCGCGCAGATAGCCGTCATCGTCGATCGCATCGATCAGGGCAACTCCGATCGCCAAGTCCCGTTGGCTGAAATGGCCCAGGTGGAGCTGCCAGAACAGATGGTCGTGCAAGGTTTCCTCGCTGGCAGCATGTTCACAGGCGACGTCGAAGCTACTGCCGCCGTCCGAAGATGGGCCGATCCGTTCCTGCCAGGGTTCGCCTTCGCGATCCCAGCGTTCCTCCACGAATTCCTGCTCGTGCTGCGCTTCCTGTGGTCCATCCACGCCGTCTGCATCGCGGGTCTCATGCGCCAGGGCGGGACCTGCCACGCTGTCCTCGACCCAGTCCAGCAGCGGGTTGCTGGCCATCGCCTCGGCGACTTCGAGCTCAAGTTCGGCGGTGGATAGCTGCAACAGCCGGATGGCCTGGCGCAGTTGCGGCGTCAGGATCAAGTGCTGGTGCAGCGCAGGAGACAAGCGCGGCTTCATGCATTGAGCATATCGTCCGCAGCTTTAAAAAACTGTAGTCAGGATGCCGGGTCGCGAGCGTGGCCGCGCATGCAGGGCCGGGTAGGGCTTACAGCCGGAAGGCGTCGCCCAGGTACACCCGGCGCACATCCGGATTGGCCAGCAGCGCCTCGGGCGCGCCCTGCGCCAGCACCGCGCCGTCGGACATGATGTAGGCGCGATCGCAGATGTCGAGTGTTTCGCGCACATTGTGATCGGTGATGAGCACGCCGATGCCGCGATCCTTCAGGTGCTTGACGATGCGCTGGATCTCGTTGACCGAGATCGGGTCGACGCCGGCGAAGGGCTCGTCCAGCAGGATCAGGCGCGGTTTACCGGCCAGCGCACGGGCGATCTCGACCCGCCGCCGCTCGCCGCCGGACAAGCTGGCGCCGGCCTGGTCGGCAACGTGGCCGATCTGAAGTTCATCAAGCAGGTCCGCCAGTTCGCGCTCGCGTCCGTCCTCATCCAGGTCCGCGCGCAATTCCAGTACCAGGCGGATGTTGTCAGCCACCGAAAGCTTGCGGAATACCGACGGCTCCTGCGGCAGGTAACCCACGCCCTGCTTGGCGCGTGCGTACATCGGCTGCTGGGTGATGTCCTTGCCGTCCAGGGTAATGCTGCCGGCATCGGCAGGCACCAGCCCGACGATCATGTAGAAACAGGTGGTCTTGCCTGCGCCATTGGGGCCGAGCAGGCCGACCACTTCGCCGGCATCCAGGGTCAGGCTGAAGTCGCGGACGACCTCGCGCGACTTGTAGCGCTTGCGCAGGCCCTGGACGACCAGCATCAGGGTTTGCCCTCGCCGCCCGGTGCAGCTGGCTTCTGCGCTTGCGCGCCGCTGCCTTGCGCACTCTTGGGCAGGATCCGCATCTTCACCCGGCCATTGCCGCTGCCACCGCTCTCGACCTGGCCGGTCCTCATGTTGTAGACCACCCGTTGCCCGGTCAATGTGCCACGTTGCTGCACGATCTCGACATTACCGGTGAAGACCACGACTTCGGTGCGCAAGTTGTAGTCGACATTGCTGGACTTGGCATTGATCTGGTTGGCGTCGTCCATGGTCTGGCGCAGGGTCACGCCGCCACTGAGCAGGGCACGGCTGGGATCGCCATTGCTTTGCTCGATGATCGCCTTGGCTGCCACGACGTTCAACGACCCCTGGGAGATGATCACGTTGCCGGTCAGGGTGCAGGTGTCGTTGGCACCGAAGCCACAGACCTGGTGGGAGGCCTCGATGTCCATCGGTTGGTTGCGGTCGCTGGTGCGTGCGTGTGTGATCGTCGCGAATGCAGCGGCGAGCACGGCCAGCATCAGGGCCTGGAATTTAACGGGGCGCAGGGACATAACGGGAATGGACATCGGAGAGGAGTGCGACCTGCTGGCGGTTGAAGTCCGCTTCCAGGCCACGGCCGCGCATTGTAAGGCCGGGTCGGGTGACGGTCACGGCAACCGTGGAGGTAGCCCGGTTCGCGCGTGGGAACAGGTTCAGCTCCGAGGTCTCGATGCGTGTCTGTGGCGGCACCTGCAAGGGGCTGATGGCGACCACATCGCCGCGCAGACGCAGCTCCTTGCCGTCCTCGGGCACGAAGCCGTGCCTGGCCCGGACCTCCCAATGCGTGCCATTGCGGTCGGGCACCAGGAAAAGTGGCTTGAATAGGGTCATCGACTTGGCCCCCAGGTCACGCTGCAGTTCCGGGCCGCGCAGGGTGAAGGCTTCCTCGCCTGCAACGTCGAGCGAAACGATCTCGTAGTCGCGCAGCACGTAATCCGGGCGTTTGGCCGTGACCTGGACGTCGCCTTCATCCGCATGCGTCCACACCGACCAGCCGCTGGCGGTGACCGCAAGCAGCAGGAAGATTGTCAGCCCGCCCCGCCAGTTCATGGATGCTCCCCGTGCGCCAGGATCGCGTCGACCTTGCCCTGCGCGTGAAGCACGAGGTCGCAGGCATCGCGTGCCGCGCCTGCACCGCCATCGCGCGGGGTGACCCAATGGGCTTCGGCGAGAATCCATGCATGCGCATTGGCCGGCGCGATGGCCAGCCCGACGCCGCGCAGCGTGGCCAGGTCCGGCAAGTCATCGCCCATGAAGGCGACCGCTTCCATGCCAATGCCCATTCCGGCCGCGATCTTCTGCATGCAGGCCAGCTTGCCGCGTTCGCCGGTGTGCACGTGCGCGATCTGCAGTTCACGGCCGCGTTGTTCGACGACAGTGCTGTTGCGCGCCGTCACCAATGCAGTTGCGATCCCGGCGTGGCGCAGCAATACCAGGCCCAGCCCGTCCTGAACATGGAACGCTTTGGCTTCGTGGCCGTCGGTGCCATACACCAGGCGGCCATCGGTCAGGGTGCCGTCCACGTCGAAGCCGATCAGGCGAATGCCGGCGGCACGTTGCAGGAGCTCGGCGGGATAGGCGGTCGCCGCCATCACACCACCCGCGCGCGAAGCAGGTCGTGGATGTTGAGTGCGCCGACCACGCGCTGATCCCCATCAACTACCAACAGCGCGTTGATCTGGTGCGCTTCCATCAGTTGCGCGGCTTCCACGGCCAGTGCGCTGGCACCGATCGTGCGCGGCGCGCGTGTCATCACCGTGGCGATGGAAGTGTTGCGCAGGTCGACCTTGGCATCATCCAGGCTGCGACGCAGGTCGCCGTCGGTGTAGAGGCCGAGCAGGCGGCCATCGGCATCGACCACCGCGGTCATGCCCAGGCGCTTGCGGCTCATCTCCACCAGGGCCTCGCTGATGCTGGCCTCGGGATGGATGCGCGGTACGTCGTCGCCGGCGTGCATCACGTCGGTGATATGCAGCAGCAGGCGCCGGCCCAGGGCGCCGGCCGGGTGTGAGCGGGCGAAGTCATCGGCAGTGAAGCCGCGCGCATCGAGCAGGGCGACCGCCAGCGCATCGCCCATCGCCAGCGCGGCAGTGGTGCTGGAGGTTGGCGCGAGCGCCAACGGACAGGCCTCGGTCGGCACGCCCACGTCAAGGTGGATGTCACTTTCGCGGGCCAGCGTGGATTCCGTCCTGCCGGTCATCGCGACCACGGTGTTGCCTTGTCGCTTGAGCACCGGCAGCAGCATCAGGATCTCGTCACTTTCGCCCGAGTACGACAACGCCAGCACGATGTCGGCGTCAGTGACCATGCCCAGGTCGCCATGGCCGGCTTCGCCCGGATGCATGTAAAACGCAGGCGTGCCGGTGGAGGCAAGGGTCGCGGCGATCTTGCGCGCCACGTGTCCGGACTTGCCCATGCCGGTACAGACGACCCGCCCGCTGCAGGCCAGGATCGCCTGGCAGGCAGAGCTGAACGCACCGTCGATGCGCGCTGCCACGGCATCCAGCGCCTGGCGCTCGAGTGCGAACACACGGCGGCCGCTGGCGGCGAAGTCGAAACTGTCGTCAGGGCCTCGCAAGGCGGGAGGCACGGCAAGCGTTTTCAAAGAGGCATCCGTTAGACTGGCTCATTCAGTTTACGCGAGCACTTGCTGACCAGCCATGAACGCCGATTTGATCCGCCAATTGATTGAAACCGGCCTGCCCGGCGCCATTGCGCAGGTTCAGGGGGACGATGGTGTGCACTTCGAGGCCACCGTGGTCTGTGATGCTTTCGCGGGCAAGTTGCCGCTGGTCCGCCACCGTATGGTCTACGCCACCCTGGGCGGTCGCATGGGCGGTGAAATCCATGCCCTGCAGCTGCGTACGCTGACCACCGGGGAGGCAACGGGCTGATGCAGAAGATCCTGGTCCAGGGCGGTGCCCGCCTTAGCGGCGAAGTGAGAATTTCCGGCGCCAAGAACGCGGTCCTGCCGATCCTGTGCGCGACCTTGCTTGCCGATACGCCGGTGCGCATCACTAATGTGCCGCGCCTGCAGGACGTGCTCACCACTGCCAAGCTGCTGGCCGGATTGGGTGCCGGCGTCGATCATTCAGGCGATGCGATGACCATCGATCCGCGCAGCGTGAACAGCCACATCGCGCCCTACGAACTGGTCAAGACGATGCGCGCCTCGGTACTTGTGCTGGGACCGTTGCTGGCGCGGTTCGGCGATGCCGAAGTGTCCTTGCCCGGTGGTTGTGCGATTGGCTCGCGCCCGGTCGACCTGCATATCAAGGGGCTGCAGGCACTGGGCGCAGAAATCACGGTCGAGCACGGCTTCATCAAGGGGCGTGTCAATGGACGCCTGCGTGGCGCGCGCCACGTATTCGACCTGGTCAGCGTGGGCGCAACTGAAAACGTGTTGATGGCGGCGGCCCTGGCCGACGGCACCAGCGTGCTGGAGAACGCCGCGATGGAGCCGGAGATCGTCGACCTGGCCGAATGCCTGGTCGCGATGGGCGCGCAAATCGAGGGCGCAGGTTCGTCCCGTATCGTGGTGCACGGCGTGGAACGACTGCAGGGTTGCACGCATGCTGTGGTCGCTGATCGTATCGAGACAGGCACCTTCCTGGTCGCCGCAGCGATGACCGGCGGCCGTATCAAGACCACCCATGCGCGCCCGGATACGATGGACGCGGTGCTCGACAAGCTTCGCGAAGCCGGCGCACGCATCGACGTCGAGCTCGACAGCATCACCTTGGACATGGCCGGCAAGCGCCCGCGCGCGGTCAATCTCACCACCGCGCCGCATCCGGCATTCCCCACCGACATGCAGGCCCAGTTCATGGCGATGAACTGCATGGCTGACGGAGTTGGGGTGATCAACGAAACCATCTTTGAAAACCGTTTCATGCACGTCAACGAGCTGGTGCGGTTGGGCGCGGACATCCGCGTTGATGGGCACACTGCGGTGGTTCGTGGCGTGGAAAAACTCAGCGGTGCGCCAGTGATGGCCACAGACCTGCGCGCCTCGGCCTCGCTGATCCTGGCGGGGCTGGTCGCTGATGGGCAGACTACAATCGATCGCATCTACCACCTGGACCGAGGCTACGAGAACATCGAGGCCAAGCTGTCGGGACTGGGCGCGAGTATTCGCAGGATCAACTGACGCCGGTAGTTGCTAGGCAACAAAAAGCCCCGCGCTGCGGGGCTTTTCCATGCGAAGCCTGGCGTGTCAATTCACCGATTTCAGGACCAGGTCCAGTGCGTCCTTGCCGTCGTCCTGCTGCAGGATCCGCGCCGGAACGGGTAAACCTTCAACCACCCACACCGTGACTTGCTTGCCGTCGCTGGTGCGGCTGACCTTGGTCGCCGTGTTTGCCTTGCCGGCTACCGTAATGCTCTCCTGGCCGAGGTTCTGGTAGACCTGTTGGCGCGCCATGCCGTTGTCGACCATGCGGTAACTCAGTGCTTTGCCGGCGGCGACATCGCGGACAATGGCCAGGTTGAGCAGCATCGCGTCCACATCGCCTGCCTGCAGTTTGACTGGACCCGCGCGGTCGGGCTTGACGTTGCCAGTCCAGCGCGCTTCACCGGACGCCCAGTCATACGTCGCGTTCTTTTGCGATTTCTTCATCAGCATCTGGATCGAATCGCTGCCGGACAACGGGCGCCACGCACCATCCCGGTCTTCGAATATGGTGGTCTGGCGTATCGATGCAATCGGACTGTTGACGCTCAGCTCGTAGCTCCAGCGGTCGCCGCCCGCAGACGCGAGCTTCATCCTGGCGTCTGCCTGGATGGCGCCTTTCACGGTGGCCTCGTAGTTGGCCACGAACGGTTTGACGGCCCAGGCAGGGCCCGTCATGCAGGCGAGCACCAAGGCCGACACGGGCAACAGGGTTTGCAGGGTTTTCATGGGCAAATGATCGCTTCCAGTAGGAGTGACCACCGAATCGAGCTAACCAGGCGGCGGCCATGCGGGGTCAAACTCTAGACACAGGGGGGTAAACAGGGGATGACCATCCACACTGGCGACGCCGCCGTGTTCAGCCAGTCGACCTTCTGCCGCCAGCCTGGCCACATACACAAGCAGGAGGTGCTCGACCTGCAGCACCCGCCCGGCCAGTCTATCGGCAGTATCGCCGGCGCGTACCGGCACCCGCGCCTGCGCGATCACTGCGCCGGCATCCAGTTCAGGTATCACGAAATGCACGCTGGCGCCGTGTTCGGCATCGCCGGCTTCCAGCGCGCGCGCATGCGTGTGCAAGCCACGATAAAGAGGGAGCAACGACGGATGGATGTTCAAAACGCGACCGCGGAAGCGTTCGACGAAGCACTCGCCCAGAATGCGCATGTAGCCGGCGCAGATCACCCAATCCGGTGCCGTACCCGCAACAGCATCGGCAAGATCCGCATCGAACGCCGCGCGTGACGGATAGGTCCTGGGCATGCGCGCCCAGCGCAACGGCTCGGGCACTCGCAGCAGGGCAAGTGCAGCGGGCTTGTCGGTGAACACTCCCACAACCTGCGCATCCAGCTGGCCGGCGTCGATCGCATCCAGCAGCGCCTGCAGGTTGCTGCCGCTACCGGAGGCGAGGACGGCGATGCGTATGGTCATGCGAACGAAGCGTCAAGCAATCCGCACACGCTCGCCATCGGCGCGTGCGATGACCTGACCGATTGGTCGATGGGCCAGGCCCAGGCGTTCGAGGTCGGCGGACACCGCCGCGACATCGCCTGGCGCCAGCACCAGCACGAATCCGATGCCGCAGTTGAAAGTGCGCCACATTTCCGCGGCCGGCACCGCGCCTTCGCGCTGCAGCCAGTCGAACACCGGCGGCAACACCAGCGCACTGGCTTCGATGTCCAGCGCTAGTCCGTCCGGAATCACCCGGATGATGTTCTCGGTCAGGCCGCCACCGGTGATGTGCGCCATCGCATGCGGTGCGTGCCGCGAGAGCAGTTCCAGCACCGGCTTCACGTAGAGCCTGGTCGGCGCCATCAAGGCATCGATCAGGCTCACGCCGCCCAGGTCGAGGTCACCCGGCCGGCCCGCACGATCAAAGATCTTGCGCACCAGCGAATAGCCATTCGAATGCGGGCCACTGGAGGCGATGCCGACCAGCACGTCCCCAGCCTGGACCTTGCTGCCATCGAGCAACTTCGACTTCTCCACCGCGGCCACGCAGAAACCAGCCAGGTCATATTCGCCAGGTGGGTACATGTCGGGCATTTCCGCGGTTTCGCCGCCGATCAGCGCGCAGCCTGATTCGGTGCAGCCGGCCGCGATCCCGCCGATCACCGCCGCGGCGGTGTCGATGTCGAGCTTGCCGGTGGCGAAATAGTCGAGGAAAAACAGCGGTTCGGCGCCCTGGACGAGCACGTCGTTCACGCACATCGCGACCAGGTCGATGCCGATGGTGTCGTGACGGCCGAGTTGCTGGGCCAGCTTGAGCTTGGTGCCCACGCCGTCCGTGCCGGAGACCAGCACCGGCTCGCGATATTTGCCGGACAGGTCGAACAACGCGCCGAATCCGCCCAAGCCGCCCATCACTTCGGGCCTGAAGCTGCGCCGGACCAGCGGCTTGATGCGTTCGACGAGCTCATTGCCTGCATCGATATCGACGCCGGCATCGCGGTAGGTCAGGGGAGTGGGCTGGGTCACGGAGGCCTCGACACGCTGGCGCGAACGCGCCTGCAAGTCCCCCATTTTAGCGTGATGACCGCGGCGGCGTGGACGTGCTGGCCCCGCTGCGGCACCATTCCCCCATGCCGGGCATCGTGCCGGGCAAGGACAGTCGGGCGATGCAGGGATGAGCCAGGGTTTGCGGTGGTCAACGTGGTGGTTGCGGTTGGGGGCCCCGGTTCTGATCGGAGCACTGCTGCTTGCCAGCAGGCCGGGCCATGCCCAGCGCACGGAAGGCGACCGGGCTTCGGCTTCCGGCGCCTACCAAACCGAAACCAGCGTGCGCAATCAGACCGACGGCGAGCGCAGGGCTGCCTTCGGGCGTGCGTTGGCACAGGTGTTGGCCAAGGCCACCGGTGATACCGGAGCGGCAACGCGACCGGGCGTGCGCGAAGAACTGGTCAAGGCCAAGGACTACGTCGACGGCTACGACTATCGCCAGGACGAGGGCATCTCGGCCAATGGCTCGCCGACGTTCAAGACCATCCTGGTCACCCGTTTCAAGCGTGATGCAGTGGACGAACTGGTCGGGATGCTCGGCTTGCCGGTGTGGCCGCTACCGCGCGCCAAGCCGGTACTGTGGTTGGCCATCGACGACGGCAGCGGTGCACGCCTGGTCGGGTTGGCCCAGGCCAATGCCGCACGCGCCGTGCTTGACCAGGCCAAGTCGCGCGGGTTTGCGCTTGGACTGCCGGGCGGCAACGCGGCCGAGCAGGCGGCTGTGGGTGCGATCTGGCGCGGCGATACCGCGGCCATCGCCAGCCTGTCGAATCGCTACAGCCCGCCAATGCAGTTGCTTGGCAAGCTGTATCGAGGCAGCGGCGGCTGGGTCGCGGACTGGACCTTCGTCGACAAGGGCAAGGTCCTCGCGAAATGGACCACCAACAGTCCTGATGCACGCCGCGCCATGGGCGCAGGCGCAGATGGCGCGGCCGATGCGCTGTTCAGGCGCTACGCCAAGTCTGGCAGTGGCGGACCGCCCGGCAGGTTTCGCGTGCGCATCCTTGGCGTGGACAGTGCCGACGATTACATGCGCCTGATCGGGTACCTGAATGGCCTGTCGCTCGTCAAGCGCGTGCAGCCGGTCTTCTCAACCGGGGATACGCTGGACCTGGACCTCGACCTGGCCACTGGCGTGAACGGCTTTGCACGCTATGTGGATCGCGATGGTGTGCTGTCCCAAGTCGACGGCGGCAGTCCGGCCGATAGCGGTGCCGGCATGCCGGCAGGCGCCATGCCGAGTCCCGAAGCGGGCGTGACCACTTTTCGCATGGGTAGCCGGTAAAGACTGATGACCACTGATTCGGCAGATGCCCTGGGCAGCATCGCGAACTTCCTGCGCAGGTTGCAGTGGGCCGCGATCGTGTTGGCGGTGCTGTGGCTGGTGTGGTTGCTTGCGCCAGTCCTGACCCCGTTCGTGTTTGCTGCCCTGTTGGGGTGGCTTGGCGATCCACTGGTCGACCGGCTGGAGCGCTCGGGGCGCTCACGCAATACCGGCGTGATCCTGGTGTTTGGCGTGATGTGCCTGGTACTGGTCATCGCGCTGGTGATCCTGGTGCCATTGCTGGAGCGACAGATCCTCACCCTGATGGAATCGTTGCCGGGTTATCGCGACTGGTTCATCGGGACTGCGTTGCCGTGGCTGGAGCGGAAGACCGGTCTGCAGATATTGGCCTGGCTTGATCCCACGCGACTGTTCACGCTCATACGCGAGCATTGGGAAAGTGCCGGTGGTTTCGCCACTACAGTGCTTGGCTATGTGTCCCGCTCGGGCTTCGCATTGCTGGGCATGATCACCAACATCGTGCTGTTGCCGGTGCTGACGTTCTTCTTCCTGCGCGACTGGGATCTGCTGGTGGGGCGCGTTGGTGCAATGATCCCGCGCGATCACTACGGCATCGTGCGCAAGTTGGCGATGGAATCGGACGCGGTGCTGGGCGGTTTCCTGCGCGGGCAATTGCTGGTGATGCTGATCCTGGGTGTGCTGTATGGCGTCGGCCTGTGGGCGGTCGGCCTGGAGCTTGGCATCCTGATCGGTGTCATCGGTGGCCTGCTGACCTTCGTGCCTTACCTGGGGCCGGCAGCCGTGATCGTGCTCGGCGGGATTGCCGCGCTGGTGCAGTTCGGCGACTGGCAGCATCTTGCCGGGGTAGCCGTAGTGTTCACGATTGGCCAGGTGATCGAGAGTTACTGGCTGACCCCGAAACTGGTTGGCGATCGCATCGGCCTGCACCCGATGGCGGTGATCTTTGCGGTGCTCGCCGGCGGGCAATTGTTTGGCTTCCTCGGCATGCTGCTGGCCTTGCCGGTCGCAGCGGTGGCGAACGTGCTGCTGCACTATGCGCATCACCGCTATACCGAAAGCCGGCTATACGCGGGCGACCGGCCGGTGATCCTGCTGCAGGACGGCTTCGACCATGGTCCCGATGCGGCATCGCCCACTGCGTCGACCGACCACGAAACCCCCCTCGCCTGACATGGCGCGGAACCAGCTTCTGGTGCCGCAGTTGCCACTCGCCTTGCGTTTTCCACCCGAGCAACGCCTGCTGACGTACCTGGGCGCGGCGCCCGGCATGATCGAGCGCTTGCAGGTGCTGGCCGGCGGGGGGCTGTCGGATGCGCTCTACCTGCAAGGTAGCGATGGCAGCGGCAAGACCCACCTGCTGCTGGGGACCTGCGCTGCCGCCGAGGCAGCAGGCCGGCGCCCGCAGTACCTCTCGCTAGCGCGCGTGCGTGGCCATGCGCGCGATGCCTTCGAGGGACTCGAACAGACGGCCGACCTGGTCGCACTGGACGACCTGGATGCGATCAGCGGTACGCATGACGACGAAGTTGCCCTATTCGACCTGCACAACCGCCTGCACGATGCAGGCATTGGCCTGCTGTATGCGGCGACCGCGGTACCCGCCATGCTGGAGGTGGAACTTCCAGACCTGCGCTCCCGGTTGGCGCAATGCACGTTGATGCCGTTGCGCATGCTGGATGATGCCGGCCGCGCGGCGGTATTGCGCCAGCGGGCCGCGTCCCGCGGCCTGGCGTTTGAAGACGCCGCACTGGATTGGCTGCTGACCCGGTGCAGTCGCGACCTGTCGGATTTGACCGCGATGTTCGAACGGATCGACCGCGCCTCGCTGGCGGCGCAGCGACGCATTACCGTTCCGTTCCTGCGTCAGTTGCTCGACGCCGACTGATTCCTGGTTCGCAGTGCCTCATCAAGCAGCTGCAAGCGTTCGGGCGTGCCGACATCGGTCCAACGCCCGCGGTGATGCGTTCCGGTCACCGCGCCGCGGCCCATTGCCTCGCGTAGCAGGGGTGCGAGCTTGAAACGGGGCGGCGTGAGTTCAGTTCCGGCAACATCGCCGATGACCTCGCGCCAGTTTGTCAACAGAGACTCGCGGTACACGCCGATACCGGAGAACGTCAGTCGTTCGTTGCCATCGGACTGCACGTGGCCATCAGTGCCCAGCGTGAAATCACCAAGCGGGTTGTGCCCAGGATTTCTGACCAGCAGCAAGTGTGCTTCGCCACCAGGTTCGCGCGGGAGTGCAGCGAAATCGGCATCACACCAGATATCGCCATTGACTGCGATGTATGGCGCATCGCCCAGCCATGACAGGGCATTGCACATGCCACCCCCGGTTTCCAATGGTGTCGTGCCTTCATATGCGTAGTGGATGCGCAGGCCCCAGCGGGAGCCATCGCCCAGCGCCTGCGGAAACTGATCGGCCAGCCAGGACGTGTTGACCACGACCTCGTCAATGCCGAACGCCGCGAGTTTCTCCAGATGCCATTCGATCAGTCGCTTGCCGCCGACGCTGAGCAATGGCTTGGGCGTGCTGTCAGTCAGTGGGCGCATGCGCTCTCCCAGGCCCGCCGCGAAGATCAGTGCCTTCACCCCTGCACCACTGCCTGCAATTGTTCGATCGCCGGTCTCACCTTCTTCTCGAGAAAGTGCTGCAGGCCATGCAGTTCCGGATAGCGCGGCAGGACCTCGTCGATATAAGTGAAGAAGCGCGGCACATCGGTGAGGTAACGTGGTTTTCCATCGCGATGCTTGAGGCGCGCGAAGATGCCGATCACCTTCAGGTGCCGCTGCACGCCGATAAGTTCCGCATCGCGCAGGAAGCGCGCCAAAGGCGGCACCGGCAGGCCCGCAACCATCGCACGAGCGTGGTACAGCTCCAGCCAGATCGTGACGCGCGATGGAGGCCAGCTCAGGAACGCATCCTTGAACAGGCTCAGCGCGTCGTAGGCGATCGGGCCGCGGACGGCATCCTGGAAATCCAGCACCGCGGGTCCATCGGGCCCGTCATCGCCAAGCCGGCCCTGCACCGGCATCAGGTTGCGCGGCATGAAGTCGCGGTGGACCAGGACCTGCGGCTGCGCCAGCGCGCTGTCGATAAGGAACAGGTACGCCGCATCCAGCACGTGCAAGTCGCCGCGGTCCAGGTTCATGCCCAGGTGATGGCCACAGAACCATTCGTCAAACAGGCGCAACTCGCGCGCCAGCATCGCTTCGTCGTAGGCGGGCAGGTCGGACGGCGGGGCGATCGCCTGCAGCTTCAACAGCTGCCTGATTGCGTGGTCGAACAAGAGATCGGCATTGCCACCGTTGATCGCGTGCAGGTAAGTGTCCGCGCCGAGGTCTTCCAGCAGCAGGAAGCCGGCCTCGACGTCCTGCGCCAATAAGCCCGGCACGCGCACGCCTCCGGATTCCAGCAGGGCACGGATGCGCAACCACGGCCGGACGTCTTCCTTGTCCGGTGGCGAGTCCATGACAATGACGCTCTTCAACAGGCCTGTGCCGTCCTGCGTGTGCACCCGCCAGTAACTGCGGAAACCGGCATCCATGGATGCGCGCGCGGGGGTCGCATCGGGGTCGCCCAGCACGGCACGGGTCCAGGTGGTGCGCGCGGTGGCGCGGGGTTCGTGGGTCGCTTCGGATTCGCTCATGGGTGAAGGGTAAACTGCCGCATCGATCCGGGCGAGAAGGTGGGCCACGAATATGTCCCAGTTGCAGCCAGTGCTGCTTTCGGGTGGATCAGGGACCCGGCTATGGCCGCTCTCGCGCGAAGCGTACCCGAAGCAATTCCTGGCTTTGATCGGGGACTACACCATGCTGCAGGCGACGTGGCGGCGGGTTGCCGCGCTCGCCGACGTGGCGCCGATTGTGGTTGCCGGCGAGGACCATCGCTTCCTGGTCGCCGAACAGTTGCGCCAGATCGGCGCACCTACGTCCGCGATCGTCCTTGAACCGATGGGCCGCAACACGGCTCCGGCGATCGCGGCGGCGGCGATGCAGGCGACGCGGGACGGCTCCGATCCGCTGCTGCTGGTGCTTCCCTCCGATCACGTGGTGCGCAACGACGCTGCGTTCCGCGCTGCAGTCAGTCAGGCGATGCCGGCCGCGGAGGCAGGGGCGCTGGTCACCTTCGGCATCGTCCCGGATGCGCCGGAAACCGGCTTCGGCTACATCGAAGCAGACGGGACTGCTACCGACCACGGCGATGGCGTGCGCCCTGTGAAGCGCTTCGTCGAAAAACCCGATGCCGCCACCGCGCAGGCCTACCTCGACACGGGTGGCTACTTCTGGAACAGCGGCATGTTCCTGTTTCGCGCCTCCCGATATTTGCAGGAGCTGCAGCGGTTCCGGCCCGACATCGTCGATGGCGTACGCGCCGCATTCGATGCCGCTCAACGCGATGGCGACTTCATCCGCCTCGACAAGGATGCGTTCGCCGCGTGTCCGGCTGATTCCATCGACTACGCGGTGATGGAAAAGACCGACATGGCCAGCGTGCTGCCGGTGGACATTGGCTGGAATGACGTGGGTTCGTGGTCGGCGCTCTGGGATGTCAGCGAGCAGGATGCTGATGGCAACGCGCGCCATGGCGATGTGATCGCGATCGACAGCCGCAACAGCTACGCCTATGCGCGAAGGCTGGTGGCATTGGTCGGCGTGGACGACCTGGTGGTGGTGGAAACAGACGACGCAATCCTGGTGGCACGCAAGGACAAGGTGCAGCAAGTCAAGGATGTTGTTGCGCGCTTGAAGGCGGAGCAGCGCAGCCAGGCCGCGCTGCATCGCGAAGTGCACCGGCCGTGGGGCAGTTACGACTCCATCGACATCGGTGACGGATTCCAGGTCAAGCGCATCAAGGTGAAGCCGGGCGCACGGTTGTCATTGCAGTCGCATACGCGCCGGGCCGAGCACTGGATTGTGGTGCGGGGTACCGCGCGCGTCACCCGCGACAACGACTTGTTCGAGCTGAACGCCAACCAGTCGACGTATATCCCGATCGGCGCGAAACATCGCCTTGAAAACCCCGGCAGCGAAATGCTGGAACTGATCGAGGTGCAGTCTGGCGACTACCTGGGCGAGGACGATATCGTCCGTTACGAAGACGTCTACGGGCGGGCTTAGGGACTCCCTGATCAAGTCGCCGAGCGCTGATTCCGATCATGGTTCGACAGGCTCACCACGAACGGAATCAGCGGGTACCCGTTCGCCCTGAGCCTGTCGAAGGGTGAACGAACGCATGTTCGGAGGTTCCTTCTCACCACGAACGGAATCAGCGGTACCCGTTCGCCCTGAGCCTGTCGAAGGGAGAACGAACGCATGTTCAGAGGTTTCTTGGGATGCAGGGGTGACTCAGCTCAGCGTCGCCAACCACTCGACATCCGAGCCCTCGTTGACGTCTTCGAACAGGAACGTCGACAGGTAGCGCTCGCCGGTGTCGGGCAGCATCGCCACTAGCACCGTGCCCTCTGACGCCTTGTCGGCGACCTGCAATGCCGCGGCGACGGTGGCGCCAGCCGAAATGCCGACGAACAGGCCTTCCTCCTGCGCCAACCGGCGTGCGGTGTCACGGGCGAGAACGTCATCGATCGGAATGTTGTCGTCGTAGATCGTGCGGTCCAGCACTTCCGGTATGAAGTCGGGCGTCCAACCCTGGATCTTGTGCGGATGCCATTCGTCGCCCGCCAGCAGGGCGGCAACCGCCGGCTCCGTGGTGACGATCTTCAGGCCCGGCCGCGCCGCCTTGAGCACGCGCCCGGCGCCGCTCATGGTGCCGCCAGTGCCCCAGCCACTGACGAAATAGTCCAGCCGCTTGCCGGCAAAGTCGCGCAGGATTTCCGGCCCGGTGGTGGAAGCGTGGTAGTCGGGGTTGGCGGGGTTTCGGAACTGGTTGGCGTAGAACCAGCCATGTTTGGCGGCGAGTTCTTCGGCCTTGCGCACCATGCCGCTGCCGCGTTCTGCTGCGGGGGTCAGGATCACCTTGGCGCCATAGGCGCGCATCAGCTTGCGCCGCTCGATCGAGAAGCTCTCCGCCATCGTCGCGACGAACTTGTAGCCGCGCGCCGCGCAGACCATTGCCAGCGCCACACCGGTATTGCCGGACGTGGCTTCCACCACGGTGTCGCCGGGCTTGAGCAGGCCCTTTGCCTCGGCATCAAGGATGATTGCGATCGCCAGCCGGTCCTTGACCGAGCCGCCCGGATTGAACGATTCGACCTTGACGTACAGGGTGACGTGTTTCGGCGCGATGCGGTGCAACTTGACGATGGGCGTGGAGCCGATGGTGTCGAGGATGCTGTCGTGCAGGCTCATGGCGATGTCCGGAAGTGGGGGAATGCGATGTCAGGCGGCCTGGGCGATGTCGGCAGCTGGCAGCCCGGCAGCGCATCCTGCGCGCTCTGCCGTTAAAGGTTCGCGACCGAACCAGTGCAGGCGTTCTGCCAGGGCGGCGACCTCGCCGACGATCAGCAGCGCTGGTGCCCGTACGTCATGCGAACGGGCGAACGTGGGTAAATCGGACAGCTGGCCGGCGATCACGCGCTGCTCCGGGCGGCTGCCGTTCTCGATGATTGCGAATGGCGTGGATGGTGCGCGGCCGTGGGCGACGAGCTGGTCACGGATGCGTTCCAACCCCGCCACGCCCATGTAGAAGGCAAGGGTCTGCCGGCCGACGGCAAGCGAGGGCCAGTCGAGACGATCCAGCGATTCCCTGCCGTGCGCGGTGACCAGTTGCAGCGACTGTGCATGCCCGCGATGGGTCAACGGGATGCCGGCATAGGCGGCGCAGGCCAGTGCGGCGGTAATCCCCGGCACCACCTCGAAGGCGATGCCGCGCGCCTGCAGCGCCTGTAGCTCTTCGCCACCGCGACCGAACACGAAGCCGTCACCGCCTTTCAATCGGACGACGCGTTTGCCGGCCTTTGCATGCTCGATCAGTAGCTGGTTGATCCGGGCCTGGCTGGTGCCGCCGTCGCCGGCCAGCTTGCCCACGTCGATGCGTTCCGCATCGCGACGCGCGAGCGCCAGCACCCCGTCGCTGACCAGGCGATCGTGCAGGATCACGTCCGCTTCATTCAAGACGCGCAGGCCGCGCAGGGTCAGCAGCCCGGGGTCGCCCGGGCCGGCGCCCACCAGCGCCACCGAGCCTTGCGCGGCGAGCGCATCGTCGACGCGCAGGGTCTGGTCGAAGGCAAGCTCGGCGGCAATATGCTGGCGCCTGCGCAAAAGTGCCTGCAGCGGGCCGGCCAACAGCCGCGCGAACCCACGACGGCGTTCACCCATCTCCGGCCAGCGACCGCGAATGCGCTGGCGATGCCGGGTAAGCAGATCGGCCAGTGCCCCGAAGGATTCGTCGAACTGGGTTTCCAGCTGTTCGCGCACCAGCCGCGCCAGCATCGGCGCGCCACCGCCGCTCGAGATCGCGATCTGCAACGGCCCGCGGATGATCCGCGCAGGCACGTGGAAACGCGAGGCCTCGGCATCGTCGACTGCATTGGCCCAGATCCGGCGTGCATCGGCGGCGGCTACGACGGCGTGATTGGTGGCGGGGTCGTCGGTGGCGGCAACCGCCAGCCAGGCATCGTCCAGCCACGCGGGCGTGAATTGACCGGACACGTACTCGATGCGTCCCTGCTGCACCCACTGCGCCAGGGTCGGCACCAACTCCGGCGCACCGAGGACGACGCTGGCACCGGCCTCAAGCAGCGCCTCGCATTTGCGTTGGGCGACACTGCCACCTCCCACCACCAGCACGCGACGCCCACGCAGGTCGGCGAACAGCGGGAACAGTGGAATCGACGAAGTGCGGGTGGTGGCAGGCATGCGACGACGCTAGCGGTTGCCCCCGGCCATCGGAAACAGCGGGGCTGACTATGCTCATGCCATGAAGGCATAAGTCGCGTATGGACAGTGTTACAGCGCTTCGTTATGTTTATCGCTTGATACGTATATAGCGATACAAGATACCGACATGACCCTGACCCAGCTCCGCTACCTCGTGGCCATCGCCGATTCCGGGCTGAACATCACCCAGGCCGCCGAACGCGTGCATGCGACACAGCCAGGCCTGTCCAAGCAGCTCAAGCAGTTGGAGGATGAGCTCGGCTTTCAGTTGTTCATTCGCAAGGGGCGCAGCCTGGACAGCATCGCGCCGGCCGGTGGCAAGGTGATCGAGCACGCGCGCCGGGTGCTGGCGGAAACCGCCAACATCCGCAGCTACGCCGCCAATGAGCGTGGCGAGCACAGTGGCCGCCTTTTGCTGGCGACCACCCACACCCAGGCTCGTTACGTGCTGCCGCCGGTGATCGCGGCGATCAAGCGCGACTTCCCGCGGGTCAGTGTCGACCTGTTGGCCGCTGGCGATTCCGAAGTGCTGGGCGCGCTCGACCAGGCCGACCTCGCCCTGATCAGCACCGCGGGCAGCGAACCACAGGGAGGTGTTGCGGTGCCACTGTTCCGGTGGCGGCGGGTGCTGATGGTGCAGGACACGCACCCACTTGCGGGCCTTGCACGAGCGCCGAGCCTGGCCGAGCTGGCCCGTCATCCCCTGATCAGCTACGAGTCTTCAACGCGTGCGGACTCGTCCCTGCAGCGCGCGTTCGCCTCCGCCGGGGTCAGTCCGCAAGTGGCGATGACCGCGCGCGATGCCAACCTGATCAAGACCTACGTGCGTGCGGGCCTCGGCGCGGGGCTGCTGGCGGAAATGGCGATCGGCCAGCGCGAAGATGCCGACCTGCGCATCCTGCCGGCGCCTGCCGAATTGCCCGAGTGCATTACATGGGCGGTGATCCCACGCGGTCGCGTATTGCGCGATTACGCGCTCGCGCTGCTGCACGGTTTGGCACCGCAACTCGACCAGCGGGACCTGCGACGCGTGCTGGAAGGGAATCAGGAGGCGAGCTGGCCATCGCCGCCACACTGGCTGCAATTGCGCCAGCCGATCGCGGCCTGATTCTCTTTACGCAGCGGCGCTCGCTTCGTTGCTTACATGCAGCCCGCATTCGCGGGTGAGCCCAAAGAAGCGTGCCTGCGTCGCGTCCATCCCGGGCCGCAAGGGGCGAGTGGTGTGTATGTCGCCGACCGATACATAGCCTTGGCGCGACAGCGGATGCTGGGGCAGGTCGTGCTGCATGGCATAGGACGCGATGTCCAGATCGTCCCAGTCGGCGATCGGATGCAATTTCCAGCGCCCGTCGCGCAATTCCAGGAAGCTGGTGCCCGCGCGGCTTGGGGCTTGCATGCGACGCAGGCCGGCGAACCAGCAACGTACGTCGAGTTCGCGCAATGCGCGCTGCATCGGTTCGACCTTGTGCAACTGGTTGTAGCGCTGCAGACCCTCGATGCCGTCCTCCCACAACTTGCCGACGCGCGCTTCCATCCAGCTGCTGCCAAGTTGCGGACGCACCACATGCAGGTTCAAGCCGAAGCGTTCGACCAGATCATCGGCGTAGCGATAGGTGTCGGCAAACAGGTAGCCGGTATCGACCAGGATCACCGGGATGTCCGGCTTGGCTTGGGTCAGCAGATGCAGCGACACCGCCGACTGAACGCCGAAGCTGGTCGAGAGGGCATGCGGCCCGGACAGGCTTTCCAGTGCCCAGGCGATGCGCTGTTGCGCGGACAGGCGTTCCAGCCAGCGGTTGAGTTCGGCCAGCGCCTGCGGCGATTCGGCGGCAGCAATGGGATCGGGCGCATTCATGCGGTCAGCTCCACGGCGATTTGGCGGCGAGACGAGGGTGCCGGTTGGACGATTCCGGATTTGACCAGGTAATCACCGAAGTGTTCATTCGATGAGCGCGTTGCGGCATAGCGATCGAACAGGTCGTCGAGCGTGAAAAGGATCGCCGCCTCGTCGATATTTTCGCGATGCAACACGTTCAATCGTTGCCCGCGATGGTCGGCACCGAGCATCAGGTTGTAGCGGCCGGGGGCCTTGCCGACCAGGGCGATCTCACCCAGGTACGGACGCGAGCAACCGTTCGGGCAGCCACTGATGCGCAGGTGGATGGGTGCATCCAGCAGGCCGTGCTTGCCCAGCAAGACTTCGGCTTTGTCCAGCAACTCGGGCAAATAGCGTTCGGCTTCGGCCATCGCCAGTGCGCAGGTGGGCAGCGCGACGCAGGCCAGCGAATTCAGCCGCAAGCCACTTGCACGCGCATGGATGTCGAGCCCGTGTGCAGCAACCAGCGCATCGATGTGCGTGCGTTGACCGGCCGGCACGCCGGCGATCACCAGGTTCTGGTTTGCGGTCAGGCGAAAATGCTGTTCAGGAGCAGCGCCTTCGAGGACGCGGGCGATCTCGCGCAAGCCGCTGAGGTGGTGTGCCTGTTCACTGTCGACAATGCGCCCGGCGGGTATGCGCAGGGTCAGGTGGCCGCGGCCATCCTCGCCATCGACCCAACCGAAGCGGTCGCCGTTGTGATCGAACGCGAAGGCGCGCGCCGGTTCCAGCCCGAAGCCTGCGCGCGCTTCCATCATTGCCACGATCGCGTCCAGGCCATGGGTGTCGATGGTGTACTTGAAGCGTGCATGTTTGCGTTCGATGCGGTCGCCAAGGTCGCGCTGCACGGTCAGGGCCGCCTCGGCGATGTCCAACACGCGTTCGGGCGTCACGAAGCCGATCACGTCAGCCAGGCGCGGATAGGTGCTGGCATCGCCGTGGCTGGCGCCCATGCCGCCACCAATGGTCACGTTGAAGCCGGCCAGTTCGCCGTGCACATCGACAATCGCAATCAGTCCGAAGTCATTGGCAAACACGTCCACGTCATTGAGTGGTGGCACCGCCACGGCCATCTTGAACTTGCGTGGCAGGTAGGTGGCGCCATACAGCGGCTCATCTGCATTGGTGCCGCCGGTCACTTTTTCCTCGTCCAGCCAGATCTCGTAGTAGGCCCGTGAGTGGGGCAGGAATCTGGCGGACAGTCGCTGCGCCCAGGCGTGGACCTGGGCGTGCAGTCGCGACTGCAGCGGGTTGCTGGAGCCGAGCACGTTGCGGTTGATGTCGCCGCAGGCAGAAACGGTGTCCAGCAGGGCGGCGTTGATCGCCTGTATCGTCGATTTCAACTCGCGCTTGATCACCCCGTGGAACTGGAAGGTCTGGCGGGTGGTGATGCGCAGCGAGTCATTTGCATGGGTGGTGGCGATCGCATCCAGCTGCAGCCATTGCGCCGGGCTGAACACGCCGCCCGGCGCGCGGATGCGGATCATGAACTGATGCGCCGGTTCGAGTTTCTGGCGGCGGCGCTCATCGCGGATGTCGCGATCGTCCTGTTGATAGGTGCCGTGGAACTTGACCAGGCGCTGGTCCTCGAAAGACAGCGAGCCGGTGACCGGATCGGCCAGGCCGTCCAGCAACGTGCCACGCAGTTGGCGGCTGTTGGCCTTGATGTCTTCGACGGAAGGATGGTTCATGGCGTTGGGTTCGTTGTGTTGGCGCGTACTTTCGTAGGTACGGGCAGCGTGAGGTTCAGTACAGGTCGCGGCGGTAGCGGCCTTCTTCCTGCAGGCGGGAGAGATAATCGGCGGCCGCTTCGAGATCGCCGCCGTTGTGCGCGGTGACGATTTCATGCAAAGCCGCATGGACGTCCTTGCCCATCGCTATCGAACCGCACACATAAAAGTGGGCGCCGTTCTGCAGCCAGTCGTAAAAGTCGCCGCCACACTGACGGAGGCGATCCTGCACATAGACCTTGTGGGCCTGGTCGCGCGAGAAGGCCAGGTCCAGGCGATGCAGTTCCTTGCGCTGCAGGGCGTCCTGCCACTCGGTCTGGTAGAGGAAGTCGGTATTGAAACGGCGAGCGCCGAAGAACAGCCAGTTGCGACCGGACGCGCCGATCTCGGCACGTTCCTGCACGAAGCCGCGAAACGGTGCGACGCCAGTGCCGGGACCGACCATGATGATGTCGCGCGATGGATCCGCTGGCACCCTGAAGCGCTCGTTGTGTTCGATGTAGACCGGCAATTTTTCGCCTTCGTCCAGTGCCGCCAGGAACCCGCTGGCGGCACCGATGTGGGCGTGGCCGTGGGCATGGTAGTCAAGGATGTCGACAGTCAGGTGCGCTTCGTCGCCCACGCGTCTACGGCTGGAGGCGATCGAGTACAACCGCTGGGCTTGCGGCCGCAGCGAAGTGAGCAACCCGGCGGCATCCCAGTCAGTCGGCCAGCGGCGCAGGACGTCAATCAACTGATGATCAGCCAGCAGCGCAGCCAGTCCGCCGGCCTGGCCAGCGTCCAGCATCCCCTGCAGTTCCGCGGCGTCTGCGCGCTGCGCATGTGCCGCCAGCAGCGGACGTGAAAGCCGCGTCAGTTCGCGGCGGGTCGCCAGCCACTCGGACAGGGGCAGGGTTTCGCCGCCAATGCTGGCGACGGCATCACCATCGAGTCTGGTCGCCTGCAGTACCGATGCGACCAGCGGTTCGGGATTGCGATATCGGATGCCCAGCGAATCACCCGGCTCGTATGCCAGACCAGCACCCTCGAGCGAGAGTTCGATGTGGCGCACGTCTTTTTCGACACCGCCATAGCGGCGGAAACCCGTGCCCTTGAATTCGCGGCCACTGATGCGCTGGTTAGCCAGCACCTCGGCAGGAAACGGACGTTCGTGTGACCAGCTTGCCGGCGGACGCAGCGGCGTCACTGTGGCCAAATGCATCGTGGCGTGCGCACTCGGCACGCTTTCCTTGAGTACTTCGCGGGCCTGTGTCAGTGCGGTTTCGCGCCAGGGCCCGGCAACCGTGTCGATGCCCAGGTCAGCCAGGCCGACATCGGCCACGCGCTGGGCGCCCAGTTCGGCCAGCCGCGAATCGATCTTGCGGGCGATGCCGCAGAAATCGGCGTAACTGGTGTCGCCCAGGCCGAGCACCGCGAACTTCAGCCCCACCAATTTCGGCGCGCGCTTGCCGGACAGGAATTCGACGAAGCCGATCGCATCATCCGGCGGATCGCCTTCGCCCTGGGTGCTGATGACGATGTAGAGCAGGCGCTCGCTGGCCAGCTCGCGGGTAACGTAGGCATCGGCGCGCAGCAGGCGCGCCGGCAGGCCGGCGGCCTCGAGCCTGGCGTGCAGGGCTTCCGCCGCGCGCCTGGCATTGCCGGTCTGGCTGCCGAACAGCACGGTCACCGGAAGAACCGTGGCAGGCGGTGCATGGATCAGTGCCACCTGTTGTGCAGGCGCGCGCGCGACTCCGGCCAGGTAGCCGGAAGCCCACAGCAGGCCGGCGTTGTCGGTGCCCGCGGCGAACTGCGCCAGCAAGGCGCTCTGTTCGCTGGAGAGGGGTGTCGGCAAGGCAAGGACGGCGGACATGGGCAGGGGCGCACTGCGAGAAGTCTGCATGCAGGCTATGGCTGCATCCTCATGCACGGAAAGGATGGCTGGTTATGCGCTTATGCTGCGTCCGCTTCGGGTGCACCGCCTGGGCAGTCGGGACAGTGGATGTGCGGGCTGCTGTTGAGCGCGTTGAGCTCTCAAGGCTGTTGAAACAGGCCTGATTACCTGGATGTCGTTGGGAACGCGCTGGAAACCAAAACGCCCCGCGGTGCGGGGCGTTTTGAAGTGCGGTATCGAACTCGCAGGTCAGCGCTTCTTCTTGCGCATCGCCTCGTAGATGAAAAGCAGCACGATCGCGACCAGGATCGCAATGGTCCACATCATGAATCTGCTGGTGATGCCGAGCAGCGGCGCGAGCTGCCCGCCAATGACCGCGCCGGCGATGCCGAGCAGGATGGTCATGATCCAACCCATCGGATCCGCGCCTGGTTTCAGCACACGCGCCAAGACGCCGATGATCGCGCCGAAAAAGATGTACGCCAGAATTCCACTGAACATGAACCCTCCCAGAGATGTCGATGGATAACGCGGATGCCGCCAACCGATCCTAGCAGCAGCCGTGGTCCCCGTGCTGCTCGCCGCCGGCAACCGCGGCAACGCCGGTGGTTTCGCCGCGCAGGCTGGCCGCATGGTGTTCGGTAACGACGCGCGCAACGCTGCTGGTAACCCTCTTGCCCATCGGGATATGCAGGAACTCGTTCGGGCCGTGTGCATTGGAATGCGGACCGAGCACGCCGGTGATCATGAACTGCGCACCGGGAAACTTCTCGCCGAGCATGCCCATGAAGGGAATCGAGCCGCCTTCGCCCATGTACATCGCGGGTTGTCCGAAGAACTCCTGGCTGGCCTGGTCGATCGCCGATTCCAGCCATGGCGACAATGCGGGTGCATTCCAGCCGGTCGCCGCCTTTTCCAGTTTGAGAGTGACCTCGGCGCCGTTCGGTGGATCGCGTAGCAGCACGTCCTGCAACAGTTCGCCGGCACGCTTGCCATCAAGGGTTGGCGGCAGGCGCAGGCTGAGCTTCAGCGCGGTGTGCGGGCGCAAGACATTTCCGGCCGAGGCGAGCGCCGGAATGCCGTCGACGCCGGTGACCGACAATGCTGGCCGCCAGGTGCGGTTGAGCACCAGTTCGGTGGTATCCGGATCCATCGGCGTCATCCCCGGCAGGAACGGGAACTTGTCGTAGACCGCGGTGCCCAGTACCTCGGCGACTCTGGCTGCCTGCGTGCGGCGTTCTACGGGAATCTCCGCGTGCAGGCCCTCAAGCAGGATACGGCCGCTGGCTTCGTCCTCGATCCGTGACAACAGCTGGCGGATGATGCGGAAACTCGACGGCACGATGCCTGATGCATCTCCGGAGTGCACGCCTTCCTCCAGCACCTTCACCGTCAGGTTGCCGCCGGCCATGCCGCGCAGGGAAGTGGTGCACCACAACTGGTCGTAATTGCCGCAGCCCGAGTCAAGGCATACCACCAGCGATGGCTTGCCGATGCGATCAGCAAGGTGATCGACGTAGGCGGGCAGATCGTAGCTGCCGGATTCCTCGCACGCTTCGATCAGCACCACGCAGCGTGCATGTGGCGCGCCCTGCGCTTGCAACGCCATGATCGCGGTCAGCGATCCATAAATCGCGTAGCCGTCGTCCGCACCACCGCGGCCATACAAGCGGTCGCCCTTGATCACGGGTTCCCACGGGCCCAGGTCGTCGTCCCAACCGGTCATTTCCGGCTGTTTGTCCAGATGTCCGTAAAGCAACACGCAGTCGTCGCCGACGTCCGGACCTGAGGCCGGGATGTCGATGAAAATCAGCGGCGTGCGTCCTTCCAGCCGCACCACGTCAAGTTGCATACCGGCGACAGGTTGTTCACGTGCCCAGGATTCCATCAAGTCGACCGCGCGATCCATGTGCCCATTGGCGACCCAGTCGGCATCGAACATCGGTGACTTGTTGGGGATGCGGATGTATTCCACCAGCTGCGGAACGATTTCCGCCTCCCATTTGTTGCCGACGAATTCGCTGATCTGGCTGGCTTGCATTGTGCGAGTTCTCCTGGTCGATTGCCGATTCTAGCGCCGTGGTTGTTGCGAAGCCGTGTGGGGTAGGTCGTTTCCTACTCATTGCCGGGCCTGAAGCCTGCATTCCAATGCGGTAGTGGCCGATATCGACCTTGCAGGCGCATCGGCAATCTGTGCAAACCGGATCGCAGCCCGCGCTTCCGGAGCACACCACCACCTCAATCCCAAATCTGGAGATCGCCATGAAGTCGCTGACCACCCTGTTTTCCTCGCTGATCCTGTCGCTGGTTCTAGCCGGCAGCGCCCTTGCAGGCGAGACCGTCAACATCAACACCGCCGATGCCGCCACCATCGACCGCGTACTCGTGAACGTCGGCCCGACCAAGGCACAGGCGATCGTCGACCATCGCAAGGCGAACGGCGCGTTCCGCAGCCCAGAGCAGCTGGCACTGGTCAAGGGGATCGGTTTGAAGACGGTCGAGAAGAACCGCGACCGCATTGTGATTGGCGCACCTCGTACGGCCGCCAATGGGGCCAAGCCCGCCGCGCGCCCGGCTGCGGCACCCAAGCAGGTCGCCCGACGCTGACCGTTGCAGGCTTCGCCACATGCACGGGCGCTGCTGAATTTGCGTACACCCGCCCGGTGCCGACCGGGCGGGTTGCGGCGGTTACACTTCCTGCATGACTCTCCGAACAGAACAGGCAGGTTCGGACTCAGCAGGAGCGTCGCGGATATTGCCGGCGAGGGGCTATCGCCGCATGCGCTGGAAGAACGGCGCCGGCTGGACCTCGGAGATCGTGCGCGTTCCCGACCACGACGCCTGGCAGTGGCGGCTGTCGATCGCCGAGATCGAAGCTGACGCGGCGTTCTCGACATTCCCCGGCGTCGACCGCGAACTGGTCCTGGTATCTGGCAACGGGCTGCGCCTGCGTTTCGATCATGAAAGTGCTGGCGGCGTGCACGAACTGCTGCCGCCGCACGACAAGCTGCGCTTCGCGGGTGAGCGCGTGGCGTTCTGTGAACTGATCGAGGGACCCACCCGCGACTTCAACCTGATGTGGAAACGCGACACGTGCACAGCGCAGCTGTGGCATCGGCCACTGGTCGGGACCATGGTGCTGTTCGTCGCCCCTGGCGAGGCCTGGGGCGTGCACATGCTGGTTGGGCAGGCGCGCTTCGCCGACGGTTCCGGGCTGGGTGAGCTGCAGATGGGCGACACCGCGATCCTGGTCGCTGGCGGCAAGCGCGCCCGCCATGTGCTGGATGGCGGCGGCGAACTCCTGCTGATCAGGATCGAGTCGACGTTGACCGGTCAGGGCATCGCCAACTAGAGCAGCGCCAACCCCACCAAGGCCAGGAACAGCAGGGTCGACAGGCCCATCACGCTGACCAGCATCTCGCGCGGGCTGCGGCCACGCGCCCACATCCATATGCCGGAGATGCCAAGCAGCACCATGCCGATGGCGAAGCTATCGGCCAGCAGGATCCACCATGCACCGCCGCCAACCCCTTTGTGCAGGCGGTTGAATGCTGCCAATGGCGTGTGGCTGGATTGCTTGAGTTCCGCGCTGTCACTGCCGGGCACATATTCGACCGACCAGGAATTGCCGGCAGTTCCACCGCTCAGGTTCCACTTGATCGGCTGTTCGCCGTCGCTACCCTTGCCGGCCCCTTTGCGAATATTGGTCGCATCCAGTTGCCGTACCTTTAACAGCCATAGCGACAGGTTTTCCGCCGTCGCCCGCGCCTCAGCGGGCACCTGCAATGTGCTGCGTCCGGACTCGGAACTTTCGCCCTGTGGCCAGGCTGCTTCACCGAAGCGATGGTTCATCACCAGCCCGGTGATGCCGTACAGGATCGCAGCCAGCGCGCCCCAGGCGCCAATCCACAAGTGGAACTGGCGCACCCAGCGATACATGGTGGCGGAGCGTGGAGGCGGGCGTTGGGTCATGGCGGTCATGGTGGCGGCGTTCGATACTCGATCAGAAGTGGTAATTGAGAGTGATCCAAGCGCTGCGCGGCGCACCCGGGCTGATGTTGTGGTTGCTGTGGGCACTGGCGAAGTAGCGCTTGTCGGAAAGATTCTCGATGTTGAGCTGCAACTGGAGCATCGGGTTCAAGGTCCAATACAGCGCAGCATCGAAGCGGGTGAATGCGGGCAATGTCACCTTGTTGTCCACGTTGGCGTAGATCGACCCGCGATACACGATGCCGAGCCCGACGCCAATCGTCTGGTTGAAGTCATAGCGGTTCCACAGCGAAGCCGAATGCTGCGGCAACTGGGCCAGGCGATTGCCCTCGACCGCGGTCGCTGACTGCGTGGCGGTGATTTCGCCGGTTTGATACGCATAACCGCCCATCAACTGCCACGCGTCGGTGATGCGGCCGGCAATGCCGAGTTCCACACCGCGGACGTACTGCCCATCGACCAGGATCATCCTGGAGACGTCGGCCGGGTCCACGATCGCCACGTTGCCTCGATCCAGCCGGTAGGCGGCAAGGCTGGCTTGCAGGTCAGGCTTGATGTCCCACTTGGCACCGACTTCGCGGTTGAGGAAGGTTTCCGGCTTCAGCGATGCGTTGTCGGCCTTGAGCGACGCCAGCTGGTCACCGGCGCGCGGCTGGAATGCCTTGCTGTAGCTGGCGTAGAACGAGACCGTGTCGAGTGGCTTGTAAACCAGCCCGACGCGAGGCGAGAGCATGCCGTCTTCGCTGCGGAAGTCCTGGCCGGTGCGGTTGTTGCGCAGATCCACGCGGAAATCGTCATGGCGCAACCCAATAATCGCCTGCCAATGCGGGGAGAACTCGATCTGGTCCTGCAGGTAGATCGCGGCCACCCTGGCGACACCGTGGTTGCCGGCATCGGTGGCGCTCTGGCGGAACGTCACCGGCACATCCACCGTTGGGTTGGCAACCGGCACCACGTTGGCGCCCGGCGCGAAGTAGCCAGTTTGGCGGAAGTTGTCGGTGACCTGGCGGCCCAGTTCGGCACCCGCCAGCACCGTGTGCTGGATCCTACCGGTGGTCAGTTTCCACACGAGGTCAGTCTGGTTGAACAGGTTCCACCGCTGGGTTGCATTGCTGTAGGCAGCCAGCGTGACCTGGGTGCCTGTCGCGTTGACCGAGCTGGGGAAGACGTTCTGGTAAAACTTGTCGTATTCGGCCCAGCGCAGGTGATTGCGCAGGCTGAAGGTTTCACTGAAGGCGTGTTCGAGGGTGGCGTCGAAGGCATCCACGGTTGCGTCTGTCACGCTGAGGGCGGAACTGCCGAAGAACGTCGATGGATCAGTGACGACTGGGTTGCCCTGGAAGGATGGTATGCCGCGATCAGCGTTGCGTTCGTCGTGGAAGCGCTCGTAGGACAGGTGCAGGCGGGTGTTGCTGCCGAAATCGATGCCGAACGTGGGATTTGCACCGTAACGCTTGACGTTGACACCGTCGCGGAAGCTGTCGGAGTTTTCATACATCGCGTTGATGCGGAAGCCGGCGTCACTGCCGATGCCCGTGCCGTAGTCCACGGTCGCGCGTCGACGCTGGTTGGACCCGAGCTGCACGGTGCCAGTGCGATGGTCCATGCCATCGGCCTGGCGGGTGACCCGGTTGATCACGCCGCCGCCGCCACCGCGACCGAAGATCATGGCGTTCGCGCCCTTCAGGGCCTCGATGCGCTCGAGGTTGTAGACATCGCGGAAGTACTGCACGTCATCACGGATGCCGTCCACGAAAAAATCGGCAGTCGTGCTGTTGCCGCGCAGGACCGGCGTATCGCGGTTGCCCTCGCCCTGGGCGGTGCCGACGCCGGGCATGTATCGAAAGGCATCGCCCATGCTGGTGATGCCCTGGTCGGCCACCAGCTTGTCGGTGACCACGGTCACTGCCTGTGGCACGTCCAGCATCGGGGTGTCGGTCTTGGTGGCGCCGCGGGTGCGTCGCGCTGAATAGTCGGGCAGATAACGATCGCCGACCGCCTTGACCCGCTCGAGATCCGTGGGATTCTCGCCGGCTGCCTCGGCTGCTTCGTTTGGCTCGGCAACGGTTACCTCTGCGGCAAGGGCCGCGGCGGGTGCGGTGACGGCAAACAGGATTGCGCCCGCGAGGGAGTTGCGGAAGTGGCCAGGCAACGCTTGCCTGATGTTCATTCTTCGCGTCATGGAGGCTCGTCCAAAAGTAAAAAGCCGCATCTCGCGGCTCGTTCATAACGCATATTTAGGCACGAACGAGAACCATTCGCAACAACTTTTTATCCAAGCGAGGGGGACTTCGTACCGTTCACCTTAGGTAACCCGGCTCAGCTGCGGTCGTCGCGTGTATAGACGATGCCGTCTTCGACCTTGACGGGAAACCTGACCACGGGCTCGTAAGCGGGCGCACACAGGGCAGCGCCATCACGCACGTCGAAGCGGGCGCCATGCAGGACACATTCAATCGTGGCCTTCCCGCCATCGAAATGGCCAGCCGACAGCTCGAAGTCCTCGTGTGAGCAGCGGTCCTCCAGCGCGTAAAGCGCCCCTTCAAAGTTGAACACCGCGATGGGCGTATCGCGGTCCCAGGCCACGTGCATTTCACCCGGCAGCAGCTGGCTCAACGCACAAACCTGCACCCAGCCAACCAGCAGATCAACCATCTCGCAGGCTCTTTTCAAGGACTTCGAAACGCAGGTCGCCGCGCTTTGGAATACCGAAGCGGTCGTCGCCATACGGGAACGGCTTGTGGATGCCGGTGCGGTGGTAACCACGGCGTTCATAGAACGCGATCAGTTCATCGCGCACGTCGATCACGGTCATGCGCATGACCGGCAGCTGCCAGTCGTCGCGGGCGATTCGTTCGGCCTCCGCCAACATCTGTTTACCGAGGCCGCCACCCTGCAGACCCGGCACCACCGAGAACATGCCGAAATAGCCGGCGCCTTCTTCGCTGCAGACATTCGCGCAGGCGAGCAGCCGGCCCTCGCGTTCGCCAAGCAGCACAAGGCTGCTGTCTCGCTCCAGATCGTCGCGCACGCGACCGGCGTCAATGCGAATGCCGTCCAGCAGGTCGGCTTCGGTGGTCCAACCGATGCGGCTGGCGTCACCGCGATAGCTGCCTTCAACCAGGCTGACGATGGCATCGATATCGGCGTCGACTGCGTGGCGGAAGACCAGTGTGTTCATGCCAATAACCTGCGTACCTTGACCAGTGCGGCGGCGAACTCCTCGACTTCGCCATGGGTGTTGTAGAACGCGAACGACGCGCGGCAGGTCGCGGGCACACCGAAGAATTGCATCAGCGGATGCGCACAATGATGGCCGGAGCGCACCGCCACGCCTTCCAGATCGAGCAGGGTGGCCAGGTCGTGCGCATGCGCCCCTTCGACCAGGAAGCTGATCACCGCGGCCTTGTCAGGCGCGGTACCTATGATACGCAGGCCCTGGATTTTCGACATCGCTTCGGTCGCATGTGCCAGCAATTCGGCTTCGCGTTCGGCGACCTTGGCCATGCCCAGCGCGGACAGGTAATCGACCGCAGCGCCAAGCCCGACATGGCCGGCAATATTCGGGGTGCCAGCTTCGAAACGGTGCGGCGGCTCGTTGAACGTGGTGCCGTCGAAACACACCTCCCTGATCATCTCGCCGCCACCGAGAAAGGGCGGCATCGCCTCGAGGTGTTCGCGCTTCGCCCACAGCACGCCAGTACCGGTCGGACCACACATCTTGTGGCCGGTCAGCGCATAGAAGTCACAACCGAGCGCCGGGATGTCGACCGCCATGTGCGGAACCGCCTGCGAGCCATCGATCACGGTGACGATGCCGCGCTTGCGTGCCTCGCGGCAGATCGAGGCGATAGGGTTGATGGTGCCCAGTACATTGCTGACATGGGTCACGCCAAGCAGCTTGACCCCGGGCGTCATCGCCGCGAACAGTGCATCCAGATCGAGGGTTCCGTCAGGCAGCAGCTCCGCGACCTTGATCACTGCGCCGGTGCGCTGCGCGATCAACTGCCACGGTACGATGTTGGCGTGGTGCTCCATCCTCGTCAGCAGGATCGCATCGCCCGGCTGCAGGCGCGGCAATGCCCACGAATACGCGATCAGGTTGATCGCGAAGGTGGTGCCGCTGCACAGGACGAGTTCGTTGCCACGCACGTTTAGGAAGCGGGCGAGTTTGTCGCGTGCGGCTTCATAGGCATCTGTCGCCTCGCTGCCAAGCGTATGCACCGCGCGGCTGACATTGGCGTTGTGCTGGCGATAGAAGTCGTTGACGGATTCGATGACCGAGGTCGGCTTCTGCCCGGTATTGGCCGAGTCCAGGTACACCAGTGGCTTGCCGTGCACAGTTCGCGTGAGCAACGGGAAGTCGGCGCGGATCGCAGTCCAGTCATGCGCCCTGCTCATTCCGCAACGACCCGCGAGAGGGCGCGCTCCAGTGCAGACTCGAGATCCACGCGCAAGTCGGCATCGTCCATGCCAGCCACGATCTCGCGGCAGAACGCCGCGGTCAGCAGGCGTCGCGCATCGGCTTCCGCCATGCCGCGCGAACGCAGGTAGAACAGCGCGGTGGGATCCAGTTGGCCGACGGTCGCGCCATGCGCGGCCTTGACCTCCTCAGCGTAAATCTCCAGCACCGGTTGGGTGTCGATCTCGGCTTGAGCAGAGAGCAGCAGGTTCTTGTTGGACAGGTCGGCTTCGCTGCCATCGGCACCGGCATGGATGGTGATGCCGCCATGGAACACCGACTTGCCGCGTTGCGAGGCCAGCCCGCGCCAGCGCAGCGCGCAGATGGTATCGCGGCCGATGTGCTCGATCCCCAGCCGCGTATCCAGATGACGGCGACCATCGGCCAGCAACACGCCATCGGCATCGACCCGTGCGCCATTGCCTTGCAACAGCACGTTGAGTTCATGGCGCGACAGCGCGCCACCAAGTTCCAGGTCGATACGTGTGTATTGCGCACGCTCGGCAAGCGTCGCGTCGGTGCGCAGGAAGCTGGTTGCACCCAGTGCTTCGTCCTGCACGCGGGCGTGGGTCAGCGTCGCGCCATCGCCGAGGACGATCTCGCAGCGTGTCGTCGACAGGTGCGCATGCTCGCCGGATGCGAGCAGGTGTTCGATCACCTTGCAGCTGGCGCCCGCACCGAGTTCAATCCGGTGGCGCAGGTGCCATGCCGCATCGGCGGCCAGTGGCGTGCCAATGCAGACGATGTGGATGGGGGCGGATGCTTCAGCGCCCGCTTCCATGCGAATGGCTGCACCCGCTTGCGCAAGCACTGTATTAAGGCGAGCGAACGGCGCATCGGCGGGAAACCGGGTTGTCGCATCGGCAGGCGTATTTATGACCTCCACGGTCACGCCGGAGGCATCTCCCGTGATGTCACTGGATGCCGCATCGAAACTCCCGTTGACGAATACCAGTCGCGGCGCGGGTATACCAGCCCACAGTTCGGAGCCAATCTCCGGCGTCGAGTTCGCGGCCATGAAGCTGCGACGCTCAAGGGCGCGCAGCGGCGTGTACTTCCACGCCTCGACACGCGCATGCGGCAGGCCATCACGCAGCAGCGCGTCAAGCGCGGTGCGCCGCGTGGATTTGCCGTCGAAACCGGCGGTCAGCGAGTCAAGCAAAGCGCTCATGCGGCTTCCGGACCCACCCGGTCCTTGATCCAGGCATAACCATGCGCTTCCAGTTCTAGTGCCAGCTCCGGGCCACCGCTCTCGACGATGCGGCCATCGGCCAGGACATGCACGAAGTCCGGCTTGATGTAGTCGAGCAGGCGCTGGTAGTGGGTGATGACCAGGAAGCTGCGGTTGGCATCGCGCAGCGAGTTCACGCCGTCAGCGACGGACTTCATCGCATCGATGTCCAGGCCCGAATCGGTTTCATCCAGGATTGCCAGCTTGGGTTCCAGCAAGGCGAGCTGGAAGATCTCGTTGCGCTTCTTCTCGCCGCCGCTGAAACCTTCGTTGAGGCCGCGGTGCAGCAGCTCGTCCTTGAGGTCGAGCACGGCGAGTTTCTCGCGCACGCGCTTGAGGAACTGCATCGAATCAAGCTCACTTTCGCCACGCGCCTTGCGCTGCGCATTGAGCGCGGCGCGCAGAAAGTAGGTGTTGTTCACCCCGGGGATCTCCACGGGGTACTGGAAGGCCAGGAACACCCCGGCCGCCGCACGTTCCTCGGGCTCAAGCGCAAGCAGGTCGCAGCCTTCGAACGTCACGCTGCCCGCCGTGATGTCGTAGCCCTCGCGGCCCGCCAGGATATTGCCGAGGGTGGACTTGCCGGCGCCGTTCGGTCCCATGATCGCGTGCACCTGGCCCGGCTGCACATCCAGCGAGAGGCCCTTGAGGATTTCACGTCCGCCAATTGCGGCGTGCAGGTTGTCGATCTTCAGCATGTCAGTCCAGGGTCGGTGATTTGATGGTGCCAGCGCGCACGGCTGCGCTCGCTAACCAGGCGCGGCGTGTGACGCGAATCTCGGAGTCGTAACCGCCAGCGACAAGGATGCGGCCGTCGTCAAGGACGGTAGCGGTCGCGAACGCGAGCTGGGCGCCGATTGGGTCGCTGACGGCCTCGAACGCCGTGCCTTCGGCATCCAGCAGCTCAGCTTGGGTGCCGCCGCCGGCGACAAGCACGCGGCCGTCCTCCAGCGTCGCCAGAGAATCAAGGAACTTGTAGCGTCCGGCGGCCATGTTCGGGCCAGTCATGATTCCCTGCGGTGTCCACCATTCGCTGTCGTTGAAATGGCCATCTGCTTCAGGGATGGATGCGCCTCCGACGAACAGGACGCGCTCCCCGAAACGGACCGCGGCGTGCTTGTGGCGGGACCGCGCGAGCGTGCCCGCCGGCGAGAACGTATCCGAGGCCGGGTCGAAGATTTCCAGAGATGCAAGCACTGTATCGCGTGAGTTCGAACCACCAGCGACAAGCACCCTGCCATCGGCGAGCGATGTAGCGGTGTGCGACATTCGCGCGTCCGACAGGGCGCCAACACTGCGTGAAATGCCTGTCGCTGGATCGTAGCGTTCAGCCGAAGGCAATCGACGCATGCCCTCGGCGTACCCACCCGCGATCAGGATGCTTCCGTCGGCGATCAGCGTTGCGCTGAAGCCGTCGCGCGCTTGAAGCATGTGTCCGTGCACTTCGAATGTGCCGGCTTCGGGATCGTAGCGCTCGACAACAGCGGTGGCACCGTTGCGCGTCCAGCCACCCAGCAACAAGACCGAACCATCCGCGAGAGCGACGGCACGATGTCCGACGCGGGCCAGCTGCAGCTTTCCGGCTGGCGCAAAGCCGCTTGTGACCGGATTGAAGAGGACGGCGTCGCCCGCAATTCCTTCTTCGCAACCGTCTGCAGTGCAGCCGCCGGCGAGCAGGACGCGTCCGTCCCGCAACCGGGTGGATGAATGCGCTGCGCGCGGCGATGGCATCGGCTCGGACGCCATGATCCGCACGGCTTGAGTCGTTTCAGGTGCGGCAGATGCGGGCGATGCTTCAGGCATCGTCCCGGCTTGGCAGGCAGTACAGGCAAGACAGCCAGCGAGCAGCAGCGCCTGTTTGACTCCGAGCCAATTCATCCCACCGCGCCCTCAAGACTCACGTCCAGCAGCTTCTTGGCTTCCACCGCGAATTCCATTGGCAGTTCGCGGAACACCGACTTGCAGAAGCCATCCACGATCATCGACACCGCGTCTTCCTGGCCGAGGCCGCGACTGCGGCAGTAGAACAGCTGGTCGTCGCTGATCTTCGACGTCGTCGCTTCGTGCTCGACAATCGCGCCGGGATTCTTCACTTCGATGTAGGGAAAGGTGTGCGCGCCGCATCGCTTGCCGATCAGCAGGCTGTCGCACTGGGTGTGGTTGCGTGCGCCGTCGGCGCCCGCTGTCACTTTCACAAGCCCGCGATAGGTGTTCTGGCCACGACCCGCGCTGATGCCCTTGCTGACGATCTTCGACTTGGTGCGCTTGCCGATGTGGATCATCTTGGTGCCGGTATCGGCCTGCTGGCGATGGTGGGTCAGCGCAACCGAATGGAATTCACCGACGCTGTCGTCGCCGAGCAGCACGCAGCTCGGGTACTTCCAGGTGATCGCGCTGCCAGTCTCGACCTGGGTCCAGGTCACCTTGCTGCGCGCGCCACGGCATTCGGCGCGCTTGGTCACGAAGTTGTAGATGCCGCCAACACCGTTCTCATCGCCGGGATACCAGTTCTGCACGGTGCTGTACTTGATTTCGGCATCGTCCAGCACAACCAGTTCGACGACTGCGGCATGCAGCTGGTTCTCGTCGCGCATCGGCGCGGTGCAGCCTTCCAGGTACGACACGTAGGCGCCTTCCTCGCACACGATCAGGGTGCGCTCGAACTGGCCGGTGTGGCCTGCGTTGATGCGGAAGTAGGTGCTCAGCTCCATCGGGCAACGCACGCCCTTCGGGATGAACACGAAGCTGCCATCGGAAAAGACCGCGGAGTTCAACGCGGCGAAATAGTTGTCGCCGGTCGGCACCACGCTGCCCAGGTACTGCTTGACCAGGTCCGGGTACTCGCGCACGGCCTCGCTCATCGAGCAGAAGACCACGCCTTTTTCAGCGAGCTCCTTGCGATAGGTCGTGCCAACGCTGACCGAGTCGAACACCGCATCGACCGCCACGCCGGCAAGCCTCGCGCGTTCATGCAGCGGCACGCCGAGCTTGTCGTAGGTGTCCAGCAATTCCTGGGGAACCTCGTCCAGCGAGGCGTACTTGGCTTTCGGCGCGCTGTAGTAGCTGAGCGCCTGCAGGTCGATCGGCGCGATGGCGAGCTTGGCCCAGTCCGGCATCGGCATGGTCAAAAAATGACGATAGGCGGCGAGCCGCCAGTCAGTCATCCACTCCGGCTCTTCCTTGATCGCCGACAGCGCGCGGATGATGTCTTCCGACAGGCCGGGCGGCAACGAATCGGTTTCGATGTCGGTAATGAAGCCGGCCTCGTACTTGCGGCCAAGCTGGGCATGGATCTGGGCATTCTCGGTATTCATGGGGATAGTCCTCAGGCGCTGGCCAGTTGCATGGCGATGCGCCGCGTTGACGTGGCGAGGGGAGGTGGCGGCACCAGCATCTGCGCCAGGCTGACGCCGCGCAGGGCGTCGGCGACCACGTCGTTGATGCGCCGCCAGTTGGCGCGCACGCCACAGCTGTCTTCGATCCCGCACTGACCGGCATGCACACTGCATTCGGTGATGCCGAGCGGACCTTCCATCGCCTCTACGATTTCGACCAGAGTGATTGATTCGGCGGCGCGGGCCAACCGGTAGCCACCATTGGCACCACGGAAACCTTCCACCAGGCCGGCCTGGGCCAGCGGTTTAAGGACCTTGGCGACGGTTGGCGCTTCCAGGCCGGCCTGTTCCGCCAGTTCGGGCGCACTGAGCACGGCATCGGGCTGCGCAGCAAGCGCGGTCAGGACGACGGTGGCGTAATCGGTGAGCTTGGTGACGCGCAGCATGGCCAAACCTCAGCTTTGACTTGAAAGCGTACCGATATTGTACGGTTTCTCACGTCCATCGCCAACCCGATACCCGTACTGCCGTGGCGCGATCCGGGTCGCTCAGGGACAATGGCGGCCCGCTGCCGCTGCAACCCCCTCCCGAATTCCCATGCTGAAGAAAATCGCCACCCGCCGTTCCGCCATACACGGCAACGGCATGTTCGCCGTCGAGAGGCTCACAAAAGGTGAGCGCCTGATTGAGTACAAGGGCGTCCGCCGGACGCATGAGGATGTCGATGCCGGCGACAGTGGCGACGTCGACTCTGGCCACACCTTCCTGTTCACCCTCAATGACGACTGGGTGATCGATGCCAACTTCAAGGGCAACGACGCACGCTGGATCAACCACAGTTGCGCGCCCAACTGCGAAGCCGTGCTGCATGAGAACGAAAACGATTCCGAGAAGTCCAAGGTATTCATCGAAGCCATCCGCGCGATCAAGCCGGGCGAGGAACTGACCTACAACTACGGCATCACCCTGGCTGAACGCCACACGCCGCGCCTGAAGAAGATCTGGGAATGCCGCTGCGGCGCCAAGGACTGCACCGGGACAATGCTGCGTCCCAAGCGTTAGGAGCTGAATCGCCCCGGTGGGCCCGGTATGCGGGCGTTGCATGATCTGCGCGCGTTTGCCCCGGTCTTGCGGATCAATCCTCGCCTTCATGCGGCCAGCTGATCCCCAGCTGGCCGACGACGAGATCCCTGCCGACCGTCGGATAGCCGGTGTCGTCACTGCGGTAACTGCGATCGCCCTGGGGCAGGCGCACGTCGCCCGCGCCCCCGCGTGCCGCCAGGGTCACGCGGTGGAACGTCATGGCATCCACGGCATTGGCCAGGGTGCCGCCATGCCAGTCCTGCACGACGCCGCCGTACTCCCAACCGAGGCCATAGAAGCTGATCGGAGCGCCATTGAGCGCGACCAGTTCGGCCAAGGACAGGCCGACGCGCAAGCCGCCGCTGTCGTGCCAGAGTGAACCGGGCGATGTCACCCGCATTTCCTGAACCGGTGAATCGGGATTGACCGCGTCCTGGACCAGCTCGAGTCGCTTACGCAGGTCGTCCGGAAATACCACCAGCACGGGATAGGTCCCGTCGCCTTCCGGACCGCCGAAGGTTTCCTCGCGCACGTTGGCCTTGCCGAAACGCGCTTCCAGTTCCAGGCGCGTGGTCAGTGGTCCAAGGCCGCCGGGCAATGTCCAGTCTCCGATATGTATGTCGGGCATGGCCGCAGGTTCGGTTACGGGTTGGGTTGCGGGTAGGGTTGTGGGTTCAGTTGCAGCGACCGTGGGGTCTGGCGTCCCAGGCCCAGTGTTGGATTCAGGCAGCCGTGCCGGCGAGACGGGTCCGTTCTGCGGACGCTGGCAGGCGCAAAGACTCGCGCCCAGCAGGACGACCAGGCAAACAGCCGACAGCCTCGCTTTCACCTGCATGCCATGCCTGCCTTGAATCATTGCGGGGTCACGATTCCGCAGGCGGCGCGATCCTGGATTCGATGGGATCTTCCACAGGCGCGGGCATGGTCGGCATCGTCTCCGGTGGCGGAATCGCAACTTCGCCCATGTTGCCGGGTTCCGGCGCAGTCATGGGAAAGTCCGGTTCGACCCCGTTGGCATCGTCAGTCGCGAAGCCGGCGCCTTCACTCTCGGTCGCCAGATCGTCCGCAGGCGGCGGCGACGGCGCGCCTGGGTTGGGCATGCCTGTGACCGAGCCACCGGCAGCATCCGGCAGCGGCAGGCCCTCGGCGCCCGCCTGCTGCTGCGGTGTCGCGGTCTTGTCGGTACCGCAGGCCGCAAGCATCAGGCAGGCGCACAGGATGGCAATAGAGTGATGGCGCATGGTTCAGTCCAGTTTGAGTGTGATCACGCCGGTATCGATGTCGACGCGATCGATCCGCCGCGAGGCTATGCGGCCGAAGGTGCTGTCGTCCAATCGGTAGACCGGTTCTTCGCGTGCATAGTCGAGCAGCCAATTGTTGAGCATCTCGCGTGCGCGGCCATCCAGGGCACCGCCGAGCGCAGGCACGTCGACATTGACGATCTGGGGGTTGTGCAGGTGCAGGCCGCGGCTGCCGGCATCGAACCGCAGCCCGCTTTCGATCGTGAAATGGCCAGATGGGTTGCGGCTGTTGCCGCCCATGGCGGCCACGCCGAGGTCGAACTCCATCTGCAGGCGCCCGCCGCCGGGAAGGCTGAGCCGCGGGTTCAGCAGGCTGATTGAAACCAGCCCGCCGAGCTTGCGGTAGTCGCGCGGGAACCTGCGATCCAGCTGCGCCTGCAGCTGCTGGGCGCTGAAAGTGATATCACGGCCCAGCAGCACGGAGCTGCCCAGGCTTGAGCAGCCGGCCAGCAATCCGGCCAGCAGCAGCGTGAAGATCAGGGCGATGCGGCGCATGACGGAACCCGCGTGGTGTGTGGGATCGCACACCTTAGCGCTTCGCCCTGAATCGAGCGTTATCAATCCTCCTCCGGGTGTGGCCTGTAGGCCTCCACGAGCTTTTGCTGGACCTGGATCGGCACCGGCTCGTAGTGACTGAAGTCCAGTGCGTAGCGGCCACGGCCGGCGGTCACTGACTTCAGTTCCGCGGCATAGCCATCCAGTTCCGACAACGGCACCTGCGCCCTGACCACGATCTCGCCGCCACGCGGCGAATCAGTGCCACAGATCCGCGCACGCTTGGACGCAAGCCCGCCGCTGATGTCACCCATGTGCTGTTCGGGTGCGCTGACTTCCATGTCGGTGATCGGTTCCAGCACTTGTGGACGAGCCTTCCCGATCGCATCCAGGAACGCCTTCTTGCCGGCAGCGACGAACGCAATTTCCTTTGAGTCGACTGGGTGGTGCTTTCCGTCATAGACGATGACGCGCACGTCCTGCATCGGATAGCCTGCCACCGCGCCGCCGGACAGCACCTGGCGCACGCCTTTCTCCACCGCGGGCAGGAACTGGCCGGGGATCGTGCCGCCCTTGACCTCGTCGACGAATTCAAAGCCGCCACCCCGCGGCAGGGGTTCGATGCGCAGGAATACCTCACCGAATTGACCGGCGCCACCAGTCTGTTTCTTGTGCCGATAGTGGCCTTCCGCGGAGGCAGACACAGTTTCGCGATAGGCGATGCGCGGCGGGTGGCTATTGACCTCGACGCCGTATCTGTCCTTGAGGCGTTGCAGCATCACCCGCAGGTGCAGGTCGGACAGGCCGCGGATCACGGTCTCGTTGGTCTCGATGTTGTGTTCGACGTTGAATGCCGGGTCTTCCTCGGCAAGCTTGTGCAGCGCAATCGCGAGTTTTTGTTCCTGGCCCTTGCTCGCGGCCTCCACCGCCAGCCCGAACATCGGGTTGGGGAACGCCATCGGCGCCAGGTGGATCTGGTCCTCGTCATGGCTGTCATGCAGCACGGCATCGAAATGCAGTTCGTCAACCTTGGCGACAGCGGCGATGTCGCCGGGTATCGCCTGGGCGACCTCGACGTGCTCCCTGCCCTTGAGCTTGAACAGGTGGGCGATCTTGAAGGGCTTCTTGCCGTCGTCAACAAATAGTTGCGTGTCCTTCTTCACCGTGCCTTGGAAGACGCGGAACACGCCAAGCTTGCCGACGAAGGGATCATTGGTGATCTTGAACACATCGGCGATGACATGTGCGTCCGGATCCGGCGTGGCGATGATCGGCTGCGCATTTTCGCCCAAGCCCTTCACGAACAGCGGCGGGTTGGCCTCCCCCGGATGCGGGAACAGCGTTTCGGCCACGTCCAGCAGCTCGCGAACGCCTGCACCGCTGCGTGCGGAGACGAAGCACACCGGAACCAGGTGGCCTTCGCGCAGGCATTGCTCGAACGCATCGTGCAGTTCCTGGCCCTGCAAGCCCGCTTCGCCCAGATCCAGGTAATGGTCCATCACGGTTTCGTTGATCTCGACGACCTGGTCGATGATCTTCTGATGCCAGTCGCCAACAGGGCCGAGGTCGCTGTGGCCCGAAGATTGGGTGAAACAGTTGACGACGCGCCTGCCGCCCTCGGCCGGCAGGTTGAGCGGCAGCACTTCGGTACCAAAGGTGTCGCGCAGCTTGTCGAGCAACGCGCCCAGTCGTGCGCCAGGGTGATCGATCTTGTTGACGACGAGCACCCGGCACAGCTTGCGCTGCTTGGCATGTTCCATCATCCGCACGGTGCCGTGGTCGATGCCATGGTCGGCATCGACCACGATGGCAACCGTTTCGACCGCGGCAAGTGCGGACAGGGCTGGCCCGCGGAAATCCGGGTAGCCGGGGGTGTCGATCAGGTTGAGGTGGATCCCCTGGTGGTCGATGCTGGCGATGGCAGCATCGATGGAATGGCCGCGGTCTTTTTCGATCGGGTCGAAGTCGGAAATGGTGCTGCCGCGTTCAATGCTGCCGGCCGCCTGGATTGCGCCGCCCGCATGCAGAAGGGCTTCGAACAGGGTTGTCTTGCCGGCGCTTGGGTGGCCAGCGAGGGCCACATTGCGGATCTGCGATGTGCTGTAGGACATGAGCCCGGATCTCCTCTATGCGTGGAGGGTGCTCTTTGAGAGCAGGTGTCATGGCAGTCCGCGCTTCGCGCCGGAGCGAAAGCGCTCGGCGGGCGGTCATGGCTGACAGCGACGATAGCGCGCGGGGGATCGGAGCGTCCCGTTGCAGCGCAGCATGACAGTCACGCCGTCGACCGGCCCCAATTGGCGGCTCCAATCGTGCGTCGTAAGCTGGGCGAGAGTTGCGGTCGCGTACCGCGGGGGGGGAATTCGATGCAAGACAACCTGGCGGTCCAGTTCGGCCTGCCGCTCGCGATCATCGTCATCATGATCGGTATCGGGCTGACCCTGACCCTGGCTGATTTCCAGCGTATCAGCCACAAGCCAAAACCCGTCCTGGTGGGCGTGATCGGCCACTATCTGCTGCTGCCGCTGCTTGGGTTCACGGTGGCCTGGGCCTTTGCGCTACCCACTGAGCTGGCGGTGGGGCTGGTGCTGGTCGCGGCGTGCCCGAGCGGCAGTTCGTCGAACGCACTGACCTACCTGGCGCGCGGCAACGTGGCCCTGGCGGTCACCCTGACCGTAATCAGCGCACTGGCGACCTTTGTCAGCGTGCCCTTGCTGGTCAACCTGGCGCTGCAAGTATTCTCGGGCGAGTCCAGGGAGATCCGCCTGCCACTTGGGCCCACCATCAAGCACCTCACCGTGCTGGTGTTGCTGCCGGTGATGCTGGGCATGGCGGTCCGCCGCTTCGTGCCTGACTTCGCACGCAAGGTGGAGCCAGCCATCGGCAAGTTCTCGCTGGCGCTGCTGCTGGCCGTGATCATGGTCCTGGTCTATACGGAGCGGGCCACGCTTGGCGGGATGTTGTCCAAGGTCGGGCCGGCGGCGCTGACCATGGGCTGTGCGGCGATCGCCCTGGGTTACCTGTTGGCGCGTGTCTGCGGCCTCGTGCTGCGCGATGCGATCACGGTCGGCATGGAGGTGGGCGTGCAGAACGCCACGTTGGCAATCGTGATCGCATTGACGCTGTTGAACTCGCCACAGATTGCGTTGCCCGGCGCAATCTACGGCTTGCTGATGTATCTGCCAGCGCTGGCGTTGGTGGCACTGGGTCGCCGTGCCGTGGCGCGCGAAGAGGCGGGTCTTGAATCCGCTTCCTGATGCCAGGGGTGTCCGCGCATAGCGCATAAGCGAGAAGCCATCCGCGGGCGTTCATGGTGGCCAGCGACGCTGGCGCGTGGGCGAACTCATCGTGCCGTCGCAGCGCTGCAAAAGTACGTTGTCCTAACAAGGCGACGTCCAAGCTTGTGCTCATCACCTCTCAGCAAACGCAATGGAGAACGACATGGGCATTTCCCGTCACGCGACCGCGCATTGGTCCGGCGACCTCAAGTCCGGCGGTGGCAGCATCAGCACGCCACAAAGCGGTCTGATGGCGGAGACCGCGTATGGGTTCAACTCGCGCTTCGGCGACAAGAAGGGCACCAGCCCTGAAGAATTGATCGCGGCGGCGCACGCCGGCTGCTTCACGATGGCGCTGTCGAATGCGCTTGCCGAAGCCGGACATGTGGCCGACGCCGTGGACACACGCGCCGAGGTCGACCTGTCAATGGAAAGTGGCCCCAATCTCAGTGCAATCCGCCTCAAGGTCAAGGCGAAGGTTCCTGGCATCGATAAAGCGGATTTCATGGCCATCGCGGAGGATGCGAAGGTCAACTGCCCGGTCTCCAAGGCGCTGAGTGCGGTGCCCATTTCGCTGGAAGCAACACTACTGGACTGACGGTCTGGTGCACGTTGCCGGGATAAGCCACGGACGGCATAGTGCGAGCTCGCATCCGACGAGCCATGCCAGGACCTCGTCTCGCCCGTTCCTGCCCAGAAGCGCTTTGTCCTGCTGCGTGTCTGCGGTGCTGTGCGCCAGGAGCTTGGTTGCGCCCGCGCATGCCGCGGAAGTACAGCTGCTGACTGCCGCGCGTATCCATACCTCCGATCCGCAGCATCCGATTGCCACCGCAATGGCCTGGGATTCATCCGGGCGCCTGCTCGCGATCGGTGAGGCAAAGGCTCTGGCGGCGCGCTGTCCGGAGGCGCAGCGGATCGATGCTGGCGATGCAACAGTGATTCCCGGGCTGATCGATGCGCACGGACACGTGATGGATCTGGGACTGGCATTGATGCGGGCCAACCTGGTGGACACCACCAGCAAGACCGAAGTGCTGGCCCGGTTGCGCGAGTTCGAACTGTCGGCGCGCTAAACGGATTTCGCTCGGACGCCAGTATTCAGGTTCACGTTAGCGCGCGGCATGCATCGTGGGTTCCGGGCCAGTCAATCCACTTTCCTGGCCACGGAGTTCACCATGAAGCCCCTCGCCGCCACCTTGCTCGCCATCGGCCTTGTATCCAGCAGCGCCGCGTTCGCCCAGTCAAATTACTACCCGTCCAATGGTGGTTACAGCGACGGCTACAACAACACGTATCGCGAAGGTCATCAGCGTGATGATTATAAGGGTGACGGCTATCAACAGGGCGATGCGCAGTACGATTACGCTCGGGTCATTCGCGTCGACCCCGTGTTGGGCAATTATCGCGGCACCTCCACTTACGGCAACCAACGTTGCTATGAAACCCAAAGTGCCGGCAGCTATTCGCGGAACGGCTACGGTGATACCTACGGGAGCGGCAACCGAGGCAATGCCGGGTACTACGGCAACGACCCATATGGTCGCTCGCAGTACGGTGGCGGGCAGTACGGTGGCGAGAATACGGCTGGCCGCAACGTCGCCACGGTGGTTGGTGGTATTGCCGGTGCGGTGTTGGGGAGCAAGATTGGTGGTGGCACCGGTTCCTATGCAGCGACTGCGATTGGCTCCATGGTGGGTGGCATGGCGGGACGCCAGGTCTACGAGCAGACCCAGCGGAACCGTTACGTGCGCCCGGGCGTGGTCCGCGTCTGCGATCCGGAACCGGTTGGCCGCGATGGCGGTTACTACAGCCGCGCTGGCGACAGTCGTGCAAGCGCGTATGACGTCACCTACGAATACAGCGGCCGCCGCTATACCCGGCGCATGGACTACAACCCCGGCGACCGCGTGCGCGTGCGCGTGGATGTCTCGCCGCAGTAAAGCGTCTGGAGTTCAGGCAATTGCCTGTTGTTGAAAAAAGCAAAGGGGCCGCAAGGCCCCTTTGTTGTCTTTGGGCGAGCGGAAAGGGGTCAGCCCGGCCATTCAATCTTGCCCTCGACCACCGTTACTGCGCGACCGCCCGACCAGACCTCGCCGGCATCGTCGACTTGCAGCTCAATGATTGCGTCAAAGCCGACTTCGCGGCCTTGGCTGACCCGGTAGAAGCCGTCCGCGCTCGGCAACGCATCCTGATCGGCGAGCCATGCGGCCAACGTCGCATTCGCCGCGCCCGAGGCGGCGTCTTCGAACTGCGCCGGTGCGCCCACGAACGCGCGCACCGCAAGGTAATGGACCGGGTCCTCGCTGCGGGCGTAAACGAACAAGCCCATGCTGTCGGTGGCTTCGGCCAGGGTTGAAATGGCGTTCCAGTCCGGCGTGGCTCCACGCAGGTCGGATTCGCTTGCAAGTTCCGCCAACCACCAACGACGGCCTCCATCCATCAAGGCCGGCGGCAACGCCCCGAGCCGCAGGCCGGCCAGTGCCGCTTGCAGGCGCGGATCGTCGGGTGCGGCGATTTCCTGCACCCGTGCGCGCGGGGTGCGTACCGCAATCGTGCGTGCGCGACCCTCGCCGTGCACCTGCAGAGGCAGCTTGCCGGCAATGCCGTCCTGCACCAGCATTCCATCGCGCGGCACGGCCAGTCCGGCATCGAGCACGGCGTGCGCGGTGCCTACGCTCGGATGGCCTGCGAATGGAACCTCGCGACGCGGGCTGAACATGCGGATGCGGTAGCTCGTGTCCTCGGAGTCCGCGGGGAACACGAAGGTGGTTTCCGGCAAACGTGTCCAGCGCGCGATCGCCTGCATCGCCGCATCGTCCAAGCCCTGCGCATCCAGCACTACTGCCAGGGGATTGCCGGCACCGGGGCGCGTGGCGAAGACATCAAGTTGTACGTAACGACGATTCATGGGGCTTGGCATTGGTGGGGGCGGGCAGCTTACCAATCGAGCCGGCCTTCGATGATCTGCTGTACCTGGCCGCCGATCCAGACTTCGCCCGCATCATCCACGCGCACCGAGACCTGGCCATCGCGGCCAAGCTCGCGGCCCTGGCTTGCGATGTAGGTGTTGTCACGGCCGGGCAGGCGGCCTTGCTGATGCAACCATGCGGCGACAACGGCATTCGCGCTGCCGGTGACCGGATCCTCCGGAATGTTGACCGCATCGCCAGGGCAGAACGCACGCATCGCGAGGTCATGTCCGTGCGCTGGCTCATACGCGAAGATCGCCACGCCGGTGGCTGCGGTGGCATTGGTCCATGCGGCGATCGCAGCGAAGTCCGGCCGAAAATTGCGGAGCAATTCGGGCGAGGCCGCTTCGACCAGCCACCATGCTGGTCCGTTGCTCCACAGAGCGACATGACCTGCCCGCGCGATGTCCGCCAACCCGGCCGGTGGCGCAGCAAGTTCTTCCAATTTGCGCGCACGCGGACTGCGCAAGTTGATCCGTGGTGCGTCGACATTGCCCACGATCTGGACCGGCAGCAGTCCGGCCTCGCATTGCTGGACCAGACAGCCGTCACGCGGCGTGGCCAGCCCATGCGTGAGTGCGGCCCAGGCTGCGCCCACGCTTGGATGGCCGGCGAACGGCAGTTCGCTGCCAGGAGTGAAGATACGGATGTGATAGTCGGCCCCAGGATCCGGGGGCAGGAAAAAAACGGTCTCGGAAAGGTTCAACCATGCCGCCAGCGCTTGCATCTCGACGGTGTCCAAGCCCTCGGCATCCAGCACCACGCCGAGTGGGTTGCCGGTGCCTGGCCTTGGCGCGAACACATCCAACTGCAGGTAACGACGATTGGGCATGAGTGGAAGCGGTCCAGGCGGCGGGAGGGGCCGCTAGAATGCACTACCGCCCGCCTCTGCGAGCAGCACCGCCTCCTTCCACGCCCATGCCGACTGCACCTGCACCTGTGTCCGACCCACCCGCACCTGACAGGAACCTGCGCTGGCTTGTCCTCAAATTCGGGGGCACTTCGGTGTCCAAACGCACGCGCTGGGACACCATCGGCCGGCTTGCATCGGAGCGTGCGACGCAGGAGGACGCGCGGGTGCTGGTGGTGGTCTCGGCATTGTCCGGTGTCACCAACGAACTCACCGCAATCTGTGCCGGCGATGGCATCGCCGGACGTGTCGATGCGCTGGTCGAGCGCCATCGCGCATTCTGCGGCGAACTCGATCTCGATGCCGATGAGCTGCTTGGCGCACGCTTCGCAGCGATGACGGCACTGGGCGATAACATGCGAGCGTCGTCGCTTTCATTGGACTGGCAGGCCGAAGTGCTGGCCCAGGGCGAACTGCTGTCATCGACGATTGGGGCGGCCTACCTGCGTGCAAGCGGACTCGATATTGGCTGGTGTGATGCGCGTGATTGGCTGGATGCCGTGTCCTTGCCGAATGCAAGCGATTGGGCGCAACGGTTGTCGGTGAATTGCAGTCGCGAGGCCGATGCCGGCTTCGGCGAGCGGTTCTCCGCGCAACCCACGTCACTCCTGATCACCCAGGGCTTCATCGCCCGCCACGAAGATGGATCGACCGCCGTGCTCGGGCGTGGCGGCTCGGACACCTCGGCGGCCTATTTCGGTTGCCTGCTCAAGGCAATCCGCGTGGAGATCTGGACCGATGTCCCAGGCATGTTCAGCGCCAACCCGCGCGAGGTGCCCGACGCGCGCCTGCTGACCCGGCTGGACTATGCCGAGGCGCAGGAAATCGCGACTACCGGCGCCAAGGTCCTGCATCCGCGCTCGCTAGGTCCGTGCCGGCATGCTGGCGTGCCGATGGCGATCCTGGATACCGAGCGTCCGCAGCTTCCAGGCACCCGCATCGACGATGCCGCGACCACCGTGCCCGGGGTCAAGGCGATCAGCCGCCGCAACGGCATCGTGCTGGTGTCGATGGAAAGCGTCGGCATGTGGCAATCGGTCGGCTTCCTTGCCGAGATCTTCGAGCGATTCAAGCGCCATGGCCTTTCGGTGGATTTGATCGGTTCCTCGGAAACCAATGTGACGGTCTCGCTGGACCCAACCGAGAACCTGGTCAGCACCAATGTGCTTGCGGCGCTTGCCACCGACCTGGAGGCGATCTGCCGGGTCAAGGTGATCCTGCCGTGCGCGGCGATCACCCTGGTCGGGCGTGGCATGCGTTCGCTGCTGCACCAGTTGTCCGACGTCTGGGCGATGTTCGGGCAGGAACGCGTGCACCTGATCTCGCAGTCTTCCAACGACCTCAACCTCACTTTCGTTGTCGACGAGGCCGCCGCCGATGGCATGCTGCCCCGGCTGCATTCAGCACTCATCGACAGCGGCGCGATGCCCGTCTACGAGGAGCAGGTGTTCGGCCCCCGCTGGCGCGAAATCAACGGCACGGTTCGTCCGCGCGGTACGCCCTGGTGGCGTGCAGCACGCGAGCGAGATGCGTTACTGGCACTCGCCGGGCAAGGCACGCCGCGTTATGCCTATCACCTGCCCACGGTGCGTGAACGCGCCCGCCAGTTGAAAGCGATCGCGGCGGTTGACCGCCACTACTATGCGATCAAGGCAAATTCGCATCCGGAGATTCTGGAAGCACTGGTTGCTGAGGGCTTCGGCCTGGAGTGCGTGTCGCATGGCGAACTCGAGCGGGTCTTCGAGGCCCTGCCCGACCTTTCGCCAGAACGTGTCTTGTTTACACCAAGCTTCGCGCCCATCGCCGAATACGCGGCGGCACTGGCGCGTGGCGTCACCGTCACTGTGGACAATGCCGAGCTGTTGCGCCGCTGGCCGGAGGTCTTTCGTGGTCGCGCCCTGTGGTTGCGCATCGACCTGGGCCATGGCGATGGCCACCACCAGAAAGTGAACACCGGCGGCAAGGAATCCAAGTTCGGCCTGTCGGCCCAGCGCGTGGCGGAGTTCGCCGATGTCGCGCGCCTGCTCGATGTGCGCATCACTGGCTTGCACGCGCACTTGGGCAGCGGCATCGAGACCAGCGAACACTGGAAGCAGGTGGTGGATGAACTGGCCGGTTTCGCCCGCCGCATCGGCAGTGTCGAAGTTCTGGACATCGGTGGTGGCCTGCCGATTCCCTACAGCGACGACGATGAACCCTTCGATCTCAACGCCTGGGCCGATGGATTGGCGGAGATCAAGGCCGTGCATCCGGCGTTCAGGCTTGCGATCGAACCGGGCAGGTTCCTGGTCGCCGAATCCGGCGTGCTGCTGACGCATGCCAGCCAAGTGATCGAGAAAGACGGCGTGCTGCGGGTAGGCCTGGACGCTGGCATGAACGCCCTGATCCGGCCCGCGCTGTACGACGCCTGGCACGACATCATCAACCTGACGCGGCTGGATGCGGCCTGTGACGGCCAGTTCGAAGTGGTCGGGCCGATCTGCGAATCCAGTGACGTGTTCGGACAGCGCGTGAAGCTGCCCGCAAGCACGGCGCCTGGCGACGTGATGCTGTTGGCCGACGCTGGTGCCTACGGCATGGCGATGGCCAATACCTACAACCTGCGGGCCCTGCCGGCCGAGGACGTGTTCGAATGAGTGAGTGGATGTTCCAGCGTGATGCCATCGGCGAATTCCGTTTCGTGCATTGCGATTTCGATGCAGCCACAGGCATCGCGCAACTGGTGTACGCATTCGACGACGGCCCGAAACTGGTCGAGACCGTCACCGTGCCCGGCGCACCTTTTGCCTTGGACGCGGCACTTGCGCAGGCGGTCGAGCAGGCTTTGCGCTTGCTGCACCTGATCGCGGGCGTGAGTTACTTCAAGGCCGCCGTTCCGGAGCGCATCCGCATCGACGGCTATGAGATCGATGCCGATACCGCGGCGCTGCTGGAATCGATCTACCTCAACGGCTTGGGCGAGTTCGCCTATCGCAACGCGCTGGACCTGCATGGCCGCATCCGTTTCCCGCACCGCGATGGCGTGGATGCAGTCGCGCACGCGATCGGCCTTCGCGAGCATGCCCTGGTCGCGATCGGTGGCGGCAAGGATTCGCTTGTCAGCATTGAAAGCCTGCGAAGCCTTGGCGTCGAGCAGACCGTGACCTGGATCGGCGGTTCGCAACTGATCGCCGCCTGCGCCGCGCAGACCGGCCTGCCTACGCTCAACGTCGGACGCGCACTGGCGCCACAACTGTTCGATTACAACCGGCAGGGCGCGTGGAACGGCCATATTCCGGTGACCGCGGTGAACTCCGCGATCCTGGTGTTGACGGCACTGCTGAAGGGCGTAGACCAGGTCGTGTTCTCCAATGAGCGCTCGGCCAGTTATGGCTCGATGATCGTAGCCGGGGACGGCAGCACCACCAAAGAGGTCAACCACCAGTGGTCGAAAGGCTGGGCGTTCGAATCGACGTTCGGTGACTATGTCAGTCGCCATGTCGCGGCCGACCTGCAGTACTACTCGCTGCTGCGTCCGCTCAGCGAATTGGCGGTGGCTAGGCAATTCGCCAAGTCCACCCGTTACGACGCGCATTTCTCCAGTTGCAATCGCAATTTCCACATTCTTGGCGAGCGGCCGGTGAGTCGTTGGTGCGGGGTCTGTCCGAAGTGCCACTTCGTGTTCCTTGCGTTGGCACCTTTCATGCCGAAGCCGCGCCTGATGGGCATCTTCGGTCGCAACCTGCTGGATGATCCGGCGCAGACCGCGGGCTTTGACGCGCTGCTGGAATACCAGGACCACAAGCCGTTCGAGTGCGTGGGCGAGGGCCGCGAGTCACGCGCCGCGATGGCTGCGCTGACCAGTCGGGCGGAATGGCGCGGCGACGCATTGGTCGAGCGTTTCGCCCGCGAGATCAAGCCGCAACTTGACCAGGACGCATTGCGCATCGAGCTGCTGCTGGTGCCGGATGACGAACAGCGGATTCCGTGGGAATTGCAGGAGCGGCTGGGTGCGCATTTCGCAGCTTGAAGGGATCGCCAATGCCGGGGGCCGTATCGCCCTCTGGGGCTGGGGCCGCGAAGGCCGCGCCGCTTACCATGCGATCCGCTCGCGCCTGCCGGAGTTGCCGCTGACGCTTTTCTGCACTGCCAGCGAAGCCGAAGAGTCGCGCGAGATGCACGATGGCTGGTTATGCGCCGGCACCGAAGTCACTGCCGAACTGCTCGCCTTGCACGCGGTGGTGGTGAAATCGCCTGGCATCAGTCCGTATCGTCCAGAAGCGCTCGCGGCGGCAGCACAAGGCACTCGTTTCATCGGCGGCACCGCGCTGTGGTTCGCTGAGCATGGCGGCGTCGAAGGTGTTGCATCCGATGTCCTGTGCGTGACCGGGACGAAGGGCAAGAGCACGACCTCTGCGCTGCTTGCGCACCTGTTGCGTTGCGCAGGTTGGCGCACTGCGCTGGCCGGCAATATCGGCGTGCCCTTGCTCGAACTGCTGGATGCAGGGGCGGATGCGTGGGTGGTGGAGCTGTCGAGCTACCAGACCCGGGACGTCGCCGCATCCGGCGTGCGGCCGGGTATTGCCATTGTCACCAATGTGTTTCCCGAACACCTGGACTGGCATGGCAGCGAAGCGCGCTATGTCAATGACAAACTTGCATTGCTGACCGACGCCAGACCACGCATCGCCGTGCTCAATGCAGCCGATCCGCGACTTGTGGGGCTGCTGCTGCCGGATAGCGAAGTGCTTTGGTACGGGAATGCGGTTGGCTGGCACTTGCGTGGGAGCGCGCTGCATCGAGGCGATGATGTGGTGATGGACACCACGTCGCTGCTGCTGCCCGGTCGCCACAACCGCGGCAACCTGTGTGCGGTGCTGACCGCGCTTGATGCGTTCGGACTGGATGCGGTCGCGCTTGCACCGCAAGCGGCGGATTTCCAGCCATTGCCACATCGCCTGCAGCCGCTTGGCGAGCGCGACGGAATTGCCTACGTCAACGATTCCATCAGCACCACGCCTCACGCATCACTGGCGGCGCTGGAGCTGTATCGGGATCGTCAAGTTGCGGTGCTGGTCGGCGGCCATGACCGCGACCTGCCTTGGCAGGAATTCGCTGATGCCATGCGAGAGCGACAGCCTGCGGCAATCATCACGATGGGGCAGAACGGTCCCCGGATTTTCGAGCTGCTTGCTCCAGTCGCAGCGGACCGTCACTTTGTGCTGCAAGCTGCGGAAAATCTTGCCGATGCCATGGACAAGGCGCGCAAGGCGCTGCCGGATGGTGGCGTGATGCTGCTGTCGCCGGGTGCGCCAAGCTTCGGCGCGTACAAGGACTACACCGCGCGCGGTCGCCATTTCGCGGAACTCGCCGGCTTCGATCCGGACGCCATTTCCGACATCGCTGGCATGGGGATTGGCTGAAACCAAAGCCCGTTCGTCCTGAGACTGTCGAAGGATGGACTGCTTGTACGACTAGTGCGCAGCGAAGCGTTCTGGATTGATGATGCTCAATTTCTTTGCCGGGTGATTCGCGGCGAAGTAGGTTCGCGGGAGGTATCTGGCCACCAGGCGTTCGCTGGAAAGCAGGGGGCGCCGACCGGCGGGTGTTTTCGCTACGCGGCTCGAAATGCCGCTACGCGAACACCCACCGGTCTCGCCGCCCGGAGCACAAGAGGAGGTCGCATGCATGACTGGCCGGCCGTGCGCTGGCGCGATTTTGTGGTGAGAGTGATCAGTGATCGCGGCTGACTGCATAACTCGCGAGCCCGCGCAGGGCGGCGACATAGTTGTTGTCGGCAAGTCCTGACAGCGCGGCTTCTGCGTCGCTTGCGTGTTGCCGGGCGCGCGCGCGGCTGTAGTCCAGGCTGCCGAAGGATTCGATCGCGGCGAGCACCTGCGGCATCGCATCGGTGTCGCCATGTTCGATTGCATCGCGCAGCACGGCTTTCACTTCGGCATCGCTGTGTCGCATCGCATGGATCAGGGGCAAGGTGGCCTTGCCTTCGGCGAGGTCGTCGCCGAGGTTCTTGCCAAGCGTGTTTGTATCGGATGCATAGTCGAGGACGTCGTCGGCGATCTGGAAGGCGTAACCCAGATGCAGGCCGTAAGTGTGCATCGCATCGCAGGTGGCCGCATCGGCGCCTGCCAGCAGCGCGCCGAGCCGGGTCGCGGCGGCGAACAACACGGCGGTCTTGCGTTCGATCACGCCCAGGTAGGCAGCTTCGTCGGTATCCGGGTTGCGCACGTGCAGCAGTTGCAGGACCTCGCCCTCTGCAATCGTGTTGGTGGTGTTGGCCAGGATCCGCATCACCTCGAGGTGCTCCAGTTCCACCATCAACTGGAAGCTGCGCGAATACAGGAAGTCGCCGACCAGCACCGATGCTGCATTGCCCCACACCGCATTGGCGGTGCTGCGGCCACGGCGCAGGTCGGACTCGTCGACCACGTCGTCGTGCAGCAGGGTCGCGGTGTGGATGAACTCGACCACCGCCGCAAGCTGGTGCGCATCGGGGCCGCGATGGCCCAGCGCACCGGCGGCGAGCAACAGCAGCATCGGCCGCAGGCGCTTGCCACCTGCGCCAATGATGTACTCGGCGACCTGGTTGATGAGTACAACGTCCGAGGCCAGGCGCCGCCGGATCAGCGCGTCCATCGACGCCATCTCAGGTGCCGCCAGGGCCTGGATGGCCGGCAGATCCAGTCGTCGGCCACACGAGGGCGAGGGCTGTGTAACGTAGGTGTCGGACATGGGCAAGGGATTCGGGGGACGCGGGATTATAGGCTGCGGGCCGTTTTTGGCCGGAATGCGGCAAATTCCGACGCCATAGTGGGGCGGATCCCGGTGGCGCCGGCGTGGCGGCTATAATTCAATGCTGATCGTCCGCTCCGGACGGCAAGTAGGCGAGGAATGACATGGCCCGCGGCGTGAACAAAGCGATCCTGGTCGGCAACCTGGGCAATGACCCGGAAGTGAAATACACCCAAGGCGGCATGGCGATCACCAAGGTCAGCCTGGCCACCACGTCGGTCCGCAAGGACAAGGACGGCAATCAGCAGGAACAGACGCAATGGCATCGCGTCACTTTCTTCGGCAAGCTTGGCGAGATTGCCGGCGAATACCTGAAGAAGGGCTCGCAGGTCTATGTCGAGGGCGAGATCCGCTACGACAAGTTCACTGGCCAGGATGGCGTGGAGAAGTTCTTCACCGAAATCGTGGCCAATGAGATGCAGATGCTGGGTGGCCGTGCCGAAGGTGGTGGCGGCGGAGGTGGTCAGCGTAGCGGCGGCGACTACCAGCGCGGCAGCGGCGGCGACCGCCAGGAGCGCCCGGGACCTGCACAGCGGCGTGATCCGGCACCGTCCAAGCCAGCGAGTTTCGACGACGTGCCATTCGACGACGACATCCCGTTCTAATCACGCCATGGAAATATTCGTTGCGTTTGTATAGGGCGACTACCTTGTCTAGGTGGGTTTGCGCTTCGAGACCGATCTGACGGAGAAAACCCCACGCATGCCTTTGGCACTTATCTACCAACAGCTTTCATCCAATTCGCAATTCGGTATCCAGATGGCGCCCGGCGCAGCCCGCATCGAATCGGTCACGTTCGTGGGCATCGTCGAAGCCTGTCGCGCGATGTTGGTGGCCAAGGGTGTCAAGTCTGGCGACGCAGTGGTCTTCCAGGGTGAGCAGGGCTTGGCGGCCTCGGTGGTGTTCTGGGCTTGCGTGATGGAGGCGGCAGTCTTCGTGCCGGTGGATGCCGGCTGGCCGGCCTATCTGTTGCTGAAAGCCGTCGCCAAAGCGAAGCCGTTTCTGGCCGTCGTCGACGACGAATACCTGCCTGTCTGGCAAGCGATGACTGCGACGTGCACGCTGGTCGCAGTCTCTGATTTGCCGATGGCTCAAGCGTCTGCGAATGTGTCCACTCCGTGTGTTGACAAGGCTGTCGTCAATGACCGCGCCAAGCCCGAGATGCCCGCTGCTTACTTGTTTACATCGGGCTCCGCAGGAATGCCAAAGGCGGTCGTGCTCAGCCATGCCGCGCTCGCCCGTAGTGCCATGCTGGCAGTTGATACGTTCGGTTGGCAGGCCGGCGAACGGCTGCTCAACTTGGCCGAGCCGCACACGATGAGCGGACTGCGTAACGCGTTCGTAGCGGCACCATTGGCCGGCATGACGTGGGTTTGCGCGCCAAAGACAGTGCGCGCCAATACCTTCGCTCTGATCGAATGCATCGCGTGTGCGCAGCCGCAGCGGATGGTCGCGGCGCCGATCCTGCTTCGACATGTCAACCTGCTGGGGACGCGGGTGGCCGACGACGTGTTCGTGTCGCTGCAGGCACTGTATTGCACGGGGACTGACCTCAGCGCCGAGGAGGTGCGCCGCTTCCACGCGCGTTTCGGAATACCGGTGGTCAACTACTACGGCCTGACCGAAACCGTCGGCCTATGCTTGAGCCAAGACGTGCATCGATGGTCGCCCCAGGATGCGAGCGTCGGCCGACCGGTGGGCTGCGACGTTCGTGTGGTTACCCGCGACGGAATTGAGGCTACGCCAGGCGAGATTGGCGAACTGCAGGTGTTGCTGCAGCATCCCATGAGTGGTTACCTGGGCGATGTCGCCGCAACCGCCGCGGCTTTCGATGGGCCTTGGCTGCGCACCGGCGACTTGGTTCGTCGTGATTCCGATGGTCGGGTCAGCATCGTCGGTCGCAGAGGCGGTTTCATCAAGACGCTGGGTACCGAAAAAGTGCAGCCGCAGGAGATCGAGGCCGTACTGGAGCAGTGCCCAGGTGTCGCGGAAGCGGCCGTGTTCGGTTGGACGGACCTTGCTGGTGGCGAGCGGATTGCAGCCTTGATCGTTCCCGTCGCGGATGCCGATGCCGCATCATTGTCGGATGCCGGTTTGGCTGATTTCGTTCGCGATCGCCTTGGTGCTGCGCGCGTTCCCGGCATCTTCCGGCAAGTCGCGCTTATCCCGCGAAGCACAAACGGAAAGATCCTCAGAAAGCAGTTGGGAGAGCTCATTTGATTGACATCAACCCGCCAGCATTGTCAGCCGGCGACTGCTATCGCGCGATTGCAGTCGCCGGCCAGGCCGGTAGGCCTTGGCTGGTGACAGAGCGGCGCACGGTGACGTTCGGCGAACTGCGCGCCAGGATTGATGCAGTCGCCGGACTGCTGCCTGCGTTGAACGTCGTCGTGGGTGACCGGGTGGTTATCAGCAGTCGTGACGATGCCGAAACTTCGTTACTGTTCGTGGCGCTGGTCTGCAACGGCATTACCGTGATCAACCTCGATCCGGATACACGTATCGAACGGGCGCAAAGCCTGGTCCGCAGGGCAGATGCGGCGCTGCTGCTCCTCGATCGCGAACTTGCCGGGAAATGGTCAGCGGTTGACCTGCCGGGGCAATTGATCGAGATCGTGGCATCGACCGCACCCACGAGATTGTTAGGCAGGCTGCTCCGAACGTCCGCGCCTACCGAAGGCTTGCAGGCCATGCTTTCAACGGCATCGCCGCGGCCACCGCCATTGACACTGGATGGCCAGACGATGGCCTATATCCTGTTCACCTCCGGCACTACAGATCGGCCAAAGGGCGTCAGCATCAGCCATGAGGCCCTGTTCGCGCATTTGCAAACGCTGAGTCGAATCTACGGCTACGACTACAACAGCCGCATCTTCAATATTCTGGCGCTATCGCATGCAGACGGCATGATCCAGGGTCCGGTTATCGGGTTCTACAACCAGGCCAGCGTTTACCGGCCGATTCGTTTCGAGGTTACCGGCATCGAAGCGCTGCTGGATGCGATCTACCAATTGCGCATTACCCATATGGTGACGGTGCCAACCATGTTGTCGTTGATCGCGCGCCTGGGACTGGAGCAGCGCGACGCATTCTCTGGAGGCGATTTCCGGCTGTTGATTTCTTGCGGAGCGCAGCTGGATAAAAGGTTATGGGAGGATTTCCTGTCTGCTTTCCGGGTGTCATTGGTGAATGTCTACGGTTTGACGGAAACCGTCATCGGTGGCGTCTTCGCCGGGCCCGAAGCAGATACCTGCGTTCCGGGCAGCATAGGCCTGCCGCAGGATTGCCAACTTCGCATCATCAACCGCGAAGGGCTCGAGGTCGCACCGGGAGAAGTTGGCGAACTGCTGATGCAGGGCATTCACCTGATGTCAGGTTATTTTGGCGACCCGGAGTTGACCGCTCACGTGATTCGTGACAACTGGTTGCATACCGGTGATCTGGCCCGCCAGGATGATGCTGGACTCTACTGGATTGTCGGTCGGATCAAGAACGTCATCATCCGTGGTGGCTATAACATCAGCCCCGAGGAAGTTACTGAGGTAATGCACCGACATCACGCCATACGCGAGGCGGTGACGTTCGGGATCGCCGATTCGGTATGGGGCGAGATGGTGGTGGCACTGGTGGTGACGGATATGGATGTCGATCTCGACCAACTGCATTCTCACTGCAGCGAACAGCTGGAAGCGTGGAAGGTTCCGACCCGCATCCAGCGGGTGGATGGCCTGCCGCGAGGACGATCTGGCAAAGTTATGATTGAAGCAGCGAAAGCGATGCTCGACGTGGGCGCAGCCGCGACCGAAAGCGCATTGGCCCCGGCTGCCGACGTTATTGCTCGCGTACTCAGCGTGGCTGCCGCAAGCTTCAGGACCGAGCCAGGAAAGCTCAGCCTGCACAGCACGCCGCGCGACGTGCCTGGCTGGGACTCCTTGGCGCATATGGAGCTTGTCAGTGCACTGGAGAATGAGTTTTCCGTGCGATTCAGCGCCCGCGACATCATGGCATTGGATCGGCTCGACAAGGTGCTGCCCCTGGTTGCGGCGTGAAAACCTTCGCAGGAGGCTCGCCTCCGTTGAAGGTGTGGGTCATTTCGCTGCTAGTAGCTGCGCTAATCGTCACATTGTTTAGCAATTTGCAGCGAATCGGATTGCTCCCCCGCAATGCAGAGGATTTCCACAGCCTTAACCTGGCTCGCTTGCAGAACGTTCCGGCCTCGTCCCTGCACGTAGTGGCCATCGGGAGCTCCAAGACCTTCCGTGCCTTGGAGTTTGATCAGCAGTTTGCAAAACGCCTGAACGTCTCGGCTAGAGTAGTAGCGTTTACGCGGATCAGCGCAAATGCCCCCGGCATCGCAGAGCTCGATGTCGCACTTGATGCGTTGCTGCAGACACCACCCGACCTCTTGCTGGTGGAAAGCGACTTATTGTTGGTTAATCGACAGTTCGAACCACATGCGTGGGCTGCACGAATACGCAGTAACCTCTGGTTGTTGGGTACGCGATCGCGAGACACCTTGCTCCTTTCTACAGCGCTCAACTACGGTGAGGACGATTGGCCATCCAGCGCTGATTGTCTTGCTGCCAAGGCTCCGGTGCGGTCACAGGCCTACGCAACGGCATCAAAGCGGTGGACGACTGCCAGTGCGGCCGATCGGGCAGAGTATCTGGTATCACTGCGTGCACTTGAGATGGCGGGTACTCAAGTAGTGCTTCTGGAGTTGCCGCGCTCTCCGTCGGCCGAGATCGCGGTTCCTGCACTTTTCAACCAACAGACGGCACAACTGCGCGAGAGCCTGCTTGATGATGAGCGCTACCTCAACTGGACGCCGGGTACGATTGCGGAGTCCCTCTACTGCGATCAGGGACATCTCAATCAGCAAGGCCGTGCATTTTACAGCGAATGGCTGGCAACTCGGTTAGTCGCCTGGTTGGTGCATTCGAATGCCTGATCAGCAATTGTTGTGGTACCTGTTGGGCTGGTCGGTGCTGGCAACAGTGCTGGCTTGGCGATTGCCGTCGCGCTTGCAATCGTTGGGCATCGTGACTTGCGGAATTGGACTTTTGGCAAGTGTATCGGCGCCGTCATTGGCATTGCTATTTTCCGGCACATTATTGACATATCTTGCACACAGACATTCACTCGGAAACAAGTTGGTTGCCATCGCGAGCATCATTGCCATTTGTGGCGTGCTCGTATTCTTCATGTTGTCAGAGGGAGTTACCAACGACCGCATCGGATCAGGGGTAATGTTGCCAGTCGGAATGGCTTTCTACAGCCTGCGCCTGATCCACTACACGATGGAATCGTACAAAGGCACCCTTCGGCCGCATAGTCTTGGCGACTACCTGTGCTATCAGTTTTTCCCGTCTGCGCTGCCGGTCGGGCCGATCCACCGCTTTGACGAATTCCTGCGCGACTTGCGCCGCCGCCGCTGGGATCCAGGGCATTTTTCCGGCGGCCTTGAACGAATTCTCTACGGACTGGCGAAACTGGTCGTGCTCGGCAACTACCTGGTCGGGCAGAAAATGGCGCTCTTCCTCGCCGAGCCGATGGCGCAGCCAGGCGTTGAAGGCGTGTACTTCACTGCCTTGCTGTTCTGGATCAAGCTCTATGTAATGTTCAGCGGTTACAGTGATATCGCAATTGGCTTTGCTGCGCTGATGGGGTTCCGCTTGCGGGAGAATTTCAGGTGGCCATTCCTGGCCCGGAATATCAATGATTTCTGGCAGCGCTGGCATCAGTCGCTATCCTCGTGGTGCCGTGATTACGTTTTCTCGCCTGCCTTGTCCGTGACTCGCAGCCATATGCTGGCAGTGCTGGCGGCGATGGTGGTGTTAGGCCTCTGGCACGAGCTTTCGCTGCGCTACCTGCTCTGGGGCGGCTACCATGGCTTGGGCATCGCGTTTCATCGAATTTTTGCCGAGCGTGCAGGTCCGTGGGTCCTGCGCCTGCCGATGTCACTGCAACGGCTCTGGCAGATTGGTGCCACCCTGCTGACCGTCCATTTCGTCCTGTTCAGCTTTGAAATAACCAGCCTGATCGAACGCGGAATTCTCGGGAGTTGAAGATGTATGACTGGTTGTGCTCAAAGCTTCCAAGTTCGCTGGTCAACCTGCTCTATGGCGCCTGGTACGTCTGCCTGATAATGTTGATCGTACTGCTGGTTGACAAGCCCAGCGCCGATTTCTATTACCTGCACGGCTGAACGCATGCATGTCTCGTTGCTAGATTTGCTGGTCTGCCCGAGTTGTCGTGTCTCCTTCGATGCCACGGTACATATCGAAGTGGATGGCAGGGTCGAACTCGGATTCCTGCAGTGCCCGCGGTGTGCCATCGTCACTCCCGTGCTTGATGGCCTGGTGATGTTCAGCGAACCCCTGCTGCATGCAGGGTTGGCAAGCGCGCCGCTCCTTGCGGAAATGGCCTTGTGCCTGTTCGGAACCGAATCCGGTTTTCGTGCTTACCGGCGTGACAAGCGAGAGCGTGGCCTGATAGAAAGTTATGCAGCGTTTGCCCCCTTCAATGAATCGACGCGCGCGATCGCGCCGATCCTGCCGCATGCTGGCACCGTGTTGAGCGTAGGCGACGCCATCCTCGACACATGGAACCGCACGGGATACAGCGGAGAGTGGCTGGCTGGCCGCTTTCCGCGCCAACATGTGGTTTCGCTATGGGAGGGGAACAGCAGCGTGCTCGGCTATCGCGGCTTCCGCCACTTGCTGGGATCCCAACAGCGCGCAGGCAATCTCGACATTGTCTTCTGTAACCTGGATAAGCCGCTTCCGTTTTGCGACAAAGCTTTCGGCTTGATCCATGCTTACGACTCGCTGCATCGCTATGGCCTTTACCCCTTTGCCGGCGAATGTCTGCGCGTGGCGCGTGAAGATGCCGCCATTCTTTTCCCCCATCTCCACCTGAGCAACAGCCAGCCCGAACCATACTTCGAGCGTGGGTGCGAACAGCGTCATGGCCACGACTACCGCGCTTGGCTGGATCAGGTCACGACCAATGGCAAGCGCCGTGGTTGGGTATTCAGCGAAGCCGCCTTGTTCAATGGGCCGGAACTGGCTGAATTGACCGATGACCCCGACACCATGCACTACAACGGCATGGCCGCTATCCTCCCGAATCCGCCACAGACAGGGTTGTACACGGTGGGCACGCGAGCATCCCCGCGATTCGTGGTCAGCCCGCTCTTTGGCATCCACACCGGTCGCGGCAAAGCACGCATCGCCGGCGGGCTGTTTGCCGGGTCTGTCGGTCATTTACTGGAGCGCCACCCGATATATGCGGCGCGGCTGCCGGTAGAATCGATCGACCTGACCGATTCCGCACTACTCGCATTATTATTGGCGGTCGTGGGTCTGGACGAGCACAGTATCGGCGCTTCACTGCCGCAAGCATCGACAGCGGTCGTCTCTGCCCTCAGGGCCATGACCAACGTGGAGTTGCTGCGACCAGCGGCGATTTCAGCCGCCGCCCATGATCTGCAACGGTTCCATGGCAACCAGTTGCCGATTCGTGACAACGGCATTTTCGAGGAATTCTGGTCCCGTATCGCGGCCTGCGAGGGTGTGCTGCTGACCCTGGCCGAAGGCGATGAGCTGAGCGGGAATGACCTCTCGGTTTACGCTCAGTCTACGGTGGTGCAACTTCGCGAGCTCGGGCTGGCGCCCGGCGAGTGGCTGTCGGTTGATGCACATGCTCATCCATTGTTGTTGCTGTCGGCCATCGCAGCGGCATCATCGGGATTCAATGTGCACCTTCGTTCTGCGTCAACATCTATGCGTCACGATTCAAGGCTGCTGCTGCACATGGACGGCGCTTGCGAGCCTTCCGTGACCGCCGGCTTGCCGCTGGGCTTGTCGGGCACAGCCCCGTCGCTGCTGTCTGCCTTGGCGTCGCGTGAAACGGGGAATTTCATCCCGAGTCCTGACGATGCCGGGCTGGTCGAGTTCGATTGCGCCGATGGAACGGCGTGCTGCCCGTTGGCCGACCTGGTGGATGCACTCGAATCGTTATCTGCACAAATCGAGAATCAACTCTGGCTGATCCAAGGTCGTAGCCAGTTCGGCGATCTGATCGCTTGCCTGGCAGGTTGGTCCAAGGTCGAGGCAGTGCGGATCTTGCCTGCCGGCACAGAGGTCTGCGCGTAATCGCTGTTGGTATCGTGAGCAGCAAGCTATCATTTCGCCACCTTGGGTAGTCCGCCGCGCGGGCTGCAGGCAATGAAGGAGCGCGAATGAGGACATGGCTGGTCACCGGCGGCGCCGGTTTCATCGGTGGCAACTTCGTGCTGGATGCGGTGCGCGGCGGCATCCGGGTGGTGAACCTGGATGTGCTGACGTACGCAGGCAACACCGACACGCTCGCAGCCCTGGATGGCGATGCCAACCATGTGTTCGTGCATGGCGATATCGGCGATGGCGAACTGGTCGCTCGCTTGCTGGCCGAGCATAGGCCTGACGCGGTGGTGAACTTCGCCGCGGAAAGTCACGTCGACCGTTCCATCGACGGACCTGCGGCATTCGTGCAGACCAATGTGGTCGGCACGCTTGCCTTGCTGGAAGCGGTGCGTGACCACTGGAAGTCGCTGGAAGGTGATGCCAGGCAAGCGTTCCGCTTCCTGCATGTCTCTACCGACGAGGTTTACGGCTCACTCGGCGAGACCGGCAAGTTCCGCGAGGACACGCCGTATGCGCCGAATTCGCCGTACTCTGCCTCCAAGGCGGCATCCGATCACTTGGTGCGTGCGTTCCACCATACGTACGGGCTGCCGGTGGTGACCACCAACTGCAGCAACAACTACGGTCCGTACCAGTTCCCGGAAAAACTCGTCCCGCTGATCATCGCCCGCGCACTCGCAGGTGAGCCGCTGCCGATCTATGGCGATGGCAGGAACGTGCGCGACTGGCTGTACGTGGGCGACCACGTGGCGGCGATCCGTGCGGTGCTGGAACGCGGCCGGGTCGGTGAGACATACAACGTGGGCGGTGATGCGGAAATGCAGAATATCGAGGTTGTGCACGCGATCTGTGCGCTGCTCGACGCGCGCCGTCCGCGCGACGACGGCCAGCCACGCGCGTCGCAGATCACCTATGTCACCGATCGTCCGGGTCATGATCGCCGGTACGCGATCGACGCCAGCAAGCTTGAATCCGAACTGGGCTGGGCGCCGGCACACAGTTTCGAGCAGGGCATGGCCGACACGGTCGACTGGTACCTGGACCATCAGGACTGGGTCGCACGGGTATTGGATGGCAGCTACCGATTGGAACGCATCGGCGGCGTGGGCGCATGAGCACCGTGAGGCGCAAGGGTATTGTCCTCGCAGGTGGCTCCGGCACCCGCCTGTATCCAATCACCAAGGCGATCAGCAAGCAGCTGCTGCCGGTCTACGACAAGCCGATGATCTATTACCCGCTCAGCGTGCTGATGCTGGCGGGGATCCGCGAGGTGCTGATCATCAATACCCCGCATGAGCAGGCGCTGTTCCGGCAATTGCTTGGCGATGGCTCGCAATGGGGCATGCAGATCGAGTACGCGGTACAGCCGAGTCCGGATGGACTGGCACAGGCGTTCATCATCGGTCGCGAGTTCTTGGCCGGTGGGCCGAGCTGCCTGGTGCTGGGCGACAACATCTTCTACGGCCACGGGCTGACCGAGTTGTTGCAGCGCGCCGATGCGCGCGAAGACGGCGCGACCGTGTTCGGTTACTGGGTGCGTGATCCGGATCGCTACGGCGTGGCCGAGTTCGATGCCGATGGCAGGGTCATCGGCCTGGAAGAGAAGCCGGCGAAACCAAAGTCGAACTACGCCGTCACGGGCCTGTATTTCTACGATGGGCGTGCCAGTGATTTCGCTGCCTCGCTGCAGCCGTCGCCACGCGGCGAACTTGAAATCACCGACCTCAACCGCTGCTATCTGCAAGACGGTTCGATGCAGCTGGAAAAAATGGGGCGTGGCTACGCCTGGCTGGATACCGGCACGCATGAGTCGCTGGTCGAAGCCTCGACCTACATCGAGACAATCGAGAAGCGCCAGGGCCTGCGCGTCTGCTGTCCGGAGGAAATCGCCTGGTACAACGGCTGGATCGATGCCGACCAATTGCGCTCGCTTGCCCAGCCGCTGTCCAAGAACGGCTACGGCGAATACTTGTTGAGCCTGCTCGAGCACGGCCGCGTCGGATGAAGGTCATCGCGACGAAACTGACGGACTGCGTGGTCATCGAGCCGGCCGTATTCGGTGACGAGCGCGGATACTTCTACGAAGGCTGGAACGCGGCGCGCTTCGCAGAACATGGCTTGCCTGCGAGTTTCGTCCAGCACAATGTCTCGCGTTCGCAACGCGGCGTGCTGCGCGGGTTGCATTACCAGTGGCCGGGCAGCGTGCAGGGCAAGCTGGTCAGCGTGCTGGAAGGAGAGGTCTATGACGTGGCGGTGGATATCCGCCGCGGTTCGCCTACGTTCGGGCAACATGCGGCCGCTATCCTGAGTGCAGACAACAAGCGCCATTTCTGGATTCCGGAAGGCTTCGCACACGGCTTCCTCACCCTGAGCGAGACCGCGTTGTTCACCTATCTGTGCACCGCGCCGTATGACCGCGATAGCGATAATTCGCTGCGCTGGGACGATCCGCAGTTGGCGATCAACTGGCCGCTGGCCGATGTGTCGCTGTCGGGGAAGGACGCGCAAGCGCCGTTGCTGACTGATGTGCCAGCTGAGCGCCTGCCCACATTCAGCGCATGAAAATCCTGCTGCTGGGTGGCAACGGACAGGTTGGACGGGAACTGCGCCGCAGCTTGCCTGCGCTGGGTGAGTTGATTGTCGCCACGCGAGATGGCGAAGGGTCCGATCTGGTAGCGGATTTTGACCGCCCGCAATCGTTGGCTGCACTGATTGAAGCCATCGCGCCCGACACGGTAGTCAATGCCGCCGCCTATACCGCTGTGGACAAGGCCGAAACCGATCTCGATGCCGCTTTCCGCATCAATGCGCAGGCGCTGGCCGTGATCGCGCAGGCATGTGCGACACATGGCGCGCTGCTGGTTCACTACTCAACCGACTATGTGTTCGATGGCCGTGCCACGCGCCCGTACCTCGAAGAAGACATGCCCGCGCCTTTGGGTGTGTACGGCGCCAGCAAACTGGCGGGCGAGCAGGCGATCCGCGGCAGTGGCGCGCGCCACGCCATCCTGCGTACGGCGTGGGTGTATGCCGCGCACGGCAAGAACTTCCTGTTGACCATGCTGCGGCTGGCAGGCGAGCGCGATGAGCTGCGGGTGGTCGCCGATCAGTACGGCGCGCCCACGCCGGCCGCTTGGATTGCCGATGCAACAACTGCAATTCTGCGTCACGGCGTTGCGGAGTCCGGCACCTGGCATCTGACCGCGCGTGGCGAGACCAATTGGCACGAATTCGCGCGCTCGATCTTCGATGACGCGAGTGAACTTGGACTGCTGCAGCGGAAGCCGGTCGCGCTGCCGATAACGACCGTGGACTATCCAACGCCTGCGTGCCGGCCAGCATATTCGGTGCTCGATACCGCGCGGCTGCAACAGGACTTCGGCATCGTGCCGCCCCATTGGCGGGACGGGCTGGGGCACACCCTGCAAGGACTCGTGCAGGCAAGAGCAGAAAAGGGCTCAGGGTGAAGTTTCCGGTCCGAGATCATCGGTAGCCGAACTCAATCGGCAGGAAATTCACTGGCCACTTTTCTGGTGCACCGCGACCGGCGACGCCACTGGCCCGCGCGCGACCCAGCGCTTCTTCAGGCGCAGCGCAGGGCGTTCGATCAGCCACCATGACAGCGCGGCGCAGGCCAGCGCGATCGCAGTGGCAATCAAGACGTTGCCGATGATCGATTTTCCCGCCGGAAGCAACCACGCGATTTGCTGCGCAGGCCAGCCGTACAGGTACAGCCCGTATGAGAGGTCGGTGCCGCGGATCATCGGCAGCCTGACTCGCAAACCCAGGTACAGCGAGCCGTAGGTCATCAGGCCGAAGTAGGGAAGGTGCGCCCACGGACCGCCACGCAGGATCGCGGATGCTGCAAGCAACGCCAGCACGACCCAGCCCGACAGCTGGATGCGATCACGGTTTACCCACAGCAAACTGCCGGTGATGAAGAAGGCGGTGCATTCGGCATACTTCTGGATATGGTCGGGTAGCGGCCAGTAGTGCCAGGCAAGCGCATAGCCCGCCAGGATGGCGAGCGCCCACAGCGGTGTGTAGCGCTTTGCCGCGAGCAGGCCAAGCATCCACGCGACCATCAGCAGCAGGTATAGCTTGGCCTCGATCGGCAGCGTCCACAGTGAGCCGTTGACCACATCCAGAGGATGCCCGGCGAATACGCCGGGCAAGTGGAAACGGCTTAGCAACAACGAGGCATTGAGCAGGAAATAATTCCAAGTCGTGGATTGCGACCAGTACCCTGTGCTGGTGGTCAGCAGCGGACCAAGCACGAACGTGGTCAGTGCCACGCAGGCGACCAGTGCCGGCATGATCCGCAAGCCGCGCGAGACCAGATAGCCGCGCACGCTGTTGCGCTGCAGGCTGGCCGCGATCAGGAACCCACTGACCACGAAGAACAGGTCCACCGCCAGCGCGCCTGCCGAGCGGAAACCGGTCAACGTGCCCATCAGGTCGTGCCCGGCGGCCCCGGTGATCGCCCAGGCATGGCTGTAGATCACCAGCCAGGCCGCGACCAGCCGCATCAGGTTGAAGTTGTTGCGCTGCGTGGCCCACGCGGCGGCAATGCTGGGCGAACTCATGCCGCTTGAAAGCACCAATGCCAAGGCTCGTAAACGATGCCGTGCGGGTTGTCGCGCGGATAACTCATGACGAAGCCATGCTCGTCGGCATTTTCTCGCAGCCAGGTAAACGCGCGTGTCCGATCGAAGCTTTCCTCTGCAGGTGGTTCGTCAGGTGCGCCGATATCCAGCGCCAGGCCGCCGTGGTGTTCGGAAAAACCGGGTGCTGCATTCACTTCCAGGATCTCGTCGATGCGAAGTCCACGCGCCAGCTTTCGTTCGAAGATGCCCAACTGGTAGTCGTGGCTGCGATAGCCGGAAATCGCTTCGAGGACGACGTCTTCGCGCAAAGCGGCATCGCGCAGGTTCAGCCAGGCGCGCGCAGCATCCAAGCGCAGCCACAGCGCACGCCGATAGCGATCAAAGCCGGAAAACGCCAACCAATCCGGTTCGGCAACGAGTCCAAGCCGGGTGCGTCGTGTGTAGGCGGCTTCATCCAGGCCCAGCGCGTGCAGTCGCTCATGCAGGCCATGCGGTTCCAGTTCGCCGATGTGTTCTTGACGAAACCGGGGGTAGCCGGACAGCGCTTCCAGTGCATCGAGCGCAGCGTCCAGCCCGGGTTCGCGCTGCAGGTTGGGGATCAGCGGCAGCAGGCCGACATCGAGTGCTGCCGCGAGATAAGTGCCGTCACGTTTGCGGCGCAGGACATGCCGCGCACGCGACAACGCGCGGGCATCGCAGTTGCTGCGCGCGCGCAGCATTGTTGCCGGCCAGACTTCTATTTCGGCGGTGTTGACAAGCACGGTCTTCAACGGCAGGAGTGACAATCGCGACATGTCGCCAGCTTAGCGCAGCGCCGAACGACTCACGCGCGCCGGGCGTGACCTTTCATCGAGGCGCGCAACGCATCCAGCAAGTCCTGTGGACGATCCACGCTGAGCAGCAACTGCTGCTTGCCGTCATTCAGCGGCAGCCAGAGCACGCGGCGCCGATCGGTCACCAGGCAGAACCCCCTGGCCAGCTGGCCGCGCAGGCGGAATCGCCCTGCATGGAAACCCGGTAGCGACATCCCGCTGGTCTTGATCAGCGGGCGCAGGTCGGTGCGCTCGGACAGGTCTACCAGGCGTGCGCGTTCAAGGTCTATTTCAACGATTGGAGTGCGCTGGCGGAACAGCGCTGCTCGCACGTCCAGTACGCCACTTGCCAATTCCACCGAGCGCCGCCTCATCACAAGAAGGAGGAGTGCGAGCACGACCGGCACGATCAACAACGCTGGCGAGACTTGCGTCAGTCCGTCCAGCGGCGGATTGCCGAACCAGAGCATGAGGCCAATCGCCACCAGCGGCAGCACGCCGCCCAGCGCCACCAGGAACACCATGGCATACATGGGTGGCGGGATCACCGAAAAGCTGCGTGCCGCGTGGCTACGTTTGGCGTTCATTCCAGACCTGCTCAGTGCGCCTTGACCCAGTTGGCCACATCATTGATCAACTGGGCATCGACATGGCCGGGATTGGCGTATTCGGCGATGTTGCCGTCGCCCTCGCCGGCGATGCCGAGGTGGTTGACCTTCTCGTACAGTTTGAATTCGACTTTGGCATTGTCATGGAAGCCGCCGCGCCAGCGCTGCCAATCGGCATCGACCACCTGGATATCGCGCGCGCCCTGCAGCACCAGCATCGGCAGGTCGACCGATTTGGCTTCGGCGACCGGATCGACTGCGTCAATACTGCGCCAGTACCCGGCAGGCAGGCCCATCACGGTCTTGGTGGTGGCGTCCGTGCCGGCATCGCGTGTCAGCGCGACTTGCTGGATCAAGGCGTTGATCGCATCGCGTTCGGCATCGCTGGTCTTGTCATCGTCGAGCACCGCCAAACGGCGGTTCTGCTCGATGATGATATCCAGCAGCGAGCGTGCCGGCGCAGCCATCATGACCAGGCCTGCCACATGGCCTGATACGGCCGCGATGCGCGGCGCCATCAAGCCACCCTGGCTATGACCGAGCACGAATACCCGCGCCGGATCGATGCCCTCGACCTTGCGCAGTGCATCGACGGCGAGCACTGCGTCATTGGTGGTTTCGTCATCGACGCCGTAGACGCCGCTGGCGAAATCCTGCGGGCGTGCCTTGGTGCGCTTTTCGTAGCGCAGCACGGCGATACCTTCTGCGGCCAATCCTCGCGCGATATCAAGAAATGGTTTATTGGGTCCGACGGTTTCGTCGCGGTCGTGCGGGCCGGAGCCGTGCACAAGCACCACGGCGGGGACGAGCGTGCCTGACGCTTGGCCAACGCCTTTCGGCATCGCCAGCGTGCCGGGCAGGGCGCGCTCTCCTTGGCCTACATTGAGGTCGGCTTCGGTATAAGGTGCGTCTCCGGTCACTGCGGCTGCGGGCGGGGCTTCCCCGGGCTGGACCATGAAGCCGGCGATCTTGCCTTCGGCATCGATGACAATCTTCGCCACCAAGCCGGCCTTGGCGTAGCGCAACGGGATCATCACCAAAACGGTGTCGCCCTGCAGGGTTGTAACCGCCTCACCCCGGCCCTGCGCTTCGCCGACCTGCGCGGGCAGCGATTCCCATACCGCCTGCAGTTTGTCGGCGGGGACTGCCTGGGCCATCTGCGCATTGAACATGGCTTCTGCCTGGGCATATCCGCCAGCATCGAGGTGGTCGAGCAGCCGGATCGCGAGTGCGCTTGAACTGGTGGCCGGAGCTGGTGCGTCCTGTGCGCGGGACGTGCCCGACAGCAGCAGCCCGGCGCCAAGCAAGAGCACCAGCAGCGACGCCAGTACCAGGCGGGTGACGATGCGCGCCGTGCCCGGGCCCTGCCCGTCATAACGACGCTCGATCATGTGGACGATATGCAACACGTAGGTTCTCCCGGTTCGGCCCTTGCAGGGTGGTTCACGCTTCTTTCTTGAGGTACAGATAAGTGTTTATGGCGACCTGGGTCACCGCCACCAGTTCCCAGCCCATTGCGCCCAACGGCGCCAACGCTTCTTCGATCTGCTTGGGCTTGACGCCCAGCCACTTCGGTTTGACCTCGACCACCTTGTAGTTCCAGCGGTTACTCATTTGGATTCCTTGTGGGTGTCTTCAGCCCTGGCCGGCAGGCGCCCGGCCTTGCGCAGCGCATCGCGCAGGACGTACTCGATCTGCGCGTTGAGGCTGCGGAGTTCGTCGTCGGACCAGCGCTGCGCAGCCGCCAGTACTTCGGCATTGATGCGCAGCGGATAGGCCTTCTTTTCGCTCATGTTCCTGGTGGCTCTGGCCGGCTCAGTACAGGGTGCCGGCGTTGACGATCGGCTGGGTGCTGCGATCGCCGCACAGCACCACCAGCAGGTTGCTGACCATCGCGGCCTTGCGCTCTTCATCCAGCTTCACCACGCCGTTCTTCTCCAGCTCGGCCAAGGCCATTTCGACCATGCCAACCGCGCCGGCCACGATCCGCGTGCGCGCGGCAATGATCGCGTTGGCCTGCTGGCGCTGCAGCATCGCCTGGGCAATTTCCGGTGCGTAGGCAAGGTGGCTGATGCGTGCATCGATTACCTGTACGCCGGCATCGGCCAGCCGCTCGGCCAGTTCATCCCGAAGATGCTGTGAGACTTCCGCGGCGTGGCTTCGCAAGGCGATCTGGCCATCCTCATGCTGGTCATAGGGATAGCTGGTGGCCATCGTGCGCAGCGCCGATTCGGACTGGATGTGCACGAAGCTCTCGTAGTCGTCGACGTTGTAGACGGCTTCGGCCGAGTCCACGACCTGCCATACGATCACCGCGGCGATCTCGATCGGGCTGCCTTCCAGTTCGTTGACCTTGAGCTTGCCGCTTTCGAAGTTGCGCACGCGCTGGCTGATCTTCTTCTTGGCATAGAAGGGGTTGTTCCAGCGCAGGCCGTTCTCGTGCACGGTGCCCACGTACTTGCCAAACAGGCTGACCACGGCGGACTGGTTGGGTTCAACCATGTAGAGGCCGATCAGGCTGTAGCCGGTGACCAGTGACAGCAGTGCGCCGAGCACCACGAACAGGCCATCCTGTGCCTGCGCGCCGGTGATGATCAGGTAGGCGCCCACCAACATGCCGGCAAGCAGGGCCAGTAGCATGGGGATGCCGGGAAGGGAGCGGATCGGGGTCTCTTTCATGGTCGTTCTCGCGTCAATGCCCAAACAGTGGGTGCGAGATAGTGATATCAAAATGATATCAAACTATCAAGAGGATCCTGACGAACGGTTTCCGCAAGGCACGATCTACTGGACCGCTGGGCGTTCCAGGGCTGGCTTGGCCCGGCGTTGACGGAGCGCGGCCCAAGTCAGGCCGGGGCGCTTAGTGTGCGGGCGTCAGGTAGAAGATCGGCGCGGGGTTGAACTCGCCGCTGGCATACAGTCCGCCGCCGCCCGCGCTCCAGGCCAGCGCTTCGGCTTGGGGGATCAAGGGCACGTCATGCGCTTCTGGATCGCGGGCGACTGCGACGCCCCAGTCCTCGCCCGCCTCGCGCCGGTAGAACAGCACGCTGCCATACGTCATTACCGCCAGGGTCCTGCCGTCGGGCGAGACATCGGCGGCAGTGACCTGGGTGAACAGCTTGGCCATGGACGCATCGCCGCGGTGCAGTTCCGGATCGGCTGCCGGAACCCCGTTCAGACGCCCGATCCGGCGCGGCTCGCGCCACGTCTTGCCGGGATCTCCCAATGGCAGCACGAACAGTTCGGGTGGCGAGCGCTTCTTCGACACCAGCAGCACCTTGCCGGCGGCTGCATCCACTGCCACGGCCTCGCAATCACGCGCCCCATCCGGCCAGCGTGCGCGAATCGTCCAGGCCGGGCGGAGGGTACCGTTCACCAGGCTGGCCGGTTCTTCGAAGATGTACAGCGTGATGCTTTTGCGCAGGCCGCCGTTGTCGCCGGTATCAGCCACCAGCAAATAATGTTTTCCATCAAGATCGAAACTGGCCAGGTCCTCCCAGTCGACGTTTTTCGCGCCTTCGACATCGAACTGCGCCAGCACGTTGCCGCGCAGGGACATGGCGTGCAACCGTGCGGGGTTGCCGCTGTCGTTGATCGCCCACAGCACGTCCTCGTGCACACGTGACGCTGCAAGGCCGCTGACTTCGTCCAGATCCTTGCTGGTGATCAGCCCGGCCAGGCGTGCGAAGGGAAGCGGCGGTTGTGTGCATGCCGCCACGCTCATTGCCAGTGCGACAAGGGTGGACAGCCGCATGGCGCGGAGTATCGACATGGCCAAAGGATGGCATGGACGCCCGTGGCGTCACAGCCCTGCACGGGTCGGTCATCAGGCTCGGCTACACTCGAATTCCGGAGAAACCAATGCCCACGGTGGCGGTCGAAGCATGTTGACGGCGGCCTTGAGCCAGAAGGAAAAGCAGACTTCCATGAATGATTCCGCCGGCTATGCCGTGTTCTTCTTCCCGCCCGCGCTTGAAGCGCTGGGCGATGCCATCAAGCCCTACCTGCAGGAGGGGCCGGCCGGAGTACACGTGCCATGTCGCGAAATCGACACCGGCGGTGCGTTCATCGAGATGACCCTGCAAGGGCACACCAACGACGGCCACGAGATCTCCCTGGAATTGATGGTGCCCGGCGCAATGGTGCGGATGATCGTGTCCGCGCGCAGCAACGCCGAGTTCGGGTTCTATGACCGCACCCGCGCCGCGCATGTGCTGGTGGAGCCGGGTATGCCGCCTGCGGTGAGTGTCCGTGACGGCCCAGCGACGGAATCAGTCAGCGAAGAACAATCAGACAAGACGCCGGACGCCAAGCCGGGCACCTGATGCGTGCACTGCAGGCTTACGCCTGCAATCGCCGCCAGCTGCGGCCATCGAAGCCTTCCAGCGGCTGGAAGCGGCGTTTGTAGTCCATCTTGACGTGGCTGGCGATCCAGTAGCCCAGATACAAATGCGCATGTCCGTCGCGCTGTGCCCATTCCAGTTGCTTGAGCACGCCCAGCGTGCCGAGGCCACGCGCGGCTTGATCCGGGTCGTAGAAGGTGTACACCGCCGACAGTGCGCGTTCGACCAGATCGGTCACCGCGACTGCCAGCAGCCGATGGCTCCCGTGTTCGCGCAGTTCCAGGAAACGACCGTCGTTCCAGGAGCCGATCAGGAACTGCTCGAACTCCGGTGCGCCGTGGTCATCCATGCCGCCGCCGGCGTGGCGAGCGGCCAGGTATTTGCGATACAGCGCCAGGTGCTCGTCGGTGCGCGTTGGCGCGACGATCCTGGCATCGACATCGGCATTGCGCGCCATGCAACGGCGTTGGCTGCGATCGGGCCTGAAGCTGGCCACAGGCACGCGCACTGCCACGCAGGCCTGGCAACCAGCGCAGGCAGGGCGATAGAGGATGTCGCCGGAGCGGCGAAACCCCGCGTCAAGCGCCATTGGATACAGCGCAGGCAAGCGCGGATCGCGCGGATCCAGGACCAGGTCGCTGGCCTCGCGATCACTCCAGTAACCGCACGGGTGGGTGCCAGTGCGGAACATGCGCAGATTGTCGGCGTCAGTGCCCATGTCATGAGGATAACGCCACCGCCGTTCAGCCGCGCGTGTCAACCGTCGCCATCGCGCAACGTTCTCATTGGCATTCCGGTCGTTGCCGGTTCGCGAGAGGAACACTGATGAAGAGCTCGATGAAGAATTCAATCAAGAAGTTGCCGGTTCTGTGCGTGGCTATCGCACTGGCAGTGGGCTCGACTGCGGTGTTTGCACAGGCGCAACAAGTCGCTCCCGACCACGCAAGGCCATTGATGAAGCAATTCGACGCCAACAAGGACGGCGTGATCGACCGTGCCGAAGCAGCCAAGTCGCCGAAGTTGACCGAGCGTTTCGATCAACTGGACGCGAACAAGGACGGCAGGCTGAGCGCCGATGAGCGATCGCAGATGCGTGGCAAGCATCGGTCCGGCCGGATGGGCGGCGGCCATCATCGGATGAAGGCGCTGGATACCGACCAGGATGGCCGCATCAGCCGTACCGAGGCCGCGGCAGGCCAGGGCAAGCTGGCAGGGCGTTTCGAACAGATGGACGCCAACAAGGACGGTTACCTCGACCGTGCCGACATGCAGGCCAGGGTGGCCCAGCGGCGCGCAGAGTTCTTCAGTGGCGCCGATGCCAATCGCGATGGCCGCGTAACCCGCGATGAGTTCATCGTCGAGCACGGCGCCCGCAATGCCGAGCGCCGGGCACAACGGGCACAGCGTGCGCAGGTCGCAGGCAAGCAGATGCGTGTACGCCAGGCACCGACCGAACAGCAGCAGATCGAATTCACCGGGAATGTCTTCGACCGTATGGATGCGAACAAGGATGGCGCGCTGACCCGTGCCGAATTCGCAGCATTCAAGCCCAATGGACATGGCATGCGCCACGGCAAGGGGCATGGTCATGGCATGGGCAATGCGAAGGTGCACGCACCGAAGCCGTGATTCGTTGAACGCGATGCATGAACCGCAACGCCCGCAAAGATCCGGGCGTTGTCGCTATGGTGGTGCGTGCGCCTGGTGCGGCGCTGCGACACGTCAGCGCTGCGAGAGGATTTCCCAGCGGATGCCGTCGCGTTCGGCTTCAATGGTTCGTGACTTGCCGGCACCTGACTGCAGTTGCACCTTGCCACGGCCCAGGCCATCGGTCATGTAGTCGTGCACCGCGATCTTCCACGCAGCATCGCCTGGGCAATCACTGGTGGAGAACGCTTGAGTGGCTCCTAGTGTCAAGGATTCGATGAATTGCGGCGCAGGATCGGCGCCATCGATCGCGATGCAGGCCCTGGCGGGTTTGGCCGTCTTGATTTCGCCTTCGATCAACAGCTTGGCCAAGGCGGTGGGTACGTCGGCGCGATAGACCTCCAGCTCTTCGGCTTGCTGGGGAATGATCACGGGCGCGGCGTGCTGGGGTGCCGCCGGAACCGACGCCATGCGTGTCGGGGCCGGGGCAGTGGCAGTGGGAGCTTCGCGCCGCGAATACCAGATCAGCGCACTCACCACCACGATCAACACCAACAGACCAATCCGCATGCGCGTCCGGATGATGGCCTTGCGCGTCGCAGGGTCCTTGGCGTCACGGAACGTCGACAGGGGCAGGTAGGTGCTTTCGCCGACGCGCGTGCTGTCCAGCAGCCCGGCATCGCGCAGCAGCTGGCGGCCGCGAGGTTGATCGTCGGCATTGAGAATCCAAACCGCGGGCTGCGGGCCGGATTGCTCGTCGTCTCGATAGCTGAAATTGCTGCGGCGGTTGCCTTGGTACGAACGGCCATCGCTGATCCGCACCTCGATACCATCGGCGCGCAGCAGCTCGGCCACCGCTTCCACGTTTTCCAGCCTTCCGCTGCTGAATACCTTGCGCATGCTCAGCCCTTCGGATGCACGGGAGCGCCGGCCTTGTCGGGACCGACCACGCGGATCAGGCCTTCCTGCGCGGTACTGGCGACCAGCCGGCCATCACGATCGAATATCTGCCCGCGCGCCAGCCCGCGCCCGCCCTGCGCGCTGGGGCTGTCGATGGAATACAGCAGCCATTCGTCGGCGCGGAACGGGCGGTGGAACCACAATGCGTGATCGAGTGAGGCCATCTGCACGTCGGGCTGGTAATAGCTGATCCCGTGCGGAAAGGTCGCGGTTCCGAGCAGGTGGAAGTCGCTGGCATAGGCGAGCAGCGCGCGATGCAGTTCGGGCGCGTCGCCAACGCGCTCGGACAGGCGGAACCAGACCTGCTGGAACGGCGGGCGCTTGGGCGGGTCGAGCTCATCGCGCGGGTAGACATGACGGAATTCGAACGGACCCTGTCGCGACAGCCAGCGCTGCACCTTGCTGGGCAGCTTCGCCATCTGCTCCGGGGACAGTTTCGGCGAAGGTTCAAGGTCTTCGGGCTTTGGCACTTCCGGCATCGACAACTGGTGCTCGGCGCCTTGCTCATGTTGCTGGAACGATGCAGCCAGGAAGAAGATCGGCTGGCCATGCTGGATCGCGGTGACCCTTCGCACCGAGAAGCTGCCGCCATCGCGGGTTCGGTCGACGTTGTAGACGATGGGCGCATCGATGTCGCCGGCGCGCAGGAAATAGGCGTGCAGCGAGTGCGCGTCGCGCGGTTCGCCGGCGGCGTCCATGGTCGCTTGCGCGGCCGACAGCGCCTGTCCCACGACCTGCCCACCGAACACGTACTTGGTGCCGATGTCGCGGCTCTGGCCACGGAACAGATTGTCTTCCAGCCGCTCCAGCGACAGCAGTTCAACGAGTTCGTGGACGACGGGTTCGAATGCGGGCGGATTCATCCGCAGATTATAGATGCTGCGCCGCGGCAAGCCGCTGCAACGGGACTTCGGCCAGTACCAGTGGCCAAGGAAACCGGGGTCCCGGATCGCGCTTGCGGCGGACCTTCACGTGCGGATCGTCGCAGGCTTCGACTTCGTCCAGATCAAGATCTTCGTGTCCGGCAAGCGAGTGCAGGCCTGGAATCTGCCTGCACAGGTCGCGCAGCAGGCTGATCAACGCCTCGATCTGCGCGTTGGGGTAGGCCTCGTCCATCGCCTGGTGCCGCGAATCCAGCCAATCCGGGTAGCGGCCGGTGTTGACCAGCTCAATGCCGATCGAACGCGTGTTGTAGCCGCGGGTGTGGTGGGCGACATGGCCAGGATCGACGAATTCCACGATGCCGCCATCGCGGTCGATGTAATAGTGGCCACTGTTGCCGGTGCCGCTTTCAGCATACAACACGCGCTCGCCGAACTGCCGTGCCATTGCCAGGTCGGGCAACTCGGTGCAGTGGATGACGACCAGATCGATCTCGCCCAGCGGACGCGTCGCAAGCGAGGCTGCATAAGGCAGAGGATCGATGCGGATCACGGGAGCGGGCATGCGCCGATGCTAGCATTCACGCATGCCGCCACTCTCACCCGAATCCTCGCTCGCCTACCTGTTTGCGCAGTTCCCGCGGGTAGGGCGACTGGAATGGATTGGCGTGCGTCCAGCGCGCGAGAAGGTGATGCTGGAAGTCGAACATGTCGAGGCCGAAGCCGGCGCAGGTCTTGCTGGCGACCGCTACAAAGGCGGCAGCGGCAAGCGCGGCGTCACCCTGCTGCAGGCAGAACACCTGCCGGTCATCGCTGCGCTGGCCGGGAAACAGGACATCGCCCCCCTGCTGTTGCGCCGCAACCTGCTGGTGTCGGGCATTCCACTGATCGCACTCAAGGGACGCCGTTTCATGATTGGCGATGTGTTGCTGGAAGGCACCGGGCCCTGCGATCCTTGTTCGCGGATGGAAGACGCACTTGGCCCGGGCGGCTACAACTCGATGCGTGGAATGGGGGGGCTTTGCGCACGCATCCTGAGCTCCGGCACTCTGCGCATCGGCCAGTCGTTGGTCGCGCAATGAAGGGGCATTGCATCCTCTCGCACGGCTATGAAAGCGGCCCGGACGCGACGAAGGTCACCGCGCTCGCGGACGTGGCCGAACGACTGGGCTGGACTCATGAGCGCCCTGACTACAGCGACCTTGATGGAATGCACGAAGTCAGCGAACTCGGCGATGTGACCACGCGTCTTCAGCGGCTGTTGCAGCTTGCAACCCAGGCGGCATCGCGTGGCCCGCTGGTGTTGGCCGGGTCGAGCCTGGGTGCCTGGATTTCCGCGAGGGCCTCGCTGGAAGTGCCGGTACGCGGCCTGTTCCTGATGGCGCCGCCGGTCAGCATGGGGCTGGCGCCGGGGCTTGATGCTGCCAGGGTGCCGACCTCGATCATCCACGGATGGCATGACGAATTGATCCCGGCATCGCAGGTCGTCGACTGGGCAGCGGCACGTGATGCACGGTTGCTGCTGGTAAGCGACTCACACCGCTTGTCCGATCATGTGCATGCAAGCGCCGAGGCCTTCGGTCAACTGCTGACGGCTTTGCTGGCATGAAATTCTTCGCGAGTTGCGGAAAGGGCCTGGAATACCTGTTGGCCGATGAACTGGTCGCGCTTGGCTGCGCGCGCGCCACGGCAACGATGGCCGGCGCGAATGTCGAAGGTAGCTTGGTCGACGCGCAGCGCGCGGTGCTGTGGTCGCGCCTGGCCAGTCGCGTTTTGTGGCCGCTCAGCGAGTTCGAGTGCGCCGACGAGCACGCGTTGTTCGCCGGGGCGATGCAGGTCGACTGGTCGCAGCATGTGGCGCCCGGAAATACCATCGCAGTCGATGCGCATGTGTCGGGCGAAGCGATCACCCACGCGCGTTACGCTGCGCAGCGGGTCAAGGATGCGGTGGTCGACACCTTGCGTGCGCAGACCGGGGCACGCCCGGATGTCGATGTCGAGTCGCCGGACGTGCGCATCAATCTGGTCGTGCGCAAGGGTCGAGGCATCCTGTCGATCGACCTTGGCGGCGGCCCTCTGCATCGACGTGGCTGGCGGCGTGCGCAGGGCGAAGCCCCGCTGAAGGAAAACCTTGCAGCAGCGGTTTTGCTGCGCGGCGGATGGCCGCAGGCCTATGCCGCAGGTGGCGACCTGCTTGATCCGATGTGCGGCAGTGGCACCCTGCTGATCGAGGGCGCATTGATGGCCGCCGATGTCGCCCCCGGCCTGCTGCGCAATGGCGAAAAGCTCCCGACGTGCTGGTCGGGTTTTGACGTGGATGCCTGGAAAACCTTGCAGGTGGAAGCAATCGAGCGCGAAGCCCGCGGTCGTGCCGCGTTGCGCGCCTGCATCCACGGCAGCGACAGCGACCCGCACGCGATCCGGTCCGTACGCGAGAATGCGCAGGTCGCGGGCGTCGCCGATGCGATTCGTCTCGACGTGCGCGATATCGCCAGCGTGCCGGTGCAGGAAAACACGAGCGGCGTGGTTGTCTGCAACCCGCCGTACGACGCGCGTCTGGCCGCGGATCCTGCGTTGTATCGCGCGTTGGGCGAGTCCTTGAAACGTGCGACGCCTGAATGGACGGCTAGCCTGCTGTGCGGCGATTTCGAACTGGCGCGCGCGACCGGGCTGCGTGCACAGAAGCGCTACCAGGTGTTCAACGGACCGATCGAGTGCAGCTTGATTGTCTGTGATCCGATCGCAGTGCCTGAACGTGGCGACGGTGGTGCGCGCGTCCTGGGCGACGGCGCACAGATGGTCGCCAACCGCCTGCGCAAGAACCTCAAGGGCCTGCGCGCGTGGCGCGAGCGCGAGGGCGTCACCTGCTTCCGCGCCTACGATGCCGACATTCCCGAATATGCCTGCGCGGTCGATGTCTACACGACCGAGCCTGACGAGACGGTCTGGTTGCATGTCCAGGAATACGCGGCGCCAGCCGAAATCCCGGAAGCGACCACGCGCCAGCGCCTCAACGAATTGTTGGCAGCGGTGCGCGAGGTATTCGATGTCCCGCGCGAGCGGGTGGCGTTGAAGACCCGCAGCACCGGCAAGGGTGGCAGCAAGTACGGCCAGTTCGACCAGCGCAGCGAGTTCATCACGGTCCGCGAAGGCAGTGCAGACCTGCAGGTCAACCTGTTCGACTATCTGGATACCGGCCTGTTTCTCGACCATCGCCCGCTGCGCGCGCGAATGGCACTTGAAGCGCGTGGTCGCCGCTTTCTCAACCTGTTCTGCTACACCGGCGTGGCCAGCGTGCAGGCCGCAGTCAACGGCGCGTTGGAAACCACCAGCGTCGACCTGTCGGCGCCGTATCTGGAATGGCTGGCCGACAACCTGCGCGGAAATGGCGTAGGCGGCACCCGTCATCGCATCGCGCAGTCGGATGCATTGCGTTGGCTGGAGGCAGACCGCGGCGAATACGACGTCGTGTTCTGCGACCCGCCAACCTTCTCCAATTCCAAGCGGGCGGACGACTTTGATGTGCAGCGCGACCATGTGCGCCTGCTGCGTGCCGCGGTCGGGCGACTGGCTGCCGACGGCGTACTGTATTTCTCCAACAACTTCCGCCGCTTCCGCCTGGACGCCGAAGCACTTTCGGAATTCACCACGATCGAAGACATCAGCGCCTCGACCATACCGCCGGATTTCGCGCGCAACCCGCGCATCCATCGGGCATGGCGATTGACCCGGCGCCGTTAGTTGCAGGCAATCACAGCGAAGGGAAAACCATGCGCAATCGCTCATCTGAAAGGTTGCGCCTCATCGGGCAATGGCTGAAGAACCCGCGGCAAACCGCATCGTTCACGCCATCCAGCCTTGAGCTGGCGGCAGCCATGCTGGCTGAATTGCCGGCCAATGCAAGTCGGGTGATCGAGCTGGGCGGCGGTACCGGGGCAATCACCCATGCGCTGGTAGCCCATGGCATTGCAGGCAGGCAACTGCTGGTGCTGGAGCTCAACGAGGAACTGCATGCGCACCTGCATCTGCAGTTCCCGCGCGAGATGCTGGTGCTCGGGGATGCCGCCGAACTGGCGCGACTGGCCGCGGATGCCGGTTTCCTCGACGACGGTCTGGCTGATGCGGTGGTCTCGGGACTTGGCTTGTTGTCGATGGATCGCAGTGCAGCCACCCGAATCCTGGAAAGCGCATTCGCGTGCTTGCGGCCTGATGGTCGCTTCATCCAGTTCACGTACGGTCCGATGTCTCCGGTGATGGAAAGCGTCCTGGCAGGGATGGGCCTGTCGATGCGGCGTGGCGAATTTGTACTGCGCAATGTGCCGCCGGCCACCGTCTGGGTCTACCAGCGCAGTCAGAGCAAGGAATTCGTTCCGCGCAGCGTCAACCGCTGATCAGACAACGCGCGACTCAGCGGCCGCGCATGCGACCAAACAGGCCACTACTCGGCTTGGCGGGCGGCTCTGATTCAGGGGCGGGAGGCAGCACCAACTCGGCATAGCCGGTGGCGAGATTCGCATTGACGAAATCGGCGACTTCCGCACGGCTGACTCCGCTTGCTGCAGCGATTTCATCCAATGTGGAGGTGCCTTTCATCATCGCTGTCGCGATGCGGAAATGCTTGGGATATTCGCGCTCGGTCTGGGGCCACTTGGTCAGGCGGTACTGGCCATTTGGATCGTAGCCGGGCAGAAGCTCGCCACCACCTGCCAGCAAGCCGCCCAACCACTGCAGCCGGGCCAGTGGTTGCGCGTCCCCCAGCTTAGCGGCTTCGCTTTCCCAGCCTCCGGCATCCGGCGTTTCGAAATCCTCGATCAGCAGGGTGCCCTCGAAATTGGACACCAGCGGTTTCAATGTTGCCGGGCCGTGATAGACCTTGCTGCGCGGGTCGATATACAGCGCGGCGCCATCGCCACGTTGCACGCGCACCCGGCGTTCAAGGCCATTGCCGGTCAACCAGGCTGCCAATGGGCGATCAGGCGGTAGCGTCGCGTCAGGGGCAGGAATGGGTGCCACTTCGGGCTCAAGTGTCGTTTCAGGCGGCGCGGCCATGGCAGGTGCATCGACCGGGCGGGCTTCCACCTCATCTTCCGGCAATGCCTGCGCGTCCGGTAACTGGTCGCTGGGCGCCGGCGCAGGTGTGGAAGCAACCGGCGCTGCAGCGGCTTGGGAGGGCGGTGCGTCGCCGGCGATTTCACTCAGCAACACGGCAAAGTCGCTCGCATTGATCGGGCGCATCAGGCGGTAATCGGTCTGGTTTCTCTCCACCGACGTCAGCCCGATCACCTTGCGGCCGGCGGCGTGCAGCCGCAGCCAGCTCATCGGCCCGTAAAGGCTGTCCATGTCGATCACGACATAGTCGGCGTTTTCATCGGCGACCAGGGTCCAATGTCCTCCGAGATCCGCATTCGCCGCCTTGAATGCAGTCGTCACGTCGGCC
>JBBQHK010000002.1:0-119044 GCA_038323895.1 Lysobacterales bacterium | reverse complement strand
CATCTTCGGCACCAGGTACATCGCGAAGCCTTCCATGATCGGCACCGCGAACAGGAACATCATCGTGGTGCCGTGCATGGTCACGAACTGGTTGTAGCGGCGCGGGTCCAGCACCTCGGCGTCGAACCAGGCCAGCTGCAGCCGGATGAACATCGCCAGCAGGCCGCCAACGAGCAGGTAGGCGAAGCCGGTGGCGATGAAACGCAGCCCCACGGTGCTGTGGTTGACCGCGGTTAGCTGGCCGATCCAGCCCGGGCGGTTGGCCCAGATGCGCGCCAGTGTGTCGATGCGGGCCTGGTGCCCGCGCTCATCGTGCGTGCCATCGTGGCTGCCGCTGTGGGTGTTGCTGGAGCCTTGCGTGGCGTTCATGGCGTGCCGCTCGTTCGCGTGTCGGTGCTGGCCTGTTGAGCGTGCAGCCATGCCTCCCATGCCCCGGGCTCGAGCACGCGTACGTCGAAGGCCATGCGCGCGTGCTGCAGCCCGCAGAACTCGGCGCACTGGCCGCGTATCGCGCCCGCGCGGTCGGCGCGCAGGCGCAGCAGGTTGACCCGCCCGGGGATGACATCGATCTTGCCGCCAAGCCGCGGGATCCAGAAGCTGTGGATGACGTCCTCGCTGCGAACGTGGAATTCCACCATGCGGCCGCGCGGCAGCACCAGGGCGTCGATCGTCGTCGCCTGCGTCATGCCCGAGTCGTCGAGATAGCGGAACGTCCACTGCCATTGCCGCGCGTCGACCGCGACCACGAGATCGACGTCACTGGCGCTGCCAGTGATGCGATTGCTTTGCAAGCTGCCATAGACCAGCAGCGCGGCCAGCACCACGGTGGGCAGCACCAGCCCGCCGGCTACGATCAAACGTCCCGGCCGCACCAGCGCACGGGTGTTTTCGCCGCGCAGCAGCGCGCGCAGCAGCAAGCCGAGCACCAGCGCCCAGACCAGCAGCGCGCCACCAAGCATCCACCACCAGATGGTCGCGATCGCTGCAGCGGCAGGACCGGCCGGATCCAGCGTCGACTGTGGACCGCTGCATGCGGTTGCGGCCAGCATGATCACTGCAGTGACGCCGGGCGCCAGGCTTGCCGGTTTCGCTTCGCTGCTGGTCAAGCCTTCTCCCCTGCCGCAATCAGGTACCTCAACCCCGAAGCCACCCGTGGGGCAGGGCCTCAAACGTCGTCTCGCGCCGAGCAAGCACGACCGCCAGTGTAGCCATCCACATGCACAGGCGCCTTCAGCGCGCCGGCTGCGGCGCTGCTATCGGGGTGACCCGCCAGATGGTGTTGGACAGGTCATCGGCGAAGATAAGGGCGCCACGCGGGTCGACGGTGACGCCGACCGGCCGGCCGCGGGTCTTGGCGTCGGCGCCCATGAAGCCGGTGACGAAGTCGATGGGCGCGCCTGCGGGGCGGCCGCCACGGAACGGCACGAACACCACCTTGTAACCGACGGGTACCTCGCGATTCCAGCTGCCGTGTTCACCGACGAACACGCCATCGGTGAATTGCGCGCCCATCGTGGGTGCCGAAAAGGCCACCCCCAGCGGGGCCACGTGGGATCCCAGCGCGTAATCGGGGGCGATGGCCGAGGCGACTTTCTGCGGATCCTGCGGCCGCACGCGCGTATCGACGTGGGAGCCCCAGTAGCTGAAGGGCCAGCCGTAGAATCCGCCCTCGCGAACCGAAGTCAGGTAATCGGGGACGAGGTTCGGTCCAAGTTCGTCGCGCTCGTTGACCACTGCCCACAGTTGATTGGTCCCTGGCTGGAAGGTAAGCGCGGTGGGGTTGCGCAGCCCGGTCGCGAAGGGGCGGTGCGCGCCGGTCTGCGCGTCCACCTGCCATACCGTCGCGCGGTCGACTTCGGCAATAAGGCCGCGCTCGGTGATGTTGCTGTTGGAGCCGATGCCGACGTACAGGAAACGCCCATCCGGGCTTGCGGTCAGCGCCTTGGTCCAATGGTGGTTGATCTGCGACGGCAACCTGGTGACCTCCACCGGCGGCCCGCTCGCGCGCGTCTGGCCTGGCTGATACTCAAACCGCACCAGCGAATCCTGGTTGGCCACGAACAGCTGGTTGCCGATCAGCGCCAAGCCGTAGGGTGCATTGAGGTCCCCGGCAAAGATCATGCGGCCTTCGTAGGTGCCGTCGCCATCGGCATCGCGCAGCAGGGTGAGGCGGTCGCCGCTCTCTACCGATGACGTGCCTTTGGACAGGAAGTAACCCACCAGGAAGTCCTTGGGCATGAGCTTCGGCTTGCCACCGCCGCCCTTGCCCTCGGCCACCAGGATGTCGCCATTGGGCAATACCAGCGTCTGTCGCGGAATTTTCAGGTCTGTCGCGATGGGCGTGATGGCATACCCGGGCGGAACCGTCGGCCGCTGCGTGCCCCATTGCACCGGGTCGGCAATGGTCATGCTGGGCAATAGCCCGCGGCTGGGCTCCGGCAGCACCGGCTGGGCGCCGTACTGCCGCGGATCGGGATCGCTGCCGCAGGCGGCCACCAGCGCGGTCATTGCGACGGCGAGCAGTACGTTGGAACGGTTCATGGCTGGTCCCTCGTGCTCAGGCTGGAAAAGCCGAGCCAGGTGGCCACGCCGGCCAGCAGCGCGGCGATCACCGAGAGCACCAGGCCCTCGGGCATGACCGCGTAGGCGTCCTTGGAGTGAATCACGGCATTGAACAGGCCCACGATGCAGGTGGCCAGCAGGACCAGCAAATATGGGAGAGACGTCCCCGAGCGCCGCACAGCATGACGCAGGCCCACCAGCGCGAACACCAGCGCCATTCCGCCGAGCACCAGGCCACCTGCAATCATCCAGGAGGCGAAGTTGGTCCACTGCACGTGAAAGGTCGACGAGTACGCCCAGTCGTTGAGCAGTGCGCCGACGAACAGAGTGAACGTGCCAGCCAGCAGGACGGCGTGCGCCGGGTGAATCGCACTGGAGCGTGGTGCAACCACAGTCACGGCCACGGCGTCTCTCCTGCTGGCTGAATTAGGGTTTCATTCATAATCGAGACGACGTGTAGGGCGAGCGAAGGGTCGCAGAGTTCTCGTCACTACCGACCTCAACGTTTGTCGCGATTGCCTTGGTTCCGGCGATTGTGGGTGCTGATGCTGCCGTGGATGGGCTCCATGCGCATTTCGCCTTCGTGCAATTCCAGCGCCTTGGATTTCGCGGTTCCCGACTGGAAGCCGGGGCTGGGTTGTTCGGTTCCCGCTTGGGTATCCATTTCCAGGTATGCCGGCGGCTGGCGTTCGCGTTGCTGCTTGGCTTCAAGCAACGCGCGTGTGTTGTCCAATGCGCCTTTGGCGGTGATCCCCGTCTTGCTGCGGGCAGCAGCCGTTTTCCCGGTCGTTGACGCCGGTTTGACTGCAGGCTGGCGAGCGGTCTTCTTTGCCTGGGTCGCCTTGCGTTCGGAGGCAGTCGTGCGTGTCGCGGTCTTGCGCGCGGGCACGCCGGCCTTGGGCTTGCCTGCCTTGCGCACGGCTGGTTCCGGGGCGGCCTGCACTTCCTGCAAACGGGTTTCGAAGCGTTGCAGGATGTCGTCCAGGATGTTGCCTTTCGTGTCCGTGCGTTGGTTGGCTTCGCCCGAGTCACCGAGTTTGCTGCCGGTGCGCTCGCGGCTCTTGAGTTTCTGGCGCTGCAGCAGGTCTCGCGCCTTGTCACGCAACTTGCGCGTGCGAGCTACTCGACTGGCCAGGGCTTTTTCGCTGAGCGCACGCAGCGCGGGGTTGCGGCTGTCTCCGAACAGTCCCATTTCAGGCTGGGACAACACGCGGCGGGCCTGGTCGCGGGTGATGGGCATGACGGTCTCCAACGGTGGGCGATTGCGGCATCTAACCAGTCCTGGCATGCAGAGCGGGTGATCGCGCAACAGGTCGGGCAGCCCGATGGGCGCGAACGTCGTGAGCGCGACCCGCCGGGAAGTCACATCCCCGATTTGACCGTTCCTGACTTCCGGCACCTTGCCCGCCGCCGCCCGCGCCTTAGACTTCGTTCATCCCCCAGCGAAGGAATCCGCGATGAGCCAGTGGCACATGCATGACCCCGCAAGCAACAACCGCCTGGGTCCCATGGACGTGGATGCCGCGCGCGCCGAGGCAGCGCGAAATCCCTCCCTGCTTGCGTGGAAAGACGGCATGGGCGACTGGCTTCCGGTGCGCAACATCGCCGAACTGGTCGATGGCGTGCCGGGCGATCCGGCCTCGACGCCGCCGCCGCCGCCGCGCAATGGTGGCAAGGGGCGCGCGGACGAAATCGATTTCCGCATCCACGGGCAGGAGATGCAATTCGTCGAGATCGAACTGGACCCGGGCGAGAGCGCCATCGCCGAAGCCGGGTCACTGATGTTCAAGGATTCGTCGGTGCAGATGGACACCGTGTTCGGCGATGGCTCTGCCAGTGGCCAGGCGGGCGGCATGATGGACAAGCTGATGTCCGCCGGCAAGCGGGTCATCACCGGAGAAAGCCTGTTCACCACGGTGTACACGCAAACCGGCAGCGGCAAGGCCAAGGTGGCATTCGCCGCGCCTTACCCGGGCACGGTCATGGCAATGAAGCTGGACGAGCACGGCGGTCGCATCATCTGCCAGAAGGACAGTTTCCTGGCTGGCGCGCGCGGTGTGCAGGTTGGCATCCACCTGCAAAAGCGCATCCTCACCGGCCTGTTCGGCGGCGAGGGTTTCATCATGCAGAAGCTCGAGGGCGACGGCTGGGTATTCATCCATGCCGGTGGCTGCGTGGTGGAGCGTGACCTGGCAGCAGGCGAACGCATCGACGTGGATACCGGCTGCGTGGTCGGTTACCACGCCAGCGTGAACATGGACGTGCGCGCCGTGGCCGGATTGAAGAGCATGTTCTTCGGTGGCGAAGGCGTGTTCCTGGCCACGCTCACCGGTCCGGGCAAGGTGTGGCTGCAGTCGCTGCCATTCTCGCGCCTGGCCGGGCGCATGCTGGCCGCTGCCCCGCAGAAGGGCGGTGCACGCGGCGAAGGCTCGGTGCTCGGCGGAATCGGCCGGATCCTGGATGGCGACAATTCGTTCTGATCGGTGGGCTCGTCGCGCACGCCTGGTGGCCTGATCCTGCGTGGTTCCCCGCGTTATTTCCCCTTGTGCGCTGCAACCGATTGCGCGGGCGCAGTATCACTGCCTTCGTGCGATTGTCGCGATCGTGATTTCGGACGCGCGGCACGCACGTATCCCACGGCATTCCAACGGAGATCCTCATGTTTCGACTGCAACTGCTCACCGCACTCCTGTTCGCCACCGCGCAGGCAAACGCTGCCGAGCCATCCAAGGCCGACGTTGCGGCGTTCGCGGCGCGCGCTCTGGATGCCAACTGCGACAAGGCCGCTCCGGGCATGGCCGTGCTGCTGGCACGTGGCGACGAGGTGCTTTATCGCGGCGCCTGCGGCAGCGCCAACCTGGAACTGGGGGTGCCGCTCTCGGCCGACCAGGTATTCCGGATCGGTTCGGTCACCAAACAGTTCGCCGCGGCGGCGGCATTGAAGCTGGCCGAGGCCGGCAAGCTGACCCTGGAAGATCCGCTGAGCAAATTCGTGCCCGGTTATCCAGGCGGTGAGCGGGTCACGGTGCGCATGCTGCTGAACCATACCTCTGGCCTGCGTAGCTACACCGACATCCCGGGGGTGATGACCGGCGTCACGGGCAGGCGCGACGTCACCACAGCGGAACTGATCGACACCTTCAAGGCCGAGAAGCCGGACTTCGCGCCGGGCGAAGGCTGGCACTACAACAATTCCGGTTACGTGTTGCTCGGCGCCGTGATCGAGGCCGCCAGCGGCAAGCCGTGGCACACCTACCTCGAAGACGTGTTCTTCAAGCCGCTGGGCATGACCCAGACCCGCTACGGCAACGCGCAGGAAGGTGTGATCCCGGGCCATGTGGACGGCTACAGCCTGATGGAAGATCACTGGGCGCGCGCCGGCTACCTCAGCATGACCCAGCCGCATGCGGCAGGCGCGCTGGTGTCTACCGTCGATGACCTGCTGAAATGGAACCGCGCGCTGCACGAAGGCAAGGTCCTGAAGGATGCCAGCTATCGTGCGATGGTCACCCCGGTCGGCAAGGCGATGGACAGCGACTACGGCTTCGGCATCACCACCGGCACCCTGCGTGGTGCACCGCAGCTGCAGCATGGTGGGGGCATCCATGGCTTCAGTTCCTACCTGCTGTACCTGCCGGGCAGCGACACCACCGCGGCCGTGCTCTACAACGCCGATGGCGCCCGCCCCGGCATGCAGGACACTGGGAGCATCGCCAAAATGCTTGCGGCCTACGCCATCGGCAAGCCGTATCCGGCCAAGAACGCAATCGTGGTCGATGTGGCTACGCTGAAGCAGTACGAGGGCGTGTACCGCGTGGACAAGGATGTGGCGCGGGCGGTGCGGATGGTCGATGGCAAGCTGACCTCGCAACGCACCGGTGGTCAGCCGTACGCGCTGCTGCCGGTGGCGAAGGATACGTTCCTGTTCGAGGAAGGCTATTCGCGGATGCAGTTCGAGCGGGGTGCCGATGGCGCCATCGCCGCGATGCGCTTCTTCCCCGAGGGCGAAGGCGCCGGCGTGCTGGCGCCGCGCACGGACGAGGCGATGCCGGCGAGTCGTGTGGCAGTCGAGCTGCCAGCCGCGGCACTGGCACGCATCGTCGGCAAATATGCCCTGGAGGGCGCGACGCTGACGGTGACCGTGGACGGCGCGGTGGCGAAGGCACAACTCACCGGCCAGCCGGCGTTCGAGATCTTCGCCGAGTCCGCGTCGCGGTTCTTCCTCAAAGTGGTCGATGCGGTGCTGGTGTTCGCGCCTGAGGACGGGCGCCCGGTGTCGGTGACGCTGCACCAGGGCGGGCGCGAGATGGTGTTCCAGCGCGTGGAGTGACGCGTCGCGCGCCCTCTCGGGCATGATCAGGTAACGCCACATTTCCGGCTGGGCGGGCTGTTCACGCTGCCTGCCCGGTGGTGTTGCGACCATGGCACTCACTTTCTCCAGATGGTGTTTCCCATGACCTCAATGTCCCGCAAATCTCTGGTGCAGGCCATCGTGTCCCTGCTTTTCCCGGCAGCCTTTTTGCTGGTTTCCTTTTCTGCGGCAGCGCAGGTAAAGGACACCACCGCAGACGTCACGCACAGCCGGACGGCAGGCGCGGACGATGCCAAAGATGCTTCGGTGATGGATGCTTCGGTGATGAATGCGTCGGTGGATCGCACGCTCCGCGCGCAGGTACTGCTGGAGCGCGCGCATTTTTCACCCGGCGTGATCGACGGCCTGACAGGCGGCAACACCCGCCGCGCACTTCGCGCCTACCAGGCCGCACACGGGCTGGCCGTGTCGGGCGAGGCCGATGACGCAACGATCAAATCGCTTGGCGGCGAAGAAGCCCAGGTGCTCGTCCGCTACAGCCTGACCGCCGAGGACGTGGCCGGGCCGTTTCACGAAATTCCGGACGGCACAGAGGCAATGTCGAAACTGGACGCATTGCCGTATGCCTCCGTCGAGGAGAAAGTCGCCGAACAGTTCCATGTAACGCCAGGCTGGTTGCGCGACCACAACACGGGCGTGGACCTGGTGGCTGGATCCACGTTGACGGTGCCTGGACTTGAGGGTGCGTCCGACCTGCCCACGCCGGCGCGCGTGGTGGTTGACGAATCCGACAAGTCACTGCTGCTGGAGGACGAATCTGGCAAGGTGATCGCGCACTTTCCGGTGACGACCGGCAGTGCCCAGTTCCCGTTGCCCATTGGCGAGTGGACGATCAAGGGCGTGGCCACGAATCCGGTGTGGTATTTCGATCCCAAGCTGATCGCCGGGACTTCTGCCGACGCCAAAAAAGCCGAGATCCCGCCCGGCCCGAATAATCCTGTGGGCGTGGTCTGGATCGACCTGAGCAAGGAGCACTACGGCATCCACGGCACACCGGATCCGGCACGCATTGGCAAGACGGCTTCCAACGGATGCATCCGCATGACGAACTGGAGCGCGACGGCGCTGTCGAAAGTGGTCAGCACGGGAACGCCGGTGACGATGCGGCACTGATCCACCTGGAGTAGTCCGTGGGCAGCCTTGGCACGCTTGATGCATCGAGAATTAGAAATAAAGGCGTACCCGGTAGCGGATACACAACGGCGGTGACACTGCAATATCAACCTTGCACTGGTGCTGGCACTCCGCCGGCGCAGCCAAGACAAAGGAGATCACACATGAGCACAGAAAATGAAAACGACCACATTACCGACGAAGCTGCGCGCCTGGATCGCCAGTACACCGGGGACGCGGTGAACGCACGCACGCATGAGCTGAAGCAGGAGCTCAATCGTGAAACCGAGATACTGCAGCGCAAGTACGAAGAATCCGGTAAGCCGGAGACAGGCGATAAACAGGACTAGGGGAACCGCTGAACAAGCAATCGTTCACCCTTCGACAGGCTCAGGGCGAACGGGCAACCCCCTGATTCCGTTCGTGGTGAGCCCGTCGAACCATGATCGGAATCAGCACGCGTCGACTTATTCAGAGGTTCCCAGGTAGCGGCGAGGCGGCATCGCAGTGGGGAAATCCATGGCTCGCGTCAGGTCACCAACCGACCTTGTTCCGCCATGAATGCTCTGCTTCGTACAGCTGTAATTCGCATCGGCTCCGCAACTGTCCGGTACGTTCATCCGAACTCCGCTGCTGTCACCATTTCGCGCTCAATAATCATCGAACGGCACTTTCTCCATCTCCTGCCAATTGACGTCATTCGCCTTGAGCGGCGTGTCGGTCTGGTAGTAACTGCCGTTGTTGTCGGTGTAGGTGTGGTTGTAGCGACTGTCCGCCTTGATCCGTTCGCCGGTGGTGGGGTCGGCATACTTGGCTTCACTGTTGATGACGACATCCGTGAACAGCTCGTTGTTGACGTCATTCCTGGCCATGCGTGCGTTGAAGTCGGCGTTCTGCTGGTCCTGGCGTGATGCGCTGGCGGCGGCATCGCCCTTGATGCGGGCCATGCTGGCAGCGGCGTTTGCCTGGTTGATGCGCCCCCATTGGGCGATGTTTTCCATCGAAGCGGCGTGCTGGTTGCGGATCGTCTGCGATGTGACCCGGTTAGCCTGGTCCATCAGGTCGCGGTTTTTCTTCAACCATGCCGGGTTGTAGACGATCGAGGCCCTTGAGGTTTCGGCAAACGCATAGGTCGCCGCCAGGTCGCCGCTGCCGGTCTGGATGATGGAAGGCGTGGCCCACCAACTGTAGTAGACATCCTGGTTGTTACGCATTTCGTTCCAGCCAAGCTGCACTTCCACGCGCGCCTTGTTGCCGTTGGTGAGTACGCCGTCCACCGACGCGCTTGACGCCATGTGCGGTTTTTCACTGCCGGGTGACGGCGCGGAATGCGGCGGGGTTTCCCGTTCGTTGCCGATGTCGCGAAGGGTGACGCCGTTCTGTGCCAGTCGCGGCAACACGTAGTTTTTCAGGTAGGCCAGTGCCGGCATGGGCGGCAATTCATTTTCGGCCATGCGCGGGTCGATGCCCATCGCCTGCTTCTGCATGCGCAGGTCGTTCGCGCCGGGCCCGTCGCTGTAGACGTACTGGCTTAAAGGCAGGTACTCGATCTGCTGCTTGGCGTCGGGCGAGCGAAACACCATGTAGACCTGGTTGACCGGTGTCGCCCCGTTCCATTGCCGCTGGAATACCTGCTTGGCGGGCCAGTCACGGGGGATCTTCATGGCAAACGCCACGATCCCGAAATCCGGGTCCTTGACGCCCAGCAACTGGTATTGATCGCCTTCGGGTTCACTGGTCACGGCTTCCGTGCCGGCTTCGGCGCCAGCATCGCCCTGGGCCGCCGAGACGATGTTGCCAGCAGGTCCATCGGACGGGGATCGATCAATGCCTGCTTCGCTACAGGCCATCACGCTGGTTGCAAGCACGCAGGCAGCAAGTGGTGGTAACGCACGTATGAGACAGCGCATGGAGTCCCCTGGCAAACAACCGATACCTGTAGTGTAGGTGATCCCCATTAAATGTTTGCCAAGAGGGGGCACGACAGGAATGGGCGTGACCGTTTGATCCGTGACCGTTTGATCATTGAACCTGCGGCCGTCAGTGCAGGCCCGCGATCGGAGAGCCTACTGGTGTTCAGAACCCGCTTGTTGGCCACTCTGGGCGGCACGCGAACCCTTGACTTCATACATTGTTCGATCAGCGTGTGCCAGCAGCGTCTCCACGTCACTGCCGTCCTGCGGGAAGCACGCGACTCCTATGCTCGCGTCAAGGTGCAGCGAGTCTTCCAGCAACGCGTAGGGCAGGCGTAATCGCGCCCGCAGCACCGTGGCTACTCTGGCGGCTGTGGCGGCATCGGGGCACCCCGGCAACAACACCACGAACTCGTCGCCACCCACGCGTGCAACCAGGTCGCCATGGCGGATGCCTTGCTTCAACCGGGCGGCGACTTCACGCAACACCAGGTCGCCGCTCTCGTGGCCGCCTCTATCATTGACCTCCTTGAACCCGTCCAGGTCCAGGTAGAGCAAGGCGAGCCCACCACCCGCGCGTGCTGCATGAACCAGTGCGCTTTCGATCGCGCGTTGCAGGTGAAGGCGATTGGGCAGGCCAGTGAGCAGGTCATGGCTTGCGAGATGCTCCAGCTCGCGCTCCGCGCGCCGCAGGTCAGTGACTTCCTGCGCCACTGCGATGCGCACGCCGTACTCGGGAGACCAGTGGGCCGACCACTGGATGTCGAGGCAATGTCCATTCTTGTGCAGGTAGCGATTGCGGAAGTGGCGTTGCAAGGTCCCTGCCATCACCTCCTGCGCCTGTTGCAGGGTAGAGGCCAGGTCTTCAGGGTGGACGAAGTCGAAGGTGCGCCTGCCCAGGACTTCGTCGCGGGTATAGCCGAAGATGCGCTCGAAACTTGCGCTGACGAACAGGAAGCGCCCCTCGGCGTCGACCACGCACACCGCCACAGGCAGCAGGTCGAGCATCTCGGTGAGGGGCGGTAGTCTCGGATTCATGCGGTTGCCTTAGGGTGTCATCCGATCTTGTGATCCTCAAGGCAATGCGTTGATTATGGCACCAGGGCGTCTGGCAGTAGGCTGCCTGGCCTTCTGGGGCTGCAGGTGGCAGGGCGGCGGATTGCGCTAACACCGTTGCTGGGCCCCGGGCCTGACCAGAGGTAAACGTCCACGCTGTAGCCTGCGGTGCTGTGCTTGAGAAGCAGGTGCACGAGTCTTCACGGACGCCTTTTCCCCGCTGCCGCTATCATCGGGTCATGTCCAAGCTGCTTCTGAACCTGCGCAACGTGCCCGATGACGAGGCAGACGACGTGCGCGCGATGCTTGACGCACGCCACATCGCCTTTCACGAAACCAGCCCCAGCATGTGGGCTATTTCGGCAGGCGGAATCTGGGTGACCGAAGACGCGGACTTCGCGGACGCCAAGCGGGCGATGGCCGACTACCAACAGCAACGTGGTGCCCGCGCTCGTGACCAGCATGCCGCTGCCAAGCGCGAAGGTAACGCGGAGACATTCTGGATGGTGTTTCGCGCTGAACCGGGGCGCGTCGCGCTTCTCGTGCTGGCCATCGCCTTCGTGTTGGGCCTGATGGCGCTCCCGGCCATCCTGTTGCGCGGATAAGGCACAGAGACAGGATCACTGTCCTCCCCATCCACGACCGACCGAGGCGCGCTGCTGGCGGACCCATCGCCGGACCCGCTTGTGGATGGAATCAGCCGGTACCAGCGATGCCAGCAGCCCCTGTTGCCTGATTGGCATCACCACCACTTCACCGGATTTCAAAGAGCATAGGTCGCTTCCCGCCCCGGAGCACACCATGGCTACGAAGAAGACCACCGCGTCGCGTCCTGCCGAGAAAAAGCAGCCCAGCGCAGCAAGCGAAACCCGCGGAAATGCCGACGAATTGCATCAGCTTGCGGGCGGCGATCATCCGGTAATGACGACCAACCAGGGCGTGGCGCTCAGTGATGACCAGAACTCACTGCGGCCTTCGCCACGTGGACCAACGCTTCTGGAAGACTTCATTCTTCGTGAAAAAATTACCCACTTCGACCACGAACGCATCCCGGAACGCATCGTGCACGCACGCGGTTCGGCCGCTCACGGATACTTCGAGCTGACCAGGTCACTGGCCGAATTCACGACGGCGAAAATCCTCACGGAAGTCGGCAAGCAGACGCCAGTGTTCACTCGCTTCTCCACCGTGGCCGGGGGCGCCGGCTCGATCGATACGCCGCGTGATGCGCGCGGCATCGCCGTGAAGCTGTACACCAGCGAAGGCAATTGGGACCTGGTGGGCATCAATTTCGCGCCGTTCTTCATCCAGGACGCGATGAAATTCCCGGATCTGATCCACGCGTTGAAGATGGAGCCCGATCGCGGGTATCCACAGGCAGCCAGTGCGCACGACACCTTCTGGAATTTCATCTCGCTGACGCCTGAATCCATGCACGCGGTGACTTGGCTGATGTCCGATCGGGGAATCCCGCGCTCATTGCGCATGATCGAAGGCTTCATGATCCACAGCTTCCGCCTGCTCGCCGCCGACGGCACCAGCACATTCGTCAAGTTCCATTTGCGCCCCAAGCTGGGTCTGCAATCGACCGTCTGGGACGAGATGGTGAAGATCACCGGCGCCGATCCGGACTTCCATCGCCGCGACCTGTTCGAAGCCATTGAGCGCGGTGCTTTCCCGGAATGGGACCTCGCGGTACAGCTGTTCACCCAGGAAGAAGCAGACGCATTCCCGTTTGATCACCTGGATGCCACCAAGCTCGTACCCGAAGAGCTTGTGCCGCTCACGGTGGTTGGCAGGATGGTGCTTGATCGCTGGCCCGACAATTTCTTCTCGGAGACCGAACAGGTCGCCTATTGCCCGTCGCATCTTGTCCCCGGCATCGATTTCTCGAATGATCCTCTGTTGCAGGGACGTCTTTTTTCCTACCTGGACACGCAACTGTCACGCTTGGGCACGCCCAACTTCCACCAGTTGCCGATCAATGCGCCCAAGTGCCCGTTTGCGAACCTGCAGCGCGACGGGCAGATGCAGATGGAGTCGCCGGCCGGCCGCGTGAGCTACGAACCGAACTCTCTTTCCGGTGACAGTCCGCGCGAAACACCCGATGGTTTTCAACACGCCGCTGAACCTGCTGAAGCAGGCCTCAAGGGGCGCATTCGCGCAGAGTCGTTCGCCGACCATTACAGCCATGCGCGGCGTTTCTATCGCTCGCAGACCAAGCCGGAACAGTCGCACATCGCCAGCGCATTCGTGTTTGAGCTTTCCAAGGTCGAAACCCCGCATGTGCGTGCGGCCGTGGTCGGGCACCTGCGCCATGTCGATGAAGACCTTGCCCAGCGCGTGGCGGACGGACTGGCCTTGTCGCCACTGCCGCCAGCGCCAGCCGCGCAGGTTGCACCGGTCGACCTGCCGCTGTCGCCGGCGCTGCAAACCATCGGCAAGATGAAGGACACGCTGCAGGGAAGGGTGATTGGCATCCTGGTCCATGACGGCTCGGATGCGGCGGCGGTCAAGGCATTGCGCAAAGCTGCGGAGTCCGCTGGCGCAGCGGTCAAGATCGTCGCACCCAAGATCGGTGGCGCGGTAATGTCCGATGGCAAGACGTTGCCGGCGGATGGCCAGCTTGCCGGTACGCCATCGGTACTCTTCGACGCCGTCGCGATTGTCCTGACCGAAGAAGCGGCCAGGCAATTGACCGCAGAGTCGGCTGCGGTGGACTTCGTGAGCGACGCGTTCGTCCACCTCAAGGCCATTGCCGCCGACGCGGGCGCACAGGCATTGCTCAAGGCGGGTCGGGTCAAGAAGGATCCGGGAGTGGTTGACGCCGCCGAGACCAAAGCCTTCATCGCTGCGGCCAAGACCCGCCAGTGGGCGCGCGAACCAAAGGTGAGGATGTTGGCTTAGCCAAATAATGGCGATACCGGGTGGGGATACAGCGTGAGTGTTCGCATTGCGTCGCGAACGGATTTCCGACCAGGCGCTGCGTGCACTATCCACCACCACCAGGTATTCCCCATCTCCCCGGAGTCGCCCATGCGTCATCTCTTTAGCTTCGACAATAGCTTGCTGGAAGCACGCTGGGTGGCGCTCAACGACGATGTAATGGGTGGGCGCTCAAGTGGGGGTGCATTGGTGGCGGGCGGGACGTTGCAGTTCAGGGGTGAGTTGTCGCTGGAGAACAACGGGGGGTTTGCCTCGGTACGAAGCGTGGGCCAGGACTTTGACCTGAGCGACGCCACCGCAGTGCTGCTGCGCGTGCGAGGGGATGGCCGTCGCTACCAGCTGCGATTGGCCACCGATGCCTGTCGTCGCGGCATTGCGGTGTCGTTCGGCGCAGCGTTCGATACACGCGCCGGCGAGTGGGACGAAGTGCGGGTGCCATTTCACTCGCTGCTCGCCACAGTGCGTGGTTCCCCAGTCCAGGGCGCATCGATGGACCCGTCGCGGGTGAGCGAGATCGGTCTGCTCATTGCGGACAAGCGCGAAGGCACATTCGCCCTGTCGGTGGACTGGATCGCCGCGGAATAGCGGCTGCGTGATGCAGGAGCAAGGCGCTTCACGTGATCGGGCTGCCGACTCTTCTCTTCGCGCTTTTGGAGTGACTGGGAGGGTCGGTCAGGTCACGTTGGGTCGCTTGAGCACGCTCAACAGGGTCTCGGCAGCGGCTTCCGAGGACGCAGGGTTCTGGCCTGTCACCAGATTGCCGTCGATCACCACGTGTGAAGCCCAATCCTCCAGTTTGCTGAAGCCGCCGCCGTTGGCGGTGAGCATGTCCTCGACCAGGAATGGCACGACGTCGGTCAATCCCGACGCTGCTTCTTCGCTGTTGGTGAAACCGGTGACCTGTTTGCCTTGGACAAGTGGCGCGCCAGCCGCGGTACTCGTCTTTTTCAGCACGCCCGGGGCGTGGCAGACGAATGCGAGGGGCGTGCCAGCGGCGTAGTTCGACTCGATCAGGCCGATCGAGTGCTCGTCATTGGCCAGGTCCCAAAGCGGGCCGTGGCCGCCGGGATAGAAGATGGCATCGAAGTCGTCGTTCGCGATATCCGCCAGTACGCGCGTCGTGCCAAGCGCGGCAGTGGCATCGGCATCTGCACGCAAGCGGCGGGTGGCGTCGGTTTGTGCATCGGGTTCATCGCTCCTGGGGTCGATCGGCGGCTGCCCACCCTTGGGCGAAGCCAGTACGATTTCTGCACCGGCATCCTTGAACACATAGTAGGGCGCAGCAAACTCCTCCAGCCAAAAGCCGGTTTTCTTGCCCGTATCGCCCAGTCGGTCGTGTGAGGTCAGGACCATCAGGATCTTCATTTTCATTGGGTGCTCCATGCAAAGGGAGCCCCCATTCTCGGGACTCGCCAGGCAGCCCAGCGTGAAATAGACCAGGAGCAGACGCTGGGTTGCGCGATGTCTTGCGCGAAATTTGCAGCATTCACGAGGCTCGAACCTCGCGATTGTTACGGTCGAATGATGGTTGTTGCTCGCCTTGCCGTACTCACCCGTTTCCCGTGGCAAAAGACGGGAATCCGCGCCTGATGCGGCAACATCGCGCCAGCGCGCTGTTTTTTTGCGCCGGGCTGCTGGTCGCTGCGTTGGCTTACGTCTTGCTGGCCAACCTGTTGCCGCGAAAGAGCGTGCCGCAGATTGGACCGCAAACTGTCAGCGCCGTTGACAGCGCCCAATACAAGCGGGATATCGCCGAACTCCTGAGATCCCCGCTGGTCCCGGGAAATGCAGTGACCGACTACCAGAATGGCGATGAGTTTTTTCCGGCCATGTTGGCCGACATTCGCGCGGCCAAGTACAGCATCAACCTGGAAATCTACATTTTCCGGTCAAGTGAGGTGGCCGACCAATTCATCGCGGCGCTGGCAGAACGCCGGCGTGCCGGTGTGCGGGTACACGTGCTGGCAGATTGGATTGGCTCCCGGACCGACGAGAAAATCCCGACACGCCTGCGGGCGGCAGGCATCGACTTCGCATGGTTCCGGCCACTTGGCCTGGGGACCATTGACCAGCTCAACAATCGCAGCCATCGCAAGCTCCTGGTCATCGACGGCCGCACCGCCTATACCGGGGGCGCGGGCATCGACGACATCTGGCGGGGCAACGGCCGTCTACAAGCCCAGTACCGCGACATGATGCTGCGAGTGAAAGGCCCTGCCGCCGCACAGATGCAAGGCGTTTTCCTGGAGAACTGGAGCACCACTACCGGTCAGGAACTGGTCGGCCCCCGCTATTTTCCACCGCTCGAAACACAGGGCGACGTGACCGTGCAGGCGTTTGCCAGTTCCCCCGAAGGTGGCCGGCAGGACATGGAACTGATGTACCTGATGAGTATCCACGGCGCGCGCAAGAGCATCGACCTGGAAGCGTCTTATTTCATTCCCGACAGGAAGACCATGCAGGCGCTGAAAAACGCGCTGGCCCGCGGCGTCCGGGTCAGGATCATCATGCCCGGAGCCGAAATATGGCCCGTCGTCGGAGCCGCTTCGCGCGCGCGCTGGGGACCCCTGCTCGCGGCCGGCGCGCAGCTGTACCGGTTCCAGCCAGCGGCCTTCCACAACAAGCTGATGATCGTGGATGGTTACCTCACCATCGCCGGCTCCAGCAATTTCGACAGGCGATCCTTCCGCCTCAACGATGAGGCCGACATCAACCTGTATGACCATGCGTTCGCGCAGCACATGACTGAGGTCTTCGAACGAGACCTTGCTGTGTCGCGTGAAGTGACGCTGCAGCAGTGGAAGGACCGGCCGTGGACGCAGAAGATGGCAGAACGCTTCGCCTCCCTCATTTCGCTGCAGCTCTGACGGCCCCTTGTCTCACGCTCTGGTTGGCGCATGTGGCGCCAGGCCTGGGGTGTCCGGGCTAGGCTCAGAGCGCCTTCTCACCCATTACCGCATCGGACTTATTCCTTGCCAGCCGCGTCCCTGGAAATGCTGCCATGCATGCTTCTGAGCGTGACGGGCTGCTCGACCTTCGTTTCCTCGGTGCGCCGGGTGATATGCACTTCCTCGACCAGCATCAAGCGTTTCTCGACGTGCAGGACCTCGCGCACGATGGGGATGATGGTGATGCCATCCACTTCGCGAATACGCGGAGCGTGGCTCACCACCCGTCCGACCGGAACACGTTCGACGGACACATTCTCGCCGACCAACGTTTCCCTGATCCATTCGACTTGCTCTTCAACCCGGGTCTGGACGGTGACACTGTCGCCGTCAATTACCCGCTTTGCGACTTCAACGCTTTCCTCCACTAGGGGAACGCGCACTGATCGAGTCTGCCCTTCTTGATCGTGGGTGGTCATTTGTCATATTCCTGTCGTTCAAAAGAGAAGCCACGCAGGCCCGTATGGGTGCGTGGCTTCCGCTGTGGCGCTTTGCCGCGATCTCACCTACGGCAAGTCGACTAGATCAAGGACGCGCTGTTGGGCGCGTGTCGGAATCCTTGCGACCGGCGTTGGAGCGATCAACATCCACCTTGGTGCGGCGGACGGTTTCGTCCACGTGCTCGACTCGCTGGTCGACATCCTTGGTGATGACCACCTCGCCGGTGACCTTGGCGGTCTTGGCAACGACTGCCTCCTCATTGTGCTCCGTGGCGGTGATGGTCCTGTCCGTGAACAACGCATCCGCCTGGCGGCCACTGATGGGCTGGTTCAAGTCGCGACGTGATACATCAACATGCTCGTCACGCAGCTTGACGTCTTCCGAGACCTTGTCTGTGACTACGCGGGTGCGAACGCGGATGGTTCCACCTTCGACAGCGCGCTTGCCGATGGCCACTTCTTCCTCGACCACTGGTACGCGCTTGTCGCCGGCCGCGCCAGCAGCCTGGGCTTGGACGCCATCGCCGGGCATGCGGTAAATCACCTTGTCCGGATGGATTTCGAGGCAATCGACGCCACAAGCGGTGCCGTCGTCGAGACGCACTGCGGCCACGCGTTCATCCTTCTTGTCTACGAGCAGGTCTTCGATCTTGCCGATGCGCTGGCCTTGGGCGGTCACAAGCGGGCGGCCACGGATGTCCTGGCTGTCGTTTTCCAGTTCCCATTCGCCAAGATTCTCTAGCTTGTCGAAACGGGCATCGTGCTTCATATGGGGGTTATTCATGAAATATCTCCTTGATTGGTTAATGCATCGTCCTTGTTGCTGGATAATGTCTGTGTTGCGGGTGTTGCCTGGTGTAACTATTATTTATGAAATACCACTCTTACTTGTCTTACTTGTCTTACTTGTCTTACTTCAGGACATTGATGTCGGTGGCAAACACATATGCCGTGGCACCAGCGGGCAGCTGGACGTTAGCGCCTGAAGGCAGCGGCTCGGAAGCAGCGCGCACCACACCATCGATGTCGACCCGTGAACCGGGATTGACATCAACCTTTCCTTCCATTGCGGTGCCTGGCGTCTGGACTTCATCGAATGCGACAAAGGTCCGGTCAGCCTCGCTGCTGCCGATGTAGAACGCCATGTCGCCCGCGAGCGACTGGACCGGAACACCTTCGAGGTGCACCTGGCGGCCGATCATGCCGGTAATCTGGCTGGTGGACAGCATTGCCACGTCGATGATGCGGTCCGCATTGGGCATGTCCGCATACGGCGCAACGGGCTCGTCGGCAGCAACCTGTGTGGCGACAGGTGTCAGCGCAGTCGTATCCACGTCATCGTCGTCGTTGGCTTCCACAAGCCACCACGCCAACGCTGCCAGGACGACGAGCACGAGCACCCATATCCACCACGATGAACTTGTTTTCTTTTCAACAGGTATCTCGGCCATAAGACTCTCTCCTTGAGTGAACGTGGAAACAGTATATGAACTGCGCCGTGATTCGAGCATGAAAAAAACGTTTCATGTACTAAATGTTCTGGCAACCAAGGCCCGTCACCACATTCAAACCCGCATTCATGTTTATTAACTCGCCAAGATCTTCGTAAATCGCGGTGACAGGCCTGGTGATGCATCTCGTTCAGACGGAGCCCGAGGAACCTGTGCGCGATCGCCCGTTCACGCTTCAACACGTTCAGTGCTGAGGAACCTCTGAAAGCAATCGTTCATCGTTCGACAGGCTCAGGGCGAATGGGCAACCCTCTGATTCTGTTCGTGCCGAGCCTGTCGAACCAAGATCGGAATCGGAACTCGGCGACCCACTCAGGGGTTCCCTAACGGATTGCCCCTGATTCCGCTATTGGCGCGCCAGTCGAAGCATGAGCGGAATCAGCGTTTGGCGACTTGTTCAGGGGTTCGCTGAAGTGCTGGAGGGTCATCCGCCACAGCGATGCAGTCGCGTCCGCCGTGTTTGGCGTTGTAAAGCGCTCTATCTGCACGCGCCAGCAGCTCGTCCGTGGACTCGCCGCTGCTGTGGGCCGCCACGCCCGCGGAAAACGTGACGTGCCTGTGCTGGATGATGATCTCTCGGGACTTGGCTTGCATGCGCGCCACGACCGTTTGCGCAGTTGGCAGGGTCGCCCCGGGCAACACCAGAAGGAATTCCTCGCCACCCCAGCGACCGAAGACGTCTCCTTCGCGCAAGGTGTCGGTCATGGCGTCGGAAAAACGCTTCAGGACCTCGTCGCCCGTCGCGTGGCCGAGCGTATCGTTGATTTGCTTGAAGTGATCCAGGTCCAGCATCGCCACGCAAAAGGGCATCAGCCCCCGGCGTGCATGCCTTGCGCTTTGCGCCAGGGCCTCCAGCATGGCGCGCCGATTCGGAAGTCCTGTGAGCACGTCGCTAACGGCCAGCCGCTCGACATCTGACAACGCCAGCGCCAGTGCAGCGCGTTGCTCTCGAAGCGTGAGGCGCAATGCCGACAAGCCGGCGGCGACCAGTGCAAGGGCTGGCAACACCACGAGGATCATGAGCAGGTTGTTGAGGTCCACCTGCAGCGGGGTGACGCTTCCGGCCGTGTCGGACAACGACGGAAGGTACTGGCGAATGCCGATTGCCCCTGCCAGGGAGCAGATCGCGAAGAGGGTCAGCAAGGCAATCTGGCGGTAGCGAAGCGAGAAAGCTGCAAACGCGAATATCACCATGAGCGGGAACAATGCCGACGTGCGCATCGGGCCGCAGATCACATAGCCCCAATTGACCGCGATGACGCCCATTGAAAGCTGCCACATCGTGAGCGAGGGATCGGCGAAGCGTTCGCTCCAGCCCGAGCGGATGGCGATGAACCCACAAACAATCACCAGCGCCACGAAACTGGTCCAGGCACGCAGCGGGCCGGGCTGCATCCAGCCCTGTTGCACCCCGACGAGAAGCAGTAAGCCTATCCCGAAATACACCGCCGTCGCGATCAGCCAACGGCCCACGCGGATACGACGCTTCCGGGTAGGTCCCGAGAGAAGCGTCACCCAACGAAGACCAGCGGCAGGCGTATCACTCTGGCTCACGTCCATCGGCGGCTGAAAGCTGCATCGGCCATGTCCTTACTGTACCGGAGCAGCCAATGCATTCGCTGAATAGCGGGGGCTTGGCATCGGGACCACTGCTGCATCCGAAACCTGGTGGGACGAACCTCCAGGTGAGTGAACATGCCAGCGACGACCTCCGCGTGCTCTAGCGCTGGTCCAGCTCATGGTGGATCAATGTGACGCATTGCGAAGCAAACAGCATCCTTGACCCCAGCGTGATCTTCTTCGCACCCAGGCGCTCTAGACTGGGAAGGATCTTTTTCGGCAGCGGGATATGGTCGGTCAGCAGGAAGCAGGGATTGCCCTGGAACAGCTGTTCACGCATCGATGTACCCTTGGGGTCCATCACGAACAGCTGGTGCACTTCGGCCAGTTCCTGCAGCAGCCGTTCGACGCTCAATGTGCGCACCGTGACGCCCGATTCGACCGGTCGCATCTCGTCCTTGCCCATGCCTCTGGAGGCGTCCAGCGCCTTGGCGATCTTGGCCAACAGCGCCTGCTCGTGGAAGCCGCCGATGGCTTGCATGGCATTGGAATCGAACCGGATCGTGCGGGAGAAATCCTGGGTGCTTTCAAGCACCAGGTAGACCGTCACGTCCGCACGATGCGACTGGGCCACGAAGATCGCATTCATCAACGTGTGCGCGAGAATTTCGGTGTGCGCTTCCTTACCCACCGATGCCAATAACATCTTGCTGTCGGTGGGTGCCGCGCGTGCCCGCAGTACAAAGGTTCGCATGTTTTGACCTGCTCGATTGACCGTCTCGACGTCTTCTACGGCACGCGGGGTGCCGTAGAGGAATTGTCGACGACCTCTGGCACCAAGGCATAGTGCCAAAGTCACGTTCAGCAGGGTCAGGAGATCCTGTTTACCTCAGCCTTTACCCAGGCGCACCTTCGCGACGTCGTCCTGGTAGCTCTTCTTGGGGTCGATGCCAATCAGCATCTTGATGCCGGCAATCAGGCTGCTGGCGTTTTGCCAGATCTCCGCATTGCCCGGATCGAAGCGAAGCAGGCGCAGCTTGGGATCGTCCTTGCCGGTGTACCAGGCGGCCACGAAGGGGTTCCAGAGACGCTCGATCACGGCCGGGTCATTGTCCTGCTGCAGGGTGCCGCCGATCGTTGCAAACAATTCGTGGTCCTTGGCGGTGAACATGAGCAGACCATCCTGCGACTTGCGGGCCGTGGCTTCGGCCAAGTCGTTTTCCCGCGAGGTGAAGAACCAGATCGGGCCTCGCTCATCCTCGATCTGTGCGGTCATTGGTCGCGGGTAAGTCCCGGTGCAGCCCAGCATTGCGGTGCGTTCCTTGTTCAGTGAATCCCACAATTTCGCTTTCAGTTCGGCATTGGTGGTCATGTTTGATCGACGTCGGGAAGGGGGGTAAGCTCAGGTTTACCCGAAGCGCGGTGACGAAAAAGTGGAAGTGCGGAAGGGTTGCACCGCGCGCTGGCGTCGTTGACGCCACCCGGAGGCCGGGTCGCTATCTGCGCCCTCCACCCTCCAGAGTCCTGAAGGTCGTGTCGCGCTTCACACGGCAGAGTGGCCAGGATCAATACGTTGGCGGATCAACGCCGCTTTAAACCCCTTGCTCCTTCCTGTCATCCACTCCAGCGAGCTGCAGCGATTGCTGCATGCACATGCAGAGAAGAAACAAATGAAAGCTGCAAAGCAGCGCCCTTGGCTGGTGCGCGGCGTGTGCGGGTTGGCCTTGGTGTGGGCGCTGGGCGCGCCAGCATCGCCGCAGGAGCGCCAGTGGATCGGTGAATTCACCACCGGTGGCCAGGCGACCCCGCTGACGCTGCATGAACGCGCGCCGGAGAAGGACGTGTCATCGACGGTGGACTTGCCATCGATGGGCGCCCGCGAGGTGCCGTTGACCCGTTTCAGCGCCACAGCGGAGGGGGTGGAATTCCAATTGGATGGCCCGCCCGGGCGCTTCGTTTTTTCCGGCCGGCGCAACGACGGCCAACTGCTCGGCGAGGTCGTGCATAGCGACGCGAAAGGCAGCTTCACGCTGGTCGAAGTGATGCCACCAGATCCCGCGCTGGCGCGCGCCTATACCGGCAGTTACGAGGTGGCGCCAGGCCACGTGATCGACATCGGGCCGCTGGACGAGGCGGGTGGCCTGTTGGTGTTCCTCGACCACAAGACCCTGCGCGAAGGGCCTCTGTATGCATTGTCGGCGACGAAACTCGCGTCGGGCCCCACCATCGCCATCGCCTACCCGTTCGTCATCCACGTGGAGTTCCAGCGCAGCGCGAATGGGGTTGTCACCGGGCTGCGCTGGCAGGAAGCAGGCAAGCAGGTGAGCGCCCGCAAGATCGCACCGCATCGGGTCGAGGAGGTCACGGTCCGCAATGGTGACGTGGTGTTGCAGGGCACGCTGATAATGCCGGACACCCCGGGCCGGCATCCGGCGGTGCTGTTTGCGCACGGTTCGGGCGATGCCACCCGCAACGTGGCGATCTGGAATCCCTACTTCGTGCGCCTCGGCATGGCGGTGCTGTCGCTGGACAAGCGTGGCGCCGGCACGTCCACCGGCGATTGGCATACCGCGAGCATGGACGACATCGCCAGCGACTGGCTTGCAGGCGTCGAGATGCTCAAGCAACGCAAGGACATCGACCCAACGCGGATCGGCGTGCACGGATCGAGCCAGGGCGGCTGGACCGCACCGTTGATGGCTGCGCGTTCGAAAGACATCGCATTCCTGATCGTGCGCGCAGGCTCCGGGGTGAGCATGCGCGACACCATGGTCCATGAGATCGGCTGGTCGGCGCGCGAGGCGGGACTTGCCGAGTCCGATGCACTCGCGGCGGAAGCCGCGGCGCGCACGATGTTTGACTTCGCCGGCCGAGATGCGGCCTGGACGGACATCGCCGCATTCGTCGCGACGCAGGAGGGCAAGCCATGGACTTCCCACGTCTGGCCGTTGAAATGGTCGCGCGACGGCTGGGGCAAGCCATGGGCCGCGCGAAACATTGCCTACGATGCCACCGAGAGCCTGCGCAGGACGCGGGTGCCGGTGCTGTGGTTCCTGGGCGAGCTGGACCACAATGTGCCGACCGAGGCCAGCGAGCGCGCCTTGCATGCCGCACTGCGCGAGAGCGGGCACCCCGATTTCCGGGTGGTGCGCCTGCCCCGGGCCGGACACAGCTTCCTCGCCTCCGATACCGGCAACAACGCCGATCTTGCCAAGCAGAGCCACATGGTGGATGGCTACTGGAGCGTGATGGAGGACTGGTTGCGGGCACGCCGCCTGGTGCCATGACGTGAACGCGTTGGAGCCGGGTGGATGCCGTCAGCGGCCTCCGCCGTTACCAGAAATCTCGAAGCCCTGAGTCCTGCCGGGATGGCGAACACCCCCATCCCCGCCTCGATCGCGCCCACGCGTCGACGCGGTTCGGGCAACAAGCGACAATCGCCGGCCCCATCCATGGAATCGCCAATGCCTGTCCGTCCAATGTCCAGCGAGGGTCGCCTGTTTGCAGTGGCCGCCATCATCGAGGGAATCACCTGGACGGGTTTATTGCTGGGCATGTGGCTTAAATACGGTGCAGATGGCAGCCACTGGGGGGTTTGGCTGTTCGGGCGCCTGCACGGTGCGGCATTCCTGTTTTACCTCGCGACCACCCTGTACGTGGGCGTCCGGCTGCGTTGGCCTGCCTGGACCGTGTTGCTGGCCTTGCTGGCTGCAATCCCGCCGCTGGTGACGATTCCGCTGGAGATGTGGTTCCGACGCAGCGGCCGCCTGTCCACGCCAGGCTGAAACGAAACCAGGGCGCAGGCTCGTGGCCCAGCTGACATGTGCTGCGGTTCGCGCGCGTGTCCATGGCAGCGTGTTGCCCTGACTGGCGGTACAGTGCGCTTTGATGACACCTGATCTGAATCGATCACCGGTCCCTGGCCTCGATGGCATGGCGAACGTCCTGGTGACGGGTGCCAGCAGCGGCATTGGCTTGGCCATGGTGCGCCAACTGGTGCAGAGCCGGCGCGTCGCGCGCGTGTTGGCGGTGTCGCGAACTGCAACAACGTGTGATGCCTTGACTGAATTGCATCGCACGTGTGGCGAACGCTTGCGACGGATCGATGCGGACATCACCCGGGAACCGGATCTGGCGAAATTGACATCCTCGACACAGGCCGTGGATGCACTGCATCTGGTAATAAACGCCGCGGGCGTGTTGCATGGCCCCGGGCTTGCGCCTGAAAAGACGATCGGACACGTCAGCAGGGCATCGTTGGAGCTGGTGTTCGCACTCAACGCTTTCGCGCCGTTGCTGCTGGCACAGGCGCTCCTGCCGAAGCTGTGCCGCGGTCAGCCCGCGGTGTTCGCTTCGCTGTCGGCGCGGGTGGGCTCCATCGGTGACAACCGGGCTGGCGGCTGGTACGCCTATCGTGCATCGAAGGCCGCGCAGAACCAGCTGCTCAAGACGTTTTCAATCGAATGGAAACGGCGCAATCCGAAGGGGATCTGCCTGTTGTTGCATCCCGGGACTGTGGATACGCCGCTGTCCACGCCGTTCCAGTCCAGGGTTCCGGCCGGCAAGCTGTTCGACACGGCGCGTGCCGCGAGTCACCTGTTGGATGTCATCGCGGGAAGTTCTCCCGCGGACAGTGGGCGCTTCTTTGCCTGGGATCGGCAGGAAATACCCTGGTGAAGTTTCAATGCGGCGGCGAATAGGTCAACGGTAACGATCAACGGGCCGTGGGCCACAGGCCGTCTTCTTTGAAAAGCGCTTCGCCTCGCAAGTCGAAAGATGGCTGTCCTCCGCGGATCCCTGCTGCCGTTGTTCCCTGTGTCGCCGGGGTGGCGATGCTTTCCATAGGACGCTTCCGATGCAGAAGAGATGCCGCAATGGGTGGCTGTCGGGCCTGTGTCTCGCGCTGGCGATGACCGCCTGCAGCAGTTCCCACATGGAGCCGGTCGCGGTGCAGGGCCGTCCGGCGATGGTGGATGACGCTGGCCAGGCGCGGCTGTGGGTGCTGGGCAAGCAGGAAGAAGTTCGCCAGGTCGGCGTCGGTGGCGGCAATCGCAGGACTGCTCAATTGCGCAGCGACACCTTCTTCCATTTCACCTTGCAGGCGTTCGATCCGCAGACTTCACGGCCTTTGTGGTCGCAACGCTTGCTCACCCTGGGAGATCCCGATGCGCAGGGCAGCACGACTTCGAAAGTGATCGGATCGACCGTGGACGCGCGGTTGCTGGGCCAGGATGGCGCATTGGTGTGGTTGTTGATAGGCAGTGCGCCGATGGCGGTAAGCGTGCGGGACGGCCGCGTAGTAGCAGACGCTGCGGCGATCGAGCAGCGTAATCCGACATTGAAGGGCTTGCTGCCGTCAGAGGCGAAGTACTACAGCTTTGACCGGGGACTGGTGTTCATGACGGCCGATGCGCGCCCCATGGTGATTGAGGGTGAGGCGCTTGACGCGACCGGGTACGCGCCAACACTGGCGCCCACGCCTGAACCAGAACGGTATGCCAATGGACGCGAACGGGTTGCGCCGCTCATGCCATACGGGGTGGTGCCTGCACGCCAGGTCACATTGGGTGGGCAGTGGCTCGGTCTGTACACCGCGCGCGAGGCCGCCGACGCCAGCAAGGACCAGTTTGGCGACCGTCTGCGCTATCCCTACACGGTGCTCGACGAACGCGTCAACGCGCGGCGCACGTTCTGGCGAGGCACCATTGTGCAGGCACAGCGCTTCGACGATCGCTTCCCGCGGATCGACTCGCTCCAGCCGATCGCCGGCGCGCCGGTGTTTTTGAACGGGAGATTCGTCAAGGATCCAGCCAACGGCAACCCGTTGCTGATGCAAGCGCCCGATGGGGTGCTGGTCTGGAGCAGCACGCGCATCGACCAGGCGGGCCGGTTGGCGCTGACGCGCCTGGATACTGAATTGAAAACGGTGTGGAAGGCCGAACTACCTCTCAGCGAAGCCGGCACTGCCAACCTCGTGTCGGTCTGGTTGTTGCCGGGACGACTGGTGGCCATGGGTGAAGAGGAAACTGTCGTTGACGATGTGACCCGCCGCGAGCAGCACCTGGTGTCGGTGGATCTCGCCAATGGTCAATGGCAAGGCTGGGACATGCCAGGCGAACGCGCGTTGCCCGCCCGGCAGCAAGACTGAACCTTTTCGTCCGATGACATCACTCACTCCTGCCCCCCCGTCCGAGCGCCTTGAGGTGCTTGATGCGCTGCGCAGCGTGGCGCTGTTCGGAATCCTGCTGGCGAACATCCTGTACTGGTCTGGCTGGAGCCTGGCCACTGACGCGCAACGACTGGAGTGGGCAGGGGCCGACGTGGTCCTGTGGCAGTACCGGCTCCATCACCTGTTGGTGGACGGCAAGTTCTACACACTGTTCTCCCTGCTGTTCGGGGTTGGATTCGCGCTGCAACTCCAGCGTCTGGCACGACTCGGGGACCACGGCCAGCGTATCTACAGGCGCCGAATGCTTGTGTTGCTCGGGTTCGGACTGGTGCATTCCTACCTGGTCTGGGACGGCGATATCCTCACGTTGTACGCCCTGTTGGGTTTGTTGCTACCCGCCTTCCAGCGCTGCAGCGGGCGGATGCTGCTGATGACCGGCCTGGCGCTGGTTCTGGTCGTTCCCTTCGTCGGCATGGCGTTGTTCGCCGCACTGGAGTGGGCACCGCATCGAGCGATGTATGAGTTCAGCGATGGCCTGGCCAGGGCACTTGGCGCTGATCCGGCACCCGCGCGAATCATCGAATGGTTGCAGCGCAGGGACGTGGAAGGGTGGATAGCCTGGGTAGTGAGTGGGCCCTGGTACACGTGGGGCCTGAGACTTGAGGTATGGCGGATACCGAAGGTGCTGGGCATCATGCTGATTGGCATGGCGGCGGGACGGCGCCTGGCCGCGGGAACGCTATTGGCCGATCGTCGATTGCTCTGGCGCGTGCTGCTTGCGGGACTGGCCGTCGGGCTGCCTGCGGGCGCCGTTTATGCCTGGTCGCCCGGCTTGGGTCAGGCCAGTTGGCCTTCGATGCTCGGAACGTTGCCACTGGCACTGGCCTACGCGGCCGGATTTGCGCTGGCCTGGCCCACGGCTTCGCGCTGGCTCGGCATTCTGGTACCTGCAGGACGCATGGCGCTGACCAACTACCTGACCCATTCCGTGGTTGGCGTCGTTCTGTTCTATGGCATCGGCTTCGGCATGGTGGGTCGCCTACCGGTCTGGGCGATCTACGCGGTGGCGGTGGCGCTGTTCGCACTGCAGGTCGCCGTTTCGCGCTGGTGGCTGGCTGGTCACGCGCAAGGTCCGATGGAGGCACTCTGGCGACGCTGGACGTACCGCTAGCTCGATAACAAGTCAGCGACGATTCGCGCCGGGTTCCTCAGCTCCAGGTAGAAATGGCGATGCCCAGTTCGGCGCGGAAACCCTTCGAGGATTCCATCGGGATCGAGAACGTGGCCGGGGATACCTGCTCGATCCCGACCGCTCGTCCGCCCAGGTCGGTGAGCTCTGCTTCCGACTTCGATCCCGTTGCCCAGTTGTCGTCGGTCCAGACATACCTCAGCTTCCATTCCCCCGCCGCGTCACGCTTGGCGAACAGCACCAAGGTGTCCCTGAAAAGATATTCCCCCGGGATATGGCTTTTCAGGAAAAGCGCGCCGTCGACTTCGTAGCCCGCATTCGAGACCGCGACATCGATCGAGAAGGCCACTTCGCTGCCGACCTCGATCTTGGAGGTATCCAGGAACACGGAGAACAGGATGGGTGACCGTGCCGACTTGCTCAGGTGCCGTTCTTGTCGAAGAGTTCCGAGTACTCGCGCCTGACGGCACTGGCGTGGGCCTGGGTGCGCGATGTCAGGTCATAGGTGTAGGCACCGCGCGGGGCGACGGTCGCCTCGATGTAGTAGGACGACTTGATTCCCTTGCCGCGGGCGCGGGCGCGTTCGATCTCGGGCGGGAAGGGCAGTGCCTTGATGTCCATTCGTCCGGTCGCGCAGATGTCCCCGAACAGGAAGCGCACCATGTTCTGGTAACCCTCTTCGGAATTCACGATGCCGAAATGGCCGCTGTGGCTTCGGTTGACGAAGGCACGTGGGCTCCGGTCGACGTAGGCATTCTCGATCCGAACCAGACCGTCGCTCATCGGCCCCACTGCGAACGACGACAGCCCATGGGCGGCGGCGTAGTCCCGGCTGTTGGTTCCGACCAGGCAAAAAAAACGTTCCTCGGGAAAACCGGAACCGGCCAGGCTGTTGACCTGGTCTTTCGCCACCTTCAGGTACTTCGCCATGTTCGCGCGGTTGAAATTGTTCATGTCGTTCATCGACAGGAAGTTCGGGACGTTGATGCCACCCATTTCGATGCCGTTGTGCGGCGTGGCGTAGGTAAAGACCTTGTCGACCATCGCGCGTACTTCCGCCGTGGCGACATCCGGGTTCTGCAACAGGCAACGGCAGATCAGGCCACCCATCGAATGGGCGACCAGGTAAACCCTGAACTCCTTCCTCGCGGCGTCGGAGGTTCCGCAGATCCGGTCGCGAAGATCCAGGATCTTCTTGCCAAGTGCCGTTGCTGCGTCTTTCATGGAAGGCGTCTTGCCGTCTCCGAAGGAGGGATCTGCCGGATCGTAAAAAACGGTGGATGGCAATCGTGCGTGCCGGCAGCTTGTCCCTGCGCTCCGCCCCCGATGCGTAGTTGTCCAGGTACCCGTAGTCCTTCATCAACCGGATCAGCGGCGACTCGAAAACGAACTTCACGATGCTGCCGTCCTGCGCTTGCCTGATCTTGGTGGATCCCGCTTCGAATCCCATGAACGGTGTCGAGGTGGTCTGGATGATCTCGTCCTGCGTCATCGCATAGCCGCGTACGTAGATGATCGGAAAAAACGGGCGCTCGATCCTGCTGATGGTTGTTTCCCTGGAATAGGTCGTTGACCGTTGCTCATGCAGGCATTGGGGTGGGGCGTGCCTGTCGGGACTGACGCTAGGCGATGTTCTCGCCGAACTGCCTTCGCCTGCGCAGTTCAGCCAGCATGCTGCGTTCCGGCATGTCGTCGGCCCATGCGGGGCACAGCTGGAAATGCGGTTGATCGATGATGGTTTTCCAGTTGCCGCCCCATTCCAGTCCCAACTCCATGCCCAACGCGCCGACAGCCTTGTAGAGCGGCGATTCCGGCACGTAGCGATTACCGTTGAAAACGCCCACATCGAAGGCAATCCCGAAGTTGTGATTCGAGAATCCGCCGCGCGCATTCGTGACTTTCAATCCCGATGCGGTGCGCCCCCTTGCGTACAGGCGGTCTTGTTCATCGAAGCTGCGGGTACCGCTGATGATGTTGATCGTGATGCCGACTTCCCGGGCCTTGAAGAACAGTGCCCTTGCATACGGCCGGACGTGGGGCAGGAGGGTAGCGATGACCTGTTCGCTGCGTTCATTGGTCCGGTCTTGTGGTCCCGTGAACGCGACCTGGGGTTTCGCCTGCGGGCGCACGATGCTCTGGTGGATCGCCCCCATGTCTGCGGGCCGGGCCGCCCATCGACCTCCACGCCCAGTTTCTTCTGCACGGCACGAATCATGTCGACGGTCTTCATCTGGATCTCCGGGTCCATGCCATTGCCCGCCTGGAGGGGCGGCGCTGCCTCCTGTGCAACGAAGTCGCAGCCTCGTGCCGGCCAGAAAGGTCAAAACGTGGTCGCTGTCGTTGTCCGCACATCAGCTGGATGCAACGAACGAATCAGGACGGAGAGTGACCGTGGCCCCTTTTCAGCACTGCTCGCGTTGACAGCGATACCACCCCTGATGAGGAGCACGTAGATGGCCAAGAAGAAAGTCGGAGGCGCCACGCCCACCCCGACCCCGACGAAGCGCCCGGATGTGTCGGCCGGCAGGGCGCCGAGGCCGACGCTCGCCAGCGGGCCGTTGCTGGTCTCTGCGCAGGGCGCGATCCTCAAGGACGACGATCGCCTGATCATCGTGGTGCGTGTGCTGGATGCCGACGGACTGCCGCTGACCGGGCTGAAGAAGTCGAATTTCCAGTTGTGGCAGATGGGGCATCTGTTCGGTCAGTCGACCAGCTTCTTCGTGGTCGAGATCGAGAACCTGCCAGGTCTTGAAGGCATGTATCACTTGGTGCAGAAGACGTGGTCGGTTGTCGGCAATGGCACCATCCCGTTCTTCGTGCGGGTCGAGAAGGGAAAGTTGCGCAGCGGCGCGGCGCTGACCTTCATCGTCAAGGTCCGCGACGGGCTGGATTTGTAACAGGCAATAGCGGGGACATGTTCGGTTCTTGATGATTCATTCGGGATCGAATCCGGTTCTGATAATGTCCGGCCATGCCCGAATCAGTCCGGAAAATTCCCTTCAAGGCGAAACTGCTCCGGCCAGCCAGCCCGAAAGGCGCTGCCTGGTCATTCCTGGTGCTGCCTGCCAGCGCAAGCAGGAAGCTGCGAACACGGGGCATGGCCACCGTCGACGGCAACATCAATGGACACGCCTTCCGTGCCACCCTTGAACCTGATGGCGAAGGCAGTCATTGGCTAAGGGTGACCCGAGCCATGCGGGAGGCGGCTGGCGTCAAGGTCGGCGATGCGATCGCATTGGAGATCGCGCCCGTGGCGGAAGAGCCGGAGCCACGCGTGCCCCCGGACATCCGCAAGGCGCTTTCATCGGCGCCCCGGGCAAAGGTGGTCTGGTCCGACATCACGCCCATCGCGCGGCGCGACTGGATCCACTGGATCACGTCCGGCAAAAAAGCGGAGACTCGCGGGCGACGGATCGTTACTGCCTGTTCGATGCTCGCATCCGGCAAGCGCAGTGCCTGTTGTTTCGACCGCTCCGGGATCTACAGCAAGAGCCTGAGCGCGCCCGAGCCAGTGCAGTAGTCTCCTGACGCATTCCACTGGGTTCCCGATGATCAAGCGTCTCCGAATCGCCATCGTTGGCTACGGCACCGGTGGGCAGGCGAGCGCACTGATGTTGTCTGCCGATGGTCACGAGGTTGAGGTGTTCGAACGCGCGCCGGCGCTGGGGCCGGTTGGTGCCGGGTTCCTGTTGCAGCCCGTGGGGCTTTCCGTGCTGTGGGAACTTGGCCTGCTGGACGCCGTGCTTGCGCACGGTGCGATCGTCAACCGTCTTTACGGAGAGACCGCTGCAGGTCGACCGGTGATGGACATGCGATACCGCGAGCTCGACATGCGCCTGTTCGGCCTGGGCCTGCAGCGTGGCGCGTTGTTCGGACTACTGGATGCGGCCTGGCAACACGGTCGCTGCATCCATGTCGGGCGGCGCATCGTGGCGATTGATGCCGAAGCAGGGACATTGACCGAAGGTGACGGCACCCGCCACGGCGGTTACGACGTCATGGTGATCGCCGATGGCGCGGCCTCGCAACTGCGCGGGCAAGTGGTGCCTGCTCGGCTGGATCGGCCGTATGAATGGGGCGCGCAATGGTGTCTTGTCGAACAATGCGACTGGCCTTGGCGCGATGAACTTCAGCAGCGCTATGTCGGCGCGCGGCGCATGGCCGGCATGTTGCCGGTCGGGACACGCCCCGGCGATCCGGTGCCACGCCTGAGCTTTTTCTGGAGCCTGCCCACTACCGTGCTGGATGGCGATCCGGCCGCGCGGCAATGGGGCGATGAACTCGCGGCGTTGTGGCCGCAAGCTGCGCTGCGATTGCAGGGCATCGACATTCCCGGTGGTTTGATCGGTGCCCGCTATCGCGATGCCGTGCATCGCCCTTGGTCGCGTGGCCGAGCTGTTTTGCTGGGCGACGCCGCCCACGCCATGAGTCCGCAGTTGGGGCAGGGGGTGAACATGGCATTGCTGGATGCGCGTGCACTGCGCGATGCCTTGCGGCTGCATGGCGACATCGGCGCGTCGCTCAGCCGATACGAGCGGGAACGCCGCGCCCATGTCGGCGTCTACCATTTCTGGAGTCGCTGGCTGACGCCGCTGTTCCAGTCCGATCATGACCGTCTCGCCGCGATGCGTGATCGCGTTTTCCACCCGATGTCGCGCCTGCCGGGAGGTCGCCGCCAGATGCTGCGCGTGCTGACCGGAACCCGACGCGGCTGGCTGGGGACGATGCTGCCGCAGGCCGGATTCCTGGAGGCGCTCGCCGGATCGGTTGGGATTCGGCACACCCGGTAGCGCTGGGCTCAGATCGGAGTCTCTTCAAGCATCTGCGCCTGGCCGGTTCACGCCGTCGTGTGCGTCAGTGGCATTGAGGAGTCTGCGAGGGCACGTGCATGCGTCTGAATTCAATCTTCCTGTTGTGTTGGATGCCATGCGCGTGCATTGCCGTCTCCGCGGACGCATCCAGTGAACAGGCCGGGGTGCACGCATTCCACGCGGATACAAGTGATCTTAGGACGCTCGAGGCTATAGCCGCGGATGCCTCGATGGTGCTGCCGGGTGATTTTTCTGAGCAGACGACGCTCTCCGATTTGCAGGCGCGTTTTGGCGCAGTCAACGTGCAGGTCACCGAAACAACCGCCGATGATGGCGTGGTCAGCCGCAGTGCGGTGCTGTTCCCTGAAGATCCAACGCGCCGCGCCTACGTGCGTTTCTACAGCAGCACGTGGTCGCATGGCCTGGCTGAGGTTGCAGTTCGCGATGCCGGCTCGCGCTGGCGCGGCAAGCACGGCGCGCGTATCGGCATGTCGCTTGCGGAGCTGCGCGCGATCAATGGAAAGCCGTTCTACCTGGAAGGCTTCGACGACCAGAATCGCGGCTGGGCTCGCGACCAGTGGAGCCCTTCGCTCGATGACACGGATAGCGTGCCTGGAAAGCTAGATGTCGAAGCGGGCGACCATCTGTATTTCGGCGTCGATTTCGGGTTGCGCGGCAGTGTGGGTGCCCCAACTGCCGGCGCCTTCCCGAGGGACGCTTCATTTTCCAGCGACGACGCCCGCTATCCAGGACTGGGCGAGTTGTTCGAAGTGATTGCTATCAGTGCCTACAGCAGCCTGGATGATGAGTGGTGATGAAGCTCGACGAGCGGTGACCTGGCACGGAGTCACGGTCATGTCACACCCACGGGCGCACTATTTTGTACGGCACCACGACGCATTTTTCGTGCAGGCCACTCAGCCGCGCTGCACGTCCATTCACTCACCGCCCTGAGCCATCCAGTCTCCGTACCGGAGCCATTGGATCAGGTCGCGTTGCGTCTGGCCAAGGCCCGCGTGCCCTTGGCGGCGCATAGAACAGGAACACACACATGCATTCGACCCACCCGAAACTTTCCACGATTGGCATCATCGGCACTTCGAGAAAGCCCGACGAGCGTCGTCTCCCCGTCCATCCCGACCACCTGTGCCGCCTGCCAGAGTCCGTGCGCAACCAACTGGTGTTTGAAACAGGTTACGGGGCACCGTTTGATATTCCCGACAGCCATCTCGCCGAGCAGTCGGGAGGCGTCGCGACGCGCGCCGACATCCTGGCCATATCCGACATCGTGGTGATCGCAAAGCCCGTGCAGGCAGACCTGCAGGAGCTTCGCGAGGGCGGGGTCCTGTGGGGTTATGTGCATTGCGCGCAGCAACGGGCCATCACCCAGACCGCGATAGACCGCCAGCAGACCCTGATCGCATTCGAAGACATGTTCGTCTGGGATCCGGATGGCCGCATCGGCCGTCATACCTTCTACAAGAACAACGAGATGGCCGGCTATTGCGCGGTGCTGCATGCGCTCCAGCTCAAGGGCATCGACGGCCATTACGGCAACCAGCGCAAAGTGCTTATTTTCAGCTTCGGCGCGGTCAGTCGCGGCGCGATCTATGCGCTCAAGGCGCATGGCTTCCGCGACATCACCATCTGCATCCAGCGTCCGGACCATGAAGTGCGCGAGGAAGTGCTGGATTGCCATTACGTGCGCATCGAGAGCGGAGCAGAAGGTGAGGCACGAATGGTGGTTGTCGAGCATGACGGCAGCCGCAGCCCTTTGTGCGACCTGATCGGCGAGGCCGGGATCATCATCAATGGCACGTTCCAGAATCCCGCCCAACCGGTGGATTTCGTCACCGAGGACGAGGCCGACTGCCTGCAGTCGGGTAGCCTGGTGATCGATGTCAGTTGCGATGCAGGCATGGGCTTCTACTTCGCCAAACCCACCACATTCAAGGAACCCATGTTCAGGGTCGGCACGGTGGACTACTACGCTGTCGACCATACGCCCAGCTACCTGTGGGAAAGCGCGTCGCGTTCGATCTCTGCCGCGCTTGTCGTGTACATGCCGACGATGGTGGAAGGACGCACGGGGTGGGAAGGAAATGACACCCTGCAACGCGCCGTCAACATCGACCGCGGCGTGATCCAGAAGCCGGGGATCAGTGCATTCCAGTCGCGGCAGTCGGCGTACCCGCATGCGCCGTTGACAGGGTAATTGAGGCGACGATTCAAGCGAAGCTTATGTCGCCTTCACCCTGATCATCAAAGCACCTCGCGTCGGCCCAGATGCCAGGTCATCGCGACCAACGTGACGCAGCCGCCGGCAAACCCGAACAGCAAGGCCAGCTGTACACGCGCAGGATCGGATGCCAGTTGGTTGACCGGGATCTGCCAGGGCAGGAATGCGCCGATTTTCGCCGAGGTAGCGACCACCGCGAAGAACGTCCCGCCGATCCCGACCGCGAGTGCGGGCACGAAGCTGGCATAGCGCAGCGCAATCCACAGTTGTACGGCGACCAGCAACCACGCGGCCAGGAAAATTCGGCCTAGCAACCACAGATAGGCGACGATGTCATGGGCGCCGGTGGCCGTGACGCTCGGTTTCCACCAGCCTGCCGCGTGCACCGCAAGCCAGGTCATCAGCGCCAGCGCGATGCTCATCAACAGCACCACGCCGAGCACGCACGCCGCTTTCGCCGCGTACAAATGCCAACGCGGCAACGGCAGGGCGCGCAAGTGATCCCATGTGCGCGGGCCGTGTTCGCTGTTGGCCACCAGCGCGGTGAGTGCGGTCACGCTCATCGGCAGCATGAAAAACGCCCATATCGCGGCGGACCCCTTCACCGCCATCTCCCACGGGATCGGCTTGTCGAGATGCAGCATGTTGAAGAACACGAATACCGAGATGAGCAGCGGCGCGACGCCAGCCAGCAGCAGGGCCAGCGAGCGACGCAGTTTGTAGGCTTCGACCGCCAAGGCGGTGGTGAAGCGAGGCGAGTGGATCGTTGGCATGTTGAAGACTCCGGTCAGGACAGTGCAGGCGCAGGCGCGGCGGACAGCGCGGCCTGGCGATACAGGGTTTCCAGCGTGCGCTGGCGCGGAGCAAGGGCATGGATGCCGATGCCGGCCACGCACAGCACCCGGTTGAGCGCGGCGGTGCCGGCGCGGACTTCCTCACCAGGCGCAAAACGTGCAATTAGCGCGTCATCGCTTTGGGCGACATCGAACCCATGCTCGCGCGCGACCAGCATGGCGCGCTCGGGGGTGTCGGTTTCCACCGCGACCTCGGACGCCAGGCCAGCCTTGAGTTCGTCCAGCGCGCCTTCCATCACCAGCCGACCATGGCTGAGGATGCCGATGTGGGTCGCGGTCTGTTCGATCTCGCCTAGCAGGTGGCTGGACAGCAGCACAGTGGCGCCAGTGCGCGCAGGCAACTCGCGCAGAAAGCCGCGCATGTCGGCGATGCCTTCCGGATCCAGCCCATTTGTAGGTTCATCCAGGATCAGCACAGGTGGCGCGCCGAGCATGGCGCGCGCCAACCCCAGGCGCTGACGCATGCCCAGCGAGTAGTCTGAGACGCGACGGCCGCCGTGCGCGCCGAGTTCGGTCACCTCAAGCACGCGGTCGATCTCGCTGGCCGGCAGGCCCAGCAGGCGGCGGCAGAGGTCGAGGTTCTCGCGTCCGGCAAGATTCGGGTAGAACCCCTGTGTCTCCAGTAACGCACCAACCTTGCGTGCAGCACCTATGCGGTCGCGGGCGATGTCGATTCCGGCCACGCGCGCGCTGCCGCTATCCGGGCGCAGCAAGCCCAGTAGCACTTTGATGGTGGTGGTCTTGCCGGCGCCGTTGCGGCCGAGGAAGCCGTAGATGCTGCGTTCCGGTACGGTCAGGCTGACCTGGTCGACGGCGATATTTTTGCCGAAGCGGCGGGTGAGATCTTGGGTTTCGATGGCGTTCGACATGGCAGATTACTGAATTGAATTTAAGTAGGACATAAAGTAATACAGACAAAAACTTTAAGTCAAGGTTAAACTTCAATCATCCTCGATTGACTGCCAGTGCGCGCGCCTATGACCATGCCCACACGTTTCCGTGCCCAATGCCGCCTGCTGCGCATCGCCACGCTGATTGTCTTTTTCGGCCTGGCGTTGCTGTCGGTGGGCTTGATCGGCCTGGTGTGCTTGCCTGGTTGGCAGCCACAAGGGATGTTGGCGCGCGATGGCATCCGCGAAACATTGTCGATGCTGGTCCCCGGGTTGCCCGCCCTCGGATACCTGTGGGCACTCTGGGCCGTGCAGCGTGCATTGGCTGATCTCGCCGGTGGCCGCATGTTCCACCCCACGGTAGCCCGTGCGATGCGGCAGATCGGCATCGGCGTTCTGGTCGGCGCGCTGCTCAACGTATTCGTGGTGACCAACCTGAGCCGGATGATCGTGGGCGGGCATGGCAGCTACCTGTATTTCGACCTTTCCGGCATCGTGCTGGGCGTGGTGGGCACAGCACTGATCCTGCTCGCGCAACTCGTCGATCAGGCGCGGGAACTACAGGCGGAACTGGACGAGATCCTCTGATGCCGATCCGGGTGACGCTCGACGAAATGCTGGCGCGACGTGGCATGACGGCGCGTGACTTGGCGGCGCAAGTCGGCATCAGCGAGACCCAGATGTCGCTGTTCAGAAGCGGCAAGGTCAAGGGCATTCGTTTTCGCACGCTGGCCAAATTGTGCGTGGTACTTGAATGCGCGCCGGGAGACTTGCTGGGCTACGACTATCAGCCCGGAGACCTGCAGGGCAGCGAGTTCGACTGACCCAGCTGGAATATCCGGTTGTCAGCATCGCCGCTTGTGGAAATACACCTGTTCGGCTGCCCAGCGCAGCGGTGGTGAATGCAGCAGCAGGTCGAAAGGCCAGTCGAATTGCAGGCGATCAAAGGCCCAGCGCAGGGCGCGCTTGGTACGGAAGCGGGGCGCGGCATCAGAGGCAACCTGCTCGGCTGGCGGTCCGTTCCCGCGCAGGTGCGTGGCGATGGCCCGTCCCACCGTCCAGCCATGCTCCCAGGCTGCGTGGATGCCACCGGCGGTGACTGGCGAGACGATGCCGGCGGCATCGCCGGTGAGGATCGCCCGATCACGCGCAAGGACGGACACCGGTCCGCTGCAGGGGATCAAGCCGGCGCGGGTCGGCCCGGGCCTGAGATGGCGCGGAAGGCCACCGGCCATGCCCACCCGCAGCAGGAAGCCATCGATATCCGGTACGCGCGCGTTGGCTGGGTCGTGGCGCAGCGCCAGCCCGGCCTGCACGCCCGTCGGATTCTGCGCAAGCCAGCCGATATAACCGGGTGCATAGCGTTTGCTGATGAAGCAGTGCAGGGCATCGGGCATGGTCAAATGCGCGCCAGGGAATTCGTATTCGATGCCGTACAGAAACTGGCGCACCTCACCCAGGCCGCAGCGCCGCGCAACCCGTGAGCGCGCGCCATCAGCCCCGACCAGGTAACGCGCAGTCCCGGCGCCGTGAACTTGCCAGCCATCGGCGATGCGTTGCGCATCGGTGAATGCACAGCCTAGCCGCAGGTCCACGCCATGCGCGCGCATCGTTTCGGCCAGCCAGCGCATGACTGCCGGCGTGTCGGTGCCCAGGAAGTAGTAGCCGGGCGCGGCCAGCGCCACCTGCTTCAGGTTGGGCGCATACAGGCGCACGGCTTCGATGCGCCTGGTCATGTGCGCGGGCAGTCCTTGCAGCAGCGTGCGTTCGGCGGCTTCCTTGACAATGATGCCGGTGGTGCGCAGCTTGTCGCCAGGGTCGCGCTTGCGCTCCAGCACGCACACTCGCAGCCCGCGCTGCGCAGCGGCAATCGCGCAGGCCGCCCCGGCAAAGCTGGCGCCCACGATGACAACATCGAAATCGAGTCCAGATCCTGAGCCCGAGCCCGACCCCACGCCCGACCCCAAGCCCGACCCCGATTCATCTGTGACTGGCGTGACCTGCATGTTGTTCCCGGAGCTTGGCTAGGTGGGCACGATGCAGGCACAACATGTGGCGCCGATGGCGGCTGCGTGAAGCGGAATTGAAGTCAGGGGTCGTTGGCAATGCCAGAAATCAGCCTGCCCATGTCCGGGCAAGCGGTCTTCGTCCGGTTATCGGCCGTGAGCCGGGTTACGCAATTAGGATGTGTGCCATGCCGATATCGCGCCCGCGCCTGTTTTTCATGACGTTGCTTGCGATGCTGGCGTTCGCGGCGAATTCGGTGCTCTGCCGTCTGGCGCTCGAGCAGACGAAGATCGATGCCGCTGGCTTCACCGCTATCCGCCTGGCGTCCGGGGCAGTCGTCTTGTGGTTGCTGGTCATGATGCGTGACGGCATCAGCACCCGCGCGACGATCGGACAAGGCAGCTGGCCATCTGCGTGCGCGCTGCTAGCGTATGCCGTGGGGTTTTCGTTTGCCTACGTCAGTTTGGCCACTGGCACCGGGGCATTGCTGCTGTTCGGCGCGGTGCAGGTCACGATGATCAGCCACGGCCTGCGACACGGCGAGGACCTGCGCGCGCGCCAATGGTTGGGCATGTCGCTGGCCTGCGCTGGCCTGGTGGTCCTGTTCCTGCCAGGGATCTCGAGGCCACCCCTGGGCAGTGCGCTATTGATGCTGGGTGCCGGCGTTGCCTGGGCTGTGTATTCGTTGCGGGGCAAGGGAGCAGGCAGTCCGCTGGAGGCCACGGCAGGCAACTTCATGCGCGCCGCGCCGGTCGCGCTGCTGCTTGCGGCGTTGTTGCATCGTGGCATTAGCCTGGACTGGTCAGGCATCGGTTACGCCGTCGTATCCGGTGGCATGGCCAGCGGCATCGGTTACGCAATCTGGTATTCGGTGCTGCCGTCACTGAAGACAACCACGGCGGCGACCGTGCAATTGGGCGTGCCAGTGATTGCGGCGATTGCCGGCGCGCTGCTGCTTGCAGAACCGCTCACGCTACGCCTGCTGTTGGCCGCAGTCGCGGTGCTGGGAGGGATTGCGCTGGTGGTCCTGCACGGCGAGGCTCGCGCGCGTGCATAATCTGACCTGCATGCAAGCGACGAAAGCGCTTGGAAATACCTGAAAAAGCAATCGTTCACCGTTCGACAGGCTCAGGGCAAACGGGTAACCCTCCGATTCCGTTCGTAGTGAGCCTGTCGAACCATGATCGGAATAAGCACTCGGCGACTTATTCAGAGGTTCCCTAGCGTTGCATCCACGTTTTGAGTCTGTCAGCCGCATGTCCACCACTGCTCAACGCTTCACGCCCGCCCAGCGTCGCTTGCATTGGTTGATGGCATTGCTGATCACCGGGGCGTATGTATTGATCGAGCAGCGCGGGGTGTTTTCGCGGCTCGACTACATCACGGCGAGCGAACAGTTTCCGAAGTGGCCGGGGAATTCACCCCTGATTTCCAGCTTGCGCTCGACCGAGCTCAGGATCGTGCCAGCAAAATTCACGCCAGCCATTTCACTGCAGGAAAACAGGTTGCCGGGGCTGAAGACATTCACCTCCAGGATAACGTCGCCGATAATGTCGATACCGACCAGGAACATGCCGTCCTCACGCAGCTTGGGGCGAATCAGTTCCGCCACGCGCAGCTGGCGATCTGTGATCTTGATCGGTTTTGCGGTGCCACCCGCATGGATATTGCTGCGCATGTCGCCCTCCGAATTGACCCGGCGCATCGCGGCATACTTCCCGTCCACTTGCAGCGGCTCCCCGTTCATCATGAACAGGCGAATGTCGCCCTTTTCCGCTTCGGGGACATAGGCCTGGGCAATGATGTATCCATCGCGACTGATCGCCTCGATCATCTGGTTGAGATTGGACGCAGCTTTCTTGTTGACCAGGAACACACCTTGGCCGCCGGAACCCTGCAGCGGCTTCAACACCACCTTGCCGTCGTGTTTCTTCGCGAATTCCTTGATGTCCGCGGAGAAGCGGGTGATCAGAGTCTCCGCGCGTACCTCGCGCGGGAACCCCTGGAAGTAAAGCTTGTTGATTGCGCGCGACAGGCTTGAGGGATCGTTGAGCACCAGTACGCCCTGTTGTGCAGCGCGTCGTCCGAACTGAATACCGATGGTTTCTGCCCAGGGCCGCTCGTTGGCATCACTGGATGGATCGTTGCGCAGCATGAGCACGTCAATGCTGGCGACATCGATCAGCTTGGTGCCAGCGCTGCTCTGGACGCTTTTCAGGAACGCACCCAGGTCGGCGGGATCGGCGACCGGACCAACACGTGGTGGCGTGTCCTTGGCCGGCGTCCTGGCGGATTTGCCGGTGACTTTCCTGCTTGCGCTTTTGGCGGCCTTCTTCGCGACTGCGCGTACCGGACGTTTGCCGGTCACCAGCGACTGGGCGATGCGGGCATGCACCCGCATCACGTCGTCGGGGCTGAGCACGAAATCTCCAGGTGTGATGTAGCAAACCTCATGCCCGCGTCGGGCGGCTTCATAGGCAAGCAGGGTGGTGGTGTAGCGGGGATATTCGTCTTCCATGGCATTGACGAAAAAGGCGATCAGCATGGGGAAGGCTCCGAGATGAGATGGATGAGCGACGCGCCGCCACGGATGCGTGCCAATTGGCGTTTTGCAATCGGACGGGACAGGAATTCCGGCGTTGCCAGCGGGGTTTTCAGCAAGCCGCGTTCCTGTAGTTCATGGACGATCGGCACATGGTGTCCGGCGATCTTGCCGAACCAGAGCGGTGCAAGTTCATTGCCATCCGCGACGAAATTGAACACTTGCTGCAAGCCGCGCAGGTAGATCGCATCCTTGGTGAGGCCACCGGAGCGGAAAATCCGCGCGACGATGTTGAATGCGGCCTTCTCGGAGAACCCATGCGATTGGTTGAGCATCCGGTGGCAGTCCACGAAACCCCCGCCGGACAGCATCGCCTCGACGGCGACCACGCGGGCCGCGAGCAGCCTGATCCGCGCGTCGGTAAGACCATCCACCATGAACTCGGCGAACACCCCCAATCCTTCCTGCAGTCCTTCGTAGTTGGCCAGCCCGGCGCCGAAAATCCCCAGTGGTTGCCGGTTGCCATTCACCGCCGTCACCACATGTACGCCGATCTCATGTTGCAGCAAGGCATCCAGGCGCCCACGCGGCACGCGGCTCGTGGTGGATATCAACAACGACTGGCCACTTACCATCAGGCCCATGCCGATGTCCTCGCGCAGGCAGACCTCTGCCTCGAAACCGGGATAGCGTGTCCGGTACTGGCTTATGACTGATAGCGCCGCAGCTTCAACCGCATGGCAATCAACCCGCGTGCAGTCGCCAGACGGCCGCGAGCCGGGCAGCACGTGCTCAAGAATCGAACGCGCCTGCGTCAACAGCGACGACTCCACCGGTCCGTATTGCAGCAAGGAGCTGTAACGGAAGTGCGGGGTATTCCGGTTCTGCAGCATCAGCAGCTGCAGGTCCAGTTCGCGACGCTTTTCATCGAAGAGATCCTCGAGGACAGGGTCCTCGGCCGCATGTACGTCGATCTCGTACAGCGCACGCTTGGTCTGGGCCGGACTGACTGTCAGCGGGCGGTACTGGAACGCGGGCGGCTTCGCGCACTTGTCCGCAAGGAATTGCTGGTATGCCTGGGTGGTATTGATCGGCGACACGCTGAGCAGGAAATCAAACGAGCGACTGATCCGGTCCAGTGAACGATCCACCTGCAAGGCTGCCTCGACCATGCGACTGCGCCCGTAGGCGCGGTAATGACGGTGGTCGCCGGGTGTGGTTGCATTGACAAAAGCCGCGCAGGCCTGCAGCACTGCATCGAAGGTGGCTGTCTCAAGCGCATCACGGATCTGGGGGTAGGCTTGGCCTTGCTGGCCACGCACGCGGTGGATCTGCGGGATCCCCAACGTCAGTTGTGAAACTCCCGCCACCTTGTCCAGGAACCCGGCGAATTCGGGTGCTTCGCTGGCATGATCGACAAACTCGATTTTCGGTTTGCGCAAGTCGATGCACACCATCCCCAATGCCTGCGCAAGGCATTCGACGGCGGCCTGTGCCGGTGCATCGGCGCTCGCACTGCCCACGAAACGGAACGGTTCAAGGCGCGCGCTCTCCTCATCCAGGCTGGCATCGAACGGCAAGTCGTACAACGTCACTACGAGAAACCGCTGACCCTCATTGCGCTGGCGCGCCAGCAAGCTTTGCAGCGTTTCCATCGCGGCGCCATCAGCCTCGCGTTGCCTGGGCCACACCATGTTCGATGGGCTGATCGTCGCCACTCTGCGCGCCAGTCCCGAGACGTCACCTCCTTCATGCCGATTCAGCACCAGAAAGGGCAGTGGACGATCGATGTAGGCGCGTCCACCTTCCGGAAGCGTGTGCAGCCAGGCGGCATCACTTCCGAACCGCGTGTTTGGCTCTTTCCCAAGCCGAGTCAGTGTATTAGCCACGCAATGAAGCCCGGCAGGCATCGGCGACATTCGTCATGAAGCGTCGCATGGCTGCAACCTCATCCGGCCTGGGCTGCCCGGTCCATTCGTCCATGTAGAATTTCTTGATCTCGATGGCGATCGCGCAGCCGGTCCCCGGGTAGCGCTCATGGATGAAGCGGGTCTGTTCACCCTTGCCCTGGAACGCCACGTTTTCGCGCACATCAAGATGGCGACCGTTGAAGTCGAACCGACGCATCGCCTCGATCATCGGGTCCACCACGAACGACCAGCGTTCACGGGGCATGGAGAATGTGCCGATATTGATGTCGGGCGCGTCAGCCTGCGGCGTGGGATCGCCCTCCGGGCCAGTGCGGCGATGGTTGTAGCTGTGCACGTCGAGCAACACGAAGCGTCCGTGCGAGGCCACGATCTGATCCAGCAGTTCTCCCAACATCCGGTAATACGCATCGTGAAGGCTCAGCGAGCGCGCGACCTCCGTGCCAGGCAAGGGTTCGCCCCATACCTCCAGGCCCCACGACTGATCCGGCGTGAGGTACACGGCCTGTTCGCGTGCACGATTGAGGTCCACTTCGAACCGCGAGCGGTGCATCACCAGGTGGGTAGGGATCGCGCCGATCGCATACCCCGTGTGCGGGTCTTCCTCGCGGAGCCGTTCGTCCGCACGTAGCTGCATGCGGCTCGCGCACGCATCGCGCAGTCCGTGGCCATCGTGGATTGCAGTGGCGACGATGCAGTCATCACCGCGTTGCAACGTCCACCACGGGGTGTCCTGCGGGTTTGCTGGTTGATCCATCGCTGCAGTCTGTTGGAGGCAGCGTTGAGGGCACGTGTAGATGCACGCCAGGAACGTCAGCGTCGGGTCATGCGCCTCAAAGCGTCTTCCATCGATGGCTGTTGCAACCGATATGGACAGGCTGTGCATGGCTCGAAAGCCATGCACTCGCGGTTCAGATGGGCTAGCGTACGCAGGTCCTTTCAACCCTCACCAGCATGTCCTCCACTCGTGCCCCACGCTTCACGCCCGCCCAGCGTCGCTTGCATTGGTTGATGGCATTGCTGATCGCCGTTGCGTATGTCTTGATCGAGCAGCGCGGGCTGTTTACCCGGGGCAGCGTGGGCCGTGCGGCGATGATGCAGGGCCATTTCTGGACCGGCCTCACCATCTTCGCACTGGCCTGCTGGCGCTTGGCGATTCGCCGACACCATGGCGCGCCACCGGTGACGCCTGCACTGGATCGCTGGAATGCGCTTGCGGCCACATCGCTGCACGTGGTCTTGTACCTGTTCTTCCTGATCCAGCCGATGCTGGGGTTGGCGACGGCGTGGACTGACGGCAAGGTCTTGTTCATTCCGTTCACTGATATTGCGCTGCCGGCGCTGTTGCATGCCAACAGCGACTTGGCGCATACCCTTGAAGACCTGCACAGCACCATCGGCGACGTCTTTTATTGGATCATCGGCATCCATGTGCTTGCGGCCCTGTGGCACCACCTGATGCGCCGGGACGACACGCTGAAACGCATGCTCTAGCGCGGGGGGCGGAATGGATCGATGCCGGCAGCGCTTGCATCGATCAGCTTTCCTACAGATCAACGCGCGGCCTTCTGGTCCCCAGCTAGCGCCTCGTTCCAAGCACGCCATCCAGTGCAAGTTCCGCGCTGAAGCCGGCTTTCTGCAAACGTTTCTGGACTTCGCGTGGAACGTCGCGGCCGCTGGTGAGCTTGTTCGGGCTGCCGGTGTAGTGGAACAGCCGCCCGCCACGCTGCAACACCCGCGCCAGCTGGTCGTAGAACGCCTGCGAATACAGCTCACCTGCGATGCCGAAGCGCGGCGGGTCGTGCAGCACCGCATCAATGCTGGCGTCGGGGATATCGAGAATCCCTGCGGTCACGTCGCCGTGGCTCAGGTGCAGGCGGCCACAGCTGGTGGGCGCATCCGGATCCGGTGACCACGGGTTGAGCGTGCGCAACCACAGTACGTCGAGGTTCTTCTCGTAGGAATGGAGGTCTGCAACACCGGCGTCCATGCAGCATGCGGCGAAGTAGCCCAGTCCGCCGCAGGTGTCAAGGATCACCTTGCCGCGTGGGTGTACCAGCGCCACCTTGCGGCGTGCGTCGTCAAGCGGGGATTCCTTCGAGGTCGGCAGCATCTTGATGCCATCGATCTCGAACGTTGGTGTGCCCCATTGCGTGGGCACAAGCTTGATCAGTGACCCGGCGTAGCGCGACACCGGCGTGAAGTCCTCGCCGTCCCGGTAATAGATCGTGCGGTCTTTGAGCCTGGCCGGGTAGGGATGCCGCTGGCTGCGCCACTCCCAGGCATCGTGGGCCAGCGTGACGTCGTCAACGGACAGGCCAAGGTCGAACGAACCGCTCCAGGTGCTCACGCCGGCAACGCGCGCCGCAAGCAAACCATCGGCGACATCGTGGGTCAGCAGCGGGCCGTGATAGCGAGGCATCGTTGGGGCGGGGGCTAAAGGGATGACGCAGGGTACCGCGGGGAAAGCGCATTGCGCATGCTGAAGAGCCGGTATTGCAGATGGATCACGACCAGCGGTGGGGTTTGCTGCAACAATGCACGCCCGTTTCGCTTCGCCAGCACCCGCCAAGCTCCCCCGACCCCATGAAGACCCCAGATGCCCTGCAGGCGCTGATCGATGACGGCGTCATCGACGAAGTGCTGCGCCCGCTCAAGAGTGGCAAGGAAGCCGCGGTATATGTCGTGCGCAGTGGCGATGAAGTGCGCTGCGCCAAGGTCTACAAAGACATGGCGCAACGCAGTTTCAAGCAGCGCACGCAATACCAGGAAGGGCGCAAGGTGCGCGGCAGTCGGCAGGCGCGGGCGGTGGGCAAGGCCAGCAAGTACGGCCGCAAGCAGGAGGAAACCGCCTGGAAGAACACCGAGGTTGATGCGCTGTACCAGTTGCGCGATGCCGGCGTGCGGGTCCCCGAGCCGTACGGTTATTTCCACGGCGTGCTGGTGATGGAGCTGGTGACCGATGCAGGCGGTTTCTCGGCGCTGCGGCTGGGCGAGGTTGAACTCAGCGCTGATGAGGCCCGCGATTTTCATCAGATCCTGGTGCGGCAAGTGGTGCTGATGCTGTGTTGCGGCCTGATCCACGGCGACCTGTCCGCCTACAACGTGCTGGTGGGGGAGGACGGGCCGGTGGTGATCGATTTCCCGCAGGTGGTCAGCGCCGCCGGCAACAACGCGGCGCGCCAGATGCTGCTGCGTGACGTCAACAACCTCACCGCGAGCCTGGGTCGGTGGGCGCCGGACCTGCTTGAGACCTGGTATGGCGAGGAACTCTGGGCCTTGTTCGAAGCCGGCGCGCTGCAACCCGATAGCGAGCTGACCGGCACCTTCGTGCACGACGAATCCACGATCGACCTGGACAGCGTGCGCCACGCGATCAATGACGCCCGCGAGGAAGCGCTGATCCGTGAGCAGGGCCGGCAGGCGAAGGCGGAAGAAGACGACGATTAGCGGCTGCTGCCTGGCAAGACAGGCAGACCTCGTTCCTTCCGCCGGTACTGGTGTCAGTTGCCGCCGCCAAATTGCTGCTGGCGCGGAAACGTCAGCGCCAGTACATCGCGTTGCTGACGTGCGAGCGTCTGCGGATCACTGGCGCGCGTCGAGATGTGCAAGACATGGCCGTCACCAAAGTCGATCAGGGCTTCGCGGATCAAAGCATTGGGATCCGTGGCAACGGTGCTCCGGTACCACTGCACGCCTTGGCCCATGAAATTGCCGACTTCTGCGCGATTCGATCCGCGCGGGTTGAAGGGCGATTCGCGGCTGAAGGTGAGCGCAAATGCTGCGCTGCCGTCATCCCGCACGGCGCGGCAGAACAGCATATTGGGTGCGCGAATCGGTTCCCAATGAAGGGTGGTGCGCTGCTGGATCGAGAGAGCGGGGCAGTCTGAGAAGAAGTCATCCGGCGGAGTCTGTGCGCTGACCATGGCAGGAGCCAGGCAAGCAAGCGTGACAAGCAGTTTCGATATGAATGGTTTCAAGATTTTCCCCGTTTTTTTTAAGGTTGATCGTCCCTGGTGGCGTGCCCTCCGTGTTTGCGGATCCTTGCGCACGGCGACATTGGTGCTGACTCGGTTATACAACAGGTGTTTTGGAGTTTTTGCACTTCGACCAGTGCCCAAGGTCATGTTGGTGCGAAGTTTGGCCGTGCCATCAGTCACTTTGCACCGCACCGCGGCGCCGGTGTTCAGCACGGCGAAGATGCGGGGCAGGTTGCTGGCGGCGGGCATCAGGGGCTGGCCGCGCGGCGCTGATCTTGCGGCGTTGATCAAGCGACGTCGTGGCGCACCGGTCGCCTTTGAATGTTTGCGATACTTGGCCGATGAACAGACTTCTACTTGGCTTGACTGCTTTCGGCTGCGTTTTTCTTTGCTTTGCCATCAATGCGCCGGCGCGGGCGGCCGAACCGCAGGCGATGCGCACGATTGTGCTGGTGCGTCACGGCAACTACGTGGGCGATCCTGCCGTTGACGAGAAAATTGGCGCGCCGCTGTCGCCGCTCGGCGTGGCGCAAGCGCATCTGGCCGGCGCGGCGCTGAGTGGCCTGCCTGTGCATTTCGATCATCTCTATGCCAGCCCGATGCAGCGTGCGCGCGATACTGCCGCAGTCATCTCCGGCGACATCGCGGGCCGTAATTTCGAAGTCGTCGAAGATCTTGCCGAGTGCACGCCTCCAACCCGGAACGCCGAGATCACCAAGGGCGAGAGGCCCGAGGAGCTTGCCGCCTGCAAGGAGCAACTCGATCGCGTGTTCGCCCGCTTCTTCAACCCGGCGGCTGCGGGCGACAAGGCCGACATGCTGGTCTGCCATGGCAATGTGACCCGTTATCTGGTTACCCGCGCACTTGGCGTTGACACCGCCGCGTGGCTGGAGATGTCGGTTGGCCATGCCAGCATCACCACGATTCGTGTGGATGCGGATGGTCGCTTCAAGGTGATTGCCATCGGCGATGTCGGCCATATCCCGCCGAACATGCGCACCGGCGCCACCGGAGATCCCATGCGAAGCCTGGAGATTCCAGAGTTTCGCGAGCTGCCCAAGGCAAAACCAGCCCATTGAACGACATGCGCAATCCGGATTGCGCGATGTCCGGAGGTCACACCGCATGACGAATCTTCCCCACTATCCGATCGGCAGCGCCGGCCAGCCCTGGGGTGATGCCGAGAAAGCCGCATGGTGCGCAAGTCAGCGCGTGCAGCGCAGCTACGCCGATGACGTGGTGGCGACCATTGATCGCCTGCGAGCCTGTTTCGACGTCGAGCAATTCGGCGAGCTTGATTACCCGTCGGGCAGCTTTCCGCTGTATGCCATCAGGAGTCGCAACTGGCAGGACAACCTGCCGGTTGTGCTTGTGACCGGTGGCGTGCACGGCTACGAGACCAGTGGCGTGCAGGGCGCATTGCAGTTCGTCGAGCAACACGCCACTGACTATGCGGGCCGGGCCAACCTGCTGGTGGTGCCGTGCGTCAGCCCATGGGGTTACGAGCGGATCCAGCGCTGGAACTCCGATGCGCTCGATCCAAACCGTTGTTTCCACCCCGAGAGCCCAGCGCAGGAGTCAGCCGCCCTGATGCGACTGCTTGCACCGCTGAGCGAGCGCGTGCTGATGCACATGGATCTGCACGAAACCACCGACACCGATGAATCGGAATTCCGCCCGGCGCTCGCTGCGCGCGATGGCACGCCGTTCGAGCCCGGCCTGATTCCCGACGGCTTCTACCTGGTCGACGACAGCGAGGCGCCGCAGCCGGCGTTCCAGCAGGCCATGATCGAAGCGGTCGCGAAGGTCACTCATATTGCATCGGCGGATGACCAGGGCGAGATCATCGGCTCGACGGTCGTCGCGCCAGGCGTCATCGAATACGCACTGAAATCCTTGGGCCTGTGCGCCGGCATCACCGGCGCCCGCTACAAGACCACGACCGAGGTCTATCCCGACAGCCCCCGTGCGACACCGCAACAGTGCAACGACGCGCAGGTGGCAGCGGTGCGCGCAGGCATCGAGTACGCACTGGCGAATCGGTAGGCATATCGGTTGCAAAAGCGACTCACGAATCACCTGCCGTTACGGTTCGGCTAGAACCGTTCGCCTACCGGCAGGTAACGCCACTGCCCCGGCGGCATCGCGCCATCGGGGCCCTTGCCGATCGGGACCTTGCCAATCCGCAGCCGCCGGATCGCCACGACATCAAGCCCGACCTGCGCGCACATGTCGCGCAGCTGGCCGCCCTGCACGCCCTTGATCGCGAAGCGCAGGCGGATTTCATTCTGCCAACTGACCTTGCACGGCGGCAGCGCACGGCCGTTGTAGTGCAAGCCGTGATTGAGCTTGCGCAGGCCATAGGGCGCGATCTCGCCGGTGACTTCCACCAGGTACTCATGCTCGATCTCGTCGCCGTCCTCGCTCAGCCGGCGCCACACGCGACCGTCCTGGGTCAATACCATCAAGCCGGTCGCATCTGCATCCAGTGATACCAACGGTGTCAGGCGATGGAAATGGCGCTGCAGCGGGCGGATGCCGGACGGGTCGTCAGCCCATTGCGTTTCCGGGGTGACCAAGGATGCGGCGGGATTCGCGCCACTTATCGCATCGAAGCCGGCAGGCTTGTGCAGCAGGATCGTTGCCGGCTCCACCGGTTCAAGGCGCGCGCCGCCGTGCAATTCGACCAGCTCGACGGCGACCGGATGCTGCGGCGCTTCGACCACAACGCCGTCGACCGTCACCCAGCCATTGCGGATGTAGTGCTCGGCGTCATCGCGCGAACAGCCGAACAGTTGGGCAACACGATGGGTGAGTCGCATCGGCTCGTGGGTGGGGTCGGGCATCGGGAAAGCCGGTGAACAGGGCAGGCAGTGTAACGAGCAGGGCGGATGCCATGCTCGCTCCGACGTCACCTGGCCTGCGCGCGTTGAGCGCGAAGGCCAGGGATCACGGTGCGTGATTCAGCTGACGCTGATCGTGCCCTTCATCAACGCGCTGTGGCCCGGGAAGCTGCAGAAGAACTCATACGGACCGGCGCCCTTGATCTTGCTGGTATCAAAGGTCACCGACGTGCTCTCGCCGCCCCCGATCAGCGTGGTATGGGCGAGGACGCGCGTGTCACCGGCCTTTACATAGTGTCCGGCAACACCGGCACCCATTCCTTCATTGACAATGCCCTGCATGTCGGGCAACGCGCTGATGACGACGTTGTGGCCCATCGCGGCAACCGGCATCTGGCCGACGTGCTTCAGGTTGATGGTGAACTTCGCACAAGAGGCGGGCACGCCGATCGACGACACGTTGAACTGCATCGCATCGTTGCTTTCTATCGTAGTGGCGCAGTCGGCCACGACGGCAGCGCCCTTCGCATCAGCTGCCGCGACGGCTGGTGCTGTTTCAGCCGCAGGTGTGGCAGCTATCCCCACGGGATCGGCTGGTGCTGTCTCGGTGGTGACTGGCGGAGCGGCAACTGGCTCCGCCGGTGGTGGGGTGTTGCCGCTGCATGCGCCCAGCGCCAGGGCGCAGGCCGTTGCCAAAAGGGCAGTTCGGAGGACGAGCATATTGAGAGACTCCAGTGGTGGCGGATATTGAGGAATGGTCAATGCAGGCTGCAATTGAATGATTACCAGGTACAACTGGATTTGATGATGGCCCCAACGCCCAAGATGGGCCTTGATCCAGGTCACTCCCAGCTCGAAACCGGACAGTCCGTTCTAGCTGGCTTCACCCTTTGATTTCACGGTATTGCGCCCGTCCCGCTTGGCCTGGTACAGCGCGATGTCGGCATCGCGCATCAGCAGGTGCGCATCGTTGCTGCTGGTCAGGACCGCACTGGCGACGCCGGCACTGATGGTGACGTGCATCGTCCGGCGTTCGCCGGGAACGGGGATATCGCAGCCTGCGACGGCGATGCGCATCCGTTCGGCAAGGACGACGGCATCGGCGGTATTGCTGCCAGGCAGCAGGCAGGCGAATTCCTCACCGCCATAACGCGCCACCAGTGCACTGTCCGGTGCGCATTCCAGCATCGTCCTGGCGACGCTGCGCAGGGCCTCATCGCCGGCGGGATGGCCAAGGCTGTCGTTGTAATCCTTGAAGTGGTCGACATCGACCAGGATCAATGCGGTTGGCGAAACCGGCATGGCCGCAGGTGGCGCATCCAGGCGCTCCAGCAGCCGGCGACGATTTGCCAGGCCAGTCAGTGCATCGCGATAGGACAGTTCCAGCAGCCGCGCATTTGCGGCATCCAGCTCCGCAGTGCGCTCGACCACGCGGCGTTCCAGCACGCGCCGTTGCGCCTTGAGTGTACGCGTGCGCCACTGCGTGCCGGCGTAACCGAGCAACATCAATCCTCCGATGCCGGCGATGGCGGCCGGCAGGCGTTGCCACCAATGTGCATCGACCACGATCGGCACTTCCAGTGGCGTGCTCGGATTTCCGGCGTGGTCGCGTGCTTCGATCTTCAGCAGGTAGCTGCCTGGGGGCAATGCGTTGAAGGTGCGCGATGCCTGCGCAGACCATTTGCCGGGGCTGTCTTCGTAGCCAATCAGATGGGTACGGAAGCGTGACTCACCTTCTCGGTACCAGGACAGCAGGGCGAAATCGACCTCGATCGCCTCTGCATCGGCGCCGACATGCATGCCGGGACCGTCCACCGGCGTACCACCGATGCGCAATTGTGTGATGCGCAGTGGCTTGGGTTGGCTGTCGCGCTTTTCGCGCTGGGGATCGTATACGGCAAGACCGCCCAGGGTGCCGGTCCAGAAGCGGTCGTGGGCATCGATGAACTGCGCATTGGCATTGCATTCGTCATGCACCATGCCGTCGCGCCGCGTAAAAACGCGGGATTGATAGCCTCCTGGATCCGTGGAGCTTGGCGTCAGCTGCTGCACACCATTGTTGGTGCAGATGTAGATATGTCCGCTGGAGTCGCTCCGCGCACCGTAGGCGGTGGGATCGGTGGCCGAAGGCAAGCCGCCCTGCACGACTGCGGGGAGCCGGGGATTGCTGATGTCGACCCGGATGATGCCGGCGCTGGAGCTGCCGATCCACAGGATCGGACGCCCCCCGGAATCGGGAATCAGGCTCATGCTGATCAGGTCCGCATCAGGCAGGCCGGCCTCGAGACCAAACAATGCCCACTGTTGTCCGTCAAAGCGTGCCAGCCCCTGGTTGGTGCTGGCCCATAGCCACGCGCGTCCGTCGGCATCGGCATGGTGCTGGAAGCGCGTCACCCGCCATTGGCCGGTGATGTTGGCGGGGTGGAGTGCGGTCCAGTGTCCGTTGTTCCGACCTGCGCCCGTACCCTTGCGCCAGCGCCAGGCACCCGATTGGCGGGTGCCGACCCATCGTTCCTCTTGCCCATCGACCTGGCGTACCAGCAGGTCGAGTGGCGCCTCGCCACTACTCGCAGGCCACGGTGTGTCCTGCCGTTCAAACGCGAGTCCGCCCCGGCCGTCTTCGCGCACACGCAGCAGGTCACCTCCACGCAAGCCGACCCAGTGCGCGCGGCTGCCGTCATCGGCTTCGGAGGCCGCCAGCATGCTCACGCTCGCGCCGGGCAGGGCACCGTTGGCGGCACTGAAATGTTGCCAGCGACCCTGTTCGTACAGGGCTAGCCCGTCCTCGCTGGCCCCGACCCAGAGGCGTTCGCCGCCACGACCGTCGGGCTCAACCAGTACCCCGAACACGCCGATGGAACGCGAACCCATCAGCGAGGCGGTGACCCATGGGCTGGCGCCGAGCACCGTGCGAGACACGCCTACTTCGGTGGCCAGCCAGACCACGTCGTCGCCGTTCGGGCTGCTCCACGCATAGGCTGCGCGTATCACATCCGAAGGCAGGCCATGACGGCGATCGAACGCCTGCACGCGGTCGTCTTGCACGCGCAACAGGCCGGAACGCGAGGACACCCAGATCGCGCGGTCGCCTGCCTGCAATGGGGTCGATGTGATGTCGTACAGCTCGTTTGTCGGCAGTGTGCCGTCTTCCTTCGACCAGCGTTGCAGCCCGTTGTCGGACAGCCGCCACAAACCAACGCCGAACACCGAGATCCAAAGTTCCTCACGGCCGTTGCGCTGCGTTGCGAGCAGGTATTCAACCTGCGCGGAGTCGAGCCGTTCAGCATGCCATTGTTTCCATGCATGCGTGCCGGTGTCCCGATACCACAGGCCCTCGCTGCCGGTACCAACCCATTGCCGCAGCGGGCCTCCCAGCGTGCGCGTTTGCGCCATCGCCAGGATCGATCCGCGCGGCAGGCTTGCGTTGCCTGGGTCTGCCTGCCAGCGGCCGGCACGGCGTACCATCAGCCCTTGATCCCAGGTCAGCGCCCACAGCGCGCGCGTGCCACCTGCGTCCACGGTCTCGGTGAAGCGTCGGACTTGCTGTGAGGGCAGGCCGGAAGCCTGGTTTTCCACATGCCAGCGATTGCCGTCGTAGTGGGCCAGGCCTTCATTGCGGAATGCTGCCCACAGCGTGCCCTGCCAGTCCACCCACAGGCTGTGGACCGAATGCGCCATGGCCGGATCATCGCTGCCGACCCAGCGGCGACCGTCGTAGCGGAACACGCCCGCTGGCGATGCCGCCCAGACGTAACCGTCGCGATCGGTGCGGATGTCGACGGTCACCGCATCCGGCAAACCGTCGCGCGCGGAAAAATTGGTGAAGGCCGGCGAGCCAAGGCCAATGAGATCAAGTGGCTTCGGCGAATCCGACTGGTTCGGCATGGACAGCGTGGGCGCGCCACGCCCCGTGACCGGGGTGGAGACGCACAGCAGGAGCCCGAGACAAAACGCCTTGATTAATGACATGAACCGCAAATCCCCCTGTCCACCAGTATGCCGCAGCTGGTGACAACACGAAGGAATGCAGATAGCCGGAACTACCCTGCAACGTGAACGGCGTCATGTGGCAGGTCACGGGAAGCCGGCATGCATGCGTCCTCAACGCCTGGTCATCAGCCAATCGATGAACAGATCACTCGGATCCCGGGGTGTCCGATTCGCCTTTGGCGGCTTTCGCGGCTTCGCGCTCGGCGCGCTTCTTCGCGTCTTTTTCGTCCTGCTTTTTCTGCTTGGCCAGTTCGCGCTGGCGCTTCTCGAAGGAATAATTCGGCTTTGCCATCATTCAACCTGCTTGTTTGGGGTCATCTATTGTAGGCCACGTGACCTGCAGGGTTGTCGTAATCGCCGCGATACGGCATTGGCTTGGCCATGTTTGGTGATCAGGCATCAGGCCGCGGCTGCCTGCCCGCAATAGGAGTCGGCAAGTGATCACATCATCCGGGTCACGGGTTCCGCGGGCTTGGGCAAGCTAATCAGTCGCGCATACGCTCACCGCAACCAGGGCTTGCTTAATGCTGGTTCTGGTTCAGCGTCGAGTACACATGCACCGATCTTGCGAAACGGCGCAATCACACAGGAAGTGGGGTCCGACAAGCCTGGGTTGAGCTTGAGCCGCGAGTCGTACTATTTCGCGAATCTCGCGCCAAGGTAGGCGGCCACCGCGAACCTGCATCCGCAATGTTCGGCTTCTTCCGTGAATTCCGCGGGCTCATTGATATTCCCCGCGGTTACCCTTCGTGGCATCGCCGTTGCGCTGGTAACGCAGGATGTTGCCGCGTCCAAGCCCTGCATCGTTGTCGTCCATCGCGCAGCGTACCTGGCTCACCTCGAATCCCTGTTCTGCCAGCATTCGGGTGAACGGCGCACTGTTGCCGCGCCCGGGATCGGTCACCACCACTTCGGCGCACGGTCGCGCATGGCGCTCGACCACGCTGGCCAACAGCGAAGCGTGATCGCGTTCGTACAGCACGTCGCTGGCCACGATCATGTCGAAATCGCCAAGCGTCGGTAGCGGCCGGTCCCAGTGCATCTGCCGGTAATGAACGGCAGGAAGTTCATTGAGGGCGGCGTTGTAGGCGAGAAACGATTCGGCCAGCGGGTGTACGTCGGACGCCACCACATTGCCACCGCGTCGCTGCAGGACCAGGCTGGCCAAGCCTATGCCACAGCCGATTTCGAGAATGCGCTTGTCCTGGATGTCGATGTGCAGCATTGCCTGTGCCAACAGCCGGCCGGCTGGCCACAGCTGGCCGAACAGGCTCCATTGCGCGGATGAAATACCCATCCGCTTGCCATGCCCGTCCGGGTCGGCGAATTGCTGGCGGTCGCTGAGCACGCGAAGCTTGTAGGGCTGACCACCGACGTGGACAGTGATGACACGGGTGTCGTATCCGGGCACGGGGCTTCCTGGATGGCGTCGCCCGCAAACAGGCGATGACGCGTGAATCGAAAAAGCGAGGCGGGCGACAGGTACGGTCACGCGGTACGCGCGGAGCCGGCAGGGTGCTGGCGTGGTGCTGGCGTGGTGCTGGTGCATCCTAACCCGTCGCCGTTACTTTTCGCGTCATCACACGTATGAAGTATGTGGCGGCGCCAATGCCGTTCCCATCGCTTGCCAATGGAGCTTGTCATGCCAAAGTTCGCGTATGCCGCAGTCTCCATACTGCTTTTTGCGACAACGGCCGACGTGACGGCTGCTGAAGGCTGTGTTGCTCGTAGCGGACTGCGCACGATGCCGCTGGTCGAGCTGTACACGTCGGAAGGCTGCAGCAGCTGTCCACCCGCCGATCGCTGGCTTTCGGAACAGATCGGGCACGCGCAGGCCAATTTCCTCGCCTTCCATGTCGACTACTGGGACGATATCGGCTGGCCGGACCGGTTCGCCTCTGCACAGTATTCGCAGCGTCAACGCAAGCGCGTCGAGGCGGTCGGCCAGCGCACCGTCTACACGCCGCAGGTCATGATGGGCAGCAGCGTGCAGGTTTCGTGGCGCAACCCCATGGCATGGCGGAAATCAGTCGAGCTGGCTCGCCAGCCATCGGCAGCTGCATTGACCATACACCTGAAGCGAACCGAGCTTGGTTGGCACGCCAACCTCGGTGCCGCGCGGGTAGGAGACTCCGCGGCAGCAGGTGCGCAGTTGTGGATGGCGCGGTATGTCGATGCGCAATCCTCGGACGTGCGCGCGGGCGAGAACCGCGGCGTGAAATTGCGGCATGACCGTGTCGTGCGGCAATTATCCGGGCCATGGCCGCTTCCCGGTTCCGGCGCACTGCCCCGGCAAATTGAATTGCCGAAAGAACCCGAGCCATGGGGCATCACCGCATTCGTGCAGGATTCGCACGGCGTTGTCCTGCAATCGCTCAGTTTGCTGGCGAGCGATTGCCCCATAGCCGACGTGCAGTAAGCGCGGGCTCAAACCACGCAGGCTTGCGACATTTTTCCAGGTAGCGCGTGACAGCGGTTGGGCTGGTTAAAAGCGCGCATACTCCAGTGCCAGCCATGAGCATGCGAATGAATCCCCAGATCGAATTGTTCAAGTTCACGTTGGGCAACGACCAAAGCATCAGCCCCAGTGCATTGCAGGCACTGTGGGCGCGGGCATGCCAGACTTCGAAAGTCGCGGTCAGCCGGCATGTGCCGGGCGGACTGGGTGCCGTCGATCGGCCGATCTATTCGCTTTACGGGCCGCAGCAGATCAATGACCTGCCGCAGGTTGAACGACGCCTGCGCCAATTGCTTGAAGACGCCAGCCTGCGGGTGTCCTTGATCGCGCTGCATTCCTGACGGAGAGCTGCGCAGCCACGGTCGTTGCGCAACGGGATGGGCCTCGGCATCCCATCACAAGCTGCAACAGGCATGGCAGGATATCGGATCCCAATCGCGGACCGAGCATGCACGCGCCAGCCACCGAGCCACTGACCGATTTCGAACCGATGGACGATGCCACGCGCCTGGCGCGCGCACGGGCTTTCGCCCGCGATATGCATCGTCGCCGCACCGTGCGCGATTACGCATCGACGCCGGTGCCGCGCAAGGTGATCGAGGCTTGCCTGCAGGCAGCGGGTAGCGCGCCAAGCGGCGCCAACCAGCAGCCATGGCGGTTCGTCGCGGTACAGGACGCGTCGATCAAGCGGCGCATCCGTGAAGCGGCCGAAGAGGAAGAGCGAGAGTTCTATGGCCACCGCGCTCCCGGGGAATGGCTGGACGCACTGGCCGCGCTCGGGACCGACGCCGAAAAGCCTTTCCTGCAGACCGCCCCCTGGCTGATCGCGGTGTTCTACGAGCGCACCGGCATTGGTCCGGATGGCGCGAAACAGAAACGCTACTACCCGCACGAGTCGACCGGCATCGCCTGCGGCATGTTGATCGCTGCGCTGCATCTAGCGGGCCTGGCCACGCTGACGCACACGCCCAGCCCGATGGGCTTTCTCAACGACATCCTCGGCCGTCCGAAAAATGAAATGCCGTACCTGCTTCTTGTGGTGGGGCATCCTGCCCAAGACTGCCGGGTGCCTGCCATCCAACGCCTTCGACTTGCGGACTACGCAAGTTTCATCTGAGCGATGTCGAGCACCAGGAGCTGACCTGGAGCCGGGAACTCATGAAGAACAGCCGGTTAGTCCAGCTTGACCAGCTCGACCCTGCGATTGAGCGCACGCCCGGCCTCGGTCGTATTGTCGGCCACGGGTTTGTCCGGGCCGAATCCTTGCGATTGCAGCCGGCCTGCATCAAAGCCCTTGCCGACCAGCGCCGCGACCACTGCCGCCGCGCGTACGCCGGACAAGGTGCGGTTGTGCGCGGCGCCGCCGGTGCTGTCGGTATGGCCGTCGATCGACAACCGCAATGATGGGGCGGCGTGCAGCAGCGAGCTGATCTCGTCGACGACAGCGGCTGCATCGGGGCGTAGCGTGGCCTTGTCGACATCGAAATTGACCTGCAGAGCCACGTGGCCCCTGGCGTCAAGCGCCCTTTTCATTGCCGCAGCATCGAGGAATCCCAGCGATTGCTGCATCCCTTCCTTTTCCAATATGACAACCGCGCCGTGCAACGGGATCGCGCCGGTGCTGACCAGGATCCAGTACTCCTTGCCGGCCTGGCGGATCAGGTATGTGTGGTTGTCGCAGCCATCGGATGCACACAGTCCGTGGAAATGCGCATCCACCCCATCGCGGCCACCAAAGGCATCGTTGACTTCGTTGGTGTATTGCAAGCGACTGACTTTGCGACCGCCAAGGGCCTCGATGACATTGCTGTAATTGCGCTGGAATTCGATGTCCGTGTAGGGGCGCGCGTCGTTGGCAAGCAGGAAGCGGTCGCGGAAGACTTTGCCTTCAAGTGAAATGATCTTGTCGCCGACGATCATGTGTTCGCGGTCGAAGCTGATGTTTCGCTCGGCGTCGGACAACGTGCTTTCCAGGCCATCGAGCACCTTGAAGAACGGAAATGGCGGCAGGGCAGCGGTGCTTTCCGGTATCGAGGCGATGTCGAACTCGGTTGCGCTGGGCGCGGACGCCAGAGAGGTCGCTTCGGAGGCAGGCGCCGGGATATCCCCCGCTTCGACGGGCACGCCTTTGGGCGTGGGCTTGTCCGTGGGAGGCGCGTTCTGCTTGCCGCAGGCGGCATTGGACAACATGAGAATCAGGACAAGTGCGGCGTTCGCATTCATGTGGCATTCCATGGCATTCCGGCTAGACGAACAAACGCAGAAGGCGTCAGGCAGAGGCCATCTGAACGTATGTTCATGCGACCCCATATTGTCGGCGCGAGCGGCGTTCCCGCCAGGCACTCCGGGGATCGGGATCGTGCAAGCACCCGCTTGCTGGCTTGTCATGTTGCATGTGCGATGGCATGGTCATCAGCGATTTCCCTGCGCCCATCCATACTGGGACGCATGTTCAAACCAGGAACATGCCAACAGTTGTTGCCGCTGTTGGAATCCAGGTTCCGCGACGAGGGAGAAGGCTGATGGCGACCGGTTGGGCTGGCGATGGCGCGGTGCAGGATCAGATCGATGCCACGGTGGAAGATGCGATCAATCGTGCGCGCAGCAAGTTGCCTACCGGGCCTGGCCTGGAGCATTGCGAGGAGTGCAACGCCACGATCCCGGAAGCGCGTCGCAAGGCCATGCCCGGCGTGCGGCTGTGCGTGCCTTGCCAGCAGGCGCATGACCGCGATGCGGGAACCAGCGGATACAACCGTCGAGGCAGCAAGGACAGCCAGTTGCGCTGACGCTGCAAATAAAGACGCCCGGCGAGTGGCCGGGCGTCAGGGACACCTGGTGGTGCCGCGTCAGTAGTTCTGGAAGCCCAGGATCGCGGTGAGGATCACCGGCAGGATGATCGCCAGCCCATTGCGGTCGTCATAGCGGCCGTACTGGTGTCTGCCGTAGTAGGCGTCGCTGTAGCCGCGCTCGAAGCCCTGCCGGAAGTAGTAGCGGTAATCGCTCGCGCTTACGTAGTAACCGTTGTAGCCGTAGCTGCCGTCGGTGTACGCATGACTGTTGCGATAATCGAAGCGCCAGCGATCCTGCCGATCAGCGCGGCCAGCGTAATAGCCTTCCTGGTAACCATCACGCACCGCTTGCTGCAGGAGGTTCGCCCCATATTGGTTGGTGTTGTACCAACGGCCGCCATAGCCATAGCGATAGCTGGATGCGGTGTAGTAGTAGGGGTCGTTGTAATAGTTGTATCGGGATGCATTCCAGCGGGCCTGCTGGGCGAGCCAGCGTCGGTAGTATTCCCTCTGGTGACGCGATTGCGCATGGCGCCGCTGGTGCTCAAGCTGGCGCGACCGATGTTCGACGTGGGAACGACGCGCGGCCTCAGTGCGCTGCCAGTTGATTGCATGATGACGCTGCTGGTCGATCAACCTCCGCTGCTGGTCTCGCGACAGGCGTTCGCGCGATGAATCGTTGCGATGGTCGCGGGCATAGTCCCCACGATCGTCGTTGTGGCGGTCGTTATTGCGTCGATCATGGTTACGCCGGTCATTGGCCCGGTCGCCTTGCGTGTTGCGCCAGTCATTGCCACGGTCTTCGCGGCGTTCCTGGCGGGAATGCTGCTCGGCAACCGTGCGTTGGCTTGCTTCTGCGCGCGCTTCGGCATCGCGAGCCGCCAACTGCTGCTGCCGCTGGTCGTTGTTCCTGCGCTCGGCCTGGGCCCGTTGTTCCGCCAAGCGCCGGGACACCTCGTCGCGTTGGTGGGACTGGCGCTGCAGTTCTTCCGCGCGGTCGCGGTTGGTCCCGGCATTTTCGAAACGCTGCCGAGCTTGCTGTTGCTGGGCTTCGCGGCGTTGTTCCAGTTGCTCGCGTGCCCGCTCTCGGCCCTCGAGTGCTGGCACGGTGTCATCGGCACGCCGCCGCTCGATCTGCTGCCGCGCCTGCTCGCCCCAGTTCTCATTGCGTTCCGGTTGCGGCCGCGGCACGGCTCGCTCAGGCATCCCACCCTCCTGTTCGCGCTGCGCAGCCTGCTTGCGCTGCTCGATACGCTGTTCCTTGCGCTGCTCTCTCCGATCCTTCAACTCATCCTTGTCGGCGTCTTCTTGACTCTGCGCGAAGGCCGGCGCCATGCTCCCGATGGCGAGCATGGCGCCCAGCACGGCGGTGGTCAGGGTGCGGGTGAACAGACGGGTCATTGCGTTCTCCAGCGGCGCGAACCGTTCGCGTCCGTCACCGTCAGTTAACGATTGTGTGGATGAATCGACGCTGAGATCACCGAGTGCCGAGCGGATTGGCTGGTTTCCTGAAAGCGCGCATTCAGTTTGAACGTTTTCTGCGTAAATCCTCGAACTTGCAGCACCGCAGGATCATGCCTTCACCTGTTCTAGCCAGCGCACAGCGGCACGCCCTGCATGCAGTCCGCTGGCAAAGCAGGCGGTGAGCAGGTAACCACCGGTTGGCGCCTCCCAGTCCAGCATCTCGCCTGCACAGAAGACGCCCGGCACGCTGCTCAGCATCAGGCCGTCGTCGAGTACTTCCAGACGCACGCCACCTGCGCTCGAGATCGCTTCTGCGATGGGCCGCGGCGCAATCAGGCGCAGTGGCAGTCGTTTCAGGGTGGCCGCGATTCGCGACAAGTCGCCCAGGTGTTCCTTGTCCAGGACTTCATGCAGCAGCGCTGTCTTGACACCGGTGATGCCTGCCTGCCGGCGCAGGTGTTCACCCAGGCTGCGCCCATTGCGAGGCTTGCCCAGGTCGCGTTGCAGGCGTTCCAGTTCGCGCCCGGGCACCAGGTCAAGCACCAGCTGTGCTTCATCATTCCGGGTGATTTCATCGCGCAGGTCGGCCGACAGCGCATAGATCAAACTGCCTTCAATGCCGGTGGCGGTGATCACGCATTCGCCTTGCAGGGAGCGTTCGATGCCGTGTGTATCGCGCCAATGCGCGACTACCGGCTTCAGTGGCGCACCAGCTTGGCGCTGCGCGAGATGCGCGCTCCAGCCGATGTCGAATCCGCAGTTGGCCGCTTGCAGCGGGGCGACATCGACGCCGCGCTTGACCAACGCACTGACCCACTCGCCATCGGAGCCGAGTTGCGGCCAGCTGCCACCGCCCATCGCCAGCAGCACGGCATCGGCGGTCAAGGATCGCTCGCCGTCTGGCGTGTTGAAACGCAGCTCGCCGTCTTCGCCCCAGCCCAGCCAGCGATGCTGGACGTGGAAGGCGACGCCGGATTCGCGCAGCCGCCGCACCCAGCAGCGCAGCAATGGTGCTGCCTTGCGATCCATGGGAAACACGCGCCCTGAGGTGCCGGCATAGGTCTGGATTCCGAAACCGCAAGCCCATTCGCGCAACGCATCGCCATCGAAATCGTCCAGCCAGCGCCCGACATCGGCGGCGCGCTCGCGATAGCGGGCATCGAAGCCGGGCCGCGGCTCGGAATGGGTCAGGTTCAGGCCACCCTTGCCGGCGATCAGGAATTTGCGTCCGACCGAGCCTTTCGCTTCATACAGGTCCACCGCGATACCGGCTGCGCACGCGACTTCGGCGGCCATCAGGCCGGCCGGTCCTCCGCCGACAATGGCAAGGCGCTTGGGTATGAAATGCGTTGCGGGCATCTGCACATGATTCCACGGCTGGCCGCGAATGCCGACGCCCGGGTCGGGCGACGTCCGTACAATGGCCCCATGTGGACCGCCATTACCCGTGAGGTCAGCCCTGCGCTGGCCGGATGTGAGCTCTCGTTCTTGCCGCGCAGCCCGATCGATGTCGCGCTCGCCCGCCGGCAGCACGCAGCTTATTGCCGCGCGCTCGAATCGCTGGGTTGCGAGGTCATCGTGCTGCCGGCGCTGGCGAACTACCCGGATTCGGTATTCGTCGAGGACGTGGCGCTGGTCTTCGACGAGGTCGCCGTCGCCACCCGTCCGGGTGCCGAGTCCCGTCGCGGCGAGGGCGATGCGGTGCATGAAGTACTCGGCAGCATGCGACCACTGCTGAGGATCCAGCCGCCTGGAACGCTGGATGGTGGCGATGTATTGCGCATCGGTAAGCGGGTGTTCGTCGGCATCTCCGCACGCAGCAACGAAGCGGGCAGGGCGCAACTGCGGGATTTGCTGGCGCCGCATGGCTACACGGTCGAAGGCGTTGAAACGCGCGAGTGCCTGCACCTGAAATCGGCGGTGACGCAGGTCGCTGAGAACACGCTGCTGGTAAACGCGGCGTGGCTGGTTGATGCCTCGATGTTTGTCGACTATCGGATCATCGAGGTCGATCCGGACGAAGAACACGCGGCGAACGCCGTGTGCGTCGGCGACGCGATCCTGTTCCCGGACTGCTTTATCAAGACGCTTGCGAAGCTGAGGGCGGCAGGGATCAACGTGATTACCGTGGATGTGTCCGAACTGCAGAAGGCCGAAGGCGCCGTCACATGCTGCAGCCTGCTGCTGCGCACCGCGACAACCGCATGATCCTGAATATAGCCGCTTATCTTTTCGTCGCAATCGACGACGCCGATGCCCTGGCGATCCGCGTCGGCGCGCAGGCAGGGAGCGCCGCGTTGCGGGGGAGCGTGCTGGTGGCGCCGGAAGGCATCAACCTGTTCCTGGCTGGCGGAGAAATGCCGTTGCGCGGGTTCCTCGGCTGGCTCCGGGAAGATCCCCGATTTGCCGGCATCGCCATCAAGGAAAGCTGGAGCGCCGCGCTCCCGTTCGCGCGTTTGAAGGTGAAGCGCAAGGACGAGATCATCGCGTTCCGTTGTGACAGTGCTTCGCCGCTGCAACGCGCGCGCGCGCCGGCGGTTGCTCCGCAGTCGCTGGCACGCTGGATCGAACAAGGCCATGACGATGCCGGCAAGCCGCTGGTGCTGCTGGATACCCGCAATCGCGAGGAAGTCGGCTTCGGCAGTTTCGCCGGCGCCTTGAGCCTGCCAATCGACAATTTCACCGAGCTGCCTGCCGCGCTCGCGCCGTATCGGGAAACACTGCGCGATTCGACCGTGGTGAGTTTCTGCACCGGCGGCATTCGCTGCGAGAAGGCCGCGCTGTGGCTGCGCGACGACGGCATGGATAACCTTTTGCAGCTGGACGGAGGTATCCTGGGTTACTTCGAGCAGGTCGGCGGTTTCGGTTACGAGGGCAGCTGCTTCGTGTTCGATGAACGCGTGGCGCTGGATGCTTCGTTGCAGCCGTTGGTGGATCACCATGCTGCTGCTTGATGGCGTGGAGCTGTGGCAAGGAACGCGCCGATGAGCTGGATCGCTATAGTCGCCATCATCCTTGGCATCTGGCTGGCTCTGAAAGTCGTTGGCGCGGCGTTCAAGCTGGCATTGTGGCTGGCCGTGCTCTGCGTGGCGTACTGGTATCTGGCGCCGTACCTGGGTTTGCCGCGATTCTTCTGACGTGAGGATGTCCGAGAGCTATCGTAAACGTGACTGCGCGGGCTCGCGGCGCCTAGCGCCGGGTGTTCGCTACGCGGCTAGAAATGCCGCTACGCGAGCACCCGACGCTCTCGCCGCTGGCTAAATTTCTGGGGTGTCACACTTCCTCAAAGCACGCTGCCGGAGGCATGGCCAGACGCCCATGCCCACTGGAAGTTGTAGCCGCCCAGCCATCCGCTGACATCGACCACTTCGCCAATGAAATACAGGCCGGGGACGTGATGCGACATCATCGTGGTCGATGACAAACCGTCGGTATCGACGCCGCCCAGCGTCACTTCAGCGGTGCGATAGCCTTCGGTGCCACTGGCGACCAGCGGCCATGACGACAACAGGTCGGCGATGTTGCGAAGTTCCGGATCGTTGTACTGGCGCAGCGGCTTGTTAATGACCCAATGCTCGCACAGTCGCTGGGCGAAGCGCTTTGGCAGTACTTCGCCGAGCAGGGTTCTCAGTTCCGCGTCGCGGCGCTCGCGCTGCCAGTCCTGCAACAAGCCATGTGCATCACGTCCGGGCAGCAGATCCAGGCACAGGTCGGCGCCGGGTTGCCAGAAGCTCGAGATCTGCAGGATCGACGGCCCGCTGATGCCACGATGGGTGACCAGCATGAAGTTGCGAAAGCTCGTGCCGTTGCAGCGCGCCTCCACTGGCAAAGACACCCCGGCCAGATCCTGCAAGCGTTCTGCATGCTTGCCGGTAAGCGTGAGCGGGACCAATCCAGCGCGAGTCGGCAACACCTCATGGCCGAACTGCTTCGCAAGCGCGTAGCCGAAGCCGCTCGCACCCATGCTGGGAATCGACAGGCCGCCGCTGGCGACCACGAGTGCATTTGCATCGAACTTGCCTTGCGAGGTGTGCAGCTTGAAACCGGTGCCATCGCGCTGGTCAACGCGTTCGATGCTGCAATGCGTGCGCACTTCAACGCCGGCTGCCGCGCATTCGTCCAGCAGCAGCTTGACGATCTGCTTCGATGATTCATCGCAGAACAGTTGGCCGAGTTCCTTCTCGTGCCAGGCAATCCCATGTCGTTCCACCAGTTCGATGAAATGCCAGGGCGTGTAACGCGCCAGGGCGGACTTGCAGAAATGCGGGTTGGCCGACAGGAAATTGTCCGACGTGGTGCCCGTATTGGTGAAATTGCAGCGCCCACCGCCAGACATCAGGATCTTCTTGCCGACCTTGTTGGCATGGTCCATCACCAACACGCGCCGGCCGCGCTTGCCTGCGGTGATTGCGCACATCAGCCCGGCCGCGCCGGCGCCGATGACGATGCCATCGAAGCTGCCTGTACCGGTCATGTTTTCACACCCATTCGCGCGAAGGCAGGGTGTAGCGGCGGAGCGGACGGCCGATCAAATCCAGGAAGCTGTTGAACACCGCGTCCGCATTTCGTTGCATGCCGGCGATGTGCTCGTTTGTCATCGACTGGATCGTGGCTGCGCCGCCATGCCCATGCAAGGCATGGAGTTCCTCGCGATAGGCCGGGTTCTGCAGCCAGCGTTCAATCAGTGGCGCATCCATTTCCAGATGAAACTGCAGGCCATACGCATTGCTGCCCCAGCGGAAGGCCTGTGGTTCGCAGGTCTCGGTGCGGGCCAGGTGCTGCGCGCCTTCGGGAATGGCGAAACTCTGCCCGTGCCACTGGAATACGGGCGCGTCATTGGTCAATGGGGCGAGCACCGGGTCGGCGCGACCGGCGTCGGTGAGCTGCAGCCGGTGCCAGCCTATCTCCGTGACCGGGTGCTGGTGCACCGGCGCGCCGAGTGCATGCGCCAGCAGTTGCGCACCCAGGCAGATGCCAAGGACCGGCTTGCCTTGCCTTAGCATGGCTTCGATCGCCCGCAGTTCGGTACGCAGGTGCGGGCGCTTGGCCTGGTCTTCGACATTCATCGGGCCGCCCAGCACGATCAGACCGCGATAGCGATCCACTTGCGGCTGCGCGTCGGGCTGACGTTCGAAATTGACGAAGCGGATCCGGTGGCCACGCCGCCGGATCAGGGGATCCAGCGTGCCCAGGGGCTCGGCGGCGACATGTTGGAAGACCAGGATGCGGGGCATGGTCGAAGTATTTCAAAAGCGAGCCGCATGCAGAAATCGCGACCGGCATATGGGTATGCGTTGCAGTTGAACCGTAGAGCGGGGCTTGCCCCGCTTAAAGCGCAGCAAGCTGCGCTCTACAAGATTCTCTGGCCTCAGCGCGGCGGGCGTGGCTTGAAGCCGCCGGGTTTGCCGCTGCCCGATTTGAAGCCACCCGGCTTGCGCGGGCCACCTGGACGGTCGCCACGTGGCGGGGTGAAGCTGCGCTTCTGGGATGGAGCGTTGATGTCAGAGGCCTCTGCAACACGTAGGCGCAACGGCCGGCTGGCCACTCGTACCGATTGCATGTGCTGCAGCAGCTCCGCGGGCATGCCTTCGGGCAGGTCGACCAGGGTGAAATCGTCGCGGATGTCGATGCGGCCGATGAAACGGGCTTCGAGGTCGGCTTCGTTGGCGATCGCGCCGACGATATTCCCGGGCTGCACGCCGTGCTGGTGGCCAACGTCGATGCGATAGGTCTGCATCCCTGTTTCCGGCGCACTGCGGTCCCTCGGGGCATGTTCGCGTGGAGCGTGTTCGCTGCGCTCGCGTTGCGGGCGGTCGCCGTGTTCGCGGACGGGGCGCGAATCGCGAGCTTCGCGCGGCTCGAACGCACGCTCCGCACGTACTGGCTGGGCCAACAGTAGCGGGGTCTTGCCCTGCACCATCTGCGCCAACGCCGCTGCAATCTCAACCGCGGGCACGTTCTTTTCCTGTTCGTAGCGCTCGACCAGTCCACGGAACACCGACAGATCAGCGCTGGCCAGCGCGCCTTCGATGCGCTCGACGAACTTGGCGACGCGGCGTTCGTTCACCGCATCCACGCTGGGCAGGCTCATCTGCTCGATCTTCTGCCGGGTGGCGCGTTCGATCGCGCCCAGCATGCCGCGTTCGCGTGGTGCCACGAACAGGATCGCCTCGCCCTTGCGGCCAGCGCGGCCGGTGCGGCCAATGCGGTGCACGTAGCTTTCGGTGTCGTACGGGATGTCGTAGTTCAGCACGTGGCTGATGCGGTCCACGTCCAGCCCGCGCGCGGCAACGTCAGTGGCGACCAGGATGTCGATCTGGCCATCCTTCAGGCGCTGGATGGTGCGCTCGCGCATCTTCTGGTCGACGTCGCCATTGATGGCGGCCGCCGAGAACCCGCGCGCGGCGAGCTTCTCGGCCAGCTCGTCGGTGCCCAGCTTGGTGCGCGCGAACACGATCATCGCTTCGAATGGCTCGGCTTCAAGGATCCGGGTCAGCGCGTCGAGCTTGTTGATCCCGCTGACCATCCAGTAGCGCTGGCGGATGTTCTCGGCAGTGGACGTCTGCGACTTGATCGCGATCTCAACCGGGTCCTTCAGGTAGGTCTGGGCGATGCGCTTGATCTGCGCTGGCATCGTCGCCGAGAACAGTGCGACCTGACGGGTTTCCGGCGTCTTCTTGAGCACCGCCTCGACATCGTCGATGAAACCCATCCGCAGCATTTCGTCGGCTTCGTCCAGCACCAGGCAGCGTATCTGGGACAGGTCCAGCGAACCGCGATCCAGGTGGTCGATGACGCGACCGGGAGTGCCGACTACGACATGCACGCCGCGCTTGAGTGCCTGCAACTGCGGGGCGTAGCTCTGTCCGCCGTAGATCGGCAGCACGTGGAAGCCCGGGATGTGTGTCGCGTATTTCTGGAACGCCTCGGCGACCTGGATCGCGAGTTCGCGGGTCGGCGCCAGCACCAGCACCTGCGGCTTGCTGGCGGGGGACGTGAGTTGGGCGAGCGCGGGCAGGGCGAAAGCGGCGGTCTTGCCGGTGCCGGTCTGGGCCTGGCCAATCAGGTCGCGGCCAGCGAGCAAGGGCGGGATGGTCGCGGCCTGGATCGGGCTGGGTACCTCGTAGCCGACGGTGCGCAGGGCTTGCATCAGGGTCTCGGGCAGGCCGAGGTCGGAAAACTTGATATCGGGTTTGGTTTCGGCGCTCATATGCGTCCCATGTAACTGATTGGTCGGCGTGAACGCCGCAGGTTTGACCGCACAGTGTACGCCCGCTGGCCTGAGCGAAGGCTGCAACGCGCGCCGGGCTAACATGGACCCATGTCCGATTCCACCCTGAACGCACCGACTTTCGACAACACGTTCCTGCGCGCACTTCCGGGCGATCCCGAGACGCGTTTATTCCCGCGCCAGGTGCAGGGGGCGATGTGGTCGGCGGTCGAACCCACGCCGGTCGCCGCGCCGCGGCTGCTGGCGCATTCGCGCGAGATGGCGGTCGAGCTCGGCTTCAGCGAGGCTGATGTGGCTTCACCGGAGTTCGCGCGGGTCTTAGGCGGCAACGCGCTGCTGCCCGGGATGCGGCCGTTCGCGACCAATTACGGCGGCCACCAGTTTGGCCACTGGGCCGGCCAGCTGGGCGACGGCCGCGCGATCTCGCTGGGCGAAATGGTGTTGGATAGCGGGCAACGCCGCGAGCTGCAGCTCAAGGGTGCGGGACCGACCCCGTATTCACGCAGCGCCGATGGCCGTGCGGTGCTGCGCTCTTCTATCCGCGAATTTCTGTGCAGCGAGGCCATGCACCATCTGGGCGTGCCGACAACGCGCGCGCTGAGCCTGGTCGGGACCGGCGAAGACGTGGTTCGCGACATGTTCTACGACGGCCATCCGCAGGCCGAGCCCGGTGCTATTGTCTGTCGGGTTGCGCCGTCTTTCCTGCGCTTCGGGCATTTCGAGTTGCCGGCGATGCGTGGTGACGTCGAGTTGCTGCGCAAACTCGTCGACTTCTGCATCGCCCGCGCAGCTCTTGAAGGGAATGCGCCGCAGCTGCGGGGCAGCAGGGAAGCCCTCTACGCAGACTGGTTTGGCGAGATCTGCGAACGCACCGCGCGAGTGGTGGCTGAATGGATGCGGGTCGGCTTCGTCCACGGCGTGCTCAACACCGACAACATGTCGATCCTGGGGCTGACCATTGATTACGGCCCATACGGCTGGGTCGAGGACTACGATCCCGACTGGACCCCCAACACGACGGACGCGCAGGGCCGCCGCTACCGGTTCGGCTGGCAGCCGCGGGTTGCCTACTGGAACTTGAACAAACTCGCGCAGGCACTGTCACCCTTGTTCGACGATGCAGATGCCTTGCAGTCCGGGCTGCAGCGATATGCCGACGCCTATTCGGAGGCTGAACGCGCCATCACCGCGCGCAAGCTGGGCTTGGCCGAATGCCGGGACGGCGACGTCGAGCTGATCCGCGACCTGCACGGCCTGCTGCAGGCGCATGAGGTCGACATGACCCTGTGGCTCCGTGCGCTGGCCGAGGCCACGGCTGGCTTGCCGTCCCTAAGCCACTTCGAGCACGCCTTTTATGACGATGCCAAGCGCGTGGCAGGCGAGACAGCCTTCATGGACTGGCTGCTGCGCCGCCAAGCCAGGTTGCAGGACGATCCTCTGTCGGCCGAAGCGCGTCATGAGCTGATGCGCAAGGCGAATCCGAAGTTCGTGCTGCGCAACTGGCTGGCGCAGCAGGCGATCGACCGAGCCTACGCTGGCGACATGGCCGGCATCGACGAATTGCTGGAGGTCATGCGCAGGCCCTATGACGACCAGCCGGGGAACCAGGCCTTCGCGGCCAAGCGCCCCGACTGGGCGAAAGTGAAGGCGGGCTGTTCGATGCTGTCCTGCAGCTCCTGACCCGTCGTCAAAACCAACCGAGCTACTTGCCCTTCTTGTCCTTCTTGGCGGCGCGCTTTTCCTTCAGCGACTTTTCCGGTTTCTTCTTTTCGGTCTTCTTCTGGTCCATGCCCTTGCTCATCGCGTTCTCCTCATGAGGTGGTGGGGTGGTGGGGCGGGCTGATTATGGATCGTACGGCGGCTTCCGGCGCATCCCACGTACAATATTTCAATGTCGCTTATCTCCCTGAACGGCGTCGACTTCAGCGTCGGCGGGCCGCTGCTGCTTGAACACGTGGATCTGGCCATCGAGGCGGGCGAGCGGATTGCCCTGATCGGTCGCAATGGCGCCGGCAAATCGACGCTGCTGCGGCTGTTGGCCGGCGAGATCAAACCGGACGACGGCGAGGTGCGCCTGGAAGGCGGCCGCCGCGTCGCCCGGCTCGAACAGGAAGTGCCGCTGGGCGCCGCCGGCAGCGTGTTCGATGTGGTCGCCGAAGGACTGGGGGAAATGGGCCAGCTGCTGGCTGACTACCACCACCTGATCCACCAGGACGAGATCGACACCGATGCGCTGGCGGAGGTGCAGACCAGGATCGAAGCCGGCCACGGCTGGGGCCTGGACCAGCGCGTCACCGAGACCCTGGAACGGTTGTCGCTGGACGGTGATGCCGACTTCGAGCGCCTCTCCGGCGGCATGAAGCGCCGGGTGCTGCTGGCGCGGGCGCTGGTCTCCCAGCCGGACCTGTTGCTGCTGGACGAGCCGACCAACCACCTGGACATCGCGGCGATCGACTGGCTGGAGGGCTTCCTCAAGCAGTGGAACGGCGCGTTGGTCTTCGTCACCCATGACCGTCGCTTCCTGCGCGCGCTGGCGACCCGCATCGTCGAGATCGATCGCGGCCAGCTGACCAGCTGGCCCGGCGATTGGGAGAACTATCAGCGGCGCAAGGAAGAGCGCGCGAACGCAGAAGCGCAGGAAACCGCGCGTTTCGACAAGTTCCTTGCGCAGGAAGAGATCTGGATCCGGCAGGGCATCAAGGCCCGCCGCACCCGCGACGAAGGCCGCGTGCGCCGGCTCAAGGCGATGCGCGCCGAATTCAGCCAGCGCCGCGCACACACCGGCAACGTCAAGCTGGCTGCATCCGATGCTGGGGCGTCTGGCAAGAAGGTGATCGAGGCCATCGAAGCCAGCTTCGCCCATGGCGCCAACGTGTTGCTGCGTGATGTGTCGACGCTGATCATGCGTGGCGACCGGATCGGCCTGATTGGGCCGAATGGCAGCGGCAAGACCACGTTGCTGAAGCTGCTGCTGGGCGAGCTGGAACCGCAATCAGGCGAAATCCGTCGGGGGACCCAGCTGCAGGTCGCCTATTTCGACCAGTACCGGGCGACGCTGCGGGAGGATTGGAATGCGATCGAGAATGTCGCCGAAGGCCGCGAGAGCGTCACCATCAATGGCAAGCCGAAGCACATCATCGGCTATCTGCAGGACTTCCTGTTCACCCCGGAGCGCGCACGCGCGCCCATTACCCGCCTGTCCGGAGGGGAACGCAACCGGCTGCTGCTGGCGAAGCTCTTCGCCCAACCGTCCAACCTGCTGGTGATGGACGAACCGACGAATGACCTCGACGTGGAAACGCTCGAGCTGCTTGAAGAGTTACTGGCCGACTACCCCGGCACCCTACTGCTGGTCAGCCACGACCGCGACTTCCTGGACAACGTGGTCACCTCTACCCTGGTGATGGAAGGGGAAGGCCAGGTGGGCGAGTACGTGGGCGGTTATTCCGATTGGCTGCGGCAACGCGCGCCGCAGGGTGCTGCCGGAGCGTCCCAAGTGGCGGCGGCGGCCCCTCCACTGCCTGCGGCGCCTGCCAAGGCCAGGCTCAGTTTCAAGGAGCAGCGTGAACTGGAGGCGTTGCCCGCGCAGATCGAGCGGCTGGAAACCGAAATCGTCGGGTTTGGCGAGCGTATGCACGAACCCGACTATTACCAGCGCGATGCCGCGGCGATTACCGCTGACAACGTCGCGATGGCGCGCGTACAGGCGGAACTTGATGCTGCCTACCTGCGCTGGGGACAGCTTGAAGGGAGTTGATCCCGTGCTGATGGCCACGTTTTCAGGGTGCACCAGGCATGCAGGTATGGTCGTTCCAGACCCGTCCCGGCTACACTATTGCGGATAAGTGAGCGGCTCTGCCGTCACCCCCACCAAACAACCGAGGCACGCGTGCTGGCCGAATACCTGCCAACCCTGCTGTTTTTGATCGTTGCCACCGGGATCGGGATCGCCCTGATCATCGTTGGCAACGTGCTTGGCCCCAAGCGCCCGGGTGCCGACAAGCTGGCGCCTTACGAGTGCGGTTTCAGCGCATTCGAGAACGCGCGCATGCAGTTCGACGTGCGCTATTACCTGGTCGCGATCCTGTTCATCGTGTTCGACCTGGAAATCGCCTTCATGTTTCCGTGGGCGCTGGTGTTCCGCGAACTCGGCGTGTTCGGCCTGGTCGAGATGGGCGTGTTCCTGTCGCTGCTGCTGATCGGCTTCATCTATGTGTGGAAGAAGGGAGCGCTGGAATGGGAGTGAGTGACGCCATTTCTGGGCTGATGCATAACCCGGTTCCGGAAGGTCGGCTGGACGATATCCTGCGCCCGGAAAGCCTGCTGTCAAACGACAACAACCCGCTGCTGCAGAACGGCTTCGTGACCACCAACCTGGACACGCTGTGGAACTGGGCGCGGACCGGGTCGATGTGGCCGATGACGTTCGGCCTGGCTTGCTGCGCGGTCGAGATGATGCATGCCGGCGCCGCGCGCCTGGACCTGGATCGCTACGGCGTGGTGTTCCGTCCGTCGCCGCGGCAGTCCGACGTGATGATCGTGGCTGGCACCCTGTGCAACAAGATGGCCCCGGCGCTGCGCAAGGTCTATGACCAGATGCCAGATCCGAAGTGGGTGATCTCGATGGGCAGCTGCGCCAATGGCGGTGGCTACTACCACTATTCCTATTCGGTGGTGCGCGGCTGCGACCGCATCGTGCCGGTCGACATCTACGTGCCGGGTTGCCCGCCGACCGCCGAAGCACTGGTTTACGGCATCCTGCAGTTGCAGAAGAAAATCCGCCGGATCGAGCAGAACCCGTATTCCAAGGCGCCGCGCGTGGAAGGCTCGCGCGCATGATCGCCGACTTCGCCAACCAGCTCGCGACGCGATTTGTCGGTGCGACCATCGAAGTCGCGCAACCACGCGGTGAAACCGACTTCATCGTCGCGCCGGCTGATTGGCTGGCGACCTGCCTGGCGCTGCGTGACGATTTCGGCTTTGACACCTTCATTGACCTGTGCGGCGTTGATTACCTCAGCTACGGCAACGATGAGTGGGACACCGAGGGTGTCTCAGCGGAAGGCTTCAGCCGAGGCGTGCAGGGTAAGGGTCCCGGGCGTTTCGCCTGGGGCGAGCAACGCAGCCACGAAGTGCCGGATCCGCAGGGCATCGAGGTTGATGAACTGGCTGGCAAGCGGTATGCCGTGGTCCTGCATTTGCTGTCGGTGCAGCACAACGAACGAATCCGCGTGCGTTGTTTCGCTACCGACAACAGCATGCCGGTCGTGTCGTCGCTGGTGTCCGCATGGCCAAGCGCTAACTGGTTCGAGCGCGAAGCCTTCGACCTGTTCGGCATCATCTTCGAAGGTCACCCGGACCTGCGCCGGATCCTCACCGATTACGGTTTCGTGGGCCACCCTTTCCGCAAGGATTTTCCGCTGATCGGCAATGTCGAAGTCCGCTACGACGCCGACAAGCAGCGCGTGGTGTACGAACCGGTGACGTCGGTCGAACCGCGCGTCACCGTGCCGCGCGTGATCCGCAATGACGCCGACCTGGCGACCGCCGAGGGCGAGCAAGCACACCGCATGCTGGCCCGGGAGGAGCGCCGATGAGCGCGCAGCTCCACGACAGCACGCCCGGCAGCCAGGCTTTTGCCGGCGAGCGGCCGGAGGCACTTCAGGATGTTTCTCAACCGGAGATCCGCAATTACACGTTCAATTTCGGACCGCAGCATCCCGCCGCGCATGGCGTACTGCGTCTGATCCTGGAGATGGACGGTGAAGTCGTGCGCCGCGCCGACCCGCATATCGGCCTACTGCACCGTGGCACCGAGAAGCTGGCCGAATCCAAGCCGTTCAACCATTCGATCGGCTACATGGATCGCCTGGATTACGTGTCGATGATGTGCAACGAGCACGCCTACGTGCGTGCCATCGAAACGCTGATGGGCGTTGAGGCACCGGAACGCGCGCAGTGGATCCGCACCATGTTCGACGAGATCACCCGCATCCTGAACCACCTGATGTGGGTCGGTTCCAATGCACTCGACCTCGGCGCCATGGCGGTATTCCTGTACGCCTTCCGCGAGCGCGAGGAGCTGATGGACTGTTATGAGGCAGTCAGCGGCGCACGCATGCACGCAACCTATTACCGTCCCGGCGGCGTCTATCGCGACCTGCCGGACCGGATGCCGAAATACAAGGAATCACCGTGGCGCAAGGGCGCCAACCTCAAGCGCTTCAACAGTTGGCGTGAGGGCTCGCTGCTGGATTACCTCGAGCATTTCTGCGAGGACTTCCCCGATCGCGTTGACGAGTACGAGACCCTGCTCACCGACAACCGCATCTGGAAGCAGCGCACCGTCGGCATTGGTGTGATCAGCCCGGACCAGGCCAAGGCGTGGGGCATGAGCGGGCCAATGATCCGCGGTTCCGGTGTTGCCTGGGACCTGCGCAAGAAGCAGCCATACGCAAGGTATGCCGAGGTCGATTTCGACATCCCGGTCGGCGTCAATGGCGATTGCTACGACCGTTACCTGGTGCGCATGGCGGAGATGCGCGAGTCCATCCGCATCATCAAGCAGTGCGTGGCGTGGCTGAAAGCCAATCCAGGCCCGGTAATGCTCAACAATTACAAAGTGGCGCCCCCATCGCGTGAAGCGATGAAAAGCGACATGGAAGCGATGATCCACCACTTCAAGCTGTTTTCGGAAGGCTATTGCGTGCCAGCCGGCGAGACCTACGCCGCGGTGGAAGCGCCAAAGGGCGAGTTTGGTTGCTACCTGGTCAGCGACGGCGCCAACAAGCCGTTCCGCTGCCACCTGCGCGCGCCGGGGTTCATCCACCTGTCGTCCATGGATGAGTTCGTGAGAGGCCACATGCTGTCAGACGTCGTTGCCATGATCGGCACCTACGACCTCGTGTTTGGTGAGATCGACCGATGAGAGCTACAGGTAATTTCGAAGCGTGCCGCAACGTGGATCCGATGCTGGCACTGTCCGACGTGACGCGCGCGCACATCGATCAGTGGTTGACCAAGTTTCCTGTCGAGCAGAAGCGGTCGGCCGTGCTGCAGGGGCTGTTCGCCGCGCAGGAGCAGAACGGCGGCTGGCTGAGCGACGTCCTGATCGCCGCGGTGGCGAGATACCTCGACCTGCCGCCGCTCTGGGCGTATGAGGTCGCCACTTTCTACTCGATGTTCGAGACGGCGCCGGTCGGTCGCAACAACGTCGCTTTCTGCACGAACATCAGTTGCTGGCTCAACGGCGCAGAGGACCTGGTCGCACATGCGGAAAAGAGACTCGGCTGCCGGTTGGGCGAGTCCACCGCCGATGGCCGCGTCTACTTGAAACGCGAGGAAGAGTGCGTGGCCGCATGCTGCGGCGCGCCGGTGGTGGTGATCAACGGGCATTACCACGAGAAGCTCGACGCGGCGAAGGTCGACGCGCTGCTCGACGGACTGAACTGAAGTGAGACAGGGCTGAGATGGCAGGTCATTCGCACTATTCGGAAGGCTACGGCCCGGTCGGCCCCGCGCCGGTCGAGCACAACGTTGTCTACACCACGTTGCACTTCGACAAGCCGTGGTCGTACGAGAACTACCTGAAGACCGGTGGTTACAGCGCGCTGCGGCGGATACTGGAAGAGAAGATCACGCCGGCCGAAGTGATCGAGATGGTCAAGGCTTCCGGCTTGCGTGGCCGCGGCGGCGCGGGTTTCCCGACCGGCTTGAAGTGGAGCTTCATGCCCAAGGGCGAGATGCAGAAGTACATCCTCTGCAACTCGGACGAATCCGAGCCCGGCACCGCCAAGGATCGCGACATCCTGCGCTACAACCCGCATGCGGTGATCGAGGGCATGGCGATCGCCTGCTACGCGACCGGCAGCAGCACCGCCTACAACTACCTGCGCGGCGAGTTCCACCACGAGCCGTTCGAGCACCTGGAAGAGGCGACCCGCGAGGCCTACGCGAATGGCTGGCTGGGCAAGGATATCCTCGGCAGCGGGATTGATGTCGACATCCATAATGTGCTCGGCGCCGGCGCTTATATCTGTGGCGAAGAAACCGCGTTGATGGAATCGCTGGAAGGCAAGAAGGGCCAGCCACGCTACAAGCCGCCGTTCCCGGCGAACTACGGCCTGTATGGCAAGCCGACCACCATCAACAACACCGAGACCTACGCCTCGGTGCCGGCTATCGTGCGCAATGGTGCGGAATGGTTCGCGAACCTGGGCAAGCCGAATAACGGCGGGCCGAAGGTGTTTTCCGTGTCTGGCCATGTCAATAACCCCGGCAACTTCGAGGTTCGCCTGGGCACCTCCTTCGCCGACCTGCTGGCGATGGCAGGTGGCGTGCGCAACGGGCACAAACTCAAGGGCGTGATCCCCGGCGGATCATCGATGCCGGTGCTGCCGGCTGACACCATGCTGGCGGCCACGATGGATTACGACTGCTTGCAGAAGGCGGGCTCGGGCCTCGGCTCCGGTGCCGTGATCGTGATGGACGAGACCACCTGCATGGTGCGTGCATGCCAGCGCATCTCGCGCTTCTATTTCAAGGAAAGCTGCGGCCAGTGCACGCCTTGCCGCGAAGGCACCGGCTGGATGTACCGGATGCTGAGCCGCATCGTCGAGATGCAGGCGACCATGGACGACCTGCAGATGCTGCGCGTCGCTGCCGGGCAGATCGAGGGCCACACCATCTGCGCCTTCGGCGAGGCCGCGGCGTGGCCGGTGCAGGGCATGCTGCGTCACTATTGGGATGAATTCGAATACGCCATTGTCAACGGCCGCTTCCTGGTGGACGACCAGCGCGCCGGTACGGTGATGCTCAAGCAGGTGGCGGCATGAGCGCACAGCCGGTGAATCCGGATCTCCCGCCAGACCACGTCACTGTCTTCATCGACGGCGTCGAGCTGGCCGCTCCAAAGGGTTCGATGATCATCCAGGCCGCCGACAGGGCCGGTATCCCGATCCCGCGTTTTTGCTACCACGAGAAGCTGCCGATCGCGGCGAACTGCCGGATGTGCCTGGTCGATACCGAAGTAGGCGGGCGCGCAGCGCCCAAGCCCGCACCGGCGTGTGCGACACCGGTCATGGATGGCCTGAAGGTGTTCACGCGCAACGACAAGGCGCTCAAGGCACAGCGCAGCGTGATGGAATTCCTGCTGATCAACCATCCGCTGGATTGCCCGGTCTGCGATCAGGGCGGTGAGTGCGAATTGCAGGACCTGTCACTGGGCTATGGGCGTTCGGTCAGCCGCTTCATCGAGCGCAAGCGCGTGGTCGCCGACGAAGACCTGGGTCCGCTGGTCGCCACTGAAATGACCCGCTGCATCCACTGCACGCGCTGCATCCGTGTCACCGCGGAGATTGCTGGCACCTACGAGCTGGGCGGCATGCAGCGCGGCGAGGACTTGAAGATCGGCACTTACGACGGCAAGCCGTTGACCACCGAACTGTCCGGCAACGTGATCGATGTGTGTCCAGTCGGCGCACTGACCAACAAGGTGTTCCGATTCAAGGCGCGCCCGTGGGAATTGACCGCCAAGCGTTCGCTGGGTTATCACGACGCACTGGGCAGTAACCTGTTCCACCACGTGCGCCGCAATGAAATCCTGCGTAGCGTGCCGCGCGACAACGAATCAGTGAACGAGTGCTGGCTGTCGGATCGCGACCGCTACGCGCACGAAGGTTTGTATGCGACCGATCGCGCCACGGTGCCGCTGATCAGGGACGGCGACGCGGCCTACAATGACGGTTGGCGCGAAGCAAGCTGGGAGGAAGCTCTGGCCAAGGCCGCGAAGATCCTGCGTGACAACGCCGGCGACAGCCTGGGCATGCTGGTGCATCCGTCGACCTCGAACGAGGAGGGCGCCTTGCTGGCCCGCCTGGCCGAAACCCTGGGTACCGGCAACCTCGATCACCGTATCGGCCAGCTCGACCTGTCCGACGGCGTCGCGGCGCAGGCATTCGCGATGCCGGTGGCGGAAATCGAAAAGGCTGATGCCATCGTCATCCTCGGCAGCAACGTGCGCCATGAAGTGCCGTTGCTGCATGCGCGCGTTCGCAAGGCTGCATTGGCTGGGGCGAACGTGCATGTGGTCAATCCGGTCGATTTCGATTTTGCATTCGCCATCGCCAGCAAGCAGATCGTGCCGCCGTCGCAACTTGCCGACGCACTCGGCAAGCTGGAATTGGGCGAAGCCTCGCATGTCGCGTTGATCCTAGGTGGCGTGGCAGAAAACGGCCCGCATGCCGCGGCGATCCGCACCGCTGCCGACACATTCGCTGCCCGCACCGGCGCCAGGCTGTGTCGCATCCCACAAGGCGCGAACGCGCTGGGGCTGTCGAGCTACGGTGTGTTGCCGGCCACGCGCGATGCACAAGCGATGCTCCGCGAGCCTCGTTCGGCCTACGTCATGCACGGCATTGAGCCAGGCCTGGATTTCGCTGACCAGCGCGCTGCGCTGGAGGCGCTGGGGCAGGCGCAGGTCGTGGCATTCAGCCAGTTCGCCTGCAGGTCCACGCGTGCCGTCGCCGACGTGATCCTGCCGATTGCCGCATTGCCGGAAATCGATGCGACGCTGACCAACCTCGATGGCTTCATCCAGCCTGCCGCCGCCGCCGGCAAACCGCCCGGCGAGGCCCGCCCCGGTTGGCGCGTGCTGCGCGCACTGGCTGAAGTGCTGGCAGTGCCTGGTTTCGAATTCACCGACATCGCTGGCTTGCGCGCCGGGATGACTGCGAAGGTTATGCAGCCAAGCAGGGGTCACGCCCCGTCGGTTGCGGCCAACGGCCTGGAAGTCGTGGTGTCACAGGCGATCTATCGGGTCGATGGCGTAATTCGCCGCGCGCAGGCTTTGCAGGCGCACCCGCTCAGCGTGGGGCCGCGTGCCGTCATGAATCCCGCGGATGCGGCGAATGCCGGCATCGGCGACGGGTCGATGGCGAAGTTCGCCACCAATGCCGGCGATGCCGCCCTTCAGGTCGCGCTGGACAACGGTGTTGCCCAAGGGTGCGTGTGGATTGAATCCGGCTACGGCGCTACTGCGCCGCTGGCGGCGTCGGCCAGCGCGGAGGTCAGCCGCGCATGATCGCTTCCGTCAATCCATTGATGACCCAGGTGGTGGACCCGTTCCGCGACTTCCTGCTGTCGCTGGGCACTTTTGGCGTGCTGGTCTGGATCCTGCTCAAAATCCTGGCCATTGCGGTGCCGGTGATCGTGACCGTGGCGTTTTACGTGGTCTGGGAGCGCAAGCTGATTGGCTGGATGCACGCCCGCCATGGGCCGATGTACATCGGCATGGGCGTCCTGCAGGCCTTCGCCGACGTCTTCAAGTTGCTGTTCAAGGAGGTCGTGCAGCCCACGGTGGCGCACCCGGTGCTGTACCGGCTGGCGCCGCTGATCGCGCTGGTGCCTGCTTTCGCCGCATGGGCGGTGGTGCCGTTCGATGCGCAGGTGGTGTTGTCCAATGCCAACGCCGGCCTGCTGTACCTGCTGGCGATGACCTCGATGGGTGTCTACGGCGTGATCCTGGCGGGTTGGGCCTCCAATTCGAAGTACGCCTTCCTTGGCGCGATGCGCGCCGCTGCGCAGGTGGTCAGCTACGAGATTGCGATGGGGTTTGCCCTGGTCGGCGTGCTGATCGCCGCCGGCAGCTTGAACCTGACTGACATCGTGATGGCGCAGTCCGGCGATGCCGGTTTCCTGGAGTGGTTCTGGGTACCACTGGCACCGCTGTTCCTGGTGTATTTCATTTCCGGCGTCGCCGAGACCAATCGCGCACCGTTCGACGTCGTCGAAGGCGAGTCTGAGATTGTTGCCGGCCACATGGTTGAGTACTCGGGTTCGCAGTTCGCGCTGTTTTTCCTGGCCGAATACGCCAACATGCTCCTGGTCAGTTTCCTGACCGCGCTGTTTTTCCTTGGCGGCTGGCTATCCCCGATCCCGGTTGCCTGGATACCCGAACTGCCGGTGCTTTCGCTGCTATTGGGCGATGGCTGGTGGTGGTTGCTGGCCAAGGCGTTCTTCTTCGCCAGTTGCTTCATCTGGTTCCGCGCTTCGTTTCCACGCTATCGCTACGACCAGATCATGCGTCTGGGCTGGAAGGTGTTCATCCCGATCACCATCGCCTGGATTTTCGTGACTGCGCTGATGGTGTTTTTCGGCGTCATCCAGGCGGGGCAGTGAGGCCGGCATGAACAAGATCGTCCACTACTTCAAGAGCCTGCTGCTGCTGGAACTGTTCCAGGGGCTTGGCCTGACCCTGAAATACCTGTTCAGGCCAAAGTACACGCTGATGTACCCGATGGAAAAGACGCCGCAGTCGCCGCGCTTCCGCGGCGTGCATGCGCTGCGCCGCTACCCGAACGGGGAAGAGCGCTGCATCGCCTGCAAGTTGTGCGAAGCGGTGTGTCCGGCGCTGGCGATCACCATCGATTCCGAGCAGCGCGCCGACGGCACCCGCCGCACCACGCGCTACGACATCGACCTGTTCAAGTGCATCTACTGCGGTTTCTGCGAGGAGTCCTGCCCGGTCGATTCCATCGTGGAAACGCATATCCATGAATACCACTTCGACCGGCGTGGCCAGAACATCGTGACCAAGCCGCAGCTGCTGGCCATTGGCGACCGCCTGGAGGCGGAGATCGCCGAGCGACGCGCCGCCGACGCCACGTTCCGCTGAGAGAGAACATGTCATTAGATTTCACCACGCTCGCGTTCCTTGCCTTTGCGGCCACAGCCGCAGGTGCTGCGTTGGCCACCATTACTTCGCGCAACCCGGTGCATGCGGCGTTGTGGCTGGTGCTGACGTTCTTCTCGGTGGCCTGTACCTGGATCGTTGGCGGTGCCGAGTTCCTGGGCGTGGCGCTGGTGCTGGTGTATGTCGGCGCAGTCATGGTGCTGTTCCTGTTCGTGGTGATGATGCTCGACGTGGACCTTGCTCCGTTGCGCGAAGGCTATGTCCGCTATCTGCCGATCGGCCTGGTCGTCGCGGTGGTGATGCTGGTGCAGATGCTGGGCCTGATCGGCGTGCGCGCTCTCAGCCAGACCCCGTTGGCTGACAATGCCGCGGTCGCCACAGCTGATGTGCCCAACACGACCTGGCTGGCGCGCGCCCTGTTCACCGAATTCATGCTGCCGTTCGAGGTTGCCGCGGTGATCCTGACCGTGGCGGTCGTCGCCGCTGTCATGCTGACCTTGCGGCGCCGCCCGGGTGCGCGCCATCAGGATCCCGCCGCGCAATCACGGGTCAAGGCGGCGGATCGCTTGCGCATGGTCAAGATGGACCCCGAACGGCCTGTGGTACCGGCCGTGCTGGATGGTTCACCAGGTCCTTCGCGGGAAGTCGCGCCATGAACAACCTCCTGACCGGCCTGAGCCTTGGTCATTTCCTGACCCTGGGGGCCGTGCTTTTCAGCATCAGCGTCGCGGGCATCTTCCTCAACCGCAAGAACGTGATCATGTTGCTGATGTCGATCGAGTTGATGCTGCTCTCGGTGAACGTCAACTTCGTCGGTTTCTCGCGCTCGCTTGGTGATCCCGCCGGCCAGGTATTTGTGTTCTTCATCCTGACCGTTGCCGCTGCAGAAGCCGCGATCGGCCTGGCGATCCTGGTCACCCTGTTCCGAAACCGCGGCACGATCGACGTGTCCGACATCGATACGTTGAAGGGGTGAGTGGACACACGCTTGCGAGCCATTGGCTCGCGCTTCCGCGAACGCCCGGACAGGATGTCCGGGCAGGGCTATCCGATAGCCCATGTGGTATCGCCAGGGATGGCAACGGTGAAACCTGAACATTCAGCAGCTGGCAAATAATCAAATAATGGAAATCTCGAAGACATACTTACTGCTGGTCGTACTGTTGCCGTTGCTTGGCGCGGTGCTTGCAGGGTTGTTCGGTCGCCGGATCGGCCGCGTCGGTTCGCACGCCGTCACCATCCTTGGCGTCGCTTCCAGCTGCGCGCTGTCGTGCTGGGTGCTGTGGCAACTGCTGCAGGGCGCGTCGCCGTTCAACGAGAACCTCTATACCTGGTTCCAGGTCGGCGACCTGTCGGCGAACATCGGTTTCATGGTCGACAAGCTGACCGCGATGATGATGGTGGTGGTCACCTTCGTCTCGCTGCTGGTGCATATCTACACGATCGGCTACATGGCCGAGGACGACGGTTACCAGCGCTTCTTCAGCTACATCTCGCTGTTCACCTTCAGCATGCTGATGCTGGTGATGAGCAACAACTTCCTGCAGCTGTTCTTTGGCTGGGAAGCAGTGGGCCTGGTGTCCTACCTGCTGATCGGTTTCTGGTTCAAGAAGCCGAGCGCCATCTTCGCGAACCTGAAGGCGTTCCTGGTCAACCGCGTTGGCGACTTCGGTTTCCTGCTCGGGATCGCCGGGGTGCTGTACTGGATCGGGACGCTCGACTATGCGACCGCATTCGCCATCGCACCAACCATCCGCGACAGCACCGTCTCGATCATCGCCGGCCACGAGTGGTCGGTGCCGACCATCATCTGCATCAGCCTGTTCATCGGCGCGATGGGCAAGTCGGCGCAGGTGCGGCTGCATGTGTGGCTGCCGGACTCCATGGAAGGCCCGACCCCGATCTCGGCGCTGATCCATGCCGCGACCATGGTCACCGCCGGCATCTTCATGGTGGCGCGGATGTCGCCGCTGTTCGAGCTGTCGCCGACGGCCCTCAATTTCATCCTGTTCATTGGCGCGACGACAGCGTTCTGGACCGGCCTGATCGGCATGGTGCAGAACGACATCAAGCGCGTCGTCGCCTATTCCACGCTGTCGCAGCTCGGTTACATGACCGTCGCGCTTGGCCTGTCCGCGTATTCGGCAGCGGTGTTCCATTTGATGACGCATGCATTCTTCAAGGCGCTGCTGTTCCTGGCTGCCGGTAGCGTGATCATCGGCATGCACCACGAGCAGGACATGCGCAAGATGGGTGGTCTGCGCAAATACTTGCCGATCACCTTCGTCACCAGCCTGATCGGCACCCTGGCGCTGGTCGGCACGCCGTTCTTCAGCGGGTTCTATTCCAAGGACACGATTATCGAGGCCGCCCACCACCATGCCGCTGACCATGGCGACTGGATCGCGCAATACGCCAACATGGCGGTGCTGCTTGGTGCGTTCGTCACCAGCTTCTACAGCTTCCGCCTGCTGTACATGACCTTCTTCGGCGAAGAGCGTTTTCGCGACGCCGCCGCCCATGCGGATGGCGGGCACGGGCATGATGCGCATGCGCACGACGAGCAAGATCACGGCCCTGCGCACCATGAGCATGGCGGCGTGCACGAACCGAAAGAGTCCCCGTGGGTGGTGACCCTGCCGCTGGTACTGCTGGCGATCCCGTCGATGCTGATCGGCTTCTTCACCGCCGGGCCGATGCTGTTTGGTACCGACGTGATGGGCCATGCGCAACAATTGCCGTTCTTCCTCGGCGCGATTGATGTATCCGAGGCAAGGGACGTGGTCGGCGCGCTTGCCAGGGAATGGCATGGTCCTGTTGCATTCGCCCTGCACGGCTTTACAGCGCCTGCGTTCTTCCTGGCACTGATGGGATTCCTTGCGGCGACCCTGCTGTACCTGGTGATGCCGGAATGGCGCCATGCCATTACCCGTTCGCTGGCTTGGCCGATCAGGGTGCTGGAGCGCAAGTACTGGGCTGACGACCTTTGGATCAAGGGTTTCGCTGGCGGCAGCATCGGGCTCGGCAGGCTCTCGCGCCTGTTCGACAGCAAGGTGATCGACGGCATCGCGGTCAACGGCAGTGCCGCCACCGTTGGGCTGGTCGCCGGCCTGGTCCGCAAGCTGCAAACCGGCTACCTGTACCACTACGCCTTTGCCATGATCCTGGGCCTGGTCGCGCTGCTGGCGCTGGCCAACCATTACTGGGTCTGACTTTTGTTGATGAAATCCGGATGGAAACCTCAAGCGTGACCCATTGGCCCCTGCTAAGCCTGCTGATCTGGCTGCCGATCCTCGGCGGCGTCCTTACCCTGATGGCTGGCAATTCTCGCCCGCAGATGGCGCGCTGGCTTGCGCTTGCGGTGGCGGTCGCCACCCTGGCGCTCAGCATTCCGATGCTGGTCGGCTTCGACCTCAATGGCGACGTGATGCAGTTCGTCGAGCGCCATGCGTGGATCCCGACGTACAACATTGAATACAACCTCGGCGCCGACGGCATCTCCCTGGCGCTGATCGGGCTCACCACGTTGACCACCGTGCTGGTGCTGATCGGTGCATGGACCGCGATCGACAAGCGCGTCAGCCAGTACTACGCCGCGCTGCTGATCCTGGAAGGGCTGATGATCGGCGTGTTCAGCGCGATGGACGCATTGCTGTTCTATGTGTTCTTCGAAGGCATGCTGATCCCGATGTTCATCATCATCGGCGTGTGGGGTGGCCCGCGCCGCGTCTATGCATCGGTGAAATTCTTCCTGTACACCTTCCTCGGCTCGGTGTTCATGCTGGTCGGGCTGATTTACCTGTACCTGAAGGGCGGCAGCTGGCAGCTGGCGGACATGGCCGCACAGCCGCTGAGCATGGTCGAGCAGACCTGGCTGTTCTTCGCGTTCCTGGTCGCGTTCGCGGTCAAGGTGCCGATGTTCCCGGTGCATACATGGTTGCCCGACGCACACGTCGAGGCGCCGACCGGGGGCTCGGTGATCCTGGCTGCGATCATGCTGAAAATTGGCGGCTACGGATTCCTGCGCTTCGTGCTGCCGATCGTGCCGGATGCCGGCCACCACTACGCCTGGCTGGTGATCACGCTGAGCCTGATTGCGGTGGTTTACGTCGGCATGGTCGCGCTGGTGCAGGAGGACATGAAGAAGCTCATCGCGTATTCCTCAGTCGCGCACATGGGCTTCGTCACGCTCGGCACGTTCATTGCCTTCGGCCTGGTGCGCGATGCGAACCTGCAGGACGCGGCGCGACTGGGCCTGCAGGGCGCGATGGTGCAGATGATCTCGCACGGCTTCATCTCCGGCGCGATGTTCTCCTGCGTCGGCGTGCTGTACGACCGCATGCACACACGCATGATCCGCGATTACGGCGGCGTCGCCAACGTGATGCCGTGGTTCGCGATGTTCTGGGTGCTGTTCGCGATGGCCAATTCCGGCCTGCCGGGCACGAGTGGTTTTGTGGGTGAGTTCATGGTGATCCTGGCCAGTTTCCAGGCGCATCCGTTGCTCGCGTTCACGGCCGCGCTCACCCTGGTCATCGGCGCCGGTTACAGCCTGTGGCTGACCAAGCGGGTGATCTGGGGCGATGTCGGGAATGCCCACGTCGCCGCGCTGGAGGACATCAACATGCGCGAGTGGATCGTGCTCGGCGTATTCGCCATCGGCGTCATCGCGCTGGGCGTGTATCCGAAACCGCTGACCGACCTGATGGAGCCGTCCATCGCGCAATTGGCGAGCCAGCTCGCCGCGACCAAGCTCTGAGGTGGACGTCCAGATGATGCAGAACATGCCCACCGTAGCCGACCTGATGCCGTTGCTCCCGGAGATCGTGCTGGTCGGCGCCGCGTTCGCGTTGCTGATGCTCGACCTGTTCCTGACCGAGAAGCAGCGCGTGTTCACTCATGTGCTGGCTGTCGCCAGCCTGGTGGTGGTCGCGTTGATGGTGATCATGGGCGTGGGCGGGCAGGGCACCGTGCTGTCCGGCATGTTCATTCGCGATGACATGGCCGACGTGCTCAAGATCGGTGCCTGCCTGGTCTCGGCGATGGCGCTGGTCTATGCATGGCCGTACCTGCGCGAGCGTGGACTTTACAAGGGCGAAGTGCCGGTGCTGGTGATGTTTGCGGTGGCCGGCATGATGCTGCTGATCTCGGCCGGCAGCCTGGTGATGGTCTACCTCGGCCTGGAACTGCTGGCGCTGTGTTCGTATGCGCTGGTGGCAATAGATCGCGAAAGCCCGCTGGCCTCCGAGGCGGCGATGAAGTACTTCGTACTGGGTGCGCTAGCCTCCGGCATGCTGCTGTATGGCATGTCGCTGGTTTACGGTGCGACCGGCAGTATTGACCTGGTCACCATCAGCGCAAACGCTGCCAGCGTGGCGCAACGATCGATGCTGCTTGCGGGCCTCGCGTTCATGGTCGCAGGCATCGCTTTCAAGTTCGGTGCGGCGCCGTTCCACATGTGGCTGCCCGACGTGTACCACGGCGCGCCTACGCCGATCACCCTGTTCATTGGTTCGGCGCCCAAGCTCGCGGCCTTCGCAATGGCAATCCGCGTGCTGGACCTGGGCGCAGGCCCGCTGGGTAATCACTGGCAGCCAATGCTGGCCGGGCTAGCGGCATTTTCGCTGATCATCGGCAACCTGATCGCACTGGCCCAGACAAATCTCAAGCGCATGCTGGCGTATTCAACCGTGTCGCATGTCGGATTCCTGTTCATGGGCCTGGCTGGTGGCGGCGCCGCCGGTAATGCAGCGGCAATGTTCTATGCGCTGAGCTACGCGATCATGGCGTCGGCGGCCTTCGGCGCGATTATCGTGCTGTCGCGACGCGGGTTCGAAGCAGATCGCATAGATGACTTCAAGGGCCTCAATGCACGAGATCCCTGGAGCGCTGGCCTGGTGTTGTGCGTGATGGCCTCGCTGGCCGGCGTGCCACCGTTCCTGGGCTTCTGGGCGAAACTCGTGGTGCTGCGCGCGGCGCTGCAGGGCGACCTGCTGTGGCTGGCGATCGTCGGCATCGTGGCTGCGGTGATTGGTGCCTTCTACTACCTGCGCGTGATCAAGGTCATGTATTTCGATGAGCCGGTGGGCGAGTTGCTGCCACCACGCGAAGACCCTGTGCTGAGTGTCGTATTCGGGGTCAATGCACTTTGCCTGCTTGCGTTCGGTCTTTTCTGGAATCCGCTGATGGCGTGGTGCCAGCAGGCGTTTGCTTGAAAAAGCAACGATGCGCAATGCCTGTGAGGGCTTGCAAAAAGATGCAGTGCACCGCATAATTCCGCTTCTGCTGCGGGGTGGAGCAGTCTGGCAGCTCGTCGGGCTCATAACCCGAAGGTCGCAGGTTCAAATCCTGCCCCCGCTACCAGTCCAAGTGACTGGCGAAAAGGCTCCTCGGAGCCTTTTTTGTTTTGAGGATCTTGTTGGATCACCGTGCTTTCGCAGGCGGTTCTTGGTTGCAAGCAGTACGGGCTTTGCAGGGCGTCGATGAGGACGCATCCGCACCGGAATCCAGCGGTATCGGACCAGGGCCCTATGGGCCTTTTGTCGTTTCTGGTTTTGGCAAATCTGGTTGCTGCAAAGATCCACGATTAAAGAACTGCCGGCGCTATACGAAATGAACCGCTTCATGAAACGGGTTTTGACAAGAAGTTTCCATCAACACGTTGCATCCATTGGGTTTGCTGCAGACGATGACGGACAAGGCTGAGGACATTGCGCGACTGCTGGCCCCGACGGTGACGTCCTTGGGGCTGGAGTTGCTTGGCATCGAATACCTGCCTGCACCGGGCGGCGCGCTGGTGCGCCTGTATATCGACGTGCCGCAGGCCGAGGCCACCGAACGCAGCGTCGGCATCGAGGATTGCGAGTCGGTCAGCCGCGAGGTATCGGCGCAACTTGATGTGGAGGATCCGATCACCGGCAACTACACGCTGGAAGTGTCTTCGCCCGGGATCGACCGCCCGTTGTTTGGCGTCGTGCAATTCGCGCGCTTCATTGGTGAGTCGGCCAAGGTCACCTTGAAGCTGCCGCAGGACGGACGCCGCCGCCTGCAGGGCGCAATCCTGCGGGTCGAGGGCGAGACCGTGGTGTTCGGCGTGGACAACGGCGAGTTCCCGGTGGACGCGGGCAACATCGACAAGGCGCGTTTGCTGCCGGACTGGATCGCGCTCGGGCTGGCGCCGGCCGTGGACAACTCCGGGCGTGATGCGCGGCCGGGCAAGCAGAAAAAGACGGCCGGCCGCAAGCCGGCTGCCCAGTTATCAACTAATAAGTCATCAACCAACCAGGCGGCGCACAAGCCGTCCGATGCGGAGTAAGCAGGAATGAGCAAGGAACTGTTGCTGGTCGTGGATGCGGTCGCGGCCGAGAAGGGCGTCCCCGAATCGGTGATCCTCGAAGCGATCGAGGCGGCGTTGGCATCCGCCGCGAAGAAACGCTACGCCGAGCAGGACGTGCTGGTGCGCGTGGCGATTGACTCGAAGGACGGCAGCTACGAAACCTTCCGCCGCTGGGAAGTGGTGGCCGACGACGTGGTGATGGAATCGCCGGACCGCCAGTTGCGCCTGATGGACGCGATCGATGAAAGCGATGACGCTGAAGTCGGCGACTACATCGAAGAACAGATCGAGAACCCCGACTTCGGGCGCATCGCCGCGCAGGCCGCCAAGCAGGTGATCGTGCAGCGCGTGCGCGAAGCCGAGCGCGCGCAGGTCGTGGATGCCTGGAAGGATCGCGTCGGCGAGCTGGTTACCGGCGTGGTCAAGCGCGTCGAGCGCGGCAACATCTATGTCGACCTGGGTGGCAACGCGGAAGCGATCATCGCCAAGGACAAGGGCATCCCGCGCGACGTGCTGCGCACTGGCGACCGCGTGCGTGGGTACCTGTTCGACGTGCGTTCCGAGCCGCGCGGGCCACAGCTGTTCATCAGCCGCGCCGCTCCGGAATTCATGATGGAGCTCTTCAAGCTGGAAGTGCCGGAAGTCGGCCAGGGCCTGGTATCGATCATGGGCTGCGCGCGCGATCCCGGCGACCGCGCCAAGATCGCGGTGCTTGCGCACGACAACCGCACCGATCCGATCGGTGCCTGCATCGGCATGCGTGGTTCGCGCGTTCAGGCCGTGACCAACGAGCTCAACGGAGAACGCGTGGACATCGTGCTGTGGAGCGACAACGCTGCGCAGTTCGTGATCAACGCGATGGCGCCTGCCGAGGTCCAGTCGATCATCGTCGATGAGGACAAGCACTCGATGGACCTGGCCGTGGCCGAGGACAAGCTGGCGCAGGCGATCGGCCGGGGTGGCCAGAATGTGCGCCTGGCCAGCCGCCTGTCCGGCTGGCAGCTCAACGTCATGACCGCCGACCAGGTCCAGGCCAAGTCGGAGGCCGAACAAGCCGCCGCGCGCCAGCTGTTCATGGAGAAGATGGAAGTCGACGAGGAAATCGCGGGCATCCTGGTTTCCGAAGGCTTCAGCACTGTCGAGGAAATTGCCTACGTGCCGGTCGGCGAGCTTCTCGCGGTCGAGGGCTTCGACGAAGACATCGTCGAGGAGTTGCGCTCGCGTGCCCGCGACGCGCTGATCAACGATGCGCTGGCGGTCGAGGAAGGCCTGGAAGACCAGCAGCCGGCTGAAGACCTTCTCTCGCTTGAAGGCATGGACGAAACCACAGCATTCGCGCTTGCCGAACGTGGCATCCGCACCCGCGAAGACCTGGCGGAAATGGCGACTGACGAGATCGCCGATATCGAGGATGTCGGCGATGAACGCGCCGCGGCCTTGATCATGGAAGCACGCAAGCACTGGTTCGAATGAGTTGTTCGCGACAGGCCAGTCCATCGGCCTGCACGAGCGCCGCAAGGCCTTAACGCGATAAACTCGCCCACCCCCGCCCGGGACTTGTCCCGGGCTATGCACCGGAATCCGAATGTCGCAGCAAACCACCATCCGCAAGCTCGCCGAACTGGTCAATACGCCGGTCGAGAAACTGCTGGAGCAGCTGGCCGAGGCCGGCATGAGCTTCAGCGGGCCCGACCAGGTCGTCACCAGCATGGAGAAAGTGAAGCTGCTCGGCTTCCTCAAGCGCTCGCATGGCAAGGCAGCCCACAGCGCAGACGACATCGTCGCGCCCAGCAAGATCACCCTGAGCCGCAGCCGCAAGCAGGAAATCACCGTCGGCGGCGGCGGCAAGACAGGTCGCGCTGCCAGCACCATTGACGTGGTCGTGCGCAAGAAGATCACGCTCAAGCCGGGTGACGATCCAGTACGCCCGACCAGGTCCGGCGACGAGCCCGATGCCGAGCGCGCCGAGATCCTGCGCAAGCTCGAAGAATCCCGACTGCGCAACCTGACCGAGCAGCAGCGCCTGGCCGAAGTCGACAAGCGCCGCGACGAGGAACTCAGCGCGCATCGGCGCAAGGCCGAGGAAGAGGCCGAGCGCCTGCGCATGGAAACTGCCGCCGCAGCTGAAGTCGCGGTCGCAGAAGAAGCGACCAAGCCCAAGGCTGGCCATCATGGCCATGCCAAGCCGGCACCTGCGCGCGAGCCCGACAAGGGCGCCGCCGCTCCGCACAGCAAGGGCAAGCCGCACCGCGGCTCGCACGCGATGGTTGCAGGCGTCGAAGACGACGACGGTGCAGCGAAGCGCTTCGCCGGCCAGCTGCACCTGTCCGCATCCGATCGCGCGCGTCGCGGCGCGTCCTCGCGCGGCAAGCCGAAGCAGCGCCAGCGCGGGCAGGATCAGTCGCGTACCGGAACGGGCTTCACCAAGCCGAGCGCGCCGATCGTGCGTGAAATCGCGATTGGCGACGCGATCACTGTCTCCGACCTCGCGCAGAAGCTCGCGCTGAAGGGCGGCGACGTGGTCAAGGCGCTGTTCAAGATGGGCGTGATGGCTACCATTACCCAATCCATCGACCATGACACCGCGGTGCTGATCACCGAGGAACTTGGACACACCGCGGTCCATGCGGACGCCGGCGATGCCGAGAGTGAACTGCTGGCGCACGTGGAAGACGTGCAGGGCGAACAGCGCCAGCGCCCGCCGGTGGTGACCATCATGGGTCACGTCGATCACGGCAAGACTTCGTTGCTGGATTACATCCGCACCACCAAGATTGCCTCCGGCGAAGCCGGTGGCATCACCCAGCATATCGGCGCGTACCACGTCGAAACCTCGAAGGGCGTCATCAGTTTCCTCGACACGCCCGGGCATGCCGCATTCAGCCAGATGCGCCAGCGTGGCGCCAAGCTGACCGACATCGTGGTGCTGGTGGTGGCTGCCGATGATGGCGTGATGCCGCAGACGATCGAGGCCGTGCAACACGCCAGACTCGCCAAGGTTCCTCTGATCGTGGCGATCAACAAGATCGACAAGTCCGATGCCGACCCTTCCCAGGTGAAGAACGGTCTGCTTGCGCACGACGTGGTGGCCGAAGACTTCGGCGGCGACACCCAGATGGTCGAGTTGTCGGCCAAGACTGGCCTGGGCGTGGACGACCTGCTGGACGCAATCAGCCTGCAAGCGGAAGTGCTTGACCTGCGGGCGGTGTTCGACGGCCGCGCGAGCGGCGTGGTCATCGAATCCTCGCTGGACAAGGGCCGTGGCCCGGTTGCCACGGTGCTGGTGCAGCAGGGCATGCTGGCCAAGGGTGACTACCTGGTGTGTGGCATCCAGTACGGACGCGTGCGCGCCTTGTTCGACGAGAGTGGCGCGCAGGTTGCGCAAGCGGGTCCGTCTATCCCGGTGCAGATCCTCGGCTTGTCCGGCGTGCCGGAGTCCGGGGATGACTTCGTGGTGGTCGCCGACGAGCGCCTTGCCAAGGACGTGGCCCAGCAGCGTGATGCCAAGCGACGCGAGTCGCGCCTGGTCGCCGCCGCCGGCAACCGGATGGAAGACATCATGGCCCAGATGGGCGAGGGCGCTGCGCAGCAGAGCCTCAACCTGGTGATCAAGGCGGACGTGCACGGCACGATGCAGGCCTTGCGCGAGGCCCTGACCGGCCTGTCCAACGACCAGATCAAGATCAATGTCATTGGTTCGGGCGTGGGCGGCATCACCGAGTCCGACGCGCAGCTGGCGGCGACTTCGAAGGCCACCGTGATCGGCTTCAACGTGCGCGCCGATGCGTCCGCGCGCAAGGTCATTGAAGGCAATGGCGTGGACCTGCGTTACTTCTCGATCATCTATGACGTGATCGACCAGGTGAAGCAGATCGCGTCCGGTGTGCTCGGCATGGAGATCCGCGAGGAGATCATTGGTACCGCCGAGGTCCGCGACGTGTTCCGCAGCTCCAAGTTCGGCGCCGTTGCCGGTTGCATGGTGGTCGAGGGCGTGGTCAAGCGCAGCAAGCCGATCCGCGTGCTGCGCGACAGCGTGGTGGTGTTCGAGGGCGAACTGGAGTCGCTGCGCCGGTTCAAGGAGAGTGTCGATGAAGTGCGTGTCAACACCGAATGCGGCATTGGCGTGAAGGCGTACAACGACGTCAAGCCGGGCGACCAGATTGAATGCTTCGAGCGCATCGAGGTGCAGCGCACGCTCTGAGCGTGCGTGCATTCGACATGGCACAGAAATCCTTCCATCGCACCGACCGCGTATCGGCGCAACTTCGCCGCGAACTCGGCACCCTGGTGCACGAGGCCGTGCTTGAGCATGGGCTTGGTTCCGCCAGTGTGTCCGACGTCGAAATCACCCGTGACATGGCGCATGCCAAGGTGTTCGTGACCGTATTGATGGCCGAGCAGGCAGAGGCGACGGTCAAGGCGCTGAAGGCGATGGCGCCCGGGATCCGCTACAGGCTTGCGCAGGCAGTGAAGATGCGCCATGTGCCCGAGCTGCATTTCCACTACGACGAGTCCGTGGATCGCGGCGAGCGCATCGACAACCTGCTGCGCGACCTGCGCACCAGTGACGATTCCGAATAACCCGCCGGCACCGCGCGCCAGGCGCGAGCGCACGGTATTCCGCCAGCTTGACGGCATCCTGCTGCTCGACAAGCCGCAAGGGCTGTCGTCGAACCAGGCGCTGCAGCGCGTGCGGCACCTGTTCCGCGCCGACAAGGGCGGGCATACCGGCAGCCTGGATCCGTTGGCGACCGGCCTGTTGCCGGTGTGCTTTGGCGAGGCGACCAAGATCGCCGGCGGCCTGCTCGGGGCACGCAAGGCCTATGAAACCGTGGCGCGGCTGGGCATCACCACGGACACGGAGGATGCCGAAGGCCAGCCGCTGCGTGAGCGCCCGGTACCGGCGCTGAGCATTGAGGCGATCGATGCCGCGCTCCGGCAGCTGACCGGCGACATCGCCCAACGCCCGCCGATCTATTCAGCACTCAAGCGCGGCGGCGAACCTATGTACGCCAAGGCGCGCCGGGGCGAAGCAATCGAGATGGAGCCGCGCCAGGTCGAAGTGCATGCTTTCGACCTGCTCAATGCCGCCGACCTGCTGGATGGGGATGAACCATTGCTGCGCCTCCACGTGGAATGCGGCTCTGGCACCTATGTGCGCAGCCTGGTTCGCGACCTTGGAGAGCTGCTCGGCTGCGGCGCGCACGTGGCCGAGCTTCGCCGGCTCTGGGTGGACCCGTTCCGCGAGCCGCGGATGTGGACACTGCAGGGTCTGGAAGAACTGCTGGCACAGGCCGGCGAGCGCGTGCTCGAGGCCTGCCTGTTGCCGATCGAGGCAGGCATGGCGTCCTGGCCCTCCGTGCAGGTCACCCCTGCGCAAGCGCTGCGCCTCGGGCACGGACAGCCGCTGCACGGGCCTTATCGGCCACCCGGACAGGTGGCGATGCTGGATGAACACGGTCGCGGGTTGGGCCTGGGTGAGGTCGATGCCGACGGCGACCTGCGTCCTACCCGACTGTTCCGCTGGGCCTCGGCGACCGGCATGCAGCTCAAAAAGGCTGCTTCCTGAAGCCATTCCTGAAAGGGAGCACGTTTGCTGCGTTGCCCGTGCAGTCTCCATCGGGCTATAATTCCGACGCTTTATCCGTGAAATCCGCGATTCGAATTTATCGATCTTTCCCGTTAACGGCGAGCCGTGCGGTGCAGCGGGCGTTCTGATTCAAGAATGCTTCGCGCGTTCCTGCAGGTCACGCATCTCTCAAGAAGGTTTTATAGATGTCCATAGACACCCAGAAAGTCATCAACGAACACAAGCGCGCCGACGCCGACACCGGTTCGCCGGAAGTACAGGTCGCCCTGCTTACCGCTCGCATCGAAATGCTGACCGGTCACTTCAAGACCCACAAGCAGGACCACCACAGTCGCCGCGGCCTGCTGATGATGGTGAACCGTCGTCGCAGCCTGCTGGATTATCTGCATCGCAAGGACGCCGAGAGGTACAAGGCGCTGATCGCCAAACTCGGCCTGCGTCGCTGATCGAACACCCCACCGCGGCGCAGGAATGCGCCGCGGTTCTTTTTTGCGACACGCTGTTTTTGCCGGCCTGAAGCCGGCACGCTCGAAAACCACGACGCGGCGAGTCGCCGCACCCAGCACCGCTTGATGGTGCGACGCACGGAGCGGGGCTCCGCGCGCAGATGAAAGAAAACCAAGGATTCCAACAGTGGCGAAGATCAGCAAAACTTTCCAGTACGGCAAGCACCAGGTCACGCTTGAAACCGGCGAGATCGCGCGCCAGGCCGGCGGCGCAGTGATGGTCTCGTGCGAAGGCACTGTCGTGCTTGTCAGTGCCGTGGCCAACAAGACCGCCCGCGAGGGCCAGGACTTCTTCCCGCTGACCGTCGACTACCAGGAGAAGTTCTACGCCGGTGGCCGCATCCCGGGTGGCTTCTTCAAGCGCGAGGGTCGCCAGACCGAGAAGGAAACGCTGATCTCGCGCCTGATCGATCGGCCGATCCGCCCGCTGTTCCCGGATGGCTTCCGCAATGAAGTGCAGATCATTGCGACGGTGATGTCGATGAACCCGGAAGTCGACGGCGATATCCTTGCGCTGCTCGGCGCGTCCGCCGCGACCTCGCTGTCCGGTGCTCCATTCGATGGCCCGATCGGCGCCGCCAAGGTCGGGTACAAGGACGGCCAGTACATCCTCAACCCGTCCAAGAGCGAGCTGGTCGACTCCCAGCTTGAGCTCGTGGTGGCTGGCACCAGGAACGCGGTGCTGATGGTCGAATCCGAAGCGATGGAGCTGTCCGAAGACGTGATGCTGGGCGCGGTGATGTTCGGTCATCAGCAGATGCAGATTGCAATCGACACCATCAATGAACTCGTCGCCGAGGCCGGCAAGCCGAAGTGGACGTGGGCCGCACCGGCCGCGACCGCTGGGGTTGTCGATGCGCTCAAATCCGCCATCGGTGACCGCCTGACCCAGGCGTTCTCGGTGCGCGATAAACTCGAACGCAAGGACGCAATTTCCGCGTTGAAGAAGGACGTGATGGCGTCGCTGGCCGAGCAGTCCGAAGCCAACGGCTGGAAGGGCGCCGAGCTGTCGAAGGAATTCGGTGAACTCGAATACCAGACCATGCGCGACGCGGTGCTGGCCACCAAGATCCGCATCGACGGCCGCGCGCTGGACACGGTGCGCCCGATCGCCTCCCGGGTCGGCATCCTGCCGCGCGTGCACGGCTCCTCATTGTTCACCCGTGGCGAGACCCAGGCGATCGTGGCGGTCACCCTGGGCACCGCGCGCGACGGCCAGATCATCGATGCCGTTGGCGGCGAGTACAAGGACCACTTCCTGTTCCATTACAACTTCCCGCCCTATTCGGTCGGTGAAGCGGGCCGCATGATGGGCCCGAAGCGCCGCGAAATCGGCCACGGCCGGTTAGCCAAGCGCGGCGTGTTGGCGGTGATGCCGTCGATGGAATCCTTCCCGGACACCATCCGCGTGGGCTCCGAGATCACCGAGTCCAATGGCTCCTCTTCGATGGCATCGGTCTGCGGTTCCTCGCTGGCACTGATGGACGCGGGCGTGCCGATCAAGGCGCCGGTCGCCGGCATTGCCATGGGCCTGGTCAAGGAAGGCGACCAGTTCGTCGTCCTGTCCGACATCCTCGGCGACGAGGATCACCTGGGCGACATGGATTTCAAGGTGGCCGGTACCGGCAACGGCATTTCCGCGCTGCAGATGGACATCAAGATCCAGGGCATCACCGAGGAAATCATGAAGGTCGCGCTGGGCCAGGCCAAGGCCGGCCGCCTGCACATCCTCGGCGAGATGGCCAATGCGCTGACCGCGCCGCGCGCGGAGCTGTCGGACTTTGCGCCGCGCCTGATCACCATCAAGATCCACCCGGACAAGATCCGCGAAGTGATCGGCAAGGGTGGTTCGGTCATTCAGGCGATCACCAAGGAAACCGGCACCCAGATCGACATCCAGGACGATGGCACGATCACCATTGCCTCCGTCGATGCCGCCGCCGGCAAGGCGGCGAAGGACCGTATCGAGCAGATCACGTCGGACGTCGAGCCGGGCCGCATCTACGAAGGCAAGGTCGCCAAGATCATGGACTTCGGCGCGTTCGTCACGATCTCTCCCGGCAAGGACGGCCTGGTCCACGTGTCGCAGATCTCCAACGACCGCGTCGAGAAGGTCGGCGACGTGCTCAAGGAAGGCGATCTGGTCAAGGTCAAGGTGCTGGAAGTCGACAAGCAGGGCCGGATCCGCCTGTCGATGAAGGCCGTCGAGGAAGGCGAGGGCGTCGCGGCGGAATAAGCCAGCAGGCATTCGCAATCAATCGAAAAGCGGGCTTCGGCCCGCTTTTTCGTTTCCGATGTCGGCTGGAGGTCCAGGCAACCGGTGGTTGTCCTTCCGGCGTAACCCTTCCCACCGTGCTTGTGGTTGTATCCAGGGTTTGCTTCAAGTTCCCCGCGCCGATTTCCGGCTCGTGTCACGCAGTTGCACGAACACGCCCAGCCCAACGCCCAATACCGCCATCGCGGCGATGTAGTGCATTGGCGCGGCAGGGTTGGCCTTCAGCGCCAGGCTGAGCAGGATCGGGGTCAGCCCGCCGGCAATGGCGTAGGCCACGTTGTAGGCGAATGACAGCCCGGAAAACCGAACCAAAGCCGGGAACCCGGCGACTGCTATCGCCGGCACCACGGCGGTCAGGCCCACGCTGAAGCCGGCCAGCACATACAGCACCGGCGAGAAGTCGCCTGCTTGTGCGGCGCTGTAGAACATCCAGAAGCTGATGCCGAGTGCGCTGCTGCACAGCGCGAGCACGCGACCTGCGCCAAACCTGTCGGCCAGCCAGCCGATGGCCAGGTTGCCGAGCACGGTAGCGGTGATCGCCAGCGTGTTGGCCGACAATGCTGCGCCGCGATCCACGCCGAGCCCTTGCAGCAGGGTGGGCATCATCAGCAAGGTCACGACGACTGCCGCGGTCAACAGCCAGGTCAAAAGCATCGCCTGTACAACGGCTCCACGATGATCACGCAGCACGCCTTTGAGCGGGAGTTCGGAGGACAGCGCGCGGCGTTCCTGCAGCTCGGTGAAGACCGGTGTTTCATGCAGCAGCCGGCGCAGGTACAGCGCGAACAGGCCGAACACACCGCCGAGCAGGAACGGCAAGCGCCAGCCCCAGGCCAATAACTGGCCCTCGTCGAGGATCGCGTGGAGCGTGCGGGCAACCACCGAACCAATCAGTATGCCGGCGCACAGCCCGGCCGAGAGAGCGCCGCAGGCAAGGTTGCGGTGTCGATCCGAGACATGCTCGGTGACGAAGACCCACGCACCTGGAGCCTCGCCGCCGATCGCTGCGCCCTGCATGACCCGCAGCACCAGCAGCAGCAGCGGCGCGATCACGCCAACTTGCGCATACGTGGGTAACAGACCCATCAACAGGGTGGGGATCGCCATCAGCAGGATGCTGAGCATGAACATGCGCTTGCGTCCGCGCAGGTCGCCGAAATGCGCCATCACGATGCCGCCCAGCGGCCGCGCAAGGTAACCGGCAGCGAAGATGCCGAAGGTCTGCACCAGCCGCATCCATTCGGGCATGTCCGGCGGGAAGAACAGCGCGCCCATCGTGGTTGCGAAGAACACGAAGATCACGAAATCGTAGAACTCCAGCGCGCCACCCAGCGCGGCCAGCGACAGGGTTTTGAGCTGTGAGCGGGTAAGTGTGCTTGATGAGGATTCCATCCGCACAAGCGTATGGGATTTCCGGGTTGCAGTGAAAGCCTAGGCCAGCCAGCGTCGCAGGTGTCGGTAAACCTCCGGGCGGCTGAGCAAGTCCAGGTGCCCGGTTCGTTCTACCAGTCGTTTGCGGCTGGATGGGATGTTCAGGGCGAGTCGTGGGTCACGGTGCTCCCCAAGCGCGCTGGCAACCGGAACCAGCCCGTCCCCACGCAGCATGCGGCCAGCACGTGCAGCGGTCGCGGCCTGGGTAGAAGCCGCCACGGCATAGGCGCGGATGCCGGCAGGCAATCGCTGCGAGGCGGGGCTGTCACGAGTGTGCGCGTCATCGATCGTCCCATGGCGCAAGTCCTGTATACCCGCACTGCGCGCGTCTCCGAGACGCACGAACGGCGCTGTCCACGGTGTCAGCCCAAGCGCGGTCTGCAGCAGGGTGCCGGCTCGCTCCAGCGGCGCACCGTGATGGGGCGTGCCCAGGAACACGATCTGGTCCAATTGCTGTACCCATGGCAGCGAGTGCCGGGTCGCATCCAGGATTGCAGCACGGGCCACCAGGCCGCCCATGCTGTGGGTGATGATGGCGAAGCGCTCGACCGGCACTGGCCAGCCATCCACCAGTTGCTGCAGCAGGGTCGAAAACGCACGGCCGTTGCTGGCGATCGACATGCCGCTGTTGTAGTGCAGGTTGACCGGCGTATAGCCATGCTCGGCTGCCAGGTTCTCACCGTGATCGTGCCCGCGGTGACGCCATTGCAGGTCGTTCATGCACAAGCCATGCACCTGCACCAGCAGCCGTGATGACGGCGACACCAGCGTGGATGGCCAGGTCTGCTGGCCCAGCGGCAGCGCGCAACCGTTCATGCGCAACGCGGTCGACACCGCCAGTGGATTGCCTGTGGCCACCAGATGATCGCCCATCACCCCGTTCAGTACCGCAAGCATTGCGTCGCGGCGCGGCGAAAGTCCCGAGGTCTGCCCCCAATGCGATGGGAGCAGTGCCAACGCATCGTCAATCCCTGTACCGACCAGGCGCGCGGTGGCGCGCACACGCTGATACGCGATTCGCGGGATCCCTCGTGTGCGCGTGATCCGCGGCCTGCCGGTCAGTTGCGCGGGTATGCCCAGAATGCTTGCATGCAGGCTCTCAGCCAGATCGGCGCTCGTCGTGACGCCGCGCACCAGCAATTGCGCAATGCCTCGCAGGTCATTGCCGATACGCGATGTCGGCAACACCTGGTCAGGCAGAGCGACGATGGGTAATGCGGGTGTCATCCAGCAAGCCTAGCGCGGGGCAACCGAGTGAATGTTCGATACCCGGCGCCGCAGGTGGCGTGAGGCCGATCAGAGCTGTGGACGCGAACGGAACAGGTCGTCCTGCGCGGCGCTTCCGTCCGGTTCTGCAAAACCCGACAGGCCCACCCCGACCAGCCTGTAGCGCGTGCTTGCCTGCAGGTCCACGCGTTGGCGCAGCTCGCTGGCGACCTGCGCAAGGAGCACTTCGCTGGTGGGCGGCTCCGGCCCGGTCAGGCTGCGCGTCAGCGTGCGGAAATCGCTGGTCTTGAGTTTCAGGACCACGGTGCGCGCGATCCGGTCCGGGTGGTGTTGGCGCTCGCGCAGGTAGCCGGCCCAGGCCTTCGTGGCCAGTCGCTGGATATGCGGCTGCAGATCTTCCAGCAGCAGGTCGTGCTCGAACGTGTCCTCGGCCGAGACCTGCAACGTCGGTCGCTCGGCCTGCACTTCGCGCTCATCGATTCCCAGCGACAGTTCGTGCAGGCGCCGGCCCCAGCGGCCAAAGGATAGTTCCAGTGCAGCGCCGCCCGCATCGCGCAGGTCGCTGCAGGTAGCGATGCCGAGCTTGGCCAGTTTCGATTCCATGACCTTGCCGACGCCCGGCAGGCGGCCCACCGCCAATGGCGCAAGGAACGCATCGACCTGGGCGGGCTTGAGCACGAACTGGCCATCCGGCTTGTTCCAGTCGCTGGCGATCTTGGCCAGGAACTTGTTGGGTGCGATGCCGGCCGATGCGGTCAACTTCGTTTCGCCGCGTATTGCATCGCGGATCAAGGTCGCGATTGCAGTCGCGCTGCCGAGATCCTGCTTGGGTGCGGTGACGTCGAGATACGCCTCGTCAAGCGACAGTGGTTCGATCAGGTCGGTGTGCCGCGCAAAGATCTCGCGGATCTGCCGCGACGCCGCCTTGTAGCGGGTGAAATCCGGTGGCACGAACACGGCATCCGGACACAGGCGCTCCGCACGCAACGCCGGCATCGCCGAACGCACGCCAAACGTGCGCGCCTCGTAGCTGGCCGCGCACACCACCGAGCGTGCGCCGCGCCACGCGACCACGACCGGTTTGCCACGCAGGGACACATCGTCGCGTTGTTCCACCGACGCGTAGAACGCGTCCATGTCGACGTGGATGATCTTGCGGGGCGACTGGCTCACTGCAGCAGTTTAGTGGGGCGTGGTCGCAGACTCAGCGCCAGAAAGGAATGATGTAGTCTCGCGCATCCGGATCGGCATCATCGTCTTTTACATCGGAGGATGCCTTGCGCGGCGGCGCACGGCCAATGCGCAATTCATGGCGCCCAGTGCTGAGTGTGCGGATATCGATCATTGCCAGCAACGCAGGTCGGTCAGTGCGCGGATCGCTGGCGACTTCGTATCGCAGGTTCTCTACCGCTGTTCCGTCCAGCGTGACCGGGTGGAGGGACTGCAGGCACGCAACCAGTCGAGCGTCGCTTTCGCCGGATTTCGCAGCAGGCATCTTGCACTGTATCCGCATCGCAGAGTCATCCTGCGAGGGCAAATAGGGCACCACCACCTTCAGGTAGGAGCCCTCCACGATCATTGACTGGATGAAGGGTGCCCCTGTGCCCCGCTTAGGATCGCGTTGATCGTCGTAATGGCTGGACCTCAAGGCTGTGTACTTGCCTGAAGGAAAAAACTCGTAACTGCCGATCTCGGTCCTGTTGTGCATGCTGGAGTAATTGAGCATCACCGCGATAATGGCAGTGCTCATGATCACTGAGGTCAGAGCGATCGCTTTTCGATCGCCGCCATGGCTTGCCAGCAAGGCCATCACCCGATTGTTGCTTCGACCCATCCCCATTTTCGTGAAGAACGAGAACAATCCTGTGCTAATACGCCGACGACGACTGTCCGGAGCCCAGTGGGCGCCGTAACGGCGATCAAGTGATGTAATCAACATAAATGGCAACAGGAGAAATGCAATTACAAGTCCGGGGATCAGGAGGTCGGCGAAATCCCAATCGATGACGGATGCAAGCAGATTCGAGGTCGCCAGTAGCACGCCCAATACCACGGTCATGATCGCCATCATCAAGGCCACCATGACGCCGACTGCAAACACGGTCGTGGCCAGATTGTCGGCGCGCTCGATCACCACCTCGGTCGGCACCTGGTAGCGGCGTTCGACCTCGCGCTGTATCGAACCCATGCGCAGCTTGTTCCACTGCACGCCGTCCGGATAAACGGAATGCATGCCGACAAGTGCGATCCATCTCGCACGAAGCAGCAAGTGGCTAGCGAAACTCACCGCCAGAATCACGGCGGCACTCTTCAGGTAGTAGTACAGCACCACTGCCAATTTTTGCCAATTGAAATCAAGTCGCGGTGCCAGCGCGAAAATGCCGTCATCCAGCCAGGTGGCCAACTGGAACATGGCAAACACGGCGACGCCCGAGATCAGCAGTTCAACTTCCCAGGTGGGCGTCGTCTGGCGCGGCAACTGGTTAGGGGATTCGAGTTCGCTCATGGTCACGCATGGTGCGGGCCATTACGCAGGCTGGCAAGCCGAAGTGCGCTCAGACCATGCCGAACGCGTAGTACAGCCCGATTACCACGAACACCGCCACGGTCTTGATGATGGTGATCGCGAATATGTCCTTGTAGGCCTGCCGATGGGTCAGCCCGGTGACCGCGAGCACGGTGATCACCGCGCCGTTGTGGGGCAGGCTGTCCATGCCGCCGGAAGCCATCGATGCCACCCTGTGCAGCACCTCCATGGGAATCCCGGCAGCTTGGGCATTGGCGATGAATGTCTCCGACATGGCGGCAAGGGCGATGCTCAGCCCGCCCGAGGCGGATCCGGTAATGCCGGCCAGTGCGGTGACCGTGACCGCCTCGTTGACCAGCGGGTTCGGGATCGAACCAAGCGCATTGGCGACGACCAGGAAACCAGGCAGCGCGGCAATCACTGCGCCAAATCCGTACTCCGATGCGGTGTTCATCGCCGCCAGCAGCGAGCCACTGATTGCCGCCTTGGTGCCTTCGGCGAACCTGTGTGCGACCGACCTCCAGGCCAGCACCAGTACACTGAGGATGCCGACCAGCAGCGCGCCTTGCACGGCCCAGATCGCGGCCACTTTCGATACTTCCTGTACGACAGGCGCTGCGTTGCCCATGACTGCGGGAATGAACTCGTGGGTGCTGCCGTAATACTGGGGGATGAGCACGGTGAACAGCTTGTTGCAAGCCGTGACCAGCACCAGTGGCAGGATCGCGATCCACGTGCTGGCCAGTTTTCCGCCGGCGAAGGGTGCCGGCTCGTTGATCAGGGTGTCCGGATCGCCATAACCCTCGCCAGCGGCTTGCGCCTTGCGCTTGCGCCATTCCAAGTAGCTCATGCCCAGCACAAGGATGAAAATTGCACCGCAGGTACCAAGCCACGGCGCTGCCCAGGTGTCGGTACCAAAGAACGCCGTGGGGATGATGTTCTGGATCTGCGGCGTGCCGGGCAGGGCATCCATGGTGAAGGTAAAGCCGCCCAGTGCCAGCGTGGCCGGGATCAGCCGCTTCGGGATGTCGCTTTGGCGGAACAGCTCCGCGGCAAACGGATACACCGCAAAAACCACCACGAACAGCGAAACGCCGCCATAGGTCAGCAATCCCGAGACCACGGCGATCGACAGCATCGCGCGTTCGGGGCCGAACATCCTGATGGTCGCCGCCACGATCGACTTGGAAAAGCCCGATATCTCGATCAGCTTGCCGAACACCGCGCCCAGCAGGAACACGGGAAAGTAGAGCTTCAGGAAGCCGACCATTTTCTCCATGAACAGGCCGGTGAACATGGGGGCGACCAACTGTGGATCGGTCAACAGGACCGCGCCCAGTGCCGCGACCGGTGCAAACAGGATCACGCTGTGCCCGCGGTAAGCCACGAACATCAGGAAAAACAGCGCTGCCAATACGATGAGGAATGCCATCCAAAACTCCATCCACCACGACCCAGGCGCCACGTTGGCGCCGGATCAGGCCTGCGAGTCTCCGCGTTGCCGCCGGTGCGGCCCATTGTCCGAATGGCCAATGCCGCCACGCTTCACCACGGCTTAACGTTCGTGCCACGGCGGCATTGGCCCGCGAGTTGAACGTACCCGCAGGAGGGAAGCGATGAAGCGCAAGCAATTGAGTCTGGCGATCCATGGTGTGTTGACCTTATCGCTGTTCGTGGCGATGCCGGCGGTGGCGCAAGATGCCCCAACTGCGGCCGATGGCGAACAGAAGACCACGACGTTGGAAAGCATCGTGGTCACTGCGCGCAAGCGCGAGGAAACCCTGCAGGAAGTGCCGGTAGCGGTCACCGCTTTCACCGCCGACAGCCTGGACAGGCTCAATGTCCGCGACCTGGGTGACCTCGACGCGCAGGTGCCGAACCTGACGATCTATGCCGCGCGCGGGTCCAACAGCACGCTCACCGCCTACATCCGCGGCGTCGGCCAGTCCGACCCGCTTTGGGGCGTGGACCCCGGCGTCGGCATCTACCTGGATGACGTCTACATCGCCCGGCCGCAGGGCGCGTTGCTCGACGTGTTCGACATCGAGCGCATCGAAGTGCTGCGCGGCCCGCAGGGCACGCTGTACGGCAAGAACACGATCGGCGGCGCCATCAAGTACATCTCCAGGGGGCTTCGTTCCGATTTCAACGGGTATGGCTCGGTCACCGTGGGCAACTACGGGCAGCGTGACATCAAGGCGGCGGTAGGCGGCGGATTCGGTGGCAGCGAATACCTGCGTGGGCGCATTTCGGTGGCGGACCTGCATCGGGACGGCTTCGGCGAGAACCTGATCACCGGCGCCCAGGTCAGCGACAAGAAGATCCGTGCGTTCCGGCTTGGCTTGGGCGCCTACATCACCGATGCGGTCGACCTGCAGTTCGCGCTTGACCATGTCGATGACGGCTCGGGCGTACGTGGTGCGCAGATGCTGGAGGCGAACCGGTTCAATTCGGTCCCGTTTCTTGGCGGAACCGGACCCAAGCCACCGTTGGCGAGCCGCTACGATGTGCGCAACGGCATGCCCAACATCAACGACACCACCCTGAGTGGCGCGTCGATGACGGCCAATGTGCGTTACAGCGACGACTGGACTTTCAAGTACGTGGTGGCCAAGCGCGAGTCGGACACCGAGACCAACATCGACTTCGACCTGACCACGGACAAGATCGCCGACGTCAAGGGGTTCTACGAAGACGAGCAGGTCACCCACGAAATCCAGGCGATGTACGACGGTGGCGGCCGCTCGCGAGGCGTCATCGGCCTGTACCTGTTCGACGGCTTCGCCGGCGGCCAGGTGCTGAACAATTTCTTCAACCTGTCGTTTGGCGACACCCAGGGCAAGGTCTACACCGAGAGCGTGGCGGCATACGCGGATTGGACGTTCGATGTCACCGAGCGCTTCACGGTCGATGTCGGCGCACGTTGGACCGACGAGGAAAAGCACGCGATCGTGCGCAACATCGGCTACACCGACGCCACCTACACCAGGCCCTCTGGCGTTGTTGCGGCGGACTTCGACAAGACCATCAGCTTCAAGAACGTGTCGCCGAAGATCTCGCTGGACTACCAGATCACGCCTGACATCATGGTCTATGGCCTCGCCAGCCGCGGCTTCAAGTCCGGCGGCTACAACATCCGCGCAAACGCCACCGCGGTGCCGCGCACGGCCGATCCGTTCCAGGACGAGCAGGTCGACAGCTACGAAGTGGGCAGCAAGATGGGCCTGCTGGACAACCGCCTGTTCCTGAACCTGTCCGCGTTCCACAACAAGTACAAGGACATCCAGCTCTCGATCTTCACCGAGTACACCATCACCTCGGGACCCACCGCTGGCCAGAAAGCCTTCATCGGTGACTTCACCAATGCAGGTTCGGGTACGGTCAATGGCTTGGAGGTCGAATACCAGTGGCTGCCGACCGATCACTTCGTGGTGTCCGGCAACCTGGCCTGGCTTGACGCCAAGTACGACACCTACATGTTCAAGGGCATCAACATCGCCGACCAGCAGCAATTCACCAATGCACCGGACTTCTCCGGCGCGATCAACCTCGAGTACCGGACCGAGCTGGGCGCCGCAGGCAGCCTGTCCGCACGCGTTGGCTATTCCTACCAGAGCGACGTGGTCGCCACGACCGAAATCGTGCGTGACCCGATCACCGGCGTGCTGACCCAGCCAATCACGGAAGATGGTTACGGGCTGGTGGGTGCTGGCGTGATCTGGAAGCTCAACGACGCGTGGACGGTGTCGCTGCAGGGCAGCAACCTGACCGACAAGGAATACAAGACCACCGGTTACGTGATTCCTGCGGTGGGCGTGCGCTCCGCCTTCTACGGGCCGCCGCGCCAGTACAGCCTCAGCGTCAAGTACGACTTTTGATCCTTGCCGATCCTGGCTGTGCCGGATGGGTCGAACAATGGCGGGGCTTCGGTCCCGCCGTTTTCATGGGTGCAGGTGGGAGAGCCTGAGGCCAGGTCGACCCGGCATTGAGTTATCGATCGCGCAGCGCGCGCGTCCACGAAACCAGGCTTAGCGAGAGAGGCGCCCCTGCAATCATGTCCCATCAAGATCGCTACTGGCGTAGCACCGATGGCTTGCGCCTGCATGCACGTGACTACGCAGGTTCGACAGGCAGTCGATTGCCGGTCATCTGTATCCCCGGCCTGACCAGGAATTCCGGCGATTTCGATGCGCTGGCGCAATGGTTATCCGCCCGTGGGCGCCGCGTGTTGGCGCTCGACCTGCGCGGCCGCGCCGGTTCCGAGAGAGGGAAAGCCTCGCGCTACAGGCCGCCTGTGTACGCGAACGACGTGCTCGCATTGATGCGCGACCAGTCCATGCCGCGGGCGGTCTTCATCGGCACCTCATTGGGGGCGCTGGTGACGATGACGGTGGCGACGAAACAGCGCGGGGCAGTGTCGTCAGCCGTGCTCAACGATGCCGGTCCCGAGGTTTCGCGGCAGGCGCTGGAGCGGATCGCGGCATATGCCGGCAAGCCGGTTGCGCCCATGGGTCGTGACGCCGCCGTCGACTATGTCCAGCGCATCGGGCAGTCGGTCTATCCGCGCTATGGCCAGGCCGATTGGGAGGCGAGCGTGGACCGGATGTTCCGCCAGGGCGACGATGGCTTGTGGGTCCTGGACTACGACCCGGCAATCGTGCGCCCGGTGAATCACTGGATGCTGCGCGTGCTGCGGCCGCTGCTCTGGCGGGCGTTTCGAACCTTGGCCACGGGCGTGCCCACACTGCTGTTGCGCGGCGAAACCTCGGATATCCTGACCCGCGACCTCGCCTTGCGCATGGCTGCGGTATCACCGAACGTGCAGTTGACGGAGGTGCCAGGCGTCGGGCATGCGCCGAGCCTTTCCGAGGTGGAGTCGCGTGTCGCCATCGGTGCTTTCCTGGAGCGAGTGGATTGACGATGTCCAGAATTTGCCACGGCGGGCCGGAAGGCGGCGACGAAACACTGGCGGGTCTGCGGCGTTGGTGCGCTGAAGAACGCTGGAGTGCAGACTGGATCGATGTTGGCCAGGATCGTATCGATGCCTTCGCGCAAGCGACCGGCGATGCCTATTGGCTGCACACTGATCCGCAACGTGCACTGCGCGAAACGCCGTTCGGCGGCAGCATTGCCCATGGCTTCCTGTTGTTGTCGTTGACGGTGGGCGACGACGTCGAAGAGATCACAAGCCTGCCGGGCATCTTGCAGGTTCTCAATTACGGATTGGACAAGGTCAGGTTTCTTGCCCCGGTCAGGAGCGGCGCCCGGGTGCGCGTGCATTCGCGGGTGGAATCGCTGGTTGAGAAGCAATCGTCCCGCTGGTTGTTGCGCCAGGTGAAAACCGTGCAGGTGGAGGGGCAAACGGCGCCGGCGATGGTGGCCGAGCAACTGGTGCTCATCGTGTTGCGATAAGCATGCATCCGTTTTGGCTGAGAAGAGTCATTAGACTGCGTCCATGCTGACGCCACTCACCGTCATTCTTGTCAGCCTGGCATGGGCGGCGACGCTATTCGGCGTGGCGATCTGGGGCGAACGCAATGCCGTGCGACTCAGGCGCGTATGGCCGGTGATCTACTCGCTGTCACTTGCCGTGCATTGCACTGCGTGGACCTTTTACGGCGCGGTTGCGCAAGCGGCGCGCTGGCAGTTCCCGTTTCCACCGACCTATCTTGGCATCGTGTTGCTGCTGATCTTCGGCATCGGCTTCCTGCGCCGCCTCGCGCACCTGACCCGCGAGCACAAGAGTGCTTCGATCGCAGACCTGGTGACGTCCCGGTTTGGCAAGGACCGGCGCCTGGGCATCGCCATCACCGGCGTAGCGCTGCTCGGCATGGTGCCCTACATCGCCCTGCAGCTGCAGGCAGTCGCGCAGAGTTTCACCCTGCTGGTCAGCGGCGAAACGAGTCGGCAACCGGCCCTGCTGGATGCGTCGTTGTGGGTCGCATTGGTGATGGCAGTCTTCACCATGCTGTTTGGCACGCGACGTGCATCGGCGGTTGAACACAACCGGGGGATCATGCTCGCCATAGGTTTCGAGTCGCTGTTGAAATTGACGGCATTGCTTGCAGTTGGTGCATTCGCCGTATGGGGCGTGCACGACGGCTACGGCGACCTCGCCGGGCGTGCGGCCAAACTGCCGACAGGCAGCTTCGACGGCAGCCTGGTGACCTTGGTGGGGTTGGGTGCGCTGGCCATCTTCACCCTGCCGCACCAATTCCACGTCGGCATGGTTGAACTGCGCAAAGACAACGACCTGCGGGTCGCGCGGTGGCTGTTCCCGCTGTACTTGCTGGCCATCGCGATGCCGGTATTGCCGATTGCCTGGGCAGGGCAATTGACCATGCCGGCGGACGTGCCGCCGGACCTGTATGTGATGGCGTTGCCGTTGATGGCAGGCAACAACGGCTTGGCCATGCTGACATTCCTGGGCGGAATGAGCGCGGCTACAGGCATGGCGATCCTGTCTGCATTGACCCTGTCGATCATGTTGGCCAATCACTGGATCAGTCCACGTTACGTGCGCGATGCAGCACGCCAGGCATCAGGCCCCGATTTGCGGCCCTGGGTCCTGGCCAACCGGCGCATCGGCATCGCACTGGTCTTCCTGTTGGCATGGCTCTACAGCAGGACCATGACCGGAAAGGCGTTTGCGGACTTCGGGATCCTGTCGTTTTCGGCGCTTGCACAGCTTGCCCCGGGTGTCGTACTGGCGGTGTATCGCCCACGCCTTCCGTCGGCCGCGATCCTGGCCGGTATCGTCCTCGGTACGCTGGTGTGGATCTGGTTGATGCTGGTGCCGAATGCACTGCAGGCAGCGGGAGTTTCGCCCATCGACTCCACCCAAGGCTGGCGTTGGCTCACGCCGAAAGGTTTTTTCGGTTTGGAAAAACTCGATAACGTGACCCGTGGCGTGGTCGCCAGCTTGCTGGTCAACCTGGTGGCAGTGGCAATCGTTTCGATCCTGAGCCCGCTGCGCGCGGATGCCGCGCGTAGCGGCATTTCCTTGCGCGCCCTTGAAAACGTGGCACGCAGGTTCCTGCCGCAGGTCGAAGTGCGCAGGCTGGTTCCCGGAAGTGATGAGCATGCCATCGCCGATGAAGCGACGGTGGTGGAAGTCGAACGCGAACTGGCCGCGGTCGTCGGTGTATCGAGTGCGCGCTTGCTGATCGATGCAGCTGCGCGCGGCAAGCAGGCCCCACTGGATACGGTTGCCGAACTGGTCGGTGAGGCCACCCAGGCCCTGCGCTTCAACCAGCGGTTGCTTGAAGCGGCGCTGGAGAACATGAGCCAGGGGATCAGTGTGGTCGATGCCGAGTTGCGCCTGGTCGCCTGGAACCGGGGTTATGCCGAGTTGTTCGGCTACCCGCCGGGCATGTTGCAGGTCGGGATGCCGATAGCCGACGCACTGTCCTGGGCCTTGCGCGAGGTCCTGGGCAAGGAGGCTTCCGATGCAGCATTGGATCGCCGGTTGGCGCACATGCGCGCGGGGACGCCACATCTGTCCGAGCGCGTGTTCCCGGGCGGCAGCATCGTCGAAATCCGCGGCAATCCGATGCCGGGCGGTGGTTTCGTTGCCACCTTCACCGACGTCACCGCCTTCCGCGAAGCCGAAACCGGCCTCAAGCGCGTCAACGAAACGCTTGAACAACGCGTGGTCGAGCGTACGACGCTACTGGAAAACGCCAAGCGCGAAGCAGAGCACGCCAATGACGCCAAGAGTCGTTTCCTTGCCGCGATCGGCCATGACCTGCTGCAACCGCTGCATGCCGCCCACCTTTTCGCCGATGCGCTGCAACAACGCTCCGATGCGCCGCAGCGCGAACTGGCGCGGCAGATTGGTGACGCACTGGATTCCACCACTGACTTGCTGACCACGTTGCTCGACATGTCTCGGCTGGAAGCCGGCGGCCTGCTGCCGGAGCCGCGTGCGTTTCCGCTGGCCGACGTGCTGGACCCGCTGGTGGCGCAATTCGGCGTACTCGCCGACGAGCGCGGCTTGGACCTGCGTTTCGTGGCGACCCGCGTTTGGGTACGCAGCGATCCGCAGCTGCTGCGGCGCGTGTTGCAGAACTTCCTCGCCAACGCGTTGCGCTACACGCAACAGGGCAGTGTGTTGCTGGGCGTGCGGCGGGTGCGGATGGACGGAAGTCAATGCGTGCGCATCGAAGTGCATGACACCGGACCGGGCATCGATGCCGGCCAGCATGAGGCGATCTTCGAGGAGTTCCGGCGCGGCGAGGGCATGCCGGGGCAGGGGCTTGGCCTGGGCCTTGCCATTGCACAGCGCATCGCCCTGTTGCTGGACGCGCCGATGCACCTGCGCAGTGAACCGGGGCGCGGAAGCGTGTTCGCCATCGACGTCGCGCGCGTCGCCGAGGCGACCGGGCAGCGGACAACCCCGCACGGCGTCGCCGGCCTGCGGGTGCTGGTGGTCGACAACGAGCCGCTGGCATTGGCGGCACTGCGCGAAGTGCTTGCAGGGTGGGGCTGCGAAGTCGATGCCGTCGCAGATGGCGCAGCGGCGGAGGCGTGCATGTCCTCCCGGATTGCCGACCTGTGGATCTTCGATTACCACCTCGATGCCGGCGACGATGGCGTCGCGCTGCAGCAACGCCTTTCGCAACGCTTTGGCACGGTCCCGTGCATGATCCTCAGCGCCGACCAGACCGGCGCCGTGCGCACGGCCGCGCAGGAAGCAGGCTTGCCGCTGCTGATGAAACCGCTGCGTCCGCTGGCGCTTAAATCGATGCTGGACCGAATGCTCGCGGCGCGCGGCGCCGGCTAGGTGCCCGCAGCTTACCAACGCTGGCATCGATGCCGATGACGCGATTGTTTTTTCAAGTGTGCCATCGTGTTGTTGAGAAAGAACGTGGAGCTTTCAGACCATGAAGTCGCCGGCGCTGGAGGACTATCAACGCAAACGCAGCTTTGCCGACACGCCTGAGCCGAGTGGACTGGACGGCGCACAGGCGAAGGCTGGGGATGGTCGACGTCCCATGTTCGTGGTCCAGCTGCATCACGCCAGCCACCGGCATTACGATTTCCGCCTCCAGGTCGGCGATACCCTCAAGAGTTGGGCGGTGCCCAAGGGGCCCAGTTTTGATCCCAAGGTCAAGCGAATGGCGGTGGAGGTCGAAGACCATCCGCTGGATTACGCAGAATTTGAAGGCGATATCCCGAAGGGACATTACGGCGGTGGCCACGTCGCGTTGTTCGACCGCGGCACGTGGACCACCGAGGGCGACGTGCAGGCGCAACTGGCAAAAGGCCATCTGCGTTTTGAACTGCACGGAACAAGGATCAAGGGCGGTTGGCATCTGGTGCGCTCGGGAAAACCGGCGCGCCAGCCGCAATGGCTGCTGTTCAAGCAGGACGATGCATGGGCCGCACCTATCGAGGCCGACGACCTGCTGGAAGGCGTGACGCCAGCCCCTGCAGTGGATGCCAAGCGCGCACGCAAGCCTGCCGGCACATCCAAACCCAGACGCGTCGCCAAGGTCGCCATTGCTCACAAGCCGAGCCGGCATGATTGGACAGAGCAAGCCGCGGCATTACCGGACGCTCGACTGCGGGTGCTTCCGGCTACGCCCCCCAAACCGCAGCTTGCCAAGCTGTTCGAGCATCCACCAGAGGGTGACGGCTGGCTGCATGAACTGAAATGGGACGGCTACCGCCTGCTGTGCACCATCCGCAAGGGTGGGGTGCGGCTGTGGTCGCGCAATGCGCTGGAGTGGACGGATCGCGTGCCGGAAGTGCGCGATGCCGTGGCCACGCTCGGCTTGCAGGACGCGTTGCTGGACGGCGAACTGATCGCCGGGCAAGGCACCCGTGAGGATTTCAATCTGCTCCAGCAGGTCCTGTCGGGCGAGCGGCAAGGGCAGCTGCGTTACATGGTGTTCGACATCCTGCATATGCAAGGCGTGGACCTTGAAGCGTCACCCCTGCAGGCGCGTAAGGCCCTGCTTGAGAAGTTGCTGGCGCACGCCCCGGCCCACCTCGGGTACAGCTCGCACGGTGCAGGTGACGGCGCCAACGCGTTCAGGACGGCGGTCGATGCCGGCTTCGAAGGCATCATCTCCAAGCGTGCGGACAGTGCCCACCATGCGGGCCGCGGCGATGACTGGCGCAAGAGCAAGGCGCAGGCGAGCGCGGAATATGCGGTGATCGGTTACACCCCGCCGAAGGGGAGCCGCACCGGCATCGGATCGCTGTTGCTAGCGGCGCCTGATGCAGCACATGGTTGGGTCTATGCGGGACGCGTGGGCACGGGGTTCAGCGATGCGCAACTCCAGGCCCTTGGGGAGCCACTGGGCGGCAAGGGAAGCGCCACGCAAAGCGTCCATGTGCCCGCGAACGACACTGATCTTCGGCATGCATGCTGGCTGCCGGAACCGGCTTTCGTCGTGGAGGCATTCACCCGCGGCACCGGCGGGCGGGGCCTGCTCCGCCAGGCCAGTTTCAAGGGTTTGCGTCCAGACAAGGACGTGGCGTCACTGGCTGGCAGTTCCAAGCCCACGTCGGCAACCAGGGTCAAGGAGCCACCACCCATGAAAGGAAAAAAACGCGCCGCGGCCAAGCCCAGCACTCGCACGCCACCTGCGCTGACCAGCCCGGGAAAAGTGCTGTTCCCGGATGACGGCATCACCAAGGCCGAACTGGCCGGGTACTACACCATCGCCATGGATTGGCTGCTTCCGGAAATCGCCGGCCGGCCGTTGTCGCTGGTTCGTTGCCCGGCCGGCATCGGCGCGCAATGCTTTTTCCAGAGACATGCCACGCCGGGCCTTGAGCTGGTATCGCGTGTCCCCGTGCAGGAAAGCGATGGCGGACACGAGGACTATCTGGTTGCGACCGATGCCGCCAGCGTGATGGAGCTGGTGCAGTTCAACAGCATCGAGTTCCATCCGTGGGGCTCGCGGGTAGCGGACATCGAGCACGTGGACAGGCTGGTGTTCGACCTGGACCCGGATGAGGCTGTGGCGTGGGCGGAAGTCATCGCGGCGGCGCGGCAATTGCGTGATTTCCTCAAACAGGCAGGGCTGCAGTCATTCGTGCGCACTAGTGGCGGCAAGGGGCTGCATCTGGTGGTGCCGCTGGCGCCTGCAGCACCTTGGGACAAGGCGCGCGCATTCGCGCAGGCGTTTGCCGAAGCCGCGCGCGAAATGGATCCGCTTCGGTACGTGGCGACCGCGTCCAAGCGGCAGCGCAAGGGCAAGATCTTCATCGACTGGCTGCGCAATGGGCGCGGCGCAACCAGCGTCGCCAGTTTTTCGGTGCGCGCACGCGCGGGCGCGCCAGTGGCGATGCCATTGCGATGGGAGGAGCTGGGCCGCGTGGCAAGCGGACATGCGTACGACATCCACAACACACCAATGCGCCTGCAACGGCTCAAGTCGCATCCGTGGATGGGCATCGATGACGTGCAGCAGACGCTACCCAGCTGACGCCTTTACGGCGTGACGACACGCCGCGGGGCAGTCTTGCAGGGTCTTCCCCTGCGAGATACCGCCATGGCCCGCCCCATCTGGACCGGCAACCTCAGTTTCGGCCTGCTCAATGTCCCGGTGTCGCTGATGTCGGGGACGCGCAGCAACGATCTTTCGTTCCGCATGCTGGACGCGCGCGACCGCAAGCCGATCCGCTTCGAACGGGTCAATGCCGAAACCGGCGACGAGGTGCCGTGGAAGGACATCGTCAAGGCATTCGAGTACGACAAGGGGAGTTATGTCGTGATCGACAAGGAAGACCTTGCATCGGCGGCGCCCGAAACGCACGAATCGGTTGAGATCGAGGCGTTCGTGAGCGAGGACGCAATCGATGTGCGCTTCTTCGAGAAGCCCTATGTGCTGGTGCCTGGCAAGAAGGCTGAAAAAGGCTATGTCCTGTTGCGCGAGACACTGCGCAAGGCGAAGAAAGTGGGCGTGGCCCGGGTGGTGATCCGCACGCGTGAGTATCTTTCCGCGGTGATGCCACTGGGCGACGCGCTGGTGTTGATCCTGATGCGCTACCCACAGGAAATTGTGGATCCTGCCGAATACAAGTTGCCGGAAGGCAAGGCCAGCGACTACCGCGTAAGCACCAAGGAACTGGCCATGGCCACGCAATTGGTCGAATCGATGGCCAGCGAATGGAAGCCGGACGACTACCACGATGAGTTCCGCGAGCGCCTGACGGACATCATCGCCAAGCGCATCAAGCAGAAGGGCGCCAAGGCCAAGGTGTTGGATGAACAAGGCGAGCCGGCGGAGGGCGCGGCAACCAATGTTGTCGACTTCGTGGCCCTGCTGCAGAAGAGCCTTGGTGAGAAGGCCGGCAAATCAGCGAAGGACAGCGGCAAGGCCGCGCCCAAGAAGTCGCCTGCCAGGAAAACCGGCAAGGCTCGCAAATCGGCCTGAGCACTGCTGGCGGAATGATGGAGCGGCTGGATCACACACTGGAGAGACGGATGAGTGCGAAGACACCCCCCAAGAAAGCTTCCACACCGCGCTCGAAGGCGGCTGTGGATCGCGTCGCCGCGGGACAACAAGCATTGCAGGCGGTCATCGACCGCAAGGACAAAGACAAGAGGCCTGCCGATGCCAAGGCATCAAGCGCAGGTGTACAGGCGGGTACGCGCCCCGAGCCAACGCGCATGCCAGCCCAGCACCTCGCCAAGCCCGGGCGCGAATCCGACCTGGAGCTGGCGCCGCGGTTCCAGGCGCCTGCCTATCTCGGTAGTCGCAAGCTCGAGGGCATGAAGGCCATCGTGACTGGCGGGGATTCCGGCATCGGCCGCGCCGTGGCGGTGCTGTTCGCCCGTGAGGGCGCCGATGTCGCGATTTTCTATCTCAACGAGCACAAGGATGCCCGCGAAACCGCGCGCTGGGTCGAAAAGGAAGGGCAGGAGGCGATCCTGGTGCCTGGCGACGTCCGCGATCCTGCTTTCTGCAACCGCGCGGTGAAACGTATCGCCAAGCGCTTCGGCAGCATCGATGTGCTGGTGAACAATGCCGCCTTCCAGCTCCATGCCGACTCGCTGGAAGACCTCAGCGATGAACATTTGCAGGAAACCCTGCAGACCAATATCGCCGGCTATTTCCATATGGCGCGGGCGGCATTGCCGCACATGCAGGCGGGCGCTTCAATCGTGAACTGTGGCTCGGAGACGGGTCTGTTCGGCAGCGCGAAGCTCATCGATTACTCGGCTACAAAGGGTGCGATCCACGCCTTCACCAAGGCGCTGGCGGCGAATCTGATGGAACGTGGCATTCGTGTCAATGCGGTCGCCCCTGGCCCGGTATGGACGCCGTTGAATCCCGCCGACAAGCCCGCGGATGAAGTTGCAGAGTTCGGCAAGGACAGCGCCATGAAGCGACCCGCTCAACCGGAAGAACTCGCACCGGCGTTCGTGTTCCTCGCATCACCGGTGACTGCGTCCTATGTCAACGGCATCATCCTGCCGGTGATGGGTGGACCGAAGGGTTGAGGTGGCTCGGCCGTGACCTGCGGCGGCTATTTCGCTCGGCCCGAGACATGAAGATTGCCTTCCACGTGCCAGCGCCATGCAAGCTCCACCCCTCGGCTGATGCCGATGCGCGGTGAGGCGATCTGGATCGCGGGTGGTGCCACGCCATCCGATGCAATCCATATTCCGCGGTTGCCGGTGACCAGGTCGGCGCCATCCCAAGCCTTGTCCAGGCCCATTGCCTGGCCCAACCGACCTGGACCCGATGCGATGTCGCGATCACGTTTTGGATAACCGCGCGCCTGGCGCATGAAATCCACGCCGTGCAAGGGCTCCACGCCTCGCAGCAATACGCCATGACCCTCTCCTTCAGCCCCGCAAACGGCGTTCGCGCACCAGTGCATGCCGTAGGAGAAGTACAGGTAAAGATGCCCGCCAGGAAGGAACATTGTCGCGTTTCGCGCGGTTTTACCCTTGAAGGTATGCGCTGCAGGATCCTGGCTGCCCGCATAGGCTTCCACTTCGACGATGCGTCCTATCCGGCCGTCCTCACGCACCAATAGCTTGTTGAGCAGTTCGGGTGCCACCTCGGCTGGATGGCGAGAGTAGAACTCGCGCGAAAGCGGCACCAAGCTGGAAAGCGCCGGTGCGACTGTTGCGTGGATGTCCAAGTGTTGAGGGTTCGTGGGGAGCTTTGTCATGTCGGATTCACGGTGATTCGACAGGGTGCGGGGTAAACAGTGGATTCACATCCAACCAGAGGGTATTCCCATGGCAAAAAACGTCGACGCCGCACAGGTGCACGAACTGCTGCTGCAGGCATTGGAGACTGAGCGCGGTGGAATCAAGATCTATACAACCGCCCTCCGGGCCGCACAGAATGACGACCTCAAGAAGGAGTGGCAAGAGTACCTGGACGAGACCAGGACCCATGAGCAGGTCCTCACCAACGTGTTCAATGAACTTGACATGGATACCGAGGAGCAAAGCCCTGGACGCGCCGTGGTCGCCCATCAGGGCGCGTCGCTGGTGAAGGCGATCGAGATGGCGATCGCGACTGCGAGCCCAACCGCGGCAGAACTCGTGGCCTGCGAATGCGTGGTGCTGGCGGAAACAAAGGACCACCAGAATTGGGAACTCATCGGCAAGGTGGCAGAGGCGGGCGGGCCGAATGCCAAGGTCCTCAAAGCCGCGTTCGACGCGGTGGAACAGGACGAAGACCATCACCTGTATCACACGCAAGGGTGGTGCCGTGAACTGTGGATCCAATCCTTGGGAATGCCCGCAGTCTTGCCGCCCCCGGAAGAGGTGAAGAAGGTCGAAACTGCCATTGGTGCATCAAGGGCAGAACAGGCTCGGGACAAAATGCTGTAAGGCGCGGCGGCCACACTTTCCCGCGTAAGGGGTGGATTGCAGACATTGCAGAGAAAAAGAAACCCCGCCGAGGCGGGGTTTCTCTTGTGGCTGATTAAACGACTCAGCTTCTTGAATCAGCTTCTTGAATTGATTGCTGGAGTATTGCCGGGTTAACGTCCGTCGCCATCCGCATCGCCCGGGATGGCCTTCTCGACGCCATGCCACGCATCGCGGACTGCATACTTGGCATTGTCCCAGGACATGCTGGATGTGCCCTTGGCCGAATCCCAGCGCGTCCCCAGTTCCCTTTCCAGCGAATCGTCCCAGGTACGGTCGGGGTTCGATGCGCGGGCATAGGTGCCGTAGCGGTATGCCGGACGATAGTCTGACTCGTAATTGTAATCGCCCTTGTAGTAGTCAGCTTTCTTGTGTTCACCCTCGTAGTAGGAATCCGTCGCTTCATAGGTGCGATAGGTACGATCCGTGCGGTCAAACGCATCACGTACGGCATCCTTCGCCTGCTCCCATGTCAGGCTCGATTTGTCTTTCGCCTGCTCCCATCCGCTGCGGATGTCGTTCTCAAGCGAATCATCCCAGGACCGGCCCTCATACTGCGAACGCACGTTGTTGCCATACGTGTATGCCGGAGCGTAGTCATTGTCGTAGGTGTATTTCGAATCGGCGTAGGGGCGGTTCTCGTATTCATCGCGCCAATACTCTGCCTCACCCGTGGGGTCGATACCTTCGGCCACGCCCTTGCCAGCTGCAGCGCCGGCAATGGTGCCGATGGCGCCGCCAACCAGCATGCCGATTGGCCCAAACAGGGCACCAATACCCGCTCCCACTGCAGCGCCACCAGCACCGCCGACGCCTACTCCAACAGGATGGGCGCCGGGTGCATTGGAGATCGGATCGCGGTTCATGTCACGTGTTTCAGCTGTCATATTCGTGCTCCATACCGTTGGGGGACACGCCGCGCATGCGGGTGTGTCTCCACGATGCCTACAACAACGTATATGGAGTGTGGAGGCGCAAGCCGATCGTCGGTTCGCAGGACATTTTCATCTTGAACAGTTCAGCGTTCAGGCCTGGGATCCACCAGCTCCGGCCGCGTGCGTCTTGCGCCAGAACACGACCTCCCCGATCACCGCTGTCAGCAGGATGAGCGAATTGGTGACGATGAATACCCAGTTGTGAAGCATCCAGCTATAGGCGATGAAGCCGATGGATGCCGCAATCTGGCCGATGAACAGCCATCGCGAAACACCTTGTGGATCTTCCTGTTTTGATTGGGTATGGATCTGCTTGGCAAGGGTGGCGATCAACAAAGCCGAGGCAGCCCAGCCGACGATATCCGGCGTCATCTTTTTCTCCGTAGCTTCAAGTTCTCGCGAGAAATCCTGAGCTATGCGGGGTGAAAGAAGAATGAGACGCCAACCCCACCCGACCACTGGGTTGAACCGGCGTCCATTTGACGCAGGAAGTGGGAGGTGTATGCAGGGCAGGGAGTCCGCCGGGCGCGAGGATCACGATCAAGTCCAGCATGCCCACGTGTACTTCTGCGGCTCAAGACATCCGCCAGGCAGTGGCCAGGAAGCGTGCCTCGAAATCCGCGCACCCCAGCGGCGGACTCACCAGGTAACCCTGGATCTCGTCGCACTGGAGCAGACGCAACGTGCGAGCCTGCTCCGCAGTTTCCACACCTTCTGCAACCACTTTCAGCTTCAGCGAACGTGCCAGCGTCAGCATCGTCGAGACAAGGCTGAGGCTCTCGGCGGACTCGCCCATGTCCACGATGAAACTGCGATCAATCTTCAACGTGTCAATCGGCAACTTGCCCAGGTACCCGAGGGATGAAAACCCGGTGCCGAAGTCATCGATGGCGATGCGGATCCCCATCTCGCGGATCGACTTGAGGCTGGCGATGCTCTGTTTCACGTCATCCATGATCATGGACTCGGTGATCTCCAGTTCAAGCCCCTGCGCGGCATCCTCCGCGGCGGCGATTGCCTCTTCCAGCTGGGAGATGAAGGCCGGGTCGCGCAATTGCAGCGGGGAGACATTGACGGCAATCGGCACGGCGGGCAGCCCGCCCCGGCGCCAACGCAGCCAGTCGGAAATCGATTGCTGCAGTGCCCAGCGCCCGACCTCGTTGATCATCCCGGTCTCCTCCAGGATGGGGATGAACTTGGCGGGCGGCATCAGTCCGCCACGTGGGTTGTTCCAGCGGATCAACGCCTCCGCACCAATCACCAAGCCGCTGTGGAGGTTGACCTTGGGCTGGTAGTGCAGCACGAACTCCTCGTTCTCGAGCGCGTGGCGCAACTGGCTTTCCAGCGCAAGCCTGCCGGCGACCGCATCGGTCATCTGCTGCGCGTAGAAGAGATAGCGGGCGGCACTCGCATTGGCTTTCTTCAGCGCCGCCTCGGCGCGCTCGAAGAGCGCCTCGGCGTCCTCGCCGTCAGCGGGGTAGACGGCGATGCCTGCGCGTGCGGCGATGCGCAGGGTTTCGCCGTTGATGTCGAAAGAATGCCGCAGGAAGGCAGCCATCATGCGCTCGATCACGTGCGCGAAATCGCCGCTGTCCGGGCCCGACGGAAGCACGAGCGCGAAATGATCGGCATCGATCCTGGCCAGCAGGTTGGCGTCGCCCAGGTGACCGGTGAGCCACGCCGCGACCTGCCTGAGCAACTCGTCGCCGGTCTCTCGCCCCAGGCTGTCGTTGATGTTCTTGAAGCGTTCCAGGTCGAAGATGAGCACGGCAATCTGCCCGCCAGCGCTTGCCGCACTGCGCGCGTACTGGCCGACCCGCTCCAGGAACAGCCTTCGGTTGGCAAGGCCGGTCAGCGCATCGTA
>JBBQHK010000001.1:0-123251 GCA_038323895.1 Lysobacterales bacterium | reverse complement strand
GCTCATGGCGCTATTCGACCATATCCGGACGCTGTTGCAGGCTTGCCTGCGTCGGAGCGGCAGGCATTCGCTACGCGGCTCGAAATGCCGCTGCGCGAACACCTGCCACTTCCGACGCCGCGCGGCATTGGCGCGGTCCCGGGCCTTACTCGAAGCTGCCCACCGTGTCATGCGCCAGATTGTCGAAGCGGGTGTACTCACCGAAGAACTTGAGTTTGAACGAGCCGGTCGGGCCGTTGCGTTGCTTGCCGATGATGATTTCAGCCAGGCCTTTGTCGGGCGACGCGTCCTTGGTGTAGTACTCGTCGCGATAGATGAACACGATCACATCCGCGTCCTGCTCGATCGCGCCGGATTCGCGCAGATCGGCCATCACCGGACGCTTGTCAGTGCGGGTTTCCAGCGAACGGTTGAGCTGCGACAACGCGATCACGGGCACATTCAGTTCCTTGGCCAGCCCCTTCAGTGAGCGACTGATCTCGGAAATCTCGGTGGCGCGGTTCTCGCTGTTGCCGGGCACCGCCATCAACTGCAGGTAGTCGATGACGATCAGTCCAAGGTCATTCTCGCGCTTGAGCCGGCGCGCTTTTGCCCGCAGCACGTCGGGCGACAGCGCCGGCGTGTCGTCGATGAAGATCTTGACGTCCTTCATGATCTGGATCGCGCTGGAAACGCGGCTCCAATCCTCGTCCTCCAACTGACCGGTGCGCAGGCGAGTCGCATTGACCCGGCCAACCGAGGAAATCAGGCGCAGCGCCAGCTGGCTGGCCGACATTTCCATCGAGAACACCGCCACTGCCTTCTTCGACTTGAGCGCAGCCGCCTCTGCGATATTCAAGGCCAGCGTGGTCTTGCCCATCGCCGGACGCGCGGCAAGGATCACCAGATCAGTCGGCTGCAGGCCAGCGGTCATTTCGTCGAATTCGGTATAGCCGGTGGACAGGCCGGAAATGCCGCCGCCATTGGCGTTGCGGGTCTGCAGCACATCGAACGCTTCGATCAGTGCCTTGCGCACCGGCACGAAGTCCTGGCGTCCACGCGCGCCGGCCTCGGCGATCGCGAACACCTGCTGTTCTGCCTTGGCCAGCAATTCGGCGCTCTCGCGGCCTTCGGGCTGGAAGCCGTCATTGACAATCCCGGTGCCCACGTCGATCAGTTGGCGCAGCACCGCCTTGTCGCGCACGATCTCGGCATAGGCCTTGATGTTGGCCGCGCTGGGCGTGGTGCTGGCCAATTCGACCAGATAGGCGCCGCCGGCGATCTGTTCAGCGATGCCCTGCGACTCGAACCACTCGCCCAGCGTCACCGCATCGTACGGACGGTTCTTCTCGGCCAGTTCGCGGATCGCGCGATAGATCAATTGGTGGTCACGCCGGTAGAAATCGGTATCGACCACCATGTCGGCGATTCGGTCGAACGCGCTGGGATCCAGCATCAAGCCGCCCAATACCGCCTGCTCGGCGTCGACCGATTGCGGCGGAACGCGCAAAGCTTCGATCCGGCTGTCGCTACGCGGGTTGAACCCGTCCGAACGCAGACCCGTGCGTGCACTCATCAGAAACGCGACTCCCCAGTCAGGCTCGTCATCGCGAGCCGGTTGTTGTTGTTCGATGGGAATCATCGTAGGTGCATGCCCTGTGGACTGGCCACGCCACAAGCTGTGGATAACTCAATCAATCGCACGGATGGATCGCAAATCGTGAGATTGCCTCGAACCTGTTCATCCCGATGCACCCTACTCAAGTCGACCCAACAAAAACGGGCGCCTTGCGGCGCCCGTTCCCGGATCGTGAGATCTGACGGCTAAAAGTAGGCTTACGCCGCTTCCGGCACCACGACGACCTTGATCATCGATTCGACGTCTGCGTGCATGTGCACGGTGACATCGAACTCGCCGGTGTGGCGCAGCGGGCCTTCGCCCATCACCACTTCCGACTTGCCGACCTGGACGCCAAGCTGCTTGGTGATGGCCTCGGCAATCTCGCGCGGGCCCACCGAACCGTAGAGCTTGCCTTCGGTCGAGGCATTGGCCGGGATGGTGACGCTCGCACCTTCCAGCTTGCCCTGGCGGGCAGTGGCGGCTTCGAGCGCGGCATCCGCCTTGGCTTCGTAGTCCGCGCGCTTGGCTTCGAACTCGGCCAGGTTGGTGGCAGTGGCCGGCACGGCCTTGCCCTGCGGCACCAGGAAGTTGCGGCCGTAGCCAGGCTTCACATCGACCTTGTCACCAAGGTTGCCGAGATTGACGACTTTCTGAAGAAGGATGAGTTGCATGGGATTGCTCCGTATTCGTTAGCAGGCCAAGGCCCGCAACGTGTGCTGTCCGAATGGACGGGAATTGGGAATGATCGAAACGTCGGATTGCACAGTCAGCGATGGGCTGGCTAGGCGCCGGCCGGTGAGCAAACCGCAGTTGACTTCAGTCAATGAGAATTTGCGAACCGGACCAGCAACAACGCCAGACCGAGCTGGCGCAGCAATCAGACGTTGTGGTTGTCGGTGTACGGGATGAGTGCCAGAAAACGCGCGCGCTTAACCGCACTCTGCAGCTGGCGCTGGTACTTGGACTTGGTGCCGGTGATGCGGCTGGGGACGATCTTGCCGTTCTCGGTCAGGTACTGGCGCAGGGTGTTGAGATCCTTGTAGTCGATCTCGGTCACGCCTTCGGCAGTGAACTTGCAGAACTTGCGGCGGCGGAAGAACTTGGACATGTGGTGCTCCTACAAAGAAGGTCGAGTGGCTCAGGCGGCTTCGGCGGTGTCGTCAGCGGCGGCATCGTTGCTGTCGGTGTTGCCAGCATCGCTGTCTTCGTCGCGGCGACGGCGCTCGCTACGCTCGGGCTTGTCGCCCTTCTCGTCCTTGTTCTTCATGATCAGGGATTGCTCGGTCACCACGTCCTCGCGGCGCATCACCAGGTGGCGCAGCACGGCGTCGTTGAAGCGGAAGCCGTCGACCATCTCGTCGAGGACAGCCTGCTCGCATTCCACGTTCATCAGCACGTAGTGGGCCTTGACCAGATTCTGGATCGGATACGCCAGCTGACGGCGGCCCCAGTCCTCCAGGCGGTGGATCTTGCCGTTACCGGCTTCGATCGCACTCTTGTAGCGCTCGATCATGGCCGGGACTTGCTCGCTCTGGTCCGGATGGACCAGGAACACGATTTCGTAATGACGCATTGTCGTTTCCTTTTGGCTATCGGCCGGCAAGAAGCCGGACTGGAAAGCCCTCGGCCACCTGCACATTGATTGGCAGGCGCGTTCGGGCAAGGTCTCCCGCAACGTGATGGACACGAGCGGGAGCCGGCCATTATGGCGAATCAATGACTTGCGTGCAAATCCTGCGGCGCAGCAGTTTTGAAACGCTTCTGTCAGGTGGCTTTGTCGGCGTCCGTGGTAAAGCTCGACCCGCAGCCGCATTCGCCGGCCACGTTCGGGTTGCGGAACACGAACTGCTCGTTCAAGCCCTGCCTGAGGAAGTCGATCTCAGTGCCGTCGACCAGCGCCAGGCTGTCGGCATCCACGTAGATGCGCACGCCGTCGGCATCGAACACCTGGTCGTCCGCGGCCTGTTCGCGCGCCATGTCCGCCTTGTAGCCCCAGCCTGAGCAGCCGGTGCGGGACACGCCGAAGCGCAGCCCGAGTGCGGCCGGGTCGGCGTCGAGATAGCCGCGGATGCGGGCGTGAGCGGCTTGAGTCAGTGAGATGGCCATGCGCTGATTCTAAGAGGAAACGATGTAGCTCCGGTAAACTGCATGGCTTGCATCGCGCCTACTTGCCAGGATTTCAAGATGACAACGATCAGTGTGGCCCAGGCTCTTGCCGGGCATGTGCCCGAAGGCGGCCTGGTCACCGTGCGCGGCTGGGTACGCACCCGCCGCGACTCCAAGGCCGGCCTGAGCTTCGTCCACCTCAGCGATGGCTCCTGCTTCGCGCCCATCCAGCTGGTCGTGCCGGACACGCTTCCCAATTACGAATCCGAGGTCAAGCACCTGACCACCGGTTGCTCGCTCGTCGCGACAGGCAATCTGGTCACGTCGCAGGGGCAAGGCCAGGGCTTCGAAATCCAGGTATCGCAGATCGACGTCTGCGGCTGGGTCGAGGATCCCCTGACCTACCCGATGCAGCCCAAGCAGCATTCGCTCGAATACCTGCGCGAATTCGCCCACCTGCGCCCGCGCACCAACCTGTTCGGCGCGGTCACCCGCATCCGCCACTGCCTGTCGATGGCAGTGCATCGCTTCTTCGACGAGCGCGGCTTCTACTGGATTTCGACGCCGATCGTGACCACCTCCGATGCCGAAGGCGCCGGCCAGATGTTCCGCGTATCGACCCTGGACATGGCCAACCTGCCGCTTGACGGGAAGGGCAATGTCGACTTCAGCCGCGACTTCTTCGGCAAGGAAACCTTCCTCACCGTGTCCGGCCAGCTCAACGTCGAGGCCTACTGCCTGGCGCTGAGCAAGGTCTACACGTTCGGTCCGACCTTCCGCGCCGAGAACAGCAACACCACGCGGCATCTGGCCGAGTTCTGGATGATCGAGCCGGAGATCGCCTTCGCCGATCTCAACGACGATGCCGACCTTGCCGAGGACTTCCTCAAGTACCTGTTCCGCGCGGTGCTCGACGAGCGCGGAGACGACATGGCGTTCATCGCCGAGCGCGTGCAGACCGATGCGATCACCAAGCTGGAGGCCTTCATCAACGCGCCATTCGAGCGCATCGAATACGGCGATGCCATCAAGCTGCTGCAGGCCAGCGGCAAGACCTTCGACTTCCCGGTCGAATGGGGCCTGGACCTGCAGACCGAACACGAGCGCTGGTTGACCGAGGAACACGTGGGCCGGCCGGTCGTGGTCATGAACTACCCGGAGCAGATCAAGGCGTTCTACATGCGCCTGAATGACGACGGCAAGACCTGCGCGGCGATGGACGTGCTGGCGCCTGGCATCGGAGAGATCATCGGCGGTAGCCAGCGCGAGGAACGCCTGGATGTACTGGACTCGCGCATGGCGAAATTCGGCCTGGATCCCGTGCATTACAGCTGGTATCGCGATTTCCGCCGCTACGGCAGCGTGCCGCATGCAGGCTTCGGCCTGGGCTTCGAACGCCTGGTCGTGTATGTCTGCGGCCTGTCCAATATCCGCGACGCGATCGCCTATCCGCGCGCACCTGGCCAAGCGGAGTTCTGAGTAATGGATCCCGACTTCATCCTGTTTCTTGCACTCACTGCCTTTGCGACCGCCATCGCCGGCGCCACTGCGTTCGTGATTTTCTGGCCGCTGGCACTTGTGCATATCCGGGACCGACGCCCGGAAATCACGGCGATTTTGGGCGAAGGCGCGTTTCTCAAGCCGCGCGCACTGCTGTGGCTGCTGCGTGCCGAATATCGGGGCAACCCGGATCGCAACCTGACCGGTCTCACCACGCCTGCGCGAATTTCGCTGCTGGTGATCCTCTCCGGGATCGCTGCAGGTGGCCTGCTGTGGCTGTTGGCAGGAGCCTTGGCATGAACCCGGTCGCGCCCGAAAGCTGGTGGCTGGCAACCCTGGGACGCACGATTGTCTGGGCCCGACTGCGCGAACGCGAAGCGGGTACCGGTGAAGTATTCGATAGTGACGGCAATACCCTTTCTTACGACAGCATCGACACCGCGCGGGCTGCGCTGATGGATGCTGAGTTCGTATCGTTCGAAGGCCTTGACGAAGACGATGCGCTGGAGCGTGGATTTGCGCTCGGTGAACTGACACCGCCGCAGGCCCAGGACGATGACGCCTTGCGTCCGCAGATGATCCAGTCGCTTGGAGCTCGCGCCTGATGGACCTCGACCTCGCCGGCAAGCACGCCTTGGTGTGCGGCGGCTCGCAAGGCATTGGCCTTGCAAGCGCGTTGGAGCTCGCGCAGTTGGGCGCCGATGTCACCCTGCTCGCCCGTCGCGACGATGCGTTGCGCGATGCCGCGGCGTCCCTGCCCTGCAGTGGCAAGCAGCAGCACGCATGCATCGTGGCTGACGTGGCGCAGACTTTCGAGCTAAGCCAATCAGTGGTGGCACTCGCAGCGGAGCGCCCGGTGCATATCCTGGTCAACAACACCGGCGGCCCGCCTGGTGGTGCCGCGCATGCTGCAGACATCGCGGCCTATCTGGATGCATTCAACAAGCACCTGATCGCGAATCAAATCCTGCTGCAAGCGGTATTGCCGGGTATGCGCGCCGCGCAGTGGGGCCGCATCGTCAACGTGATCTCGACATCGGTTTACGAGCCCATCGCCAACCTTGGCGTGTCCAACACTATTCGTGGTGCGGTGGCGAGTTGGGCGAAGACGCTGTCGAAGGAGCTCGGCAGTGACGGCATCACCGTCAACAACGTGCTGCCCGGCTATACGCGCACCCAGCGGCTTGAGCAGATCCTGGCGGACCGCAGTACGGCCAGCGGCAAGTCACAGGACGAGGTCGCCAGGGGCATGCTGGCGACGGTACCAGCCGGCCGATTCGCGCAGGCACGTGAAGTTGCCGGCATGATCGCGTTCCTTTGCTGCCCTGCCGCCGCCTACGTCAATGGCCAGTCGATCGCGGTCGACGGCGGACGCATGCAGTCCATCTGACCTGCCTGGCCTGATTCGCATCACGGCGTCGGTACACTAGGCGGATGCAACGCTACCGGCACTGGATCAACGGCGAGGCGGTCGAACCCGGCAACGGGCAATGGCTGGATGTGTTCGACCCCGCCACTGGCGAGGTCACTGCGCAGGTGGCCGATGGTGATGCCGCCGATGTCGATGCCGCCGTCGCCGCCGCGCAAGCTGCCTTCCCGGCATGGTCTGCGCTGCCGAACAGCGAACGTGCGCGCTGGCTGGAAAAACTCGCCGATGCGCTGGATGCCCGCATCGACGCGTTCGCAGAAGTCGAAGCCCGCGATGGCGGCAAGCCTATCGCGCTTGCTCGCAACATCGAGATCCCGCGCGCCGTCAGCAACCTGCGCTTCTTCGCGCACGCCGCGACCCAGTTTTCCAGCGAATCCCACCACGGCGAAGCCGGCCTGAATTACACCCTGCGACTGCCGTTGGGCGTAGTCGGCTGCATCAGTCCGTGGAACCTGCCACTGTACCTGTTCACATGGAAGATCGCGCCGGCGCTCGCCGCAGGCAACACCGTCGTCGCCAAGCCCTCGGAAGTGACGCCGCACAGCGCCACCCTGCTGGCCAAGCTGCTGGTCAAGATCGGGTTTCCGCCCGGCGTGTTAAACGTCGTACATGGCCTTGGACCGACGGCGGGCGATGCCATCGTCCGGCACCCCGATATCAAGGCGATCAGTTTTACCGGCAGCAGCCCGGTCGGCCGCCGGATTGCCGGCATCGTTGCGCCGATGTTGAAGAAGTTCTCGCTGGAACTGGGTGGCAAGAACGCCACCCTGATATTCGCCGACAGCGACTGGCGCCAGCATCTCGACACGCTGGTGCGTAGCGCCTTCCAGAACAGCGGGCAAATCTGTCTATGCGGCTCGCGGCTGCTGGTCGAACGCGCGATCTACGACGAATTTCGCAGTGCTTTCGTCGAGCGCGTGCAGGCACTACGCATTGGCGAGCCAATGGATGGAACCACCCAGATCGGCCCACTGGTCTCACAGGCGCAATATGACAAGGTGCTCGCCGCGATCGTTCGGGCAAAAGACGAGGGCGGCAATGTACTTTGTGGCGGCAACGCGATCGATCGTCCGGGCTGGTATGTCACGCCAACGGTAATCGAAGGCCTTGGCCCGAAATGTGCGACCAACCGAGAGGAAATTTTCGGGCCCGTCGTCACCCTGCAGGCGTTCGATGACGATGCCGAAGCGCTCATCTTGGCCAATGCCAGCGACTACGGGCTGGCCGCAACCATCTTCACGCGCGACCTCGGCCGCGCCCACCGCCTCGCCGCTGGCCTGCTTGTGGGCATGGTCTGGATCAACACCTGGCTGATGCGCGACCTGCGAACACCGTTCGGCGGCAGTGGCCAGTCCGGCCATGGCCGCGAGGGCGGGATGGAAGCAATGCGTTTTTTCACTGAACCCCGCAATGTCACATTGGATTTGTCGCGATGATCAAAGCATCAACTACCTTCACTATTGCAATCGGCCTTGCTTTGCTGGCCACGACCGCGGTTGCAGCCGACCAGAAGCAGGCTATGTCTGCCAAGGTCGATCCAGACAAAAACTTTTTCGACGAACTCAATAAACGCGAGGGTACATTTGCCAAATACCTATTCCTGGCCAGTCCTGCAGTGCGGGATGATCCGAGTCTGCGCGAGCTTGCCGCGCAAATGTTGGCAACGGATTTGAGTTTCCTCGGGCGCCCCAACGACGCGCTTCGTGCGTTTCCGATGCGCAAAGATGACCGGCCTCGCCCCGACGACGAGCTGTCGGTTCCGACTATTTCTGCATTCAACGCCATGCCTGCCGTCGATTGGATCACCAACGAAGCCAGCAACTACCGCATGATCATGGTCAATGAGGCACATCATGTGCCTCAGACGCGTGTACTGACTTTCTCACTTCTGCGGACATTATGTGACAAGGGCTTTGACGTTCTGGCAGTGGAAACACTTGTCAATAATGGATACGAGCCACTCGCAAAGGGTTATCCGAATCGTGGTACCGGCATGTATAGCCAAGAACCCGTTTTCGCCGAACTCCTACGCGAAGCGAAACGCCTCGGCTACAAACTGCTGCCCTACGAAACCAATGCGGCCCGCAGCGAAGAAACCCAGCAACAGCGCGAGACCGGCCAGGCGCAGGCAATTGCCGACTTCCTAGCCAGTAACCCGAACGCACGCATTCTGGTGCATGCCGGATATGGCCATATCAACGAACGCCAAAAAGACTCGCCAGACAGCGCACGACCGATGGCCATGGAACTTGCGCGTTTGACTGACTTACCGATGCTCACCGTCGACCAAACATCGACTCGCTCCTACGAACTGAATGACATCAAGACCATTGGCAGGCAATTGAGTACCCGTTTCCAAGTCACAGAACCTTCGGTACTGATCGACCGAAAAAACGGTACACCTTGGAGCAACAAACCCGGGGCTAACGATGTATCGGTGTTGTTGCCTACGCCATCCGCATCGCCGATCCGGCCGGACTGGCTCACGCTCGGCGGTATCCGCCAGGCCATGATGGTGGACATGACGCCCTGCATCGATCACCTGCCCTGCCTCGCTGAAGCGCGTTACACCAATGAAGGCGATGACGCGATTCCTGCCGATCAATTCGTCCTCCTTTCCAAGGATGAAACGTCCGCGCCGCTCTACCTTGCGCCCGGCCGCTATCGCCTGCGCCTTGTTGGAAATGAAGGCCGCGCGCTCACCGAGCGTGAACTCAGCGTGGCTGTCGCGACCTCCGGTACACCGCAATCCACGGCCATCCCATGAATCGACTTCACGATTTGCTTGAAAACAACCGCGCCTGGGCCGAGCGCGTCTCGCGCGAAGATCCGGGTTTCTTCGAGCGCCTGTCGACGCAGCAGGCGCCGAAGTACCTGTGGATCGGCTGCTCGGATTCGCGGGTGCCAGCCAATCAGGTCGTGGACCTGAATCCTGGTGAGATCTTCGTCCATCGCAATATCGCGAACGTTGTAGTGCATACCGATCTCAATTGTCTGTCGGTAATCCAGTTCGCGGTCGACGTGCTCAAGGTCGAACACATCCTGGTGGTCGGCCATTACGGCTGCGGTGGCGTGCATGCGGCACTCACCAATGCTCGCGTTGGCCTGGCAGACAACTGGATCCGCCACGTCAGCGACGTGGCCGACAAGCACGCCGCGTTGCTCGCCGGCATCGATGGCGAGCACCTTCGGCATGACCGCCTGTGTGAGCTCAATGCATTGGAACAGGTCACCAATGTCTGCCAGACCACCATCGTGCAGGACGCCTGGATCCGTGGGCAATCGTTGTCGGTGCATGGCTGGGTCTACACCTTGCGCGATGGCCGCGTGCACGACCTGGGCATGGATGTGAACGAGCCGGCGGCGCTGGAACCGCAATACGCGGTTGCGCTGGATGCCATCAGCCGCGACCGTGAGGATCGCTGATGGACAACCTGCTGCACACCAATACGATTCATGCGGGCGATGCGCCGAAGGCTGTGGGCAGCTATCCGCACGCACGCCGCGTCGGCGAGCTGCTGTTCCTGTCAGGGATCGGCCCGCGCGACCCGGCGACGGATGCCATCATCGGAAATGAATATTTCGCGGATGGCCGCGTGCGCGAGTACGACATCGAGGCGCAGGCGCGTGCTGTATTCGGCAATGTGCGCGCGGTATTGGACGCCAGCGGCGCACGCTGGGAGGACCTGGTCGATGTGACGGTCTACCTCACCGACATGGCCCGCGACTTCAAGGCCTACAACGCGGTATGGAAGGAATACTTCCCCGACGCTTCCAGCGCGCCATGCCGGACCACGCTTGGCATCACCGCGCTGCCGACGCCGATCGCGATCGAATTGAAATGCGTCGCTTTCCTGACCGTGCCTTAGCTTGATGTCATCTCCGGCGAGCGCCGGGATCCATTCCTGGAAATTGCTGTTCTGTGTTTCGGCGAGTAAGAGCAACTGCTGGATGCCGGCGTTCGCCGGGATGACGATGGAGAAAATTGCATGTCCCTGCCCAATCCAATCAACCTGCAGGCCTGGGTCGACGAGCATCGCCACTTGCTCAAGCCGCCGGTCGGCAACAAGTGCATCGTCGATGGCGACTACATCGTGATGATCGTCGGCGGCCCGAATGCGCGCACCGATTACCACTTCGAGGACGGCCCGGAATGGTTCTACCAGCTAGAGGGCGAAATGGTCCTGCGCATCCAGGAAAAAGATGCTTCCGGCAAGCTGGCCCCGCGCGATATCCCGATCAGCGCCGGCGACATGTTCTACCTGCCGCCGCATGTGCCGCATTCACCGCAGCGCATGCCGGGCTCAGTCGGTCTGGTGATCGAACGCAAGCGACTTCCGCACGAGGACGACGCACTGATGTGGTTCTGCGTGAACTGCAACAACAAGGTATACGAGGAATTCTTCCACCTGCGCGACATCGAACAGGATTTCTTCCGCGTGTTTGAAGCGTTCTACCGCAACGACGCCCTTCGCACCTGCAGCCAATGCGGCACGCTGAACCCGCGCCCGAGCCACTACGAAATGAACGCGGATTCGCGGGCGGACATCACCTGACATGCTGAAAATCGACACCCACGCGCACTACTTGCCGAAGAGTTGGCCTGACCTCGCCAGCAAATATGGCGACAGCCGTTTCCCGGTGATCCACCACGGCGATGACGGCCGCAGCCGCATTTACAAGGACGGCAAGTTCTTCCGCGAGATATGGGCCAAGACCTGGGATCCGCAGATCCGCATCGACGAATTCGCCGGCTTCGGCGTGCAGGTGCAGGTGCTGAGCACGGTGCCGGTGATGTTCAGCTACTGGGCCAAGGCCAACCACGCGCTTGAGTTGCACCGTGCGCTTAACGACCACATGGCGCAGGCCTGCCGCGAGTTTCCACGGCATTGCGCCGGGATCGGAACGGTGCCGTTGCAGTCGCCATCGCTGGCGGTGCGCGAACTGGAACGCTGCATGGACGAATTGGGCCTGCAGGGCGTGCAGATCGGCTCGCACGTGGGCGACTGGAACCTCGACGCGCCTGAGTTGTTCGAATTCTTCGAGGCCGCCAGCGAACTTGGGGCCGCGATCCTGGTGCATCCGTGGGACATGATGGGCACCGATTCGATGCCGAAGTACTGGCTGCCTTGGCTGGTCGGGATGCCGGCCGAACAATCCCGTGCGGCGTGCTGCCTGGTGTTCGGCGGCGTGCTGGAACGGCTGCCAAAACTGCGTATCTGCCTGGCCCATGGTGGCGGCGCATTCCCGTACACGATCGGCCGAATCGAGCATGGCTTCAACATGCGCCCGGACCTGGTGGCCACGGACAACTTCCGCAATCCGCGTGAGTATCTGAAACGCCTGTATTTCGATTCCTGGGTCGCCGATGACGCCGCGCTGCGCTATCTGCTGGACGTCTGCGGCACCGACCGCGTGATGATGGGCACCGACTATCCGTTCCCGCTCGGCGAACAGTCGCCGGGCGAAGGCATCGAACGCCTGCAACTGGACGACGTCGATCGCGCACGGCTTTACCACGGCACTGCACTGGAATGGCTGGACCTGCCCGCTTCGAGGTTTGCATGACGGATTTTTTCACCCACGACTACGCCAACGCGCAGGACGCCGCCGATCCACTGCGTCATTTCCGCAGCGAATTCCACCTGCCACAGCACAAGGGTAGCGATCAGACCTATTTCGTCGGCAACTCGCTGGGCCTGCAACCGAAGGGCGTGCGTGCCCACGTCGAGGAAGTACTGGACAAGTGGGCCAACGAAGCGGTGGAAGGCCACTTCACCGGCAGCGCGCAGTGGATGCCGTATCACGAGTTGGTGCGCGAACCCCTGGCGCAGGTCGTCGGCGCACAGCCGCACGAAGTCGTGGCGATGAACTCGCTGACTGCCAACCTTCACTTGATGATGGTCAGCTTCTACCAGCCAACGATCGAACGCACCGCGATCCTGATCGAGGCCGGCAGTTTTCCATCCGACCGTTACGCAGTGGAATCGCAACTGCAGTATCGCGGCTTGCCGCCGGACCTCACACTGATCGAGGTCGCGCCGGATGAAGCCGATGGCACGATTTCGATGCAGGCGATCGAGCGCGCCTTCGCCGAGCACGGGCCGCGCCTGGCACTTGTTCTTTGGCCTGGCGTGCAATACCGCACCGGCCAGGCGTTCGACCTGAAGGAAATCACCCGCCTCGGCCATGCCGCCGGTGCAATCGTCGGCTTTGACCTTGCCCATGCCGCCGGCAATTTACCGCTGCAGCTTCACGACAGCGGCGCCGACTTCGCGGTGTGGTGCCACTACAAATACATGAACTCGGGCCCCGGCGCGGTCGCGGGCTGCTTCGTGCACGAGCGTCATGCCAACACCAGCCGTCCGCGATTCGCCGGCTGGTGGGGCAACGATGCATCGGTGCGCTTCAAGATGGGGCGGGAGTTCACTCCAACGCCTGGCGCCGAAGGCTGGCAACTGAGCAATCCGCCGATTCTCGGCCTGGCGCCGCTGCGGGCGTCGCTGGATCAGTTCGGGCGCGCGACCATGCCGGCACTGCGGTCAAAATCCGTACGTCTCACGGGATATCTGGAAACACTGATCTGCGAGCAGCTGTCTGACGCACTTCAAATCGTGACGCCCTCTGAGTCTTCGCAGCGTGGCTGCCAGTTGTCGATCCGCGTGATTGGCGGACGCGACCAGGGCCGCTCGCTGTTCGAGCACTTGGCGACGCAGGGAGTACTCGGCGACTGGCGCGAACCCGACGTGATCCGCATTTCGCCGACCCCGTTCTACAACACCCACGCCGATGTGCTCCGCTTCGCCTGCAGCGTGCAGAACTGGCGCGATGACCAATGAGCGGGAAGACGTGACCAGACACATCACGATTGTCGGCGCCGGGCTAGCCGGTGGCCTGCTGGCGACGCTGTTGGCCCAGCGCGGCTGGGCGGTGGACGTGTTCGAGCGTCGTGGGGATCCGCGCATGCACGGTTACGCCGGTGGCCGTTCGATCAACCTGGCTTTGGCCGAGCGCGGCCTGCATGCGCTGCGCCAGGCAGGTGCCGATGAGGAGGTGCTGAAGCGCGCGATCATGATGCGTGGGCGCTTCGTGCACCCGCTGCATGCTCCGCCAACCCTGCAGCGTTACGGACGCGACGACTCGGAAGTGATCTGGTCAGTCGACCGTGGGGAGCTCAACATCAGCCTGCTGGATGCTGCCGAATCACACGGCGCATGCCTCCATTTCGACAGGCGCCTGGACCACGTGGATTTCGATGCGCGCATTGCCACGTTCAAAGGCGACGCCGCTGACCACGCCTATTCGTTCAACGCCTTGATCGGTGCCGATGGCGCCGGTTCGACCCTGCGTGGGCAGATGGCGCCGTTGGTGGCGTTCAACGAACGCAGCGAATGGCTGGACCATGGTTACAAGGAACTGGAAATCCCGCCTGCCAACGACGGCGGTTTCCGCATCGAGGCCAACGCCCTTCACATCTGGCCACGTGGCCACTACATGTGCATTGCGCTGCCCAATGACGAACGCAACTTCACCGTCACCCTGTTCATGCCGCACGAAGGCGCGTATCCGAGCTTCGCCCGGATCCAGACCGGCGACGATGCGCACGCCCTCTTCGAACGCGATTTCCCCGACCTGTTGCCCTTGGTCCCGGACTTGCGCGAGGACTTCGAAGCCAATCCGACCAGCACGCTCGGCACCCTGTATCTGGATCGCTGGCACCTGGACAGCCGGGCGCTGCTGATCGGCGATGCTGCCCACGCCATGGTGCCCTTTCACGGACAGGGGATGAACTGCGCATTCGAGGACTGCGTGGCACTGGCCGACATGCTGGACCAGCAAGACGACCTTGCGGATGCCTTTGCCGCCTTCGAAGCGCTGCGGAAACCCGATGCGGATGCCATCCAGCAGATGGCGCTGGAAAACTACATCGAGATGCGCGACAAGGTCGACGATGCTCAGTTCCTGCTCCAGCGCGAACTCGAACTGGCGTTGCAGGCCCGCCATCCGGGCCGTTTCATACCGCACTATGCGATGGTCACCTTCATGCGCATTCGCTATTCGCTGGCCCTGCAACGCAGCGAAATCCAGCGGCATATCCTGGAGGACGCTACCCGCGGATTGGACTCGCTGGATGGGGTTGACTGGGCCTCCGTGGATGCAGCAGTGATACGTCATCTTGAGCCGATTTAACAACCTTGCCGCCACCGGCGGCGCCTACCGCCGGGTGTTCGCTCCGCGGCTCGAAATGCCGCTACGCGAGCCACCCGACGGTCTCGCCACCTGCATTCAAGTGGGCACTAGAATCCCGGTATGAGCGACAGCTTCCTGTTCTACGACCTGGAAACGTTCGGCAGCGATCCGCGCCGCACCCGCATCGCGCAATTCGCTGCGATCCGCACTGATGCCGCATTGAACGAGATCGACGAGCCGATCAGCTTTTTCGTCAAGCCAGCCAACGATCTGCTGCCCTCGCCAATCGCCACCCTGATCACCGGGATCACGCCGCAGGACGCGTTGCGCGACGGCGTCACTGAAGCCGATGCATTTGCACTCATCAATGACGAGATGGCGCGACCCGGCACTTGCGGCGCCGGCTATAACTCGATCCGCTTCGATGACGAGTTCGTGCGCTTTGGCCTGTACCGCAATTTCCACGATGCCTATGAGCGCGAATGGAAGGCCGGCAACTCGCGCTGGGACCTGCTGGATGCACTGCGCCTGATGCATGCGCTAAGGCCGGACGGCATCGCCTGGCGACAGCGAGCGGACGGCAAGGGGACGAGTTTCAAGCTTGAGCACCTCGCCGAGGACAATGGACTGCGCGAAGGCATGGCCCACGAAGCCCTGAGCGACGTGCGCGCGCTGATCGGCATCGCCCGCCTGTTCCGCACGCATCAGCCGCGCCTCTGGGATTACGCGTTGCGCCTTCGCGACAAGCGCTTTGCCGCATCACTGATGGATCCCGTCGCGATGACGCCGCTGCTGCATGTCTCGCAGCGTTATCCAGCATCACGCCTGTGCGCCGCCCCGGTCATTCCGCTGGCCCGACACCCGCAGATCGATAGCCGGATGATCGTGTTCGACCTCGATAGCGATCCGGACGCCCTGCTCGACCTGGATGCGGACGGGATCACGGATCGGCTGTACGTGCGCCAAGCCGACCTGCCCGAAGGCGAGTCGCGGATCCCGCTCAAGGAAGTGCACTGCAACAAGTGCCCCGCGCTCGTGGCCTGGGACCATTTGCGTGCAGCGGATTTCGCGCGATTGTCGATTGATCCCGGCATCGTGATGCAGCGCGCCGAACGACTTCGCGCCGCCGGCCCGGCGCTGGCCGAGAAGGTGCGCCAGGTATTCGCCCGCGACCGCCCGCGCGAAACAGTGGATGCCGATGCCGCGTTGTACGACGGCTTCATCGGCGATGCCGACAAGCGCCTGTTCGCCAGCGTGCGCAGCACCCCGCAGCACCTGCTGGCCAAACAAGCGTTCGCGTTCCGCGATTCGCGCTTGCCGGAACTGTTGTTCCGCTACCGTGCCCGGAACTGGCCGGAGAGCCTGCTTCCCGCCGAGCACACGCGTTGGAACGAGTACCGGCGGCAGCGCCTGGAAACCGACAACGGCCTGGCCGAACTCACGTTCGAACAATCCCGCCAGCAGATCGCCGAGCTACGCGCCGCGCATGCCAGCGATGGCAGCAAACAGGTGCTGTTGGATGCGCTTGATGCATGGGGACGACAGATCGAGGCGAGCCTGCCATGACCAGTTATTTCAGCGACAGGACCTTCAAGTTCCTGCGCGGGCTTGCACGCCACAACGAACGCGAATGGTTCCACGCGCACAAGACGGAGTACGAGGCGCAGCTGCGCCAACCGTTCCTGCGCCTGCTCACTGACCTGCAACCGGTGGTCGCCGGCATCAGCACGCATTTCCGCGCCGACCCGAGAGGCGTTGGCGGTTCGTTGTTCCGGATCCACCGTGATACCCGTTTTTCCAAAGACAAGACGCCTTACAAGTCATGGCAAGGCGCACGCCTGTACCACGAACGCGCGCGACAGGTTGCCGCGCCCTCGTTCTACTTGCATGTCAAGCCCGGCGAATGCTTCGTGGGAGGCGGACTGTGGCATCCCGAGACCAAGACCCAACGCAGGATCCGGCAATTCATCGTCGACAATCCCGGTGGCTGGGAACGAGCCGCCCACGGCACTGCTTTCCGCGAGCACTACACGCTTGAAAGCAGCGACATGCTGGTGCGCGTTCCGGCGGGTTTCCCCGCTGACTTCGATCGAGCCGACGACCTGCGCCACCGGAATTTCGTGGTGACCCGCGCGCTGGACGATGCAGACGTGAGCGGCGCTGAGCTCTTGTCGCTCCTCGAGGGAGACCTGGCAGCGATCGCGCCCTTCATGGATTACCTGTGCGCGGCGCTGGATCTGGAGTTTTGATGCACGTTGCATGCCAGGCACTTCGGCAGCATGGCCATTCCATTGAGCACCGCTGCCGCGATACCCTGCTGGTCACTGCACACGGGCCTCACTACACATGAAGAAATGGCTGATCGCCGGGCTGTGCCTGCTTCTGGTCTTGCTGGCGGCCTATACCGCTGCGGGCCCCTATCTGGCCGTGAACGGTATCCGAAATGTCGTGGCCAGTGGTGACTACGGCAAATTGTCCTACTTCGTTGACTTCGAGAAACTGCGCGAAAACGTGACCCCACAGATACAGGCGCGGATTACCCGAGACATCCAGCAACGGCTGGGATCTGGCAGCGCCGCGGACATGGCCTCGGGGGTCGCGACAGCGATATCGGCACCGGTTATCGACGCCATGGTGTCGCCGCTTGGCGTGGCCACCCTGCTGACCGGAAGCACGTTGGCACGCAAGATCACCGGAGAGAAGAACAAGGACGGCAAAGCTCAAGCGGAAGATCCCCTGAAGGATGCCAGGACGCGCTACGTGTCAATGTCGCGCTTCACCGCCACGGTGACCTCGGACGAAGGCAAGCCGCTGGTGTTCGTGTTCGAACGCGACGGCCTGCGCTGGAAGTTGAGCGGGTTGGATCTGCCCGACTGAAGCAAACCGCCGGCGCCCTCACTGGCCACCGTTGGCGACGCCATGCGGCACATGGCCGGCTGCGACATGGCGGCGCGCGGAATCGATATTGTGCGGCGAGTCGTCGAAGAAGATGTCGGCACCAAAGGCTTCGAGGAACGGGCCCTTCTCGCGTCCACCGAGGAATAGCGACTCGTCCAGGCGCACGCCCCATTCGCGAAGGGTGCGGATCACCCGCTCGTGCGCCGGGGCCGAGCGCGCCGTCACCAGTGCCGTGCGGATCGGGGCTTGCTCGCCTACGGGAAACGCGACCTGCAGGTCATGCAACGCCGACAGGAACCCGCGGAACGGTCCGCCTGACAACGGTTCGCGCGCGCGTTCGCGCTCGTGCACGCCGAACGCCTCGATCCCGTGTTCACGCGATACCCTCTCGCTTTCATCGCTGAAGATGACCGCATCACCATCGAAGGCGATGCGTAGCTGGTCGTGCCCCGAGAGCGCGGCGCGCGACGGCAGGATGGTTGCCGCGGCGATGCCGGCCTCGAGCGCCGCATGCACCGAAACCGGGTTCGCCGACAGGAACAACTGCGCGCCGAATGGCCGGATGTATGGCCAAACCGGCGCGCCCGAGGTGAACGTGGCGCGGCAGATGTCCAGTCCATGGTGCTGGATGGAATTGAAGATGCGCAGGCCGGTATCGGACGAGTTGCGCGAGAGCAGGATGACTTCCACTTGTGGAGCGGCCATCAATGGCGCATCCGCTTTGGTGTATCGATTCAGCGCAAGCAACTTGCGCACCAAGGGGAACGCGATGCCCGGTTCGAGGATGTCATCCTCGCGCTGGCGCTGATGGTCGGCGTAGGCCTCGACGCCTTCGGCCTCGAACAGGCCATGGCTGTCTTCCAGGTCGAAAAGCGCTCGCGCGGTGATGGCGACGACGAGTGGATTGGCGGCGGTGGGCATCGGCAGAGTATCCCGCATGGCGGTCTCGCCGGCTGCGACCGGCCTTGGCCGCGCGCGATCAGCTCATGAATTGTTCGCTGAGGATGCGTTCTTCCAGGTTGTATTCCGGGTCGAACAACAGGGTCACGCTGCGGTTGCCGGACTCGCGCACCAGCACTTCGGTGACATCACGGACTTCGTGCGAGTCGGCAGTCGCGCTGACCGGGCGCTTATGCGGATCCAGGACACGGAAACGTACCTCGGTACCTGACTTCAGCACCGCGCCACGCCAGCGCCGTGGCCGGAACGGGGCGATCGGCGTCAAGGCCATCACATTGGCACCCAGCGGCAGGATCGGTCCGCTGGCCGAGAAGTTGTAGGCGGTGCTGCCAGCCGGCGTGGCAACCATCACGCCGTCGCAGATCAGTTCGTCCAACCGGACCTGGCCATTGAGTTCGATACTGATGTGCGCTGCCTGCCGGGTCTGGCGCAACAGCGAGACCTCGTTGTACGCCAGCGAACCCACGGTCGCGCCGGATTCGGTCTGCACGAGCATTTCCAGCGGATGCAGGACCGCCGGCTCGGCCGCGGCGATGCGCGGCATCAGGTCGCCGATGCGATGCTGGTTCATAAGGAAACCCACGCTGCCCAGCTTCATGCCGAACACCGGCTTGCCCAGGCTGCCGTGTCGATGCAGGGTCTGGAGCATGAAGCCATCGCCACCCAGCGCGACCAGGACGTCGGCTTCTTCCGGCGCGTGCGTGCCATGCAGCTTTTGCAATGCGCCAAGCGCAGCCTGGGCGTCATCGGTGTGGCTGGCCAAAAGTGCGAGGCGTGGCGTACTCATGGCTTGAGCTTAGCAAGTCAGTCCGGTCGTGGTGAGCCGGTCGAGCCACGACAACCCGGCAACAGGCGTAAGTCCCTCGACAAGCGCATGACGAACGTCTTTGGGGTCACGCGTGCGATGCCAACTGCGACAGGCGTTGCACCGCAACCGACGCGGTCGGATAGTCCAGCGACTTTTGCGCGGCCAGCTCATTGAGCATCGACAACGTGAAGCGCAACGCCGGATCGTCACGCTCAAGCCAGCTCCTGACCTTGGCATCGGCACTGCTGCCAGGGCACTCCAGCACCTGTTGCACCAATGCCCGCTGTTGCGTCGCCAGCTCTTCGCGCAGCACGCCACGGGCGACCGCATGCCAGCGGCCATCCACCGGCAAGTGATCGATCTGTTCGACCAGCCAAGGCAGGTTGAGCGCATCGCCGATGCGGAAATGCACCTTCGCCACATCCACTGGCTTGAGCTTGCGTTGGCGCGCGACCTCGATGATGTCTGCGCACGGTTCAAGGTACGGCAACGCCGCCAGCTGGCCCGCCAACGGGGCCGGCACGCCATGCGCTCGCCAGTCGCGGATGCTCGCCTCATAGGCTGGGCGCTGCGCCGCAGGCAGTATGTTGTCGCCCGCGCGGATGTCGCGGAAACCATCGTGATATCGGGCCACCGCCGTGGTGATGTCCGGCAATGTGCCCGGGCGTGACAGCAACCAGCGGGTGAAGGTGCGCTGCAACTGCCAGATCACCTGCAGGGCATCGATCTGCACCGACTCGGCGATCTTGCCGTCCAGCGCGTCGATCTGCGCCCACATGTCGCGGGCATCCAGGGTTTCGCGGGTAATGGTGAACGCCTTCGCGACTTCGCCGGGACTGCGACCGGTGTCTTCCTGCATGCGCAGCAGGAAGGTCGCACCCATCCGGTTGATGGTGGAGTTGGTGACCGCGGTGGCGATGATCTCGCGTTTCAGGCGATGGTGCTGCATCGCCTTGGCGTAGCTGGCCTGGAGCGGTTGCGGGAAGTAGCGTTCCAGCTCCTTGGACAGGTACGGATCTTCGGGGATGTCGGAGTCCAGCAACTGCTGGTAAGCCACCAGCTTGGAATACGACAGCAGCACCGCCAGTTCCGGGCGGGTCAGACCCAGGCCGCGGCTTTTGCGGTCGGCAAGCTCGGCGTCGGAAGGCAGGAATTCGATCTGCCGGTCCAGCAGCCCCTGCCCCTCCAGCGTGCGGATGAAATGCTGCTTGGAGCCGAGCCGCGGCACGCTCATCCGTTCCATCAGGCTGATCGCCTGGTTCTGCCGGTAATTGTCGTTCAGCACCAGCCCGGCGACTTCGCTGGTCATCGATGCCAGCAACTTGTTGCGCGCGGGCAACGTCAGCTTCTTGCGCTGCACTTCGCCGTTGAGCAGGATCTTGATGTTGACCTCGTGGTCCGACGTGTCCACGCCCGCGGAGTTGTCGATGAAGTCGGTGTTGAGCAGCACGCCATGCTGGGCAGCCTCGATCCGACCAAGCTGGGTCAGCCCGAGGTTTCCGCCCTCGCCCACCACGCTGCACCGCAACTGGTTGCCGTCCACACGCAGCCCGTTGTTGGCGCGGTCACCGACATCGTCATTGCTCTCGCGGCTGGATTTGACGTAGGTACCGATCCCGCCGTTCCATAGCAGGTCGACCGGGGCACGCAGGATTGCGCTCATCAGCTCCATCGGGCTCATTGCGGTAGCGTCCGATTCGATGCCCAGCGCTGCCTTTGCCTGCGGCGTCAACGGGATCGACTTGGCGCTGCGCGGGTAAACGCCGCCGCCATCACTGATCAACGAAGCGTCATAATCCTGCCAGCTCGAGCGCGGCAGCTTGAACAGGCGCGCGCGTTCCTTGAACGAAATCGGTGCATCCGGATTCGGGTCGATGAAGATGTGGCGATGGTCAAACGCCGCCAGCAGGCGGATGTGCCTGGACAGCAACATGCCGTTGCCGAAAACATCGCCGGACATGTCGCCTATGCCGACGCAGGTGAAGTCCTGCTTCTGGCTGTCGCGGGCCATCGCGCGGAAGTGGCGCTTGACCGACTCCCATGCGCCGCGCGCGGTGATGCCCATGCGCTTGTGGTCGTAGCCGACCGAGCCGCCTGACGCGAACGCATCATCAAGCCAGTAGCCATGTGCTTGCGCGATAGCGTTGGCGATGTCGGAGAATGTCGCGGTGCCCTTGTCAGCGGCGACCACCAGGTAGGGATCGTCGCCATCGTGGCGCACCACGCCGGCCGGCGGAACCACCTTGCCGTTGACCAGGTTGTCGGTGATGTCCAGCATGCCGTTGATGAAACGCTTGTAGCAGGCCACGCCCTCATTGAACCAGGCATCGCGGTTGACGGCAGGATCCGGCAGTTGCTTGCAGAAGAAGCCGCCCTTGCTGCCAACCGGCACGATCACGGTGTTCTTCACCATTTGCGCCTTGACCAGGCCAAGTACTTCGGTGCGGAAATCCTCGCGGCGGTCGGACCAGCGCAGGCCGCCGCGCGCGACAGGCCCGAACCGCAGGTGGATGCCTTCCACCCGTGGCCCGCAGACCCAGATCTCGCGGTACGGACGCGGCTTGGGCAGGTCCGGCACCAGCGAAGAATCCAGCTTGTAGCTGATGTAGTCGACCGCCCCGCCGTCCTTGCGGGTTCCGCCTTCGCGCTCGATGTAATAGCTGGTGCGCAGGGTCGCGTCGATCACGCCGATGAAGCTGCGCAGGATGCGGTCCTCGTCCAGGCTCGACACCCGGTCCATCAGGCCCAGCAAGGCGGCGCGGGTGGCTTCGACCTGGCGCTCGCGACTTCCGGTACGCGCCTCGATCGCCTGCTTGAGTGTCGCCATGGTGAAGGCATCATCCCTCGCCAGGCGCTTCAGCTGTACTTCGAAGTCGCCCATGCCGCGGCGGATGTCGGCCGTGCTTTCGCTGCCTGTCGCCGGATCGAAACGGGCCTCGAACAGTTCCACCAGCAGGCGCGACAACAATGGATAGCGTGACAACGTCGTTTCGACATAGGCCTGCGAGAACGGCACCCCGACCTGCAGCAAATACTTGCAGTAGCTGCGAAGCAATGCCACCTGCTTCCACGACAGGCCCGCCGCCAACACGAGTCGGTTGAAGCCATCGCTCTCCGCGTCGCCGTGCCACGACCGTGCGAACGCGTCCTCGAAATGCTCGTCCAGCGCGTCCACGTCCAACTCGCCCTGCAGCGACTCCACTTCGAAATCCTGGATGAAAGTGACGCCTTCGCTGGTCTCGACCTTGTACGGATGTTCGGAGATCACCCGCAAGCCCATGTTCTCCATCATCGGCAATGCGTCCGACAGCGCGATGTCGTCCAGCTGGCGATACAACTTGAAGCGCAGGCTTTCGCCCTTGCGCTGTGAGCGATACAGCGACAAGCGCAGGTCGTCGGGGCCGGTCAGCGCGGCCAGGCAGTCCACGTCGGTGGCTGCCACCGCCGGGCTGACTTCCTCGATGTAGCCCGCCGGCAAAGCACGGCCATAAAGGTCCGCCAATTTGAGCCCGGCTTCCTCGCCGTGGCGGGCGACAAGTTGCTCGCGCAGCTCGTCGCGCCAGTCGCGCACGATGGCCGCCAGGCTGGCTTCCAGCGCGTGCATGTCGACCTCGACCGGATCATTGTTCTTCGGACGCACGATCATGTGGATCTGCGCCAGCGGAGATTCGCCGATCTGCACGTTGGAATCGACATGCTCGCCGTTGAGCGCTGCCTTCAACATGTCCTCGATGCGATGGCGGATCTGGGTGCTCATGCGATCGCGCGGGATGTAAACCAGTACCGAGAAATAACGGCCGTAGCGGTCGCGGCGCAGGAAGAGCTTGCTGCGCACCCGCTCCTGCAAGCCCAGGATTCCCATGCCGGTACGGAAAAGGTCTTCTTCGCTGGACTGGAACAACTCGTCGCGCGGCAGGGTTTCCAGTATGTGGCGCAGGGCCTTGCCGCTGTGGCTGGCAGGATTCAGGCCAGAACGATCCATCACGTACTGGTGGCGCTCGCGCACCAGCGGGATGTCCCAGGGCCGGCGCAGGTAGGCGCTGGAGGTGTAGAGGCCGAGGAACCGCTGTTCGGCAACCGGCTTGCCGTCGGCATCGAACCTGAGCACGCCGATGTAATCCATGTAGCCGGGGCGGTGCACCGTGGCTCGCGAATTGGTCTTGGTCAGGATCAGCGCATCGACGGATCCCGATTGCGCCATGAAGTGCGCCGCCAGGGACTTCAGGTTTCGCGGCTTGCCGGCTTCCCTGTCGCGTAGCAGGCCCAGGCCGGTGCTGACATCGGCCACCAGCACCTCTTCCCTGCCGCCCTTGGCCGCTCTGGACGTGACCTTATACTCACGGTAGCCGAGGTAAGTGAAATGATCATTCGCAGCCCAGCGCAGGAACTCCTGGGCTTCAAGCCGACCCTGCTCCGACACCGGCATCGGTCGGTCCACGATTTCAGCGGCGACTTCCAGCATTTTCTCGTGCATCGGCTTCCAGTCGCACACGATGGCGCGCACGTCCGCCAGCACCGCTTCCAGCCGCTCCTTGATTTTCGCCATCGCATCCTGCGCCTGGCGATCGATCTCCAGATGGATGAACGACTCCGCCACGCCGCTGCCGACCTGGCCCAGCTTGCCGGGTTTGTCGCGCTGGACCGGGATCACCGGGTGGCCCAGTACGTGCACACCGATCCCCATCTCGGCCAGCGCCATGGTCACCGAATCAACCAGGAACGGCATGTCGTCATTCACCACTTGCACGATGGTGTGCGGCGACTCCCAGCCGTGCTGCTTCAGGTTGGCATTGAACAGGCGCACCAGCGGCTTGCCCGGCTTGCGCACACGCGCGAATTCCAGCATGTCCGCGGCCAGCGCGGCCCAGCCGTCGGCGCCATGCTGTGCATATTCATCCGGGTCCATCCGCCGGTAGAACACATTGGCGAAAGCCTGCGCCTCGGCGAGGCGGGCTTTGGGCACGCGCTTGGCCAGCGCCGCCATGATCGGTTCGGGAGCTGCGTCGCTTGAAGTCCGGGTCTTGGTTTTCATCAGCTTGGGGTATCGATACCTTAAGTGGACGATGGCCGTCTGTCGTCGGCCTGCCGCGTCTTGCCAATTGGATGTTGCGGTCAGCGCAGTCCGGTCTCGTTGCGGGCGATGACCAGCCGCTGGATCTCGCTGGTGCCTTCGTAGATTTCGGTGATCTTGGCGTCGCGGAAATAACGCTCCAGCGGCATTTCCTTGGAATAGCCCATGCCGCCGTGGATCTGCACCGCCTGGTGGGTGATCCACATCGCCGCTTCGGACGCAGTGAGCTTGGCCACCGCGGCCTCGGTGCTGAAACGGCCGCCGTTCTTCTCCGTCTCGCCTTTCATCCACGCCGCGCGCAGGGTCAGCAGCATCGACGCGTCGAGCTTGCATTTCATGTCGGCAATCTTGGACTGGGTCATCTGGAAGCTGCCGATCGGCTGCCCGAATGCCTTGCGTTCCTTGACGTAACTCAGGGTTGCCTCGTACGCCGCGCGCGACAACCCGATCGCCTGGCTGGCAATTCCTATACGGCCGGCATCCAGAACGCTCATCGCGATCTTGAAGCCTTGCCCTGCCTCGCCGAGCACTTCGTCGGGCTGGACGACGTAGTCGCTGAACTCGATTTCGCAGGTCGCCGAAGCGCGGATGCCGAGCTTGGGCTCGGTCTTGCCGCGGTGGTACCCGGGGCGGTCGGCGTCGATCATGAACGCTGTAATCCCGCGCGCACCCTGGTCGGGGTCGGTCATTGCAAACAGCACGACGTACCTGGCAACCGGGCCGGAAGTGATCCAGCTCTTCTTGCCATTGATCAGGTAAGTGCCGTCCGCCTGCTTGGTCGCCTTGCAGCGCATCGCGGTCGCATCGGAACCGGACTGCGGCTCGGTCAGCGCGAAGGCGCCAATCTCGCGGCCTTCGGCAATCGCGCGGACGTACAACTGCTTCTGGGCTTCGGTGCCGAACTTGAGGATGCCATTGCAGAACAGCGAGTTGTTGACGGAGACAATCGTGCTGTGGGCGGCATCGGCGGCCGCGATTTCAATCATCGCCAGCACATAGCTGATCGGGTCCATGCCGGCACCGCCGTATTCGGTCGGCACCTCGATCCCCATCAGGCCGTTTTCGCCGAGTGTGCGGATGTTTTCCAGGGGGAATTCGCCAGTGCGGTCGTGGTGCTCGGCGCTCGGCGCGATTTTTTCCTGCGCGATCCGCCGGGCCACGTCCTGGATCATCAGCTGCTCTTCGGTGAATCCAAAATCCACGGGCTGCTCCGGGTCGACTTCGATGGATCGCAATTGTAGCGCCACGGCCCGGGGAAACCCCACCCGCAGGATGGCGCAGCTTGACCTCACGGGATCGACGGCGGACACTTATCCTTGAATCGCGATGGAAAGATATAGATGGATCTGGAAGGCTGGTCGACCCGTTTGAAGGTATTCGCCGACGCCACCCGCGTGCGCCTGCTGGCGCTGCTGGAAGGTGAGGAACTGACCGTGGCCGAGTTGTCGGCGATCACGCAGTTGGCGCAACCGCGCGTATCGACCCACCTGGCCAAGCTCAAGGAAGCCGGCATCGTTCGGGATCGACGCTCGGGCGTGTCCGCGTACTACCGCTTCGACGATACCGTGCTGGATCCGGCGCAGCGCGCCTTGTGGCTGTCGATCAGCCAGGGCAGCGACGATCCGCTGCTGCGCCAGGACGCCGAGCGCGTGCCGTCGGTGCTGGCGATGCGTGCGGCCGACCAGAACTGGGCCGACAGCGTGGCTGGCGACATGGAGCGGCACTACTCGCCTGGGCGCACCTGGGAAGCACTGGCGCGAACCGCGCTGCCCTTGCTGTTGCCCGGCGACGTGCTGGACATCGCCTCCGGCGATGGCGTGCTGGCCGAGCTGCTGGCGCCGCATGCCAAGCGCTATGTCTGCATCGACTCCAGCCAGCGAGTGGTTGCCGCCGCCAGCGAGCGCCTGCGCCGCTACGGCAATGTCGAGGTACGCGAGGGCGACATGCATGCACTGCCGTTCAAGGATGGCAGCTTCGACCTGGTGGTGCTGATGCACGCGCTGACTTACGCGGACAAGCCCGCGCAGGCCGTCGCCGAAGCCGCGCGAGTACTGCGAAAGGGAGGCCGCTTGTTGCTGTCGAGCCTTGCCAAGCACGAACACCTCAGCGTAGTGCAAGCCTATGGCCACCAGAATCTTGGGTTCAACGCCAAGGACCTGCACAGGTTCGTGCAGAAGGCCGGGCTGCGCATCAACAGCACGGAAACCGTGACCCGCGAAAAGCGCCCCCCGCATTTCGAGGTGATCTCGCTGATCGGAAGCAAGCCATGATGGTGCTGCCATGGCGCGATCCCGATCGCGTTGCTGCGCTTGAAGCCGCACTGGCCGCGCGCATCCTGGTGATTGATGGCGCGATGGGCACCATGATCCAGCGTCACGAACTTGAAGAGGCCGACTACCGCGGTGAACGCTTCGCCGAAGGCTATGACGCACTCTTCACTGCCGACGGGCATGCACACGGCACGGGCTGTGGCTGCGAGCCGCAGGACCAGCGCGGCAACAACGACCTGCTGAGCCTGACCCGCCCCGACATCATCCGCAGCATCCACCAGGACTATCTCGCAGCCGGCGCGGACCTGGTCGAAACCAACACCTTCAACTCGACCTCGGTGTCGCTCGCCGACTACCACCTGCAGCACCTGGTTCGCGAATTGAACCGGGAAGGCGCCGCGCTTGCCCGAGCCGCCTGCGACGAGGCCGAAGCACGGGACTCATCGAAACCGCGCTTCGTGATTGGCGTACTTGGCCCGACCTCGCGCACCGCATCGCTCAGCCCGGACGTGAATCGCCCCGGCTTCCGCGCGATTTCCTTCGATGAACTCGCTGAGGCCTATCGGGAGGCGACGCATGGCCTGATCGAAGGTGGCGCCGACGTGCTGATGGTCGAAACCGTGTTCGATACGCTCAATGCGAAGGCTGCACTGTTCGCCATCGATGATGTATTCGAGGCACTCGGAACACGACTACCGGTCATGGTGTCAGGGACCATTACCGACGCTTCCGGACGAACGCTGTCCGGGCAGACCGCCGAAGCATTCTGGTATTCACTGCGCCATGCGCAACCGCTCGCGATCGGCTTGAACTGCGCGCTCGGCGCGAAAGACCTGCGCCAGCATATCGACGTGCTCGCGCAAGTGGCCGACACCACCATCAGTTGCCATCCGAATGCAGGCCTGCCGAATGCGTTCGGCGGTTACGACGAAACTCCCGAGGACATGGCCGCGATGTTGCGCGAATTCGCGACGACCGGCTTGCTGAACCTGATCGGCGGGTGCTGCGGCACCACGCCGGAACACATTGCGGCGATCGTGCAGGCAGTGGAAGGCCTCGCCCCGCGGCGCATCCCGCAATTGGCGGACGCTGCATGACCAGGCTCCCCCGCAACACCCGCCTCAGCGGCCTTGAACCGCTGCAGATCACGCCGCAATCGAACTTCATCAACGTCGGCGAGCGCACCAACGTCACCGGTAGCGCACAGTTCAAGAAGCTCATTCTCGACAACCGTCTGGATGAAGCCGTCGTGGTGGCCCGCCAGCAGGTCGAGAGCGGCGCGCAGGTGCTTGACGTCAACATGGACGAGGGCATGCTGGATTCGGAAAAGGCGATGGTGGAATACCTGCACCTGATCGCCGCAGAACCGGACATCGCGCGCATCCCGGTGATGGTCGACAGCTCCAAGTGGAGCGTGATCGAGGCCGGACTGAAATGCCTGCAGGGCAAGGGCATCGTCAATTCGATCTCGATGAAGGAAGGCGAGGCCGAGTTCCTGCGCCAGGCGCGGCTGGTGCGTCGCTACGGCGCGGCCGTGGTGGTGATGGCGTTCGACGAGGACGGCCAGGCCGACAGCATCGTACGCAAGGTCGACATCAGCACCCGCGCCTATGAACTGCTGACCAGGGAAATCGGTTTTCCACCGGAAGACATCATCTTCGATCCCAACGTCTTCGCGATCGCCACCGGCATCGAAGAACACAACAACTACGCCGTGGATTTCATTGAAGCCGCGCGCGAACTTCGCAAGCGTTTCCCGCACAGCCACATCTCCGGCGGCGTATCGAACGTGTCCTTTTCGTTCCGCGGAAACGAGCTGGTGCGCCAGGCCATCCACGTGGTGTTCCTGTACCACGCGATCCGCGCCGGCATGGACATGGGGATCGTCAACGCCGGCGCGCTGCCGTTATACGACGACCTGGACGCCGAGTTACGCGAGCGGGTCGAGGACATCGTGCTCAACCGCCGCAGTGACGGCACCGAACGCCTGCTGGAGATCGCCGACCGCTTCAAGGGCAGGAAGGGCGAACAGAAAGTCGAGAACCTGGCCTGGCGCGAGACATCGGTGGCCCAGCGCCTGAGCCATTCGCTGGTGCACGGGATCGACCAATATGTGGTCGAGGACACCGAACAAGCGCGTCTGCTATCGACTCGTCCGCTGGACGTGATCGAAGGTCCGTTGATGGATGGCATGAACGTTGTCGGCGACCTGTTCGGCGCCGGCAAGATGTTCCTGCCGCAGGTGGTCAAGTCGGCGCGGGTCATGAAGAAGGCGGTGGCACACCTGCTGCCCTACATCGAGGCCGAGAAGCTGCGCACCGGCGATGCCGGCAAGAACAACGGCAAGATCGTGATGGCCACGGTCAAGGGTGACGTGCATGACATCGGCAAGAATATCGTGGGTGTGGTGCTGGCCTGCAACAACTTCGAGATCATCGACCTTGGCGTGATGGTGCCGGCGCAGAAGATTCTGGACACGGCGCGCGAAGTCGGCGCCGACATGATCGGCTTGTCCGGACTGATCACACCTTCGCTGGAGGAAATGAGCCACGTCGCCCGTGAAATGCAGCGGCAGGGCTTCACGATGCCGTTGCTCATCGGCGGCGCGACCACATCGCGCGCGCATACTGCGCTGAAGATCGACCCGCATTACAAATCGCCAAGCATCTGGGTCAAGGATGCTTCGCGCGCCGTCGGTGTTGCACAGTCGCTGGTATCGCCTGAAATGCGCGGGGACTTCGTCGATGCTGCCGAGAACGATTACGCGCAGATTCGCCTGCGTCATCGCAATCGCGGCGATGCCAAGCGGCTGGTGTCGTTGGAGAAGGCCCGCGGCCAGCGCTTCGACGGTGGTTGGAAGAATTACGATCCACCGGCGCCGCTGCACCCCGGCCTGCATGTGTTCGACGACTATCCGCTGGACGAATTGATACCCCTGATCGACTGGACGCCATTCTTCAATACCTGGGAGCTGGCCGGGCGTTATCCGGCGATCCTGGACGACCAGGTCGTGGGCGTGCAGGCACGTGAGTTGTTCGCGGATGCGCAAGCCATGCTCAAGCGCATCGTCGACGAGAAATGGTTGCAGGCGAAGGCGGTGATCGGACTGTGGCCGGCGAATGCGGTTGGCGACGATGTCGTTGTTGATGTCGACGGCACGCCGACCACCCTGCACTTTCTGCGCCAGCAGGTCGACAAGCCGGTCGAACGCCCGGACTTCTGCCTGGCCGATTTCATCGCGCCGAAGGCGACCGGCAAGCAGGACTGGATCGGCGGCTTCGCGGTGACCGCGGGGATCGGCATCGAAACGCATGTCGCCCGCTTCCAGGCAGACCATGACGACTACAACGCGATCCTGCTCAAGGCGCTCGCTGATCGCCTTGCAGAAACCCTGGCCGAGCGCATGCACCAGCGCGTGCGCAAGGAATTCTGGGGTTACGCCGCCGATGAAGCGCTGGACGCGGATGCGATGATCGACGAGGAATATCGCGGCATACGGCCTGCGCCGGGGTATCCAGCCTGCCCCGAGCACAGCGAAAAATCAACCTTGTTCCGGATGTTGGCTGCCACGGAGAATGCCGAGATCACGCTCACGGAGAGCTTCGCGATGTATCCGGCTGCCGCAGTCTCCGGCTTTTACTTCAGCCATCCGGGCAGCCAGTATTTCGTGGTCGGCCGCGTCTCGAAGGAACAAGCCGCGGACTATGCCCGCCGCAAAGGTGTCGACCTGCAACAGGCGGAACGCTGGCTGGCGTCAAACCTGGACTACGACCCGGAATAGCGTGCGACAGCACTGATAAGTGGGATTACCAGGCCAGGTCGTCCGGCACCTGGTATTGCGGATCCGCGTAGGGATCGTCCTCGCGTGTCGCCTCCGGGTCGACCTTCAACGCGACCGATGGCGCGAACACGGCCTCAGCCTGCGCGAGAAGCTCAGCGGTCACCAACAGGTAGCGCCCTTCCATCTGCACCACGCCAAGTTCACCGGCATTGAGCGCCTTGAGCTGCTCGGCGGTGACATGGATGCGCTTGATCTTGCCGCCGTATTCGAAATGGCGGACGTGCTCGGCATCGGCGGCGTTCAGGCTCCTGCCGGCCAGGAGATCGGTCAGCTTCACCTTGGCATCGCGACGCAGACGCGCCTGCTCCTGCTTGACCCGCTCGGCCTCGATGCGTTCGTCTTTCTCCTTCTGCGCGCGGATGGCATAGGCCTTGGCCAGGTCGATGTCCTCGCGGCTGCGGGCAGGCTTGCCGCCACCGCGCGACTGCGCCTTGTGCCCGGCGCGCTCGCCCTGCCGTGCATGCGCTGGCTTCGGGGACTGGCCGGGACGCCCCGAGTGGCCTGTATTCGAAGGTTTGCGGTTGTCCGCGGCACCATTGTCTTTGCGATCGGGCTTGCGCTCGGGTTTGCGTTCTGGATTTGGTACCGGCTTGAAACCCAATCCAAGCAATTGGTCGCGCAGGGAATCAGTCATGGTGGTCAGTAGTGCGGTGGCGGGGGTTCATTGGCAGCTTCGCCGGTCAGCGGACTGGCGGCCATCGCGCTGCGCAATTGCCGCAACTCCTCCAGCGTCCGGTGCATCAGCAAACCGTTGCGTGATTCCTCATCGCGCGCCGACGCCAGCGCATCGCTGAGTTCCTGCAGGGCCTGCTCCTGGAATGCGAGCCGCATTTCCAGGTCGACAACGCGCTGTTCGATCGCATCCATCGACATCTCAGTTCCTGCTCAGCGAACGACCGCGGCCGATGCCGTAATAGGCAAGCCCGGCGGCTTCGATGTCGACGGGTTCGTAGAGGTTGCGCCCGTCGAACACGACCGCATCGGCAAGCGCCGCCTTGAGTCGATTGAAGTCGGGGCTGCGAAACTGCTTCCATTCGGTCACCACCACCAGCGCATCGGCGCCTTGCAATGCCTCCGCGTCGGTCGCGCACAACCTCAGGTCCTCACGCTCGCCAAATGCGCGTCGGGTCTCTGGCATCGCTTCCGGATCGAACGCCTGTACGCATGCACCCGCTTCCCACAACTGCTGCATCAGGCGACGGCTGGAGGCCTCGCGCATGTCGTCGGTATTTGGTTTGAAGGCAAGCCCCCAGACGGCGAAGGTCTTGCCGCGAAGCGCATCGACGCCACCGTAGTGGCGCAGCACCAGTTCAAAAAGATGGCCCTTCTGCGCGTCGTTGACTGCTTCCACCGCCTCCAGCAGGCGCGGTTTCAGGCCGTGCTGCTGGGCGGTCTTCGCCAACGCCTGCACGTCTTTGGGGAAGCAGGAACCGCCGTAACCCGCACCCGGGTAAATGAAGTGCCAGCCGATGCGCGGATCCGAGCCAATGCCCTTGCGCACGTGCTCCACATCCGCACCGACCTGTTCGGCGATGTTGGCGATCTCATTCATGAAACTGATCTTGGTCGCCAGCATCGCGTTGGCGGCGTACTTGGTCAGCTCTGCGGAGCGAACGTCCATGGTCACGATGCGGTCGTGGTTGCGGTTGAACGGTGCATACAGGCGCTTGAGCTGTTCGATGGCAGCAGCGCTGTCGGCGCCTATCACGATCCGGTCCGGGCGCATGAAGTCCTCGACCGCCGCGCCTTCCTTGAGGAATTCCGGATTGGAGACGACATCGAAATGGATGTCAGCGCCGCGCGCCTGCAAGGTCGAGGCAATCCTCGCGCGCACCTTGTCGGCAGTGCCGACCGGAACCGTTGACTTGTCCACTACCACGCAAGGCTGGTCGAGATGCTGGCCGATGGTGGCGGCCACCGCCAGCACATATTTCAGGTCCGCACTGCCGTCCTCGTCCGGTGGCGTACCGACAGCAATGAAGATGATCTCGCCATGCGCTATCCCGACCGGTCCATCCGTGGTGAAACGCAGGCGGCCTGCCGCATGGTTGGCGTTGACCATCGACGTCAGCCCAGGCTCATAGATCGGAATCACACCGTTGTTCAGTCCATCGACCTTGGCCGCATCGATATCAACGCAGATGACGTCATGGCCCACCTCGGCCAGGCAGGTACCGGTGACCAGGCCGACGTAGCCCGTGCCGAAAATACAGACGCGCATGCAGACAATTCCGTTGGAACCAAAGGTGAACCGGACAAAAGACTCTGTACAAAAAAGGGGACGCTCCGCGAGGATACGTCCCCTTTCGGAGCAGTGCGATCAGCTCTCGGAAGGCGGCTTGACGATCTCGAGCAGCTCGACTTCAAAGACCAGCACCTGGTTGGGGCCGATCATGGGCGGTGCCTGCTCGCCATAGGCAAGACTGGCGGGAATCCAGAACTTGTACTTGGAACCAACCGGCATCAACTGCAGCCCTTCGCTCCAGCCCGGAATAACGCCATCCAGCGGCATGACCGCGGGCTCGCCGCGATCATAGGAGCTGTCAAAGGTCTTGCCGTCCAGCAAGGTACCCTTGTAATGCACCTTTACGCCGTCCTTGGGGCCTGGTTTGGCACCCTTGGAATCGGTGATGACCTGATACTCAAGGCCCGACGGCGTGGTGGTCACGCCCGGCTTCTTGCCGTTTTCCGCCAGGAACTTGTTGCCGCTGTCCAGGTTGTTCTTGGCATCGGTCATCATCTTTGCAATCTGCTTGGCCTGCATCTTCTGGCCAAAGGTCTCGAAGATGGTCTTGGCCTGCTCTTCTGTCAGCAGGAGTTTCTCTTCAGCCATCTGGCTGCGCATCGCCTTGACCACGGTGTCGAGGTTGACCTCGTCCTTGATCTCGCCAAGCTGCTTGCCCATGGCCATGCCGATCGTGTAGCTGATCTGCTCTTTCTCGGTTGGCAGGCCCGGATAAGTTGATTTGCCGTCTGCAGCGACCTGCTTGCCGGCATCCGCCGTGGTGTCGGCCTTGGCATCAGCGGGTTTCTGTGCGGTCTTGTCGCAGGCTCCGAGCGCAAGCACGCAGGCGATGGCAAGGGTGGTGGCGCGGGCAACAGGCTTCATCGGTTCATGGCTCCGGGACAATTAAATAAGGGAATAGCTAGGGAGAGGTTGCACAGCCTGCTGCATGCAGGCGTAGGCGGAACGTGATTACTGGACGCCGAGCAGCTCGACGTCGAACATCAGCGTGGCATTTGGCCCAATCACGCCATCACCGCCTCCCTTCTCGCCATATGCAATATAGCCCGGGATCCAGAAGCGATACTTGGCGCCTACCGGCATCAGGCCGACACCTTCCGACCAGCCGGGAATGACTTGGTTCAATCCGAATACAGCGGGTTCGCCGCGGTCGTAGGAACTGTCGAACTTGGTGCCGTCCAACAACGTGCCGACATAGTTCACGCGAACGCGCTCGCCGGGCTTCGGACGTGGCCCGTTGCCTTGGCGCAGCACCATGTATTGCAGGCCACTGGTGGTGGTGAATACACCCTTGACCGTCTTGTTCCTGGCCAGGAATTCCTGGCCCGCCGTGCGGTTGGCCTTGCCGATCTCGGTGGCCTGGGTCTGCTTGACCGACTGCATGTGCACCGAAAATGCGCGGCGAACGGCACCCGCTTCATCTTCGCTCAACAAGGTCACTGCGTTGGCCGTGGTGGCGTCCTTGAGGCCACGCAGCATCGTTGGCACGTCAAATTCACCCTTCACCGTCGCCAGGTTCCGGCCCACGTCGGCGCCAAGCAGGTAGCCGATCTTCTGTCGGTCCAGGGCAGGCGTCGGCTTGCCGCCCTTGCGGGCACCGATGCTGGCCATCAACGCCTGCGATGTCTTCTGCGCGTCTGCGGCGTCCAGCAAAGCTTCCTTGCCGGCCATGCCGTTCTCCAGCGCCTTCTGGAACGCGGCCATGTCCAGGTCGGGCATCGCAGGCTCCAGCGAGCGTGCCACGTCCATGCCGATCATGTAGCCGACCTTGTCGCGTTCCGTGGCGAGCGGTGCCTGCTGCGCCTGGACAACGCCAAACACCGCGGCGAGCAACAGCGCGCACGCGGCGCGCGTGGAAAAGGACATCTTCAACTCCATTCGTGGACGGGCGCTTCAGGTTGCGCTGGCGGCAAGCAATCCAGCCATTGTCCTTGCCCGGGGCGGGTACGGCAATCCCGGCTGTCTTCGCCGTTCATGCATGTGGCTGCAAGGCATTTCTCTCGTGGGTCGCATCCGTATGCCATCAGTTGGGTGGATCGGTGCTTGACTCGTCAGAATCTAGTGTTATAGTTGCCTACAACACCGAACACCTAACGCAGGACATCGACATGACCCGCAAACTTCACAACACCCTGATGGCCATCATCGTGAGCAGCAGCTTGCTGGTCGTCGGCATCATCGCAAGCTCTCCGGTTGCACTGGAATTGGGCACGGCTACCAATGCCGGCGTCATCACCTCCATCGACTCTCCCATGATGAGGACCGTTGCCATCGAGCAGACAGACCCAGCACCGATCCAGAAAGCGCGCGCTGTTCGTCATCGGCGGCAGTCGCTTGCAATGCCCTTCTACTCCTTCGCACCGCGGAGCTGAGCCATGGCCGCAATCGAATGGAGCGATGGCGCTCCCATTTACCGCCAGCTCAAGGAACGCGTCGTGGAGATGCTGCTCGATGGCGTGATCAAGCCCGGTGACGCCCTGCCATCGGTCCGCCAGGTCGCAGCCGACTATCAGCTCAATCCAATCACCGTCTCGCGTGCCTACCAGGAACTCGTGGACGACCAACTCGTGGAAAAACGCAGGGGACTTGGCATGTACGTGACTGAAGGCGCCGCTACCCGCTTGATGAGCAGCGAACGCGAGCATTTCCTGCGCGAGGAATGGCCGCTGGTGCTCGAGCGTATCGAGCGGCTGGGCCTGGAGCCGGGCGAACTGCTTGATCCCAGGAACAAGTGGGGAAAGAAATGAGTGCTTCCATGAGCAACGTTGTCACCGCACGCGGCCTGCGCAAGGCCTACAAGGGCAAGCTGGCCCTGGACGGCACCAGTTTCGAGATCCCGGTTGGCCGCATCGTCGGCTTGATTGGCCCGAATGGCGCCGGCAAGACCACCGCCCTCAAGGCGATGCTCGGGCTGATCCCGTTCGAGGGCGAGCTCAAGGTGCTGGGCAAGGATCCGCGCACCGAGCGCGACGAATTGATGAACGATGTCTGCTTCATTGCCGACGTGGCCGTGCTGCCGCGCTGGATCAAGGTCAAGCAGGCAATCGAATTCGTCGCCGGCGTGCATCCGCGTTTCGATACCGCCAAGTGCTGGCAATTCCTGCAAGGCACCCGGTTGACCCCGGACCTGCATGTACGTGAGATGTCCAAAGGCATGATCGTGCAGCTGCACCTGGCGCTGGTGATGTCGATCGATGCCAAGTTCCTGGTGCTCGACGAACCGACCCTGGGCCTGGACATCCTGTATCGCAAGCAGTTCTACCAGCGCCTGCTGGAGGATTATTTCGATGAGGAAAAGACCATTTTGGTGACCACTCACCAGGTCGAGGAGATCGAGCACATCCTCACCGACGTGATGTTCATCCGCGACGGCAAGATCGTGCTGGACGCAACCATGGATGACGTCGGCGCACGCTATGTCGAGGTCCTTGTCAATCCCGACCAGCTCGAAGCGGCGCGCGCACTGAAACCGATCGACGAGCGCGCCCTGCCCTTCGGCAAGACCGTGATGTTGTTCGACGGCGCCGACCCGGCACGCCTGGCCGAACTCGGCGAGTCCCGCAACCCAGGCCTGGCTGACCTGTTTGTCGCCACCATGAAGGGAACCTACGCATGAACACCAGCGTTGAAACGACCGCGATGAACATCTCGGAGCGCCCGCGCCCCGTCCGCGCCGCGCCGCATGCCACCCACAAGTTCAAGCTGTTGCTCAAACGCGAATTCTGGGAGCACAAGGGCGGTTTCTTCTGGGCGCCTATCTGGGCTGGCGGAATCTCGCTGGTGCTGACCTTGATGGCTTTGATATTCGCTGAAGTCGCCGGCCGTCGAGCCGTTGCCACAGGCAAGATGAAGTTCGATGGCGAAATCAATATCAACGGGCTCGACCTGGGCATGCTGTCTTCGAAGATGGATGCGAAGGATCTGCAGAATCTTGCCGGTGGCATCGACCTGAGCATGCTCAGTGCATCGATGTGGCCCATGTTCGTCCTCGGCTTCGTGGTGTTCTTCTATTGCCTTGGCACCCTGTACGACGAGCGCAAGGATCGCAGCGTGTTGTTCTGGAAATCGCTGCCTGTTTCCGACCGCGATACCGTGCTGTCGAAGGTGGTCAGCGCGCTGGTGGTCGCCCCGACCCTGGCGGTTGGCGCCGCGATCGCCACCATGTTCGTGTTCCTCGTCATGCTCAGCGCCGTCGTGCTGCTGCATAACGGCAACCCGATGGACATTATCTGGGGACCGGGCAGCCCGTTGAAGGTCGCCGCCAACCTGATCGCCTGCATCCCGGTCTATGCCTTGTGGGCGCTGCCCACCGTCGGCTGGCTGATGCTGTGCTCGGCGTGGTCACGCAGCAAGCCCTTCCTGTGGGCGATCCTGCTGCCGGTGTTCTCGTGGATCATTGTCACCTGGTTCGGCTTGATGAATGTCTTCAGCCTGGACTCCGCCTGGTACGGCCGCAACATCGTTGCAAGAAGCCTGGTCAGCGTGTTCCCGGGAACCTGGTACATGAATCCCGCAGTCACGGATCAAGTCTCCAAGCACGTCAAAGGCCCTGGCGATATCGCCGCCGCGCTCGATATCGGCAAGAGCTGGGCAGTCTTCGGAACGGCTGAGTTGTGGATTGGTGCACTGGTCGGCGCCGTCTTGATCTTCGCCGCGATCCGCCTGCGCCGCTGGCGCGACGAAAACTGATGGCCCTTCAACATGCATCGCACAGAACACTGCACGAACCCGGAGTTCCCATGAACAACTTCCATCGCTTGACCCTGGCCCTGCTGATCAGCGCCCCACTGCTGGCCTGCAGCCAGCCAGCCGCCCCGCCAGCCCCACCGGCAGTCCCCGCGCCCCCCGCTGCCGACAATGATGCACCGAAGACTTTCATCGGCCGTCAAGTCGGCAAAGCGTTGGCGGAAGCCCGCAAGGAGCTCGCCACCGAGAACATCAGCATCAGCGACGGCTTCAACGTCAACATCAACGGACGCAACATCCATAGCCGGAACGGGGACCTGCCGAACGCCGAGATCACCCCCCAAGGCGACCTGTTGATCGAAGGCAAGGCGGTGAGTGTCACCACCGCGCAACGCCAGCAGTTGCTGGTCCATCGCGGCCGGATCGTGGGCATCGCCGAGGCAGGCATCGCGATCGGCGCGAAAGGCGCCGACATCGCCGGCGAGGCAATCAGCGGCGTGGCTGGCGCAATTTTCGGTGGCCGGGAAGGCGAGAAGGCCTTTGAACAGCGCATGGAAGCGCAGGGCAAGAAGATCGAGGCCGAAGCCCTGAAGCTGTGCACGCAATTGCCGGCCTTGTTGGCCAGCCAGCAAGCGCTTGCAGCCTCGCTCCCCGAGTTCAAACCCTACGCGCGGATGACCCAGGAAGACATTGAAGATTGCGGCAAGCATGGCGAACCGAACGTTGCGGTGACCAGCAACTAAACCGCTGCACTTCGGCGAAAGGGAATCCCCCTGCCCCCTGCCCGGCGCGTTGCATCGCGCCGGGCGTTCACGCGGCCGCGCGGCAATGCCGCGCTAGCGGGCCGCATTCACCCCACCCCGCGCAAGCGCGGCCGGATCCAGCAAGCGGCGCAACTGCTTTTCCGGCATGCCGGTTTCTTCCTTCGCCACTTCCAGCACTGGCCGCTTTTCCGAATAAGCACGCTTGGCGATCTTCGCCGCCTTCTCATAGCCGATTACCGGATTGAGCGCGGTCACCAGGATGGGATTGCGTGACAGCGCTTCTTCCACGCGCTCACGCCGCACCTGCAGGCCAGCGATGGTGTCGTCCGCCAGCAGGCGCATCGCATTGGCCAGCAGGCGGATCGAATCAAGCAGGTTGCAGGCAATCAGAGGCAGCATGACGTTGAGCTGGAAGTTGCCACTCTGGCCGGCGACGGTGATCGCGGCGTGGTGACCGATCACTTGCGCGCAGACCATGGCGGTCGCTTCCGGGATCACCGGATTGACCTTGCCGGGCATGATCGAACTGCCGGGCTGCAACGCAGGCAATTCAATTTCGCCCAGTCCTGCCAGCGGGCCGGAATTCATCCAGCGCAAGTCATTTGAAATCTTCATCAGCGCCACCGCGAGCACATTGAGCTGACCGGACAGTTCCACCGCGTCGTCCTGCGAGGCCAACCCTTCGAACAGGTTCGCGGCTGGCACGAAGCGGGTTCCCGCCAGTGCCGACAAGACCTTGGACATTGATTTGCCGAAGCGCGGATCGGCATTGATGCCGGTGCCGATCGCGGTGCCGCCGATCGGCAGGCGACGCAAGCGCTTGATACTGTCCTCGATGCGCATCTGCGCCGAGGCCAGCTGCGCAGCCCATGCACCCAGTTCCTGGCCAAAGGTCAGTGGCATTGCGTCCATCAGATGCGTGCGTCCGGTCTTGGTGACCTTGCCCAGATCCCGCGCTCGCCGCTCGATGGTGCGGCGCAGGTGCTTGAGGGTGGGCAGCAGGGTTTCGACCGTGGCCAGTTGCGCCGACACCCGCAGTGCGGTCGGGATCACGTCGTTCGAACTCTGGCCAAGATTGACGTGGTCGTTCGGGTGCACCTTGCTGCGACCGCCACGCGAGGCCAGCGTCGCGATCACCTCGTTGGCATTCATGTTGCTGGACGTGCCCGACCCGGTCTGGAACACATCAACCGGGAACTGCGCGTCGTATTCACCCTTGGCCACGGCCATCGCCGCCTTGCGGATAGAGGCCGACATGCCCTTGCCGAGCAAACCAAGGTCTCCATTGACCTGTGCCGCGGCAGCCTTGACCAGGCCCAGCGCACGGATGAACTCGCGCGGCATGGGTTGTCCGGAGATCGGGAAATTCAACACGGCACGCTGGGTCGATGCGCCCCACAACGCATCGGCGGGCACTTCCAGTTCACCCATGCTGTCGTGCTCGATGCGGACATCGGCTTGCTTGCTCATCCGGCGGCTCCTTGCGAATTGCCTGGTGGTCCGCAACGAGCTTAACCCCCGCACGGTTTAGAATCAGTGTTCACTTACTCGCTTGCCGTGGCCATGCCAGAGACCCTGACCGCCCTGTCCCCGCTCGATGGCCGCTACGCGGGCAAGGTCGATGCGTTGCGCCCGATCTTTTCGGAGTACGGCCTGATCCGCGCCCGGATCAAGGTCGAGGTCGAATGGTTGTTGGCGCTTGCCGCCGAGCCCGGCATCCCCGGGTTGCCGCCCTTCACCGCCACTGCAGTCGCACGCCTGCATGCACTGGCCGACGGTTTCAGCGTGGCTGATGCGGCGCGGGTCAAGGAAATCGAACGCACCACCAACCACGACGTCAAGGCGGTCGAATACCTGATCAAGGAACGCCTGAAGGACGACGACGAACTCGGCCCGGCGCTGGAGTTCGTGCATTTCGCCTGCACCAGCGAGGACATCAACAACCTGTCCTATGCGCTGCTGCTGGGCGAGGCCCGCCAGCAGGTGCTGCTGCCGAAGCTCGATGCGCTGATCCAGACGCTGCGCGCGATGGCGCACCAACACGCCGGGCTGCCGATGCTCTCGCGCACGCATGGCCAGACCGCATCGCCAACCACCGTCGGCAAGGAACTGGCGAACGTGGTCGCGCGCCTGCAACGCCAGGGCGAAGTGCTTGCAGGCCTGCCGATGCCGGGCAAGATCAATGGCGCGGTCGGAAACTACAACGCGCATGTCGTCGCCTATCCGGATATGGACTGGCCAGCGTTCTCGAAGCATTTCGTCGAATCGCTCGGCCTGGACTGGCAGGCATACACGACCCAGATCGAACCCCACGATGGCATCGCCGAACTGTGCGACGTGTCGCGCCGCATCGACACGATCGCGATTGATCTCTGCCGCGACATCTGGGGCTACATCTCGCAGGGTTATTTCAAGCAGGCGCTGAAGGAAGGCGAGATCGGCAGCTCGACCATGCCCCACAAGGTCAACCCGATCGACTTCGAGAATGCCGAAGGCAATTTCGGCATCGCCAGCGCACTGTTCGAACATTTCGCGATCAAGCTCCCCGTCAGCCGCTGGCAGCGCGACCTGACCGACTCCACCGTGCTGCGCGCCCTTGGCACCGCCTTCGGCCACATGCTGATCGGCCTGGATGCCCTGCAGCGCGGGCTTGGCAAGCTGTCGGTCAATCCAGAACGGCTGGCCGCCGACCTCGATGGTGCGTGGGAAGTGCTGGCCGAAGCCGTGCAGACCGTCATGCGCCGGCATGGCCTGCCCAATCCGTATGAACAGCTCAAGGCGCTGACACGTGGCCAGGGCATCACCGAAGCCTCGATGCGTGAGTTCATAGCGAGCCTCGACCTGCCGAGCGATGACAAGCAGCGCCTGCTTGCAATGACGCCAGGCAGCTATACCGGCCTGGCAGAACAGCTGGCGAAGGACATTTGATGGCACGCGAGGCCATTCCCATGACCGAGATCGATGCCAGCCAGGGTCACTCACCACTGGGCATGTCCCCGGCAGCGTTCCTGCGCGACTACTGGCAGAAGAAGCCACTGCTGATACGCAACGCATTTCCCGACTTCGTCTCGCCGCTCGAACCCGAGGACCTCGCCGGCCTGGCCTGCGAGGACGGCGTGCTGGCGCGGTTGATCGAGCACGATAAAGCGAACGATGCGTGGAGCGTGCGGCACGGCCCGTTTGCTGAATCCGACTTTCCGGCCCTGCCCGACCATGACTGGACCTTGCTCGTCCAGGACATGGACAAGTGGGATGCAGACATCCGCGCCATGCTCACGCAGTTCGCATTCCTGCCGCGCTGGCGGATCGACGACGTGATGGTCAGTTTCGCGACAACCGGCGGTTCGGTCGGCGCGCACGTGGACCAGTACGACGTGTTCCTGCTGCAGGCGCAGGGGCAGCGCCATTGGCAGATAGATGCCTCGGCTGCACCTGGCAAAGTCGTATCGCCGTTCGAGTTTCGTGACGATGTCGAACTCAAGCTGCTGCGTGAGTTCAATCCAACCCACGACTGGGTACTGCAACCCGGCGACATGCTGTACCTGCCACCGGGCGTGCCGCATCACGGCGTCGCGGTGGACGCCTGCCTGACGTTCTCGATCGGCATGCGCGCACCATCGGCGGCTGAGCTGCTGGGTGATTTTGTCGATACCCTGGCCGCTGATGCTCCAGACAGCTTGCGCTTTACCGATGCGAACCTGACGCCCGCCGGCGATGCGAACGAGATCGACGGCGAGGCAATGACGCGCGTGGTCGAGGCCCTGAACCTGCTGCGCATGGGTGATCCCGACCGTCTCGGTGATTGGTTCGGCAGCTTCATCACCACCTATCGCACGTCGTTCGAGCCGACGGCGGACGGGGAGGAGCGGCCCCGCATCGAGGTCGAATGGGACCTCGCCCACGGCGCCAGCCTGTTGCGCCACCCGTGGTCACGCATGGCCTGGCGCAAGGCAGCCAAGGACGCCCGCCTGTACGCCGGCGGGCGGGTCCATGCCATGGGCCTGCGCGATGCACGCGCGCTGGCCGCGGCGGACGACATCGATGGAGCACTGTATGACCGGCTTGGCCCGCGTGGGCGCGACGCCGTGCTTGGACTGTTTGACGCCGGACATTACCGGCTGCAACTGGTTGACGTCGAGCCTGGCGAACACGAATGAACCAGGCCGACCCGTTGCTGCAGCCGTTCCGGGTCGAACTGGTTCAATTCCAGCAGGCCTTGGCCGAACTGCGCGCGGTCCGCGACGAAGTCTTCGTTGTCGAACAGAACGTTCCGATAGAGTTGGAACACGATGCGCGCGATCCACTGTGCACCCATGTCATCGCCCGGTTGCTGGACGGCACTCCGGTCGGTGCCGGTCGGCTGACACCAGAGCGGCAGATCGGGCGGATGGCTGTGCGCGCGCCGTGGCGCGGACGCGGTGTAGGCGACGCGCTGCTGCTGGCATTGGTCGAGCAGGCGCGTCTGCGCGGGTGGCCGGACGTGCATCTGAATGCACAAGTCTCTGCAATGGGCTTTTACCAGCGCCACGGCTTCCAGCCTGAAGGCGAGCGATTCATGGAAGCGGGCATCGAACACCAGTCGATGCAACGCACGCTGGACGGGCCACGCGCGACCGAACGCGGGCAGGACGCCGTCGAAATCGTGACCAAGATTATTTCCGCAGCACAGCGGACTTTGTGGATCCGCAGCTTCACGCTGGATCCGGGCCTGCTGGACACACCCGACGTCATGCAGGCCCTGCGCGGTTTCGCCACATCCGGGCGCGGCAACGAAGTCCGCATCCTGCTGCATGACGCCGCCAGTCCGCAGCGCAACCAGGCGCCCCTGTTGGCGCTGGCGCAGCGCCTGCCAAGTGTCTTTCTTTTTCGCGAACTGGAAGATCCAGTAGATCGCAACGACCCGGCGGCATTCATCGCCAGCGATGCCGGTGGTTACTACCTGCGCGCGCTCGGCGCACGCATCGAAGGCGAAGCCGAGCTGCACGCGCCTGCACGCTGCCGTCAGTTGCGGGTCAGTCACAATCAGGCATGGGAACGCGCGCGACCGGTCAGCGAGTACCGGGCGCTCGGGTTGTAGTCAGCATCAGTGGTGCAGTGCGCAAGCGGCTGCGGCTATAATTCGCATTCTATCTGCCGCGCATTCATCAAGCACCGGCCGGAATATAAATTCCAATCGGGTCAATCACTTACCAAAGGACCGCCTCCCACGCCATGGTGGACAGTCTCCTGAAGCAGTTTGCCCAGTCCTCGCAACTTGGGGCCAATGCCGCCTATATCGAAGGCCTGTACGAGCAGTACCTTGTATCGCCTGACAGCGTCGGGGCAACCTGGAAGCACTATTTCGATAGCGTGAATCTGGATAAAACGCCGGGACGCGAAGCCGGCGACATCCCTCACTCCGCAGTCATAGAGCAAATCGCCATTGCGGGCCGCCAGGCCGCTCGCGGCGCCCTCGCTGCCTGCAACACGGCCGGTGACGAGCGCGAACGCGGGGTCGGCAAGTTGATTACCGCCTATCGCTCGCGCGGCCACCTGGCCGCCAATCTGGATCCTCTGCAGATGGCGACCAAGCCCGCGGCGCCCGACTTGGCGCTGGGCTTCCATCGCCTGTCCGAAAGCGACGCCAGCATCGAGTTCAGCACCGGCGGCGTGGCCGGACGCGAACGCATGAAGCTGGGGGAATTGCTGATCCTGTTGAAGGCGACCTACACCGGCAGCATCGGCGCTGAATTCATGCACATCACCGACGCCGAGCAGCGTCGCTGGGTGTACGAACGGCTGGAAACAGCGGCCGGCGACTACGGACGCAGCATCGATGACAAGCGTCGCATCCTGGAGCGGCTGACGGCTGCTGAAGGCCTGGAGCGCTACCTGCATACCAAGTACGTCGGCCAGAAGCGTTTCTCGCTGGAAGGCGGCGACAGCCTCATCCCGATGATGGACGTGATGATCCGTCGCGGCGGTGAGGCCGGGGTCAAGGATGTGGTGCTGGGCATGGCCCATCGCGGCCGCCTCAACGTGCTGATCAATACCTTGGGCAAGTCACCGCGCAGGTTGTTTGACGAATTCGAAGGCAAATTCGAACACGCTGCCGACGACGGCCGCGCGCATACGGGCGACGTCAAGTACCACATGGGTTTCTCCGCCGACCTGGCCACGCCGGGCGGTCCAGTGCACCTGGCACTGGCGTTCAATCCGTCGCACCTGGAAATCGTCGATCCGGTCGTCGCCGGCAGCGTGCGCTCGCGCCAGCTGCGCCGTGGCGACACCCAACGCAAGGTCGTGCTGCCGATCCTGATGCATGGCGACGCCGCGTTCGCGGGCCAGGGCGTGGTGATGGAACTGTTCCAGATGTCGCAGGCCCGGGGCTTCAAGGTCGGCGGCACGGTCCATATCGTGATCAACAACCAGGTCGGCTTCACCACCAGCGCCGCCGAGGACGCCCGTTCGACCCTGTATTGCACCGACGTCGCCAAGATGGTTGGCGCGCCGATCCTGCACGTCAATGGCGACGATCCGGAAGCGGTGGCCTTCGTCGCGGAAATGGCCTTCGACTTCCGCCAGCGCTTCGGCAGGGACGTGGTCATCGACCTGATCTGCTACCGCCGCCACGGCCACAACGAAGCCGATGAACCGGCGGCAACGCAGCCGCTGATGTACAAGAAAATCCGCGCGATGAGGACCACGCGCGAACTTTACGTGGCCCGCCTTTCCGCCGAAGGCAGCGTGTCCGAAGCCGATGCGCAGGCCCTGGTCGACACGTATCGCGACAAGCTCGATGCCGGTGAAGTCACCACTGAACTGGTGCCGCCGGAGGTCGACGAGTTCACGGTCGACTGGAGCCCGTACCTTGCAGGCAAACTGTCGGCAACCACCGACACCACGGTCGAACGCAAGACGCTTGACTCGCTGGCGAGCGCGATCAACACCATTCCGGAACGGGTCACGCTGCATCCGCGCGTGGCCAAGATCTACGAAGACCGCCGCAGGATGACGGCAGGCGAGCAAGCTGGAGACTGGGGTTTCGCCGAGAACCTCGCCTACGCGACCCTGCTCAAGGAAGGGTATCGCCTGCGTCTGGTCGGCCAGGACTCCGGACGCGGCACGTTCTTCCATCGCCACGCGATCCTGCACGACCAGGCCACCGACGATTTTTACCTGCCATTGCGCGAACTGGTCGAGAACAAGCAGGATGTGACCATCATCGATTCGCTGCTCAGCGAGGAAGCAGTGATGGCGTTCGAATACGGCTATTCGACCGCCGATCCGATGACCCTGGACATCTGGGAAGGCCAGTTTGGCGATTTCGCCAATGGCGCGCAGGTCGTGATTGACCAGTTCCTCTCCTCAGGCGAGGCCAAGTGGAACCGCCTGTGCGGGTTGGTGCTGTTCCTGCCGCATGGCTACGAGGGCCAAGGGCCAGAACACAGTTCGGCGCGACTGGAACGCTTCCTGCAGCTGTGCGCGAAGGACAACATGATCGTCTGCGTGCCGACCACGCCGGCGCAGGACTTCCACATGATCCGCCGGCAGATGCGCATGAGCACGCGCAAGCCGTTGGTGGTGATGACGCCCAAATCACTCTTGCGCCACAAGCTGGCGGTGTCCAGCCTGGACGAGCTGGCCAGCGGCGGGTTCCAGCGTCTTATTCCAGACACCACGTCCAGCGCGAAGAAAGTTCGGCGTGTCGTCCTGTGCTCGGGCAAGGTCTATTACGACCTGTTCGAGCAAGCACAGAAGCAAGGCATCCACGACGTTGCCTTGGTGCGGGTGGAGCAGCTCTATCCGTTCCCGCGCCCGGAACTGGTCGCCGAGCTGCAACGCTTCGACACGGCCAGCGAAGTCATCTGGTGCCAGGAAGAACCGCAGAATCAAGGCGCCTGGTACCAGATCCAGCATCACCTGCGCGCCTGCCTGCAAGCCGGGCAGAGCCTCAATTACGCCGGGCGTGTCGCTTCGCCCACGCCCGCAGCCGGGCACATGGCTGAACACATTGCCGAGCAGGCCGCACTGGTCGCCGATGCGCTGGTCAACCCCGTCAACGGCGACATTTGCTCCGACTGATCGGCGCGCCTGCACGCATCCATACGCCCCACACACGCACGTTGTTCATACGCACGCTCCACACAGACAATTCGACAGGACGCCACCATGGTCACTGAAGTCAAAGTTCCGGTTCTCCCCGAATCCGTTTCCGATGCCACGATCGCCAGTTGGCACAAGAAGGCCGGCGACACAGTCAAGCGCGACGAGAACCTGCTGGATCTTGAAACCGACAAGGTCGTGCTGGAGGTGCCCTCTCCCGTCGACGGCGTGATCAAGGAACTCAAGTTCGAGCAAGGCGCCACCGTCACCAGCCAGCAGGTCATCGCGGTGATCGAAGAAGGCGCTGTTGCCGAAGCACCGAGGGATGAAGCGCCGAAGAAGGACGACGCCAAGCCTGCCAAGCGCGATGCAAACAAAGCCGAACCGGCTGCAGCCGCGAAAGACGCAGCGCCGGCAGAAGCCGCGAAGGCCGCTCCATCGTCACCAGCCAACGACAACCTGCCCCCGGGCGCGCGCTTCACCGCCAACACGTCCGGCGTGGATGCGGCGCAGGTCGAAGGCACCGGCCGCCGCGGCGCGGTAACCAAGGAAGACATCGTCAACTACGCCAGCGGCAAGTCGGCCGGCGTGAGCGGCGGCGCGCGTCCGGAAGAACGCGTGCCGATGACCCGCATGCGCAAGCGCATCGCCGAACGCCTGATGCACTCGAAGAACTCCATCGCGATGCTGACCTCGTTCAATGAGGTCAACCTGGCCAGTGTCATGGCCATGCGCAAGGCACTTGGCGAGCAGTTCCAGAAGGACAACGGGATCAAGCTGGGCTTCATGAGCTTCTTCGCCAAGGCGGCGGCCAATGCGCTGCAGCGCCACCCCGCGGTCAACGCATCGGTCGATGGCGACGATGTGATCTATCACGGCTACACCGACATCAGTATTGCGGTCTCCACCGACAAGGGCCTGGTCACGCCGGTGCTGCGCAATGTCGAACGCATGAGCTTCGCCGAGATCGAACAGGGCATCTCCGACTACGCCACCGCCGCGCGCGAAGGTGGCCTGAAGCTGGAAGACCTGCAGGGCGGCACCTTCACGATCACCAACGGCGGCACCTTCGGTTCGCTGCTGTCCACGCCGATCGTCAACCCACCGCAGTCCGCGATCCTGGGCATGCACACCATCAAGGAACGGCCAATCGTGGAGAACGGCCAGGTCATCGCCGCGCCTATGATGTACATCGCGCTGAGCTACGACCACCGCGTGATCGATGGCAAGGATGCAGTGCTGTTCCTGGTCGACATCAAGAACCAGCTCGAGAACCCGCACCGGATGCTGCTCGGGATGTAGGCCGTCAGTCCCCTCCCCCGCAGCGGCGCCCGCAGGGGTGCAAAGCTGAAGAGGGTTGGGGTGAGGGTGTCGTTCGCACGAACTTGCATCCCACCCTCATCCGGCGCTTCGCGCCACCTTCTCCCGCCAGCGCGGGAAGGAAAAAAGGACACCGCAAATGAGCGATACCCAGGAGTTCGATGTCGTCGTCATCGGTGGCGGCCCGGCCGGTTACCACGCTGCCATCCGTGCCGCACAGCTGGGCATGAAGGTCGCCTGCATCGATGCGGGCGTTGGCAAGGACGGCAAGCCGGCGCTCGGTGGCACCTGCTTGCGCGTTGGCTGCATTCCGTCGAAGGCACTGCTCGATTCCAGCCGGCAGTTCTGGAACATGGGCCACATCTTCGACCAGCACGGCATCAGCTTCGACGACGCAAGCATGGACGTGCCGACCATGATCGGTCGCAAGGACAAGATCGTGAAGCAGTTCACCGGCGGAATTGCCGCCCTGTTCAAGGCCAACAAGATCACGCCGTTCTACGGTTTCGGGCAGCTGCAGCCGGGGAATGTCGTGAGCGTGAAGCAACACGACGGCAGCACGGTTTCACTGAAGGGCACCAACGTCATCATCGCTGCCGGTTCGGATTCGATCGAGCTGCCTTTCGCCAGATTCGGCGAGCACATCGTCGACAACGTCGGCGCGCTTGATTTCGAATCCACCCCGAAGCGGCTTGGCGTGATCGGCGCGGGCGTGATTGGACTGGAACTGGGCAGCGTGTGGAACCGCCTGGGCGCCAAGGTCACGATCCTGGAAGCATTGCCCACCTTCCTGGCCGGCGCCGATGCAGAAGCGGCAAAGGTCGCCGGGCGTGAATTCAAGAAGCAGGGCCTGGACATCAAGCTGGGCTGCAAGGTCAGCAAGACCGAGATCAAGAAAGACGGTGTGCATGTCACCTACAACGACGGCAACGCCGACCAGGTCCTGGTCGTCGACAAGCTGCTGGTAGCCGTCGGCCGCCGTGCTGCGACCAGGGGATTGCTGGCCGATGGCACCGGCGTGAATCTGGATGCGCGTGGAATGGTCGAGGTTGACGTGCATTGCCACACCGGCGTCGATGGTGTGTGGGCGGTCGGCGACTGCGTACGCGGCCCGATGCTGGCGCACAAGGGCTTCGAGGAAGGCATCGCGGTGGCCGAACTGATCGCCGGCCTGCCCGGCCACGTCAATTACGAGACTATTCCGTGGGTGATCTACACCGAACCGGAACTCGCCTGGGTCGGCAGGACCGAAGAACAGCTCAAGGCCGAGGGCATCCCATACAAGGCCGGCAGCTTCCCGTTCGCGGCGGTTGGCCGCGCGGTGGCGATGGCCGAGCCCGCCGGCTTCGTGAAGGTGCTGGCGCATGCCGAGACCGACACGGTGCTGGGCATGCACCTGGTCGGCGCGAATGTCTCCGAACTCGTGCACGAAGGCGTGCTGACCATGGAGTTCAAGGGCAGCGCCGACGACCTGGCACGGATCTGCCACGCACACCCGAGCCTGTCCGAAGCCGTGCACGATGCGGCGATGGCGGTGCACAAGCGGGCGATTCACAAAGCGAACTAATGTTCGCCTTGTGAAATGACGGACCATCAATGACGGCTCGCCACTGGCACGCCGTTTCCGTAGCAGGCGGGCGATAATCGCTCGATGAACCTGCAATTCCTGATCAAGCTCGCCATCACCATCGCACTGGTGTTGACTGCATCGATGCTGTCAAAGCGTCCCGGTTTCCTCGGCGCGCTCGTCGCGGCCCTGCCAGTCACGTCGTTGCTTGTGCTGGGCTGGTTGTATGTCGAGACCCACGACGTTCAGCGCGTCGCCACGATGTCGATGGACATCTTCTGGTTCGTGCTGGGAGGCTTGGCGTTCTTCCCGGTCCTCAGCTTTTCCCTCAAGCAGGGCTGGCAACCATGGTGGTGTTTCGCGTTGGCCGGCGTGTCGGCATTCGCGGGAATGAGCGCTGCGCAATACCTGCTGGGCCAGCTGAGGACAGCGGCGTGAGAACAATCTGCGTGTACTGCGGTTCCAACAGCGGCAGTAACCCCGCTTACGCGGCGCAGGCTCGGGCGCTGGGCGAGCGGCTGGCAGCCGAGGGGATCGCACTGGTGTATGGCGGCGGCAATGTGGGGCTGATGGGAATCGTCGCCGACGCGGTGCTCACCAGCAATGGCCAGGTGATTGGCGTGATCCCGCAACAACTGGTCGATTGGGAAGTCGCGCACCGCGGCGTGACCCGTCTTGAAGTGGTGGACTCGATGCACACCCGCAAGGCGCGAATGTTCGAGCTGGCCGATGGCTTTGTCGCCCTGCCCGGCGGCTTCGGCACGCTGGACGAAATGTTCGAAATGCTGACGTGGCGCCAGCTCGGACTCGGCAGGAAGCCTTGTGCGTTCCTGGACGTAGGCGGCTTCTGGCAGCCGTTGATGACGATGCTTGACAGCATGGTGCGCGAACGCTTTCTCCACGCAGAACAGCGCCAGGACCTGTGGCATGGCGACGACATCGACACGGTGCTCGAATGGATGCGCAACTATGTGCCGGCGCAAGCCGACAAATGGCTGGACGAGAAGCGGCGCAGCCAGCTCAAGCTGACAACGGAGGATCTATGAATCAGCCTGAAGAATTTCGCGCATTCCGCATCCATGACGATGCGGATGGTTACAGCAGCGGCATCGAAACCTTGTCAATTGACGACCTCAATCCCGGCGAGGTGGTGATCCGCACTGCCTACTCGTCGGTCAATTTCAAGGACGCACTGGCTGGCACCGGCAAGGGCAGGATCCTGCGCCGGTTCCCGCTGGTGGGCGGTATTGATGTCGCCGGACATGTCCTGCAGTCACGCGACGCCGCGTTCAAGGAAGGCGATGCAGTCTTGGTGACGGGCAGCGGCCTGTCGGAAACCCGCGACGGCGGCTACAGCGAAATCGCGCGGGTGGACGCGCGTTGGGTCATTCCCTTGCCAGTCGGTTTGAGCCTGCGCGAATCCATGATCCTGGGTACCGCAGGCTTCACTGCGGCCTTGGCGCTGCTGCGCATGGTCGAAAATCGGCAATCGCCCGAACTCGGCCCGCTAGCAGTGACTGGCGCGACGGGTGGCGTGGGTTCACTGGCGATCGCCATTTTCGCCAAGGCCGGCTTCAAGGTGCATGCGATCAGTGGCAAACCCGAGCACGAGGCCTATCTCAAGTCACTTGGCGCGGAAATTGTGCTGCCACGCGATGCACTCTCGACCACGCGACCCATGGAAACAGCGCGTTTTGGTGGAGGCCTGGACAATGTCGGCGGGCCGATGCTGACCAGCCTGCTGGCGCAGACCGCGCCTTATGGCAACGTCGCCAGCGCCGGGCTTGCCGCATCGGCCCAACTCGATGCAACGGTCATGCCGTTCATCATCCGCGGCGTCTCGCTGCTGGGCGTGGCCTCGGCCGGTACCGCGCGCGATATACGCGACGAAGTCTGGCGCCGCCTGGCCAACGATTGGAAGCCGGCCACACTGGATGCAATCTGCACGCGCGAGATCGGGCTGGAAGGCCTGCATGAGGTGTTTGCGACCATGTTGGACGGCAGATCGCAGGGGCGCACCGTGGTCCGCATCCAATAATCATCACGACCTGCTTGCGGGCGCCGCGCCGACCGCTACAATCGACGGGCAACCACCGGGAATCCAAATGGCACGCATCCTGATCGTCGACGATTCGCCCTCGCAGCTGATGGGCATCCGCCGCATCGTCGAGAAACTCGGCCATGACGCACTGACCGCCGAGGACGGTGCGGCCGGCGTGGAAGCGGCGAAGCGCGAAATTCCCGACCTGATCCTGATGGACGTGGTGATGCCCAACCTTAACGGCTTCCAGGCGACCCGCTCGATCACCCGCGAGGCCACCACCAAGCACATCCCGGTCATCCTGGTCACCACCAAGGACCAGGACACCGATCGTGTGTGGGGCATGCGCCAGGGTGCCAAGGCCTACATCACGAAACCTTTCAGCGAATCCGAGCTGTCCGAGCTGATCGCGCAGTACCTGGGCGGAGACCCAAGCGCCGCCTGACCTCAGCGCGCGGTTGTCACCTTGCCAGCCGGTTTGCATCCCGACAGGCGTATGCAGGTCCGCCGCCAGGCTGCTTGGGTTTCCTGGTCACTCGCGCCGCCAACTGCTCCCGAACGCATCGCGCATCTGCACATAGGCCTCGCGCTGGGCATCGTCGTGCGCGCGAGGCGCCAGAATTTCCAGTTCCACGATCTGGTCACCATCAGCGCCTGTTGCGCCTGCAGGCAAACCGCGCCCGCGCAAGCGCAGCTTGCGACCAGACTCCGAATCGGCCGGGATCTTCAATTCCACCGCACCGCCCAACGTCGGCACGCTGATGGTAGCGCCCAAGGCCGCTTCCCACGGCGCGACCGGCAGGATATGGATGATGTTGCGGCCATCGACTTCGAATTGCGGATGCGCCGCGTATTCGATTTCCAGCAGCAAGTCACCGCCGCCGTTGCCCTGCCGCGCCAGACGAATCGATTGGCCCGGCTTGATGCCTTTGGGCACGCCGACGTCCAATGTGCGTCCGTTGACGCCGATGCGAACGCTGCCGCCGGTATAGATCGACTCCAGCGGCACCGCCAGCTTGGCGCGGGTGATGCCACCGCCAGCCGGACCCCGCGCCTGCGGGCCACGCGGCGCGCCCCCCGCACGCTGTTGACCGAACATGCTTTCGAAGAAATCGCTGAATCCACCCCCGGCACCGCCGCCGGCGAAAATCTCGTCGAAATCAGGTTGCCCGCCCTGCCCGTGATGGAACCCCCCCTGCGGTTGGCGCACCTGATCGCCCCGCCGGTAACCGCCCGCCCGCACCTGATCGTAGGCCTTGCGCTTGGCAGGGTCGCGCAGCGCCTCATAGGCCTCGTTGACTGCCTTGAACCTGTCCTCGGCGCCCACCTCCTTGCTGACATCGGGATGGTATTTGCGCGCCATCCGGCGGTATGCGGTCTTGATTTCCGCATCGCCTGAACTGGGTTCCACACCCAGTGTCTGGTAGTAGTCCTTGAATTCCATGTTTCCTCGTTGGCGCCTCTTGAAAATCAACCTTGAAAGGTTAACCGATCCACCACATCCCAAGGTTTAGACTCCTTCACTCATCCCATGCGCCATCACCACAAGGAAACTCCATGTCGATCCAGCCAGGCGAACGCGTTCCGGAAGCCGTCCTCCAGTACGTCCATGACGGTGTGCAGAAAGTCGACACGATCACCCTGTTCGACGGCAACAAGACCGTGCTGTTCGCGGTGCCAGGCGCGTTCACCCCGACCTGTTCGGAACGCCACCTTCCAGGTTTCGTGGAGCACCACGACGAGTTCAAACGGCGTGGCATCAACGTGGCGTGCATGGCAATGAATGACCCCTTCGTGATGGACGCCTGGGGCGAGAGCCAGCATGTGCCGGAAGGCCTGCGCATGCTGTCCGATGGCAATGGCGATTTCACCCGAGCGCTGGGCCTGCAGATGGACGCCAGCGCCTTTGGCATGGGCACACGCAGCAAACGTTTCGCGCTCTATGTCGAAGACGGCGTCGTCAAGCAGGCTTTCGTCGAAGCCCCGGGCGAGTTCAGGGTTTCCGCGGCGGAGCACGTGCTGGCTAATCTCGACTGAGCGACGCGTGCAGGTGATGTCAAACCCAGACCCTGCACATCCTACGGTGCGGTCTCCATCAGCCGGAACCGCACTGCATGCCACGCACCGCTATCCGCCAGCGCAGTCAATTCATGTGAACCCGGCGTGTCAAACGCATGCACCAGCGAGCCGGCGCCCTCGCTTTGACCGATCCAGCGGCCATCCAGCAGCCACTGCACGCGTGAACCGGTGCCCAGTGCGCGCAGCGACAAGCGTACGCCACCGATGCTGCCTGGCGGGGGTAGCAGCGTCGCGCCATCGTTGAGGCCGTCTATCCGCAGCGACTCATTGGCCTCACGGCCATCTTCTCGGCAGTCTGCGGCCAGCGGCGGCAGCTGTGACGCCTTGCGCCACGCAGCGGGCAGCCACGGCGACGCCAGCGCCGGCCAGCGCGCAATCTGCATTGAATTTGCCTCGTGCGGCAAGCCGCACTCCGCCGACAGCCGCTTGCCCGTCTTCGCATCCACATCGAAGCGTTCGATGCCGACGTTCCAGAGCCGCGCGTCGCGTTCTGCAAACGTGGGCGGCACCGCACCGTCCAGCGTCCACGCCAGCATGCGCTTCTGGCACAGGGTCCCTGGCTGCGAGGCGGCGGCAATGCCCAAAGGCCAACACACTTCGGTTTCCAACACGCTGGCCGGCATCGACATGCGTGCGCTATCGCCGGCTTGGCGCGGCAGGCTGTCGATCACCTCGAACATCAATGGCAGCGCGGTCACCGCGCCGTACTGGCCCGGCAACGGCGTGCCGTCGGGACGGCCAACCCATACCCCGACCGTGTAGCGGCGGGTGCCACCGATCGCCCAGGCATCGCGAAACCCGTAACTGGTGCCGGTTTTCCACCCCACGCGTGGACGCCGGCCTGTGTCGAAGGTATCCACGCCCTCGCCTGGACGCGGATTGGTGGCCAGGATTTCGCGCACGATCCAAGCCGCACCCGGCGACAGCAACCTGCGCTCCACCCGCGGATCGTCCGGCGTGTAGCGGATGTGCCCGGCGATGCCTTCGCGATGCAGAGACGCAAACGCGCCAACCAGGTCTTCAAGCCGCGCGCCGGTGCCGCCAAGAATCATCGACAGGTTCGGCGCAGCGCCACGCGGGAATTTCAGCGTGATTCCGGCATGTTCCAGCCGGGCTGCGAAGCGGGCCGGGCCGACCCGGTCCAGCAAATCGACGGCGGGCACGTTGAGCGATAGCCGCAACGCGCTCGCCACGCCAACCGGACCATTGAAGGCAGCGTCGAAGTTCGAGGGTCGATAACCACCAAACGACTGCGGCGCGTCCACCAGCAGGCTTTCGGAATGGACCAGGCCAGCATCAAGCGCCATCCCGTAGAGGAATGGTTTTAGCGTCGATCCCGGCGAGCGCCAGGCTTGGACCATGTCGACATGCCCCAACCGCTGCTTGTCGCCGAAAGCCACTGAACCCACGTACGCGCGCGCTTCCAGGCTGGCGTTGTCCACGACCAGCAAGGCAGCCGACGTGCGCGGCGGCAAGTTGGAAAAATACGTGGCGACACGCTCCTCCAGCGCACGTTGCAACGGCGCATCCACGGTTGACACGATCCGACCTGCTTTCGGTTGCCTGGCATGCAGGCGTTGCGCCAGCAGGGCAGCGCTCATTGGCGGACGCAGCTGGCGCGACACCACTGTCTCGATGCGTGCATCCTCGACCTGCGCGCGGGTCCAGATCCCATTGGCCTGCATTCGCGCCAGCAATTTGTCGCGAGCCTTGCGCGCGGCATCCGGCGAACGGTCCGGTCGCAGCCGGCTGGGGGCCTGCGGCAGCACCGCAAGCAATCCCGCTTCGGCATGCGACAAGCGCTTCGATGACTTGCCGAGGTAGGCCCAACTGGCCGCTTCCACCCCTTCAATCGTGCCGCCGAATGGCGCGCGCTGCAGGTAGATCGACAGGATTCGATGCTTGGACAGATGCGCTTCCAGTTGCAGCGCGCGCAGGAGCTGCCGCAGCTTTCCCCATGGCGTGCGGGTGCGCATGCCATGCAGGTCGGGGTCGATGATCCGCGCGACCTGCATGGTCAAAGTCGAACCACCGGACACGACCCGCCGGCTGCCAAGCATCTGCACGCCGGCGCGCAACAGCGCGACCGGGTTGATGCCGGGATGTCGCCAGAACCAGCGATCCTCATATCCCAGCAGGGCCTGCGTGTAGAGCGGCGATACCTCATCCGGCGTGGTGGGGTACCGCCACACGCCATTGCGATCGGCGAACGCACGCAACGGACTGCCGTCGCGCGCTGTCACCAGCGTGCTGGCATCACCGCCCTTTGGTAATGGCAATGGAAAAACGACATCGAGCAGTAACAACGTCGACAGGATTGCCACCGTGCCCCAGCGTAGCCAGGGCAACAGAAGCAGTGTTTTGCTCCCTTTCCCGCTGCGGCGCCCGTAGGGTGTGCAGAGCTGAGAGGGCTGGGGAGAGGGTCGCTTATTCGATATCGCTGAGCACACCCTCATCCGTCCTTCGGACACCTTCTCAGCTCTGCACGCCCGAGGGCGCCGCCGCGGGAGAAGGGAGCGACGTCATGGCTGCACCACCGTAATACTGGCCGGTACAGACTTGCCTACGCCGCGCAGGGTCGGCCGGTACATGTCCTCCACCAGCGGAGGCGGTGCGGTGTAGGTTCCCGGCGTCACGGCGCGCACCAGGTAGAACACGCGGGCCTTGCTGCCGGCGCCGAGCTTCAATGCTGCGATGTAGCGATCATCGCGGAACTCTTCATGGCGCACTTCGGCTTCGCTGGAACGGTCGCTGATGTTGATACCGTCCACCACGATCTCGGCCCCTTGCTTGCCATCGCCCAGGTTGAAGTTCTCGATCTCCAGGCCAGCCGGCAACAAATCGGTGAGCAGCGCATCCGGCATGTCGCGGTCGGCGGTGATGGTGACCCGGACGATCAGCGCTTCGCCCTCCTTCAGTGGCCGCGGCGTCCACGGCGTGCCGTCGGTACCGAACAACTCGCGCTCGACCTTGATCACGCTGGCATCCGGCGCCGGCGCACTGCGCGGCACGCCGGCCACGTCCAGGCTGGCATAGAACGGCGGCTCGCCGCTCGGCACGAAACGCACGCCGCTCGCCAACGTGGCGTAGTCGAAAGTACGACCGAACGTCTTCGCGGCATCGATGGTTTCCTCGACGCCACCAGCGACGTACTTGCCCGTTACCAGTTTCTTCTGGTCTGCCAGCAGCGCCTTGCCGAGCCGCGCGATCGCGATCTGCTCCTGGGTGCTGAGATGGAACCACGACGCCTGGCGCCGTGCGTCAAGCTCACGACCCAGGTCGATGACCTGCGCATCGAAGGCCGGCTTGGCGTACCCACGCTCATGGGTCAGCGCGATCATCAGCGCGAGGTCGCGGATCGGGCTGCCGTAATCACCGAGATAGCCAACGCGGTCACCCTTGAACGCGAAGCCATCTGCGATGGATTTTTCCCCGCGCGTCTTGTCGCCCTGCATGGCCAACGCCAGTCCCAGGTGTACCAGCGGCAAGCCCTTGAGCGCCTTCTTGCGGTCATTGTCGTACAACGCGCGCAAGGTGCCCAGTGGTGCCCGATTGACACGCGCCAGCACATAGCCTGCGTGAGCCTGGTAGGCGAACTTCAAGTACTCGCGCTGGTCGCGACCGTAGAACTCATGGCCGCCGGCCAGCAGGTCCTCGCTGAGCCGCTGCAAGGCTTTTTGCAGCACAGCATCGGGAATGGCGAAGCCACCCTCCCGCGCATCCAGCAGAAACTCGACGATGTACGGGGTCAATGCGGGATCGACGTAGTCGTCATCACCCCACATCGAGAAATGCCCGGACGACACCTGCATCGAAGCCAGCCGCCCGAACGCACCGTCCATGCGCGCACGCCGCTTGCCGGCATCCAGCCCGGTGATGCCGAATTGCCTGGCGGTGGCCGCATCCAGTTCCAGCGCGGCGTAACCCTTGCTGGTGGTCTGTTCGGCGCAGCCATAGGGGTAATCCAGCGCACCCTTCAATGCGGCGGCAATCGGCAGCGGCGGCGCGGCACTCACCAGCATGCGTGCGCTGACCGACCCCGGCATCAGCCCTTCGGCGAAATCAGCGGAAAAACTGACCGTCCCGCCCTCGCCCAGCACCTGCGTGCGCGAGCGCAGCACCGAAGGCCACGCCGGACGCACCGGCAGGTCGTACTTGCGATCCACCTTTTCGCCATTTCCATCGACCCGTACCCGCACTTGCGCGACGCTATAACCCTCCTGCGCAGCCAACGGGAAGCTCACGGTCGACTTGGCCTTGGCTGCGAGCTTGAGCGAACGGCTGCCGTCGGCTACCGATGCCGGACCGATGCCGTCCACCTTCACCTTGAATTCGCCGGCGCGGCCGGTGAAGTTGGTGATGTCCAGCGTCACCGTGGCGCGATCGCCGGGCGCCATCACCCGCGGCATGCTGGCTTCGGCCACGATCGGCGCGCGCACCACGGTTTCGGCATCACGATTGCCGTACTGCGTGTCTGAGAACACCAGCGTCGAGACGCGCAGCGTGCCGTTGAATTCGGGCACGTTGAGCGCCACTGTTGCATTGCCCTTCGCATCAAGTGCGACCGGCCCGGCGAACAGGTCCACCGTCTGCACCCGCGCGGTCGGGCGTCTCGCCTGCGGCAATGCCGCCAACGGCATATCGCCGCCAAATCGGATCCTGGCGATGCCACCCTCGAAACTCTCGATCACCCGACCGTAGATATCATAGGCATCGATGCCAAGCCGGCGCTGCGCGAAGAAATGCTTGTTCGCATCCGGCACCGGGAAACGGGTGATGTTGAGGATGCCGACATCAACCGCGGAGATCGTGGCGTAGGCTTTCTTGCCTGCCAGTGCCGGCACGCTGACGGTGACGTGCAGTGGTTGTTCCGGTCGCACCAGCGACTTGACCGCCAGGCCAACCGCGACTTGCCGCTCGCGCCGGTCCATCGGCACGAAGGCCACGCCCACCGCACGCGCCGGGGTGATCTTGCTCACCGCACTGCCACCACGGAACACCAGCGCGGTGACATACACGTCATGACGTTCCCAATCCTTGGTCACCGGGATCTCGATCACGGTGCCCGGCTTCACGTCGACCGCCTGCACGAACAGCATTCGGTCGCTTTCCACCATGACCAGCCCCTTGCCGGCGTGCGGCGGGGTCAGCGTCGCCTTCAGGGTGTCGCCTGCCCGGTACGCGGTCTTGTCCAGCGCCAGCTTGACCTTGTCGGGGCGCGCATCCAGGCCACGGTTGGCATCATCCCAACCCCAGCCGGCGCGGAACGGATAGCGCATCGTCAGCTTGGTGGTCGGGTCATACACATCGATGCGGTATTCACCCCATTCCACCGGGACATTGAAACGCGACACCGTCGTGCCGACGTCTAGCGTCATCGCCTGCACGTTCTCGAAACGACGGGTGAAGTCGTAGTCCCAGCCGGTGTCGTCGTCATGGCTCCAGTGGTAATCGCGATGCTCGCGTACGAGCGTGACCTTCATGCCCTTGGCTGGCCTCGGCGTGCCGTCGGAGGCGAAGCGCATCAACTCGAAGCGTGCATTGGCGTTGGCATCGGCGCCATCCGCATCGTCAAACAGCGGACGCACGCCGACCAGTGCATCGGCCGGCCACAACACACGCTCTACGCTGCGATTGACGCTGCGGCCGCCGGATTCGTACAGGCTCCCGGACACGATAGCCTTGACCGGCGTATTGCCTTTCACTTCCGCGGGCAGCGCGATGTCCTGTTCAAGCCTGCCCTGTGCATCCAGGGTGGCGTCGATCACGTCCTTGGCTTCGCGCGGCAGATGCACTGTGGGATCACCAAAGAACCAGCCCTTGGCCTGCCCCGCGACGAGATGATCCAACGGGTGCTGATCGACGATCACGGCGAGCTTGGCGGTGAACCGGTTGCCCGCCGCCGGTGCGCCATACAGATAGGCGCCGGTCGCACGCAGGCGGAACGGTTCGCCCGGATGCAGCACCGGATCGGCCCCAGCGAGGTCCAGCTTCATGCGTTCGGGCAGGAACTCTTCGATGCGCAGTGACATGCCCTGCACGGCTTCCTTGCTGGCCGGGTCGGTGCGGAATTCAACCTGCCACTTGCCGGTCGGTGCTTCCACCGGAATGGTCTTCTCGAAGCGGAAATAACCCATTGCGCCTGGCTCGACCCGGGATTCGACGAAAGTCTTGCCATCGGGTTGCTTGAGCCGAACGAACAAGGACTGCGACTTGCCATTCTTCATCGCGACCGGCATGCCGTCGTTGTCGCGTAGCAGCGCGGACACACGCACGGTTTCACCGGGGCGATACAGGTCACGTCCCGACCATGCGAACACGTCGAACCAGGCCTGCTCGCGGCCGCTGACCGCGAATTCGGACAAATCCAGCGCCGGTTGGTTGAACGGCACCATCGAGATATCCTTGCCGCGCGAGGCGGTAAGCACATGCGCCGCATCCAGCGTGTAGTCCAGCATCGCGTTGCCGTTGGCATCGGTCTTGCCCTTGAACACCGGCTCGCCACGCGCATCCAGCACCCGCAATTCCGCATTGGCCAGTGCGACACCGTCCTGCAGGGACGCCGTGTGCACGAAGAGCTTGTCCTTGTAGGCGCGCACATGCAGGCCGATGTCACTGACGCTGAAGAACGCGGTGTCGAATTCGTCCTTGAATGCCCCGGCCTTCTTCATCACCGCGAAATACAGGCCTGGCTGCTGCAGTTCGGCGATGTCCTGGATCGGCAGATAGGTGAGCACCCGCTCGTTGCGCGCGCCGCCCAGTACAAAGCGATTGACGTAGACGGGTTCTGCCAACTTGGAGATCGGAGGACGGCTGTCCTTGTCTTCGGCGTCGTACCAGGACGGATCCAGTTCCCAGCTGCCGCGGCGTCCACCGCGCTGGTACTCGGCAAAGAACCGTGGCAACGACGCTTCGCGCACGCGCATGAACTCCACATCGACCTCGGCCACGTTGATGGAGACCACCGGCAGGCCTCGCGAATCCTTCGCCGGCAATACGCTGCCCTGCGAGGCGAAACCGACGGCGGGTTCCAATTCGCCAGTGAACACCTTCAGCTCGACGTCCTGGACGAGCCTGCTGCCGTCGGCCGCGGTCAACGCGCCTGAGACGGTCAGCGTGTAGGTCTGGTTCGGTTCAACGTAGGGAAAGCGCAGGATTCTGCCGTTGTCATCAAGGGTCCAGCTGCTCTTCTGGTTGCTGGCAGCACGATCGAAGGTCAGCAGCTTGTCGAAATCCTGAGTGCCGACCAGCGGACGCGAAAACTCCACCGCAATGGCCAACGAGTCCCGGCCCTGGTCCGGATAGCTACGGACCACGCCGAAACCCTTGACCGCCTCCCGCGTTGCCTGGATCGCTTCGCCGCTGCTCTCAGGCAATTGCCCGACCTGGTTACGCTTGCAAGCGGCCAGTCCGGTCGCCAATGACAACGCCAAAAACAGCATCAATCCCGTGCGAAATACGCTCGAGATCGGATTTCCAGTCTCGTTGCATCGGGTACGCATCTCGGCTCCATCCGGACAAGGCATGTTTTCAGTATAGGACGCGCATCGACGCACGACGCGGCCCGCGCCGCACCAATCCGCACTTCGCAAACAAGAAGCCCGGCATTCTGCCGGGCCCTTGTCTGGGTGGATGGTGTTGCTCAGATGTCCGGAGGCGTGTCCTGCCCGACATCACCCAGCGCTATGTCGCTCGCAGTCTCTTCCGTGTCCTCGACCAGCGCGCCGTCAAGGCGTTCCACCGCCTGCAGCGTCTCGCCCTTGGACAGGCGGATCAGGGTCACACCCTGGGTGTTTCGGCCCACCCGGGAAATTTCGGAAGCGCGCGTGCGCACGAGGGTGCCGCCATCGGAAATCAGCAACACCTCGTCGTTGCCGCCCAGCATGACCGCGCCGACCAGCTTGCCGTTGCGCTCGGTGGTCTGGATGCCAATCACGCCCTGGGTGCCGCGCCCCTTGCGCGGATATTCCGACAGCGGCGTGCGCTTGCCGTAGCCCTTCTCCGTGGCGGTCAGGATGTAGGCGACTGCGTCATGGCCGACATCCGTCGATTCCACTATATGGAGACTGGTGTCGATCACTTCTTCTGGTGCATCGTCGTCGCCGTCGAACTCGACACCTCCAGCCGACTCGGCAACGATCAGGCTCACCACCTCCTCGCCCTTGACCAGCCGAATGCCACGCACGCCGGTGGCCGTGCGGCCCATCGAACGCACGCGATCCTCGCCGAAGCGCACCGTCTTGCCGTTGCTGGCGAACAGCATCACATCTCGCTTGCCATCGGTCAGCGCCACCCCGACCAGGGCATCGCCCTCGTCCAGGTTGATCGCGATCTTGCCGCGCTGCAGCCGATAGGCATATTCGGTCAACGGCGTCTTCTTGACCCTGCCGTTGCGGGTCGCGAAGAACACGAACTGGCCGCCGTCATATTCGCGCACCGGCAACACGGCTTGCACCTGCTCGCCAGGCTCCAGCGGGATCCAGTTGATGATCGGGCGACCGCGCGCATTCGGGCCAGCATCCGGCAACTGATACACCGGCAGCCAGAACACGCGGCCGGCACTGGTGAACGTCAGCAAGGTGTCATGGGTATTGACCAGCCACAGCTGATCGATGAAATCCTCGTCCTTGGTCGATGCCGCACTGCGGCCACGCCCACCGCGGCGTTGTGCGCGATAGGCGCTGACAGGTTGGCGCTTGGCATAGCCGGAATGCGAAAGGGTCACCACCACGTCTTCCGGAGCGATCAGGTCGAGGATGTCCAGGTCTTCTTCGCTGGCGCGGATCTCGCTGCGGCGCGCGTCGCCGAACTCGTCCTTGACGGCATGGAGTTCCTCACGGATCACCCTGAGAAGTTCATCGGGGTTCTCAAGAATCAGGATCAGGGCGCGGATCTCTTCCAGCAGTTGCCGATACTCCTCTGTCAGCTTTTCCTGTTCCAGCCCTGTGAGGCGATGCAGGCGCATTTCGAGGATTTGCTGGGCCTGGGTCTCGGTCAGCTGATACCGCATTTCAGATGCAGGACCGTCCACCAGTCCCACGCCCTTTGGCAGGTCTTCCGGGCGCGATGCCTCGGCGCCTGCGCCGGCCAGCAACGCACCGACAAGGCCTGCTTCCCAAGTCTGCGCCAGCATGCGCTCTCGCGCCTCGTTGGGGTTCGCCGAGGTCTTGATCAGCTCGATCATCTCGTCGATGTTGGCGAGCGCGACCGTCAGGCCTTCCAGGATGTGCGCGCGGGCGCGGGCCTTGCGAAGCTCGAAGATGGTGCGGCGGGTCACCACTTCGCGGCGGTGGCGCACGAACGCCTGCAGGATCTGCTTGAGGTTCAGCAGCTGCGGGCGGCCATCGACCAGCGCCACCATGTTGATGCCGAACGTCGACTCCATCTGGGTCTGCTGGTACAGGTTGTTCAGCACCACGTCGGCGGATTCGCCGCGCTTGATCTCGATGTAGATGCGCATGCCGTCCTTGTCGGACTCGTCGCGCAGCTCGCTGATCCCCTCGAGCTTCTTTTCCTTGACCAGCTCGGCGATCTTCTCGATCAGCCGAGCCTTGTTGACCTGGTAAGGGATCTCGCTGACCGCGATCGCCTCGCGGCCATTGTCGGCCACTTCGATTTCGGCGCGCGCGCGCATCCGCACCCGGCCACGGCCGGTGCGATACGCCACGTGGATGCCGCCGACGCCATTGATGATGCCCGCGGTCGGGAAGTCCGGACCGGGGATGTGTTCCATCAGCCCGTCGATGTCGATCTCGGGATCGTCGATCAGCGCCAATAGCGCCTTCACAACTTCGGTCAGGTTGTGTGGCGGGATGTTGGTCGCCATGCCCACCGCGATACCGGCCGAACCGTTCACCAGCAGGTTCGGGAACCGGGTCGGCATGACCGTCGGCTCGAACTCCTTCTCGTCGTAATTAAGCTGGAAGTTGACCGTTTCCTTGTCGATGTCAGCCATCAACTCGTGAGTCAGGCGCGCCATGCGTGCTTCGGTGTAACGCATCGCTGCTGCGGAGTCGCCATCGACCGAACCGAAGTTGCCCTGCCCGTCGACCAGCAGGTAGCGAAGCGAGAACGGTTGCGCCATGCGCACCAGGGTGTCGTACACCGACTGGTCGCCATGCGGGTGGTACTTGCCGATCACGTCACCGACGATACGCGCGGACTTGTAGTAAGGCTTGTTGCTGTGCGCGCCGAGTTCGTGCATGGCGAACAACACGCGCCGGTGTACCGGCTTCAGGCCATCGCGGACATCCGGCAGGGCGCGACCCACGATCACGCTCATGGCGTAATCCAGGTAACTGCGGCGCATCTCGTCTTCCAGATTGACGGGGATGATTTCCTTGGCGAGCTCTGCCATCAGTGATCCATTTTCCTGCGTCTAGTCGTGCGTTATTCGGTGCCCACGCGGGACCTGCGACATGCGGTCCGCACAGGCGTCCAGAAGGGAGTTTCAGCAATGTGAAATTGTAGCATTCGAGACGCTCAAAAGCACCCCGTATTGTCACGAAGAATCAACTAGTTAGCGGACTTCTTCCAGCCCGCGTAAGCGCCGGCGGGTGATGTCGGCAACAGATCCGTGATGCGGGCGAAAACCGGGATCCAGCCCTGGCTGTTCAATCGCCTGGATCAACCGTGGAATCCCCGCTTTCCTGGGGATCAGGGCAACGAGTTTCAGGCTTTGAACAGTGCGCCCATCGAGGCTTCATCCGGCCGCTCAACTACGCCTTTCTCGGTCACGATCGCATCGATCAACGCGTGCGGTGTGACATCGAATACCGGGTTCCACGCAGTGATGCCCTCAGCCACTGTGCGGCTGCCGCCGACGCCGTGAAGTTCTGCCGGATCCCGCTCCTCGATCTCGATCACATCGCCCGACGGCGTGCCCATGTCGACCGTGGACGAGGGTGCGACGACCATGAACTTCACCCCGTGGTGGCGGGCCGAGATCGCGAGTTGGTAGGTGCCGATCTTGTTGGCGACATCGCCATTGGCGCAGATGCGGTCGGCGCCGACCACGACCCACTGCACCTGGCCCGTCTTCAACAGGTGCGAGGCCGCGGCATCGGCAATCAAGGTCGCATCGATGCCGTCCTGCTGGAGTTCCCACACGGTCAGCCGCGCGCCCTGCAGCCATGGCCGGGTTTCGCCCGCGAACACGCGCTCGATCCGGCCTTCTGCCACGCCTGCACGGATCACGCCAAGCGCCGTACCGAAACCCGCCGTGGCCAGCGAACCGGTATTGCAGTGGGTCAATACACCGCTTCCGGTTTCCAGCAATGCCGCGCCGAGGCTGCCCATCGTGCGGTTGGCGGCCAGGTCTTCGGTTTCAATTGCCCGCGCTTCGCGTTCGAGGACGTCGCGCCAATCGGGCCCCGCTTCGCCCAAAGCCTTGCGCATGCGCGCCAATGCCCAAGCCAGATTGACCGCGGTTGGCCGTGCGGCAATGAGGCGCTCCAGCGCAGGTGTCAGCGCGTTTGCGGCTTGCGCACCATCGGGTGCGTCAATGCCACCCGCTGCCAGTACCACGCCCCAGGCTGCCGCGATCCCGATTGCGGGCGCGCCACGCACTGTCAGGTCATGGATGGCGTCCGCCACGTCATCACTGCTGCCGCAGCTGCGGTATTCGACCACGAAGGGCAGCTTGCGCTGGTCCAGCAGTTCAAGGACCGCGCCGGTCCAGCGGATCGGGCGGATGCGGTCGTAACGGTCGAAATCGATGGGGCTGCTCATTGCCGCATTATCGCGCAGCTTGTGGCGGGATCCAGCAGCCAGCCGGATCCCGCGAAACGAAACCGGCGCCCCTGGGGCGCCGGTTGAATGCTCAGCCTCGCCCGGACTGGATGCTTCAGTAAGCGCGGAACTCCGCGCGGCAGCCCTGCGCAACCCAGATCCCATTGCGACCGTAGCCCCAGGTGCGGCCCTGGATGCACGGCGAGCTCGACAACTGCTTCACCAGTTGCACACCGGCACGTGTATTCGCCGCGCATTCGCGGGCACGCCCGTCATGGGACTCGCATCGAAAGACCTGGCCGCCGATGCCGTAGTTGTTGCCGTAATAGCCGCTATTGCCGTTTCCACCGGAGTAGCCCCCGGAATAACCCCCGCCACCGCGGAAGTCGCCCCTGCAACCGTTGGTCACCCATACCCCACCGCGGTTGGCGCCCCAGTTGCGCCCCTCGATGCACGCCGCATTGGAAAGCTTGCGCACCAGCTGCACCCCGCCGCGGGTATCCATCGGGCACGTGCGGTTGCGGCCATCCTCGGACTCGCACCGCACCACCTGGCCACTGCCGTACCCGTTGCCGCCATGGTTCGCACCATAGCGGTCGTCGTAATTCCCGCCGTAATTGCCGACGACGCGGAAGTCCGCACGACAACCCTGGGCCACCCAGATTCCGTTGCGGCTGTACCCCCAACTGCGACCCTCGATGCAGGCGCTGCTGGAGATCTGCTTCTCAAGCACCACGCGCCCACCGCCGGTTGCGCACTCCCGGGTGCGGCCATCGTTGGATTCGCAGCGGATGGTGCCACCGCTTGAGACGCCGCTGGAGCCGTAATATTGCGGCGCTGCGGACGCAGGCAGTGCCGCCGCCAGAACAACCGCGCCAAACATCGCAGTGCCGATCGTCAATGTACGCATCGTGGTTTTCCTCCTGGAGAAATTGTTCCTCAACAATTTCTACTGTAATCACGATGGATTAACGCAAGGCGAAGACGCCAGCGTCCACCGTTCGTCGAAAAGCCCCCATTCAGGAACCGGGTCACGCCCGTGGGAAGTCGAAGGAAAGGACATCGGAGATGCGGGACGTCCCCAGCATCGCCATCAACAGGCGATCCATGCCAAGCGCAACACCTGCGCAAGCCGGTAGTCCCGACGCCAATGCGGCCAGTAATCGAGCGTCCATCGGCGGCATGCTTGCACCACGTGCCTCGCGCATGCGGATATCGTCGGCGAACCGCGCGGCCTGTTCGGTTGCATCCAGCAGCTCGTGATACCCATTGGCCAGTTCCAGCGGCCCGAGGTACAACTCGAACCGCTGCGCGACCTCGTGCCCATCTGCATCGCTCCTGATGCGCGCAAGCGCGCACTGGCTTGCGGGATAATCGACCACCGCGTGCATTTCATTGATGTTGAATGCAGGCTGCAGGCGATGGGTCATCAGCAAGTCCAGCCAGTCGTCACGCCCCAGGCCTTGCGGATCAATCAGCACATCACCGAGTGCCGCCCGCAAGGTCGCATCATCCGCAGTGAACGGATCGATGCCAAGCGCGTCCCGATACAGGTCGCGATAGCGCGTCACACGCAGCTGCGCGTTTCGGCCGACCAATGCCAAGGCAGCCTGCACCAGCGCAGCGGTTTCCTCGATCAGCTGGGCATGATTCCAGCCAACGCGATACCACTCGAGCATGCTGAATTCAGGGTTGTGGCGACTTCCGGCCTCGCCGTCGCGGAACACGCGGCCGAGCTCATAGCAATCGCCTATGCCCGCCGCCAGCAGCCGCTTGAGCGCGAATTCCGGCGAAGTCCGCAGCCAACGCGTGCGCGGCGCGCCATCAGTGCGACCACTGAAATCCAACGCGAAGGAGGCGATGTTCGGATCGGTATTACCGGCCTGCGACAGCACTGGCGTTTCCACTTCCAGCACGCTACGCGCATGGAAGAACTCACGAACCAGGCGATTGAGCCAGGCGCGCAGGCGCAGGGCATCGCGCGATGCACTTGGCGTCCATGATGCATCCGCATCGAATCCGTCGGTCCACGCGGCGCCGGGCTGAAAGCGCTTGCTCAACCGGAGTGATCCGCCAGGAATGCCAGCAGTGCCGCTTCGTCCCAGACTTCGATGTCGAGTTCCTGCGCCTTGGCCAGTTTGCTGCCGGCCGCTTCGCCGGCCACCACCAGCGAGGTCTTCCTGGACACGCTGCCCGCGACCCTGGCGCCCAGTGCTTCAAGCCTTGCGCCGGCCTCGTCGCGCGACATCGCGGACAGTCCCCCGGTGAGCACCACGGTCTTGCCAGCCAAGGGACCGTCGGCAGATCGCTGCGGCGCACCTTCCGGCCAATGCATGCCAGCCGCCTGCACGGCCTCGAGGGCCTCGCGATTGTGTGGCGCGGCGAAGAAGTGCGCGATCCGCGCGGCCACGATCGGGCCGACATCGGGCACCTGTTTCAACTGCTCTTCGTCAGCTGCCACCAGCGGTGCCAGCGCGCCGAAATATCGCGCAAGCGTCCTGGCGGTGCTCTCGCCAACGTCGCGGATACCCAGCGCGAACAACAATCGCTCAAGCGTGGTACTGCGGCTTGCATCGATCGCCGCGACCAGGTTTTCCGCCCATCTGGTCGCGATCTTTCCCGCTTTCACCGTGTCCGGGACCGCACCCAGAGCCTCATCCGAGCGACGTTTCATCTCCAGGAAATCATCGACGCCGAGCACATACAGGTCGGCGATGCCGTGCACGTAGCCGAAATCCACCAGCGCCTCGATCAAACGCTCGCCGAGGCCGTCGATGTCGATTGCGCGCCGCGATGCGAAATGAATCAATGCCTGCTTGCGCTGCGCTGGACACACCAAGCCGCCGGTGCAACGTGCCACCACTTCGCCCTCCTCGCGTTCCACCGCCGAGCCGCAATCCGGGCACTGTTTCGGCAACTCGTACGGGGGGTGCAAGGGCTGGCCGGTAGCGTCCAGCGGCCGTCGATCCTCGATCACCCGCACCACCTCGGGGATCACGTCGCCAGCGCGGCGCACGATCACGCTGTCACCGACGCGCACGTCGAGCCGGGCAATCTGGTCGGCGTTGTGCAAGGTCGCGCGGGTCACCGTCACCCCGCCCACGTGTACCGGCGCCATCAGCACCCACGGCGTGACTGCGCCAGTGCGGCCGACATTGACTTCAATCGATTCAACGGTGGTTGCCGCTTCCTCAGCAGGGAACTTGTGCGCGATCGCCCAGCGCGGCGCTCGCGAGACAAAGCCCATGGCGCGCTGCTGGTCAAAGCGGTCGAGCTTGTAGACCACGCCATCGATGTCGTATGGCAAGGCGTCGCGTGCTGCTCCAACGCGTGCGTAATACGCCAGCATGGCGTCGACGCCGGTCGCGACATCAACCAACGGACTTATCGCGAAACCGAGCTCGCGCAGCCACGCCAGTACCTGCGAATGGGTCGCTGGCAGCGCCGCATCGGTTTCGCCAAGCGCATAGGCGTAGAACGCCAGCGGGCGCTGCGCGGTGATCCGTGAATCCAATTGGCGAAGCGAGCCGGCCGCGCCGTTGCGCGGGTTGGCCAATGGCTTCTCGCCGGCTTCGCGGGCACGGGCGTTGTAGGCCTCGAACCCGGCGCGAGGCATGTAGACCTCGCCGCGCACTTCAAGCACGGCCGGAATCGCGGTGACATCGCCGCGCAAGGCCAGCGGGATCGACCGTATCGTGCGCAGGTTGGCGCTGACATCCTCGCCGGTCGCGCCATCACCGCGGGTCGCGCCGCGCACGAAGGCTCCTTGCTCATAGCGCAGGCTGATCGCCAACCCATCGAGCTTGGGTTCCAACGAGAATACCGGAGCCGCATCACCCGTTTCCTTCTCGATGCGGACCACGAAATCCGCGACCTCCCCGTCACTGAACGCATTTGCGAGCGACAGCATTGGCGCGGCGTGTGCAACCTGGTCGAAGCGGCCTGAAGGCGCGTCGCCGACGCGTCGGGTTGGCGAATTTGGATCGGCGAATCCGGGATGCGCGGCTTCGAGCGCTTCAAGCTCACGCAGCATCGCGTCGTATTCGCCATCCGGAATATCTGGATCATCGAGCACGTGGTAGCGATGGCTGGCATCGTTGAGCCGACGCCGGAGTTGGTTGATGGATGCGGAGATATCGCGAGTGGAAGCCATGCGGAACCTGGTTCCTGCCGTCATCCCGGCGAACGCCGGGAGCCAGTTTCATGAAGCCGGGGCTGGACTCCAGCGTGCGCCGGAGCGACCAGAAACATCACCAGCGCGTCGGCTTGCTCAACGGCACCGCCTGGTGCTGGCGATCATAGCTGCGCAACTCGTCACGGATGTGCTGGATGCGCTGGCGGCCGAGCGCATTGCGTTCCTCGTCCAGCACCACGCCATCCAGAAGTTCCGACATGCGTTGCGCGGCCGGCAACATGGTGTCCCAGGCATCCAGCGCCGACAGTGGCGCCGGAAGGGTCAGGAAAAAGGCGATCGCCGGAGTTTCCAGCTCGCCGATACCCGCCATGTCGAAGCTGCCCGGCTTGATGATGTTGGCAACGCTGAACACCGGGCCCTGCTCCGGTCGCCCATCGACCAGTCGGTGGAACACCTCCATGTGACCGAAGGTAAGCCCCGCCTTCTCGGCGGCAACCACGATGTCCTGACCGCGCAACTTGGTCCCGGCCTTGGCTGCCACATACAGCGAGACGATGCGATCGAACTGATCGGAGTTGCGCTTGCCCAGCTCGCTTGCAGCGTGCCCTCCACTGGGCAATGGCAGTTCATCCTGACTGCCCTCGTCCACGGGCTGGCCCCAACTGCCTGCCAGCTGCTCGCCCAGCGATGGCTCCTGGCGCGCGCCATCTCCGTGCTCGCCGCTCTCTGTCCGCACATCGCGCCGACGCTTGGTAGCCTTTCGTCCACGACCAAAGTAGATGATCGCGCCAAGCAGCAACGACATCGCTACCGCGATGCCGATGCGCAACAGGGTCATGTCCGACATCCAGTCCTCCTTTTACGCAGCGCCCGCAAGGCGCGCGGCCTCGGCGAGATCAACGGATACCAAGCGGCTCACGCCGGGTTCGCGCATGGTCACACCCGAGAGCTGCTGCGCGGCTTCCATCGTCGCCTTGTTATGGGTCACGAAGAGGAACTGTACCTGCTCGCTCATCTCGGTGACCATATTGGTGAAGCGGGCGACATTGGCTTCGTCCAGCGGCGCATCAACTTCGTCCAGCAGGCAAAACGGCGCGGGGTTGAGGCGGAAGATCGCAAACACCAGTGCCACCGCGGTCATCGCCTTCTCGCCTCCGGACAGCAGCGAGATGCTCGACACCCGTTTGCCGGGTGGGCGCGCCATGATTGTCACGCCAGCATCCAGCAGGTCCTCGCCGGTCAGTTCCAGATAGGCATGGCCGCCGCCGAACAAGCGAGGATAGAGTTCCTGCACGCCACTGTTGACGCGATCGAACGTGTCCTTGAAGCGGCCACGGGTTTCGCGGTCGATCTTGCGGATCGCATCTTCCAGTGTGTCCAGCGCCGAGGTGAGGTCGGCGTCCTGCGCGTCCAGGTATTCCTTGCGCTGCGCGGCTTCTGAATGTTCGGCGATGGCCGCCAGGTTGACCGGTTCAAGACGGCGCAGTTTCAAGTCGAAGTCGGCGACCGCTTTTTCCCACGTCGGTGCATCGGCATCATCGTCCAGGGTGGCGAGCACGTCGTCCATCACGAAACCTGCCTCGTCCACCGCGCCCGAGTACTGTTCGGCCTTCAATGCCAGCGCCTGCTGGTCGAGCCTGCGCTGGCCAATCGCCTCGCGTTGCTGCAGGGCCTGCGCATCGCGCTGCTGGCGGGTCTGCTCAAAGCCACGCAATTCGTTGTCGATGCCTTCCAGCGTCGATCGCGCCCCGGCCAACGCCTGTTCGGTGCGCACGCGCTCGCTGAGCGCCGCTTGCCGTTCTCCTTCCAGTGCCTTGACCGGCGCATCGCCGTCGGTGAGTTGCGATGCCAGTTCGCCCAGGCGCGAGTCGAGCTGGCCACGTTGGTGGCCCATCCGCTCCAATGCCTGCGCCAGCGCGACCATCTGTGCACGCTGCGATTCAACCGTCAGCGCCAGCGCATGGGCTGTATCGCGGGACTCGCGCGCGGCGATGCGGGCGGCATCGCGTCCTTCAGTGATATTGCGGCGTTCACCATCCAGCGCATGTCGTGCGGTTTCCAACTCGCCCATGCTGGCAACCGCAGCTTCTACCCGCTGGCGGGCCTCGCGGGCCTGCTCGTTGCCGGCTTCAAGGGTGGTGGCAAGTTGCCCTAGCTCGGACTCTATCCGCTCGATCCGACCACGCGCGGAATCCAGTCGGCCCTGCTGGCTCTGGAGCTGGCCGGCCAGTTCGGATACACCGCGATGGGCGAGATAAAGCGCGCGCTGTGCGTCCTCGCGTTGTTGTTCGGCAGCCAACAATTGATCGCGTAATGCGCTCAGCGCGGCTTCGAGCTGACGCTCGCGGTCCACGTGACCATCTATTTCGACACGCAACGACTTGATGTCTTTTTCGCGCAGCAAGGCGCCCTGCTTGGCCGCGCCTGAGCGCAACACACGCACCCAGCCGTCGCCAAGGCGTTCTCCGGCCCGGGTGATGACTGACTCTCCATCGCCCAGCTGCGCCTGCAGGCTGCGCGCTTCGGCAAGGGTTTCGGTGGCGTGCAGCTTCGACAGCAGGCGACGGATCGCCAATGGTCCCTGCACCTTGCTTGCCAGTGAACTCGAGGCGAAATCCGCCGAGCGGGTTTCAGCGGACACCAGCGCGAGGCGGCCCTCTGCAAGTTCGCCGAGTGCATCGACCAGCGCCTCGGGATGATCCACGAGGACGCCCTCGATCAACTGGCCGAGCGCCGCTTCGACAGCGTTTTCCCAGCCTGATTCGACCTGCAGGCGTTCGCCGACACGGGCGGCATCATCCAATCCGCGCTGCTGAAGCCAGGCCACCGCAGCGCCCTGCTCCTGCCCGAGCGCGGCGTGCTGCAGGGTTTCCAGCGAAGCCAGCCGGCCACGCGCGGCCTGCGCCTGCTTGCGCAGTTCAGCCAGCTCCGCCTGCTGCCCCCGCTGCTGCTCCTGCAGGCTATTCAATGCCTGCTTGCGGGTGGCCACGTCAGCAGCCAGGCCATCCAGCGCGGTCTTCTGTTCGTCGTGTTTGCCCTGCAACGCCGTGAACGTCTCGCTCAACGCGGCAAGATCGAGGCCAGTGCGTTCCGCGCCCAACTGCTCGCCACGCCGGTCGGCGTCCAGGATCTGCCGGTCCAGGTGTTCGATGCGGGTACGTTCCACATCAGCGGCGCGCGTGGCTTCGGCCTGCGCCTTGCTGTGCCCGTCCCAGCGATGCTGCCAGTCGGCCAGGCGCGATTCGGCGTCGCGCCATGCATCCTGGCGTGCGCCATCGTTGGCCTGCATGGTCGCCAGCCGCGGTTCGGCATCGGCCACCGATTCGCGCAGCACATCGAGCTTCTGCTGGTCGCCGCTGATGTGCCCGCCGACCTCACTGAGCGCGGATTGGGCTTCGTCGCGCGCGCGCTGCAGGCGGCTGGACAGTTCGCGCTGGTGGGCGATCTGCTGTTCGACCCGGGCCAGGGTACTGCCGACCTGATAGACCGCGGCCTGCGCGACATTCAGGGATTCGCTGGCGCCATCACGGCGGCCACGGCCTGTTTCCAACTCACGTTCGGCTTCGCGCTGTTCTGCGACCAGCTGCTCAAGCCGGGTCTCGTCCTGCGCAAGTTTTTCGCGCAGGCGCTGCAGCCTGGAGTCCAGCGTGCGGAATTCCAGCGCCTTCCACTCGGCGTCCTTGATGCGGCGCTCGGACTGTATCGCGGTGTATTGCTCGGCTTGCCTGGCCTGGCGGGCAAGGTGCTGCAGCTGCTTGGTCACTTCCTCGCGCAGATCGCCCAGCCGGTCAAGGTTTTCGCGGGTGTGGCGGATGCGGGTCTCGGTTTCCTTGCGGCGCTCCTTGTACTTGGAGATGCCGGCGGCTTCTTCCAGGTAGACGCGCAGCTCCTCGGGCTTGGCGTCGATGACCTGCGAGATCATCCCTTGCTCGATGATCGAGTAGCTGCGAGGGCCGAGGCCCGTGCCGAGGAACAGGTCGGTGATGTCGCGACGTCGGCAACGGGTGCCGTTGAGCGCATAGAGGCTCTGGCCATCGCGACTGACCGTGCGCTTGACCGAGATCTCGTTGAACGCCGCAAACTCGCCGGTGATCGTGTGGTCCGAGTTGTCGAAGACCAGTTCCACCATCGCCTGTGACACCGGTTTGCGCGTGGAACTGCCGGAGAAGATCACGTCGGTCAGCGAGTCGCCACGCAGGCGGCTGGCGGCGCTTTCGCCCATGACCCAGCGGATTGCATCGATGATATTCGACTTGCCACAGCCGTTCGGCCCGACCACGCCGGTCATGTTGGTCGGCAGGTGCAGGGTGGTCGGATCGACGAAGGATTTGAAACCGGCGAGCTTGATAGTGGACAGGCGCATGCGGCGGCGGTGTTCCCGGCAGCGGCATGGGCCGCGGCGATCAGATAAACGAGATTAGATTAATCGCTTAATCAATTGATTAACTTGGGCGATTGTGGCTAGCGAATCGAACGCAATCCGCGATTATAGCGGGGCTAGGCGACCAAGCGCTCGCCCGATTCGCCATCGAAAAACAACACTTGTCCGCGACGCAACGAGAACCCGACCGTGGACCCGGTCTGCGGCATCCGCTCGGGCGGCACCCTCGCCACCAGTGGCAGGCTGCCATGACGGAGATTGACGAAGATCTCGTTTCCGACCGGTTCCACCGTTTCCACCAGCGGTTGCAGCGAAGCCGTCGTACCTTCGCTCACGGGGTGCAGATGCTCGGGGCGGATCCCCACCACCACGTCCCGCTGCAACCACGCTTCGGGGACGTCGATGTCGGGCAACGCGACCGTTGGCGAACCATCACTGTGCAACACCAATCCATCGCCTCGATGCAGGCGCCCACTGATGGCATTCATCGCAGGGCTGCCGAGGAATGTCGCCACGAACAGGTTGTCCGGACGTTCGTACAAGGCCATCGGCGTGTCGATCTGCTGGATCTGCCCGTCCTTCAGCACCACGATGCGCTGGCCCAGGGTCATCGCTTCGATCTGGTCGTGGGTCACGTAGATCATGGTCGTGCCCAGCCGCGCATGCAGCCGCGCGATCTCGGCGCGCATGCCGGCACGCAGCTTGGCGTCCAGGTTGGACAGCGGCTCATCGAGCAGGAACACCTGTGGCTGGCGCACCAGCGCGCGCCCCAGTGCAACCCGCTGGCGTTGCCCGCCCGACAACTGCGCAGGCTTGCGTTCCAGCATGCTGCCCAGCTCCAGCACGTCGGCGGCCTCGCGCACGCGGCGCGTGATCTCATCGCGCGGCATCCCGCGCAGTTCCAGCGCGAACCCGAGATTGCGCGCCACCGTCATGTGCGGGTAGAGGGCGTAGCTCTGGAACACCATGGCGATGTCGCGTTCCTTCGGCGGCAGCTCGTTGACCACCCGATCGGCGATCCGCAACGTGCCTGACGTGATCGATTCCAGTCCGGCGATCATTCGCAGCAAGGTCGACTTGCCGCAACCGGAGGGGCCGACCAGCACCACGCGCTCGCCGTCGCTGACCTCGAAACTCGCACCCGCAACGGCCACATGCCCATCCGGAAACACCTTGCGGACCTGGTCAAGCTCGACTCTCGCCATCGATCACCTCGTGGTTGCCGATCCTGCGGGCACCGCACCGTGCAAAGCCGGTGCGACCGCGCTATTCTGCCATGTAACCGATTACATGATGCCTCGTCGATGAGCGGATCCGATCTCGAATTCCCACCCGGCTTCCTCTGGGGCGCAGCCACCGCTGCCCACCAGATCGAAGGTTCTCCGTTGGCGGATGGCGCCGGCCCCAGTATCTGGACCCGCTTCGCACACACCCCCGGGATGATGTTCAATGGTGACACCGGCGACATTGCCTGTGATCACTACCGGCGATGGAAGGGCGATGTCGCGATGATGCGCGAGCTCGGCCTGCAGGCCTATCGCTTCAGCGTCTCATGGTCGCGCATCCTGCCCGAGGGCACCGGCCGGGTGAATCCGGACGGCTTGGCATTTTATTCGCGACTGATCGACGAACTGCTGGCCAACGGCATCGAGCCATTGCTGACGCTCTACCACTGGGACATGCCGGCCGCGCTGGACGACCGTGGTGGCTGGCTGAACCGTGACAGCGCGGATTGGTTCGCCGAATACGCGAGCGTGCTCTATCGCGAATTCGATGGCCGGGTGAAGAAGTGGGTGACCCTCAATGAACCCTGGGTGGTGACCGATGGCGGCTACCTGCATGGCGCGCTCGCCCCTGGTCATCGAAGCAAGTACGAAGCACCGATCGCATCGCACAACCTGATGCGCGCGCACGGCGCCGCGGTCAAGGCATACCGCGAACTCGGCAAGCACGAAATCGGCCTGGTGGTGAATATCGAGCCGAAATACCCGGCCACCGATTCTGCCGAGGACGCCGCCGCAGTGCGCCGCGCACACGCATACATGAACGAGCAATACCTGCACCCCGCCCTGCTGGGCCACTATCCGGCGGAGCTCAAGGAAATCTTCGGCGATGCCTGGCCCGACTGGCCGGCGCCGGATTTCGAGCTGATCAGGCAGACGCTCGACTTCGTCGGCATCAACTATTACACCCGCAGCGTGACCAGGGCTGCCGAAAGCTATCCGCTCAACACTGGCGTCCTCAGGCAGCCGCTGGGCACGTACACCGAAACCGGTTGGGAAGTCTTTCCAGAGGGGCTGACCGAACTGCTGCTGTGGTTCAAGCAGACCTACGGCGACCTGCCGGTGTACATCACCGAGAACGGCGCGGCCTTCTTCGATCCGCCCACCTCGGACACCGATCCTGCCACCGGCCAGCGACGCGTTCGCGATCCACTGCGAACCGACTACCTACGCAAGCACATCGGCGCGATCCATGATGCGATCCGCGCTGGCGTGGACGTGCGCGGCTACATGCTGTGGTCGCTGATGGACAACCTGGAATGGTCGCTGGGCTATTCCAAGCGCTTCGGCATGGTCCACGTGAACTACGCGACCCAGGAACGCACGCCCAAGGACAGCGCACGCTGGTATTCGCAGGTGATCGCCAGCAACGGGCGTTCGCTGGCGGATCCGCTGCCTTACTGAGCCTGCGGCGGCGCGACGATCTCGAGCCGCGCAGGCACGCGATCGATGCGGACTTCGCCATGTTCGATGGTGCGTGTTCCGCCGCGCACATGGCCACTCGCCCATTGGTCCGGCAGTGACAGCACCAGTCCGCCCTTTGGCACCTGAAGCCCCGCGGGCACGGTGAGGCGCAGCACACCGTCAGTCACCTGCAGCGAGAATTCAAGCTGGCCATGCGGCGTGCGCAACCCCGCGATGGCAAGGCCCTCGCCTTCCATCCACTCGGCAGGGATCCCCGCGGCGATCACCAACGCGTCGTCGCGTTCGCGGGTGTAGGCGAACATGTCCAACACCGAGCGCACGTAGTCCGACTCGACCCAGGCATGCGGCAAATCCCCCAGGAAGAACGGCGTGCGCGGTGTCCTGGACACCACCTCTGCCCATTGGTTCCACCCACGCGGCTGCTGGTCGGCAATAAAGAAATCCAGCGCTTCGCGTGCGCGCTCGCGCCAGCCCAAGCGGACGAAGGCGCCGACCGTGCGGAGCTCGTAAGGCGTGTAGTCCTTCCATTCACGGGTGCCGTCGCGGCGCTGAACGAATTCGCGCCAATAGCGCTCGAAGGTGTTGTGCAGCATGTCCTGCGGAAGGTTGGCCTGTTCACCGCCCGGTGCCAGTGCAATGGTGGTCGATGTCGCGTCGAAGTCGCCTAGTTCCGCCGCGCCCGGCAGGTAATCGATGCGGTGCGCGCGGGTTGCCGTGTCCAATGACGCATAGAGGTCGGCGCTGAATTCATCGCGCGATGCAGCGAACCGCCGCGCCTCGTCGTCGCGCCCCATCCACCCTGCAATCTGCACCGCGTCCTTGTACCCGCGCAACGCCCAGAAGTCGTCCCAGTACGAATGCATCGGCTTGGCCGAATACCCTTCGTGACTGATGGATGCCGGCATCAGGCCGTAGAACGCCGGATTCCTTGCCTTGTTTTCTGGGGTGCGCTCGCTCAGGCGCAGTTCGTCCATGTATTCCAGCGCACCTGCGACATGCGGCCACATCGCTTCCAGCAGCGCGCGGTCGCGGGTGTAACGGTACTGCTCCGCGATGGCGTAGATGAGTTCACCATGGCTGTCGTTTTCCGGAACCGGATCACTACCGCGGTCGTCCACGCAGCACGGCACCTTGCCGTTCTCGAATTGATAGGGGGCATACCAGCGCAGGAAATCAGCGGCCACATCTTCGCGTCCGAGTCGTAGCAGGCCCTCATTGATCATCGCGCCGTCGCGTATCCAGGCGCGCGCATATGAACGCGTGCCAGGCTGCAGGCGCGGGCCAGTGCGGCTGATCAGCATGTGCGCCAACGCGGTGCGCAAGGTATCGACCACGGGCCTGGCGACAACCGGCAGCTGCAGCGTCACCCGATCCAGCGTGGCGTGCCACTGCGCTGCGACGCTGGCACGCAACACCTCCACGTCGTCGAGTGGCACCGGCGGCATTCGCTCGCTTCCATGGAGCAATGAACGCCAATCGAAACTGCGGGATTCCCCGGGCTGCAGGCGCACGCCGAACAGCATCGCGCCCGACGCCAGCCCGGTGGCATCTTCAACCGTTTCGGTACCCAAGGAAGCGAGCCCAAGCCCGGTATCCAGGCACGTCACGCAGGCCTTCGACCAATCGATCGTCGCCAGGCGAGACACCACTTCGCCGCTATCGAACCTGCTGGCGAACGACACCGCCGGCTTCTGCGAGGTGCGCAGCAGCAACCTGTTCTTTTCGACCACATTGCCTTCGCGCAGGCTGAGCGCATCGAGGCGGCTGACACCCCCCAATGTGTTGAGGAACTGGCTGGGCGGATTGACCTGGAACGGCCGGACGGCCAGCACCAATATGTAGTCACGCGACGAGGTTCCGGCGTTGGTCAGGCGATAGGCACCATGCAGCTGCGCCGCGTCGGCTTGCCGAGAAGCGAATGCGGTGATGTCCAGCGCGAAGGCGGGATGCGACCAATGCACGCTCGGGATAGGCAGATAGCCATCCTGCAGCGACTGCGTCGTGTTGACCTCGGCCCAGCCGACAAGTTTTCCGTCAACGACCACGAACGGCTCGACGCTGGGCGCACCCTTGGCCAGTTCGATCGCGCCGTCCTCACCGATAAGCCCCTGTTCGCGCCCACCATCGACCCCGACAATCGTCCAGTACGGTTGTTCGCCCGAGAAGCCGCGCGGAAATGTGCCGCGTGGCGTGGCCGCGGCCACGGCTTTGACGAAATCGTTCGGTGTGGCGGCGTACGCCAATGGCTGCACCACGATCTCCTGCAGCAGCGCCCGCGCGTTTCCGAGCGGCCGCACGCGCAGCCAGCGCGCCTCCTGCTCCGGCATTGCGATGGGATCCTCGTCGCCGTTGCTGCCACGCACCGTGTGCATATTGCGCCAGTGCTGGCCATCCTCCGACAGCTCCAGCACATAGTCTGCAACTGGCTGTCCCGGTGCCCAACGCAGGATGGCACCACCGAATTCGCGCACGCGCCCGAGGTCATGCAACCAGCCCGCGCCGTCCTTCACCAGCGAGCCGACCAATGGTGCGCCATCGTCTATCGGCAATTCGCTGAACGCCAACTGGTCGATACAGGCACTGCCCTTGCCGCCCCCCCTGCCGGCACTGATGGTCAACTCGAAGCTTTCACTGGCCCGCAGCGTGCGGTCCCCGGTTGGCCCCCAGGCGAAGTCGATCTGCCGCTTCTTGAGCTTCGTGTCCACCCACCCGGTGGGCAGCACCGTGTTCGGCTGGTTGCGCCACCACACGTTGTCACCGCTGGCATCTGCGAGTTTGAATTCCAGGTTGTTGGCCCGGCCTTCGCCGCGCAGGAACATGCGGAATTCGAAGTTTCCCGGATAGCGCATCGGCAGCGTGCGGCGCGCGACGGCATAACCCGATACCCCGTTGAAGTCGTAGTCCAGGCACAAGCCCTGGCCCTTTTCGCCGTCGACCTGGCGCAAGCTCGCGCTGACACTGTCCGAAGCGGTCGCCTGCCACGCGGAGATCTCCTCGAAACCGTCGAGCAGCCGCGCATCTTGTGCATGCGAGGCGGACGCCGTGGACAGCAGGACTGCTACCAGTAACCTGCGGAGCGTCTTCGGATTCATCGTTGCGTCCCCATGCATTTCGATGCCATCGACGGCGCTACAACATCGTGTGGCAGCGCCCTGCCCGGCCATCCCTGGACCGGCGTGCACGTCCGCGCGCGCCCGCGGCGCGCAGTCGCGTCCGCTCACCCCTTGACGCTCCCGACCATCAGTCCCTGGATGTAGTAGCGCTGCAACGCCAGGAACAGCACAAGCACCGGCAACACCGTCACGACCGAGCCCGCCATCATCAGTTCGTTGTCCTGCACGTGCTCGCGCGACAGCGACGCCAGTGCGATCGGCAGCGTTTGCAGACTCTGGTCACTGAGCACGATCAGCGGCCACATGAAGTCGTTCCACGATCCCAGGAAACTGAAGATTGCCAGCGTCACCAGGATCGGTTTCAGCACCGGCAACACGATCTGCCAGAAGATCCGCCATTCGCTGGCGCCATCCACGCGCGCCGCATCCAGCAAGTCGTCCGGGATTGATCGCGCGTACTGGCGGACCAGGAAGATGCCGAAAATGCCGGCCAATCCGGGCACCATCGCGCCAGCATAGGTATTGATGATACCCATCTGCTTGAGCATCAGGAACAGCGGCATCATCGCCACCTGGCCCGGGATCACCATCACTGCCAGCAATGCGCGGAACGTACGCTCGCGGCCACGGAATTCAAGTTTCGCGAAAGCGTAGCCGGCCAGCGTGTTGAGCAGCAGCGAGACCAGGGTCACCGCAGTGGCGATCATCGCGCTGTTGACCAGGTAGCGGCCCATGCCGGCGCGCACGAACAGCTCGCGATAGTTCTGCAGGCCGGCATCGAGCGGCAAGAGCGGTGGCGGGAAATGACTGGCTTCGCCCGGCTGCATGAACGACACCGACAGCATCCACAGCAGCGGGAACACGCTGAGTACGGCCAGAGCGACCAGCAGGCCATTGACGATGGCCGCGGCGATGCGACGGTCCATGCTCATTCCACCCCGCGTCGGCGCGCGAACCACAACAGGCCGGTGGTCACCACGGTCATGATTGCGAACAACAGGAAGGCCACGGCAGACGCGTTGCCAAGGTTCCACCACTTGAAGCCTTCTTCATACATGAGGTACAGGACGCTCACCGTGCTCTGAAGCGGGCCGCCCTGGGTCATGACGTAGGGCTCGGCGAATAACTGGAAGTAGCCTGCCATGGTCAGGATGCCCACCAGCACCAGCACCGGGCCGAGCATCGGCAAGGTGACATGGCGGAACTGCTTCCACGGCGATGCACCGTCGATCCGCGCGGCTTCGTAGAGATCTTCAGGGATGCCCTGAAGGCCTGCCAGGAAGATGATCATGTTGTAGCCGAAGTTCTTCCATACCGCGAACAGGATGATGGTCGGCATCGCCCACCGCGGATCGCCCAGCCAGTCCACCGGCGCCACGCCCAGCAGCGACAGGCCCCAGTTGGCCATCCCATACGTGGTGTGGAACAGGTAGCGCCAGATCACCGCGACCGCGACAACGGTGGTCACGACCGGCGCGAAGAACGCGGTACGGAACACCGGTTTGAAGCGTGCCAGTTTCGAATGCAGCAACATCGCCGCGCCCAACGACACCGCAATCGACAGCGGCACCCCGACCAATACGAAATAGAACGTGTTCCCGAGTGCCTTCCAGAACAGCGGGTTGTGCAGCAGGGTCCAGTAGTTGCCGAACCCGACGAAGCGCAGGTTCTTGATGTCGGCCAATGCGTAGATGTCGAAATCGGTCAGGCTCAGTGAAAATGCTGCCAGCACCGGGACGCCAAAGAACAACGTGATGACGCTGAGTGCGGGCGCAGCGAACATCCAGCCTGTGAGCCCGCCTTTCATGGCGTCCCGGTCTCCACCTGATCACGGTCCAGCATCCAGCGACGCTTGGCCAGGATTGCATCGGCACGCCGATCCATTTCCACTGCAGCCTGCTCCACCGTCAGTTTGCGGCTGGCCAGCTGCTCGCCGACGATCCGCATCTCCTGCGCGATGCGTTCCCACTCCGGCACCTTGGGCGCCGGCACTGCGCGTTCCAGTTGATCGCGGAAGGCACGCGCGTAGGGATCCTGCGCAAGCGCCGGCGTCATCCATGGGGAGCGTCGCGGCGGCAGGTCGCCGGTCAAGGCGTGCAGCCGGATCTGCTGTGCGGGCTCCGACAGGAACTTGATCAATTCCCATGCCGCGCGTTTGTGCATGGACTCACGGAACACCACGAAACTGGTGCCGCCGGCGATCGAGGCGCCGGGGCCATCGGGTCCAGGCAAGGGCATGGTCATCCAGTCATCCTGCAGGTGCGTCGGCAAACGCTTGCGGAATTCGGCAATGTTCCATGGACCGCTGATGTAGAACGCGAACGTGCCATTGCCGAATTCGTCCCAGACATTGGAAATGCGCGTGTTGTCCACGCGCGGCGCCAATGCGTCGTCGAACAGGGATCGGTAGAACGCCAGGGTGCGATGGAAGCCGGTGCTGCGGAAATTGCCATAGCGCCCGCCATCCCGAAGGAGTGGTTCGGGTTGCTGCACTGCCAAATTGAGCAACGGTTCGAACTCGTTGAGCGGCAACAGCACGGCAAAGCTGCCAGCGCCGGCGCGCCCCTTGATCGCCGTCATCGCGGCGCGCCACTCCTGCCAGTCCCGTGGTGGTGCCTCGATGCCCGCCGCATGCAGCAGGTCGCGGCGGTAGTAGGGAATCCGGGTTTCCACATACCAGGGCACCGCATAGGTACGGCCATCGATCACGCCGCTGTCCCAGGCACCCTCGAAGAAGTCCGCGCGTGCGAAGCCGGGACTCGCGGCGATGCGCGCATCCAGCGGATCGAGTGCGCCCAGCGCGGCGAACTCGGCGATCCATGTATTGCCCAGCGGCACCACGTCCGGCAGCGCGTCGCCGGCGAAGGCGGTCAGCAATTTCTCGTGCGCTGCAGTCCATGGCAATTGCTGCAGGTCCACCCGGATACCCGGGTTGCGGCGCTCGAATTCGGGGATCAGTCGCGCGACGACCTCGCCTTCGTAGCCCATCGCCCAAAAGCGGACGACTTCACGGCCATCGCCACGCTCGCGCGCACAGCCTGCAAGGGCGAACAAGACCACGGCCGCTAGTCGCAGGGCCGTATTTCCCATGGCGAAGCCGCGCATCGACGCCTAGCCGCCGGCAGCCGCGGCCGGAGCTTGCGGTTGTTGCGCCGACGGGGGCGCCGTCGATGGGGATTTCCGGACAGGTGTGACCGGACGAATGGGCACCACGCTGGCACCAAGCCAACCGCCGCTGAAGCCGGCGCGCTCCAAACCCCTGCGGATGTGCGGGTTGCGTCGCATGACATTCCACACGAATTCGCTACGGTGGTTTTCGATCATCAGCACGATCGGCCCTTGGTCGATGCCGATGTAGTCGCCATCAACCCAGCCCGAGGGTGTGATCCGCCCGTGCTTCAGTGTTGCCTCGGCGAAGGTGAAGCTGGGATTGAACGCATCCAGGAAGCCGTACTCGCCGTAGATGTCCTTGCCATAGCGTTCGTGCATCTGCTTGATCGCCGGTATGGCGATTTCCGGCGCGAATGCGATCGAACCGGCTGCTGCGGTCGGCGCGATGGTGCCATCGTCAAGCACATATTCAATGCCGGCACCGCGCGCTGCATAGGTGCGGAACAACCGGGTCTGGCCATTGAACTCGAAGCTGGCGTCGACTGGCCCGTCGCTTGCACTCAGGCCCCAGACGTCCTTGCCGTAACCCTTCCATCCGGATGGATTGGCGATCGCATAGGCCTGCTGGGAATACACCGCTCGGCGGCTGTTCTCGAAATAGTCCATGTCATGGCGGCGCATGAAATCGTCGCGGATGCCACGGAAATCGATCCACAGGTGCGAATACTGATGGCCGAACATCGGCGGGAAGCTGAGGTGATCCTCGCCGTGGAACTTGCCCCACGTGCGGTCATAGGTCGATGTCCACGCCTCGTAGGCGGACCTGTCGACCGGATGGGTAGGCGAACCCAGCGCAAGCACGTAAACCAGGATCGCTTCGTTGTAACCCTGCCAGTCGTACTTGATCGCGCCTTCTTCCGGTGTCCAGCCCATCGAGATCAAGGGTCCTCGTTGCTGTGCCCACGACCATTCCACGCGCGCGTAGATCTTCTCGGCCAGCTTGCGTATCTCCGCTTCGTCGCCGTGCTGGCGGTCGTAGTAGCTTTGCGCGAACAGCACGCCACCAAGCAACAGGGTGGTATCGACGGTCGAAAGTTCATTGGTGCCGGCCCGGGTGCCATTGTCCATGTCGAGGAAGTGATAGAAGAATCCCTTGTAGCCACTGGCACCCTTGGCTTGCGGGCCCTGCGGCGCGCGCGCGAAGAAACGCAGCGTCGCCAGGGTGCGTTGCGCCGCTTGCTCGCGGCTGATCCAGCCTCGCTCCGCGCCCACGCCGTAGACGGTCAGGCCGAAACCGACCGCTGCAATGCTCGATGCTGATGGCGATGGCCAGCGATCAGGCACCAGCCCGTTGGCCGGATTGCCGAGCTCCCAGAAGTAATCGAACGTCCGGCGTTCGAGGTCCTCGACCAGAGGCGGGACCTCGCGCGCCACGGCGGCCGCGGGTGCGGCCTGGGGCGAGGCCTTTGGCGGCGTCTGCTCAGGGCCCTGGCGCAGGCAGCCAGCCAGCGTCAGGGCGGTGATCGCGAGCAGTGTCTTGCGTCGCAACGTTCTGGTCACCTGCACCTCAGAAATCCACGCCCAGTGATAGTTTGAACGTGCGCGGCACGCCGCTGATGTTGAACCCGCTCTGATTGCCGAAGTTGGCGTTGGTGTCGGTGGGGCCACCGCGCCACGTGTCGTAATCCGTCCAGTTGTGCCAGTCGAACACATTGAGCAGGTCGCCGCGAAGCCACAACTTCACCGACTGCCCGACCGGGATCGACTTGCGCAATGCCAGGTCGAGCTGTTTGAAACCGATGCTGCCATCCGGCACGAATTCGTCGAAGAAGCAGTTGTCGAAGCTGGTGGTGTCGTGGCAATTCACCGAGTCCTTCGGGTTCGGGCTGGCCAGGGTCAGCTTGCCGGAGAAGGTCATGTCCCAGAACAGGTCCGTGAAGCCGCTGACCACCAGGCGATGCTTCGGCACGCCGACCGACATCAGGAACGGCTGGCCTTCCAGGTTCGGATAGTCGAACAGGTAGTGTTCGTCCGAGTTGGCCGCGTTCAGGCGATTCTCCGACGCGTCGCTGAAGGTGTAGGCCATGGTCAGGCTCCACGGCGATTCGCTGCTGTAAGTCTTGTCGAGCGACAACAAGAACTGGTTGAGCCTGGTCTCGATGCCATTGTCAGCCTTGATCAGGGTGCCGAAGCCCGGGATCGGGAAGCCCCAGGGCTGGCCGCCCCAGGTCGCGCTCGGATTGGCGGGGTTGCGGAAACTGCCGTCGGGCCAGCGGTTGCCGAGCGAGAACACGATGCCTTCATGGCTGCGGATGTGCACCACCGTGGTGGTCGCCATCCACTCCTGGCCCCACACCGTGAACCCATTGCGCATGCCCAAGCTGAACTGGTCCGAATACGGCGTCTTCAGGTCATTGTTGATCAGGTTCACCTCCGCGCCCAGGTTCGGGTTGGCGGCGACGATCGCGTTCAGCGTGGAGGGGTTGAGGAAGCTGGCGTTGTACGCATAGCAGTTGCCGGTCCCAACCGTGCACGGATGCAAGGGCGTGTTGAAGCGAAGCTCGTAGGTGGGGAAGGTGCTCTTGGACTGCTCGAGTTGCAGGTAATCCCACAGGTTGCGGTCGTAGGCGCGGCCGGCGCCACCGAACACCACGTGGCGCTGGTCGGCATTCAAGTCGTAGGAGAAGCCGAGTCTCGGCGCCCAGTTGTCCTTGTCCGGGGAGCGGTTGCCGCCGTCGCTGATGTAGTTCTCGATGTTGTAGTCGACCCTCGACCCCTTGAGGTTGGGCCACGCACGAAGTGCTGCGGCCAGGTTCGCGGGGGTACGGTAGTCCTCCCAGCCCGGGCTGCGCTCGTGGTCCCAGCGCAGGCCGAGGTTGAACATCAGGTGCTCGTTGACCTGCCAGTCGTCCTGGATGTACATGCCGAACTGCCGCGCGTCGGTCACGATATTGCGCGTCGCAACACCCGGGATCAACGCGCCGAACTGCACCCGCCACGGCACGTACTCGGCGAACGTGTCATTGCCGCGCGCCAGCTGTTCGGGAAGGTCGACGGAATACTGCGGGTTGTAGGGCTGCTGCTCGAAGGCGTTGATCTCGACCGACTTGTACTTGAAGCCGGCCTTGATGGTGTGCCCCTCCAGGCCGTACCAGGTGACGTCATCCTGCAGTGACCAGCCCTTCTGGCCCTTGTCCTGGAAATCACGGCCGCCACCCACGTTGAGGATGCCACCGTCGAACGGGTTGCTGACCGTGCCGGTGAAGCGGTAGCCCGGCCCCAGCGTGCTTGGCCGCGGATTGAACGACTCGTCCTCGAAGGTGAGGTGAGCATCATTCAACCAGTTGTCCTGCGTGTATTGCCAGCGCAAGTCGACGCGGGTGCTGTCGTTATCCTTGGTGCTGCCGTAGCCGAATGTGTCAATGCCGCCGACGCCGGTGATCTCGGCCTCGCTGCGGTACTTCATCGACAACTCGACGATGTTGTCGCCATCCGGCTGCCAGGTCAATTTGCCAAACCAGAGGTCTTCGGTAAACGGCGATGTCGTCGCTCCAAGCAAACCGGCCAGCTCAGCCGGCAGGGTGAACCCGGGTGGCAGTTGCCCGGCCTGGATGCCACGCGGGCTGGTGATTTCCTTGCTCTCGTAGGTCATGAAGTAGAACAGCCGGTCCGTCACGATCGGACCGCCCAGGGACAGGCCCCACTGCTCCGTTTTGGTGTCCGACTTGCCGCTGCCACGCTCCTCGATCGGGGTGGCGGAGCGCCATTCGTCGGAGGTCCGGTCGACGAAGATCGAGCCCTGGAAATCGTTGGTGCCTGACTTGGTGACCGCAGTCACCGCTGCGCTGCTGATCTGGTCGTACTCGGCCTTGTAATTCGAGGTGATGACCTTGTACTCGCCGATCGCCATCTGCGGGAAGGGATTGCCGCGGCTGGAGTCTTGCCCGCTGATGCCGCCCTTGAGCACATAGTTCTTCTGGCCCACGCCGTCGATGAAGACATTGATGCCATTCGAGTTCTGCGCGCCGCTGCGCAGCTTGGTGGAGTCGTCGAGGCCCGTTTCGAAGATCACGCCGGGCACGGTATCGGCGAAGGCCAGGAAGTTGCGGCTCGCTTGCGGCAACGCATCGATCTTGCGCGGCGAGACATAAGTCGCCACTTCCGAGGTGCGCGTTTCCGGGATGAATTCAGCAAACGCCACCACGCCCTCCAGGGTGGTCACGCCATCCACTGAGGCCGGCGCAGCCTCGCCCAGGTCGACGTTGGCGACTTGGCCTACCTGCAAGGTGATGTTGCGCACGCCGCCGGCGCCTCCTTCCACGCGATAGGTGCCGGGCGGCAGGCCCGGGATGGTGTAGCTGCCATTGGAGCCCACGGTGGCGTTGCGGCTGAGGCCGGTGTCGACATTGGTGACAGTCACCGTGGCGCCGGCCGTGGCCTGTCCACGCAATGTGGCAGCGGTCGACTGTGCGAGAGCAGGCGCGGTGCCGATTACCAGGCATGTGGCCAGCGCGCAGCTCAGCAGGCTTTTCTTGTATCGCGTCGTCGTCGTAACTTTCATGGGCCCCTCCCAGGGAACGTCGGAAGCAAAAGGAACGTCTTTACGGTTCGGGTGTCGCATGGTCAGGAACTGTCAGGGGACGCACGGGCCCTAGCCGTGGAACCACGCACGACAAGCTGCGGCGGCCGCAGGTCATGTTCGGACTGATCCTCGTCGGCAGGCGCCAGCAGGCGACGCATCGCATCCGCGCCGAGCGCGGCGATGTCCACCCGCATCGTGGTCAAGCCTGGCGGAACGTGCCGCGCCAAGGGGATGTCATCGAATCCCGCCAGCGCGATATCGGCTGCAACCGCGACGCCCGCGGCACTGAACGCCGACAGGCAACCCAGCGCCATCATGTCGTTGGCCGCAAACACAGCGTCTGGCAACGACGACCCTGCGAGCAGTGCCTCTGCGGCGCGCTCGCCGGACGCTTCGCGAAAATCCCCCTGCAGCACCACTGGGGTGGAATCCGGAAGCCATTCCGCGAGCCCGTCCACGTACCCTCGAAGTCGCTCTTCTGCTTCGTGATTGCCCTGCGGACCGGAGACAAAGGCGATCTGCGCGTGGCCCATTCCAGCCAGGTGGGCCACCATCGCGCGCGCACCGGCATGGTTGTCGATACCGATCCGGAGCTGTCCCGGCAGACTCAGGTGTGAGCTGATCAACACCGCGGTCGGCAACATCGCCAGCGCACCGGCCAAGTGGCCGTCCACATCGTCGTAAGGGGACATCACCAGCAAGCCGTCAACGCGTCCGCGCATGCTCCGCAAGGCATCGCCCTGCTCGCGTGGATCGCCGTGGTAGCTGGAGACCAGCAGGTGCAGCCCATGTTCCCGGGCCACCTGGTCGATGCCGAACATGAGCTCGGAGAAGAACTCGCCATAGATCTCGGGCAAGACCACGCCGATCGTGCGCGTGCGACGGCTGCTCAAACTCCTGGCCGCGTGGTGCGGGGTGTAGTGCAAACGCTCTGCCACGCCCTGCACCCTCAGGCGTACCGCTTCAGCAACGTTGTGCTGGCCGTTCAAGGCACGCGAAACGGTGGCCACCGAGACGTTGGCTTCCCTCGCGACATCCTTGATCGTGACTGGCATCCCGCACCCGCGTTGCTGCGTCGAGCGGGAATGTAAACGTTTCCAGTCGAGACGCAAGCGGACGCGACTTGGGGACATGCGTCACACCCTTACGGATTCTTAACTATTTGTTTTCTAAGCGAACGCGCCTGAACTGGAAACGTTTTCTCGCTGCATTGCAGCACGCCTCCCGCGATCCGTTGCGACTCAGCCTAGCTCGTCGGGTGTGCGCGCCGTGATCGCCAACGCATGGATGTCGGTCGTCATCATGTCGCCTAATGCGCCATAGACCAAGCGATGACGGGCCAGCGGCAACTTGCCGATGAACGCGGCGCTGACAATGCTCACGCTGAAATGGCCCTGCCCGTCCCGAGCACCCGCATGCCCTGCATGTTTGTGGCTGTCGTCATTGACCTCCAGTAGAGCCGGCGTCAATGCCGTGCTCAACCGCTCGCGGATGCGGTCAACCCGGGCGGGGTTCAGCCGCGGGATGTCGGCTTCGGTCCAGGCCTCGCTCACGGCAATACCTTGCGGAACGGGCGTACCTCGACGCGAGCATAGACCCCGGCGTCAATATAAGGATCGGCATCTGCCCAGGCGCGGGCGGCCTCCAGCGACTCGAACTCGGCAATGACAATACTGCCGGAGAACCCCGCTGGACCCGGGTCTTCGGCATCGATCGCCGGGCACGGGCCGGCCAAGAGCAATCGGCCCTCGTCCCCCAGCGCGATCAACCGGGCCAGGTGTTCGGGCCTGGCGGCCAGCCGCTGGGACAGCACGTCGGCCCCATCGAATCCCTCAATCGCGTACCACATGGACCACTCCGCTGAGATGCAAGGTCGCATTGTAGGGGCCTCTTGCTGGACACGACCGAAAGGAGTCCGTACCCTTGTCCCATCGCTAATAGGCTCGATGTCGGCAGCCCAGCGCGAAACCGGCCCAATGCCGCACCGCGCCCGTTGACTGATCCAGCCCATTCCGCTACCCGTCACGATGTCGCGCCCGATCAAGCAGCGCGGGCACCGCTCAGGCATGGCGAACCGCAGCATCGCAGGACCAAAAATACGGTCGCACCCGCGACCATGGCGAACTGGTGTGGCCCGGAGGGGGCCGCCAATTGATGACATCCGAACCCAGCAGCGGCGCCAGCGCCGAAGCAGCCAACCCCATGCAGGCGCGCGCACAGCAGCCCGCCCCACAACAGCAGGAAATTCCGCTGGCGATGGTGCTTGGCCAGCCCCTGCTGCAGATCCCGCAGGACCTGTACATTCCGCCGGATGCGTTGGAGATCATCCTTGATGCGTTCGAAGGCCCGCTGGACCTGTTGCTGTACCTGATCCGCCGGCAGAACCTCGAGATCCTTGACATCCCGGTCGCGGAAATCACCAGGCAATATGTCGAGTACATCCAGGCCATGCACGAGATGCGCTTCGAGCTGGCGGCCGAATACCTGGTCATGGCCGCGATCCTGGCCGAGATCAAGTCGCGGATGCTGCTGCCGCGACCGCCGCGCGAGGAAGGCCTGGAAGACGATCCGCGCGCCGACCTGGTGCGACGCTTGCAGGAATACGAACGATTCAAGCAGGCTGCCGAAGACCTGGATACGCTGCCCCGGCAGGATCGCGACACCAGTCCGGGCCATGCGTTCATGCCCGACCGCAGCGCAGTCCGCGAGCCGCCACCGGTGGACCTGCGTGAAATGCTGTTGGCCCTGCACGACGTATTCAAACGCGCGGAGTTGTTCACCCAGCACGCGATCCGTCGCGATGCATTGAGCGTTCGCCAGCGCATGGGCGAGTTGCTTGAACGGCTGGCTGACGGCAACTTCCACCGCTTCGAAACGCTGTTCACGGTGGAGGAAGGCCGGCTTGGGGTGGTGGTGACCTTCCTTGGCCTGCTGGAACTGGCCAAGGAACGCCTACTGGACATCGTGCAGGAGGGTTCACTGGCACCGATCTATGTGAAATCCCTTGCCGCTGGCACGGACGACGTGGACACACTGGAACTGTCGAGTGAGTTCGACGACGACGATGCCGCCAACGACCCGAACTAATGAGCCAAATGGACCAGACCCTCGTTACCCGCATCGTCGAAGCCGCCCTGCTCGCAGGCAACCAGCCATTGACCGTAGTCCAGTTGCAAGGGCTTTTTCCGCTTGACGAGCCCGCGCCGGAAGGCAGCGTACAGACAGCCATCCACGAACTGCAGGAGGCCTGTGGCGAACGTGGCGTGGAACTGATCGAACTTGCCTCCGGCTGGCGTTTCCAGGTCAAGGCTGACGTCCACCAATGGGTGGCGCGGCTGTGGACCGAACGCCAGACCAAGTACACCCGCGCTACCCTGGAAACGCTGGCGCTGATCGCGTACCGCCAACCGATCACCCGCGGCGAGATCGAGCAGGTGCGCGGCGTGTCGGTGAGCAGCAACATCATCAAGGCACTGGAAGAACGCGAGTGGATCCGCGTGGTCGGTCATCGCGACGTGCCCGGCAGGCCCGAGCTGCTGGCGACCACCAAGACCTTCCTCGACTATTTCGGCCTGAAGCGTCTGGACGAATTGCCGCCACTGTCCGAACTGCGCGACATTGGCGAACTGGAACCGCAATTGCCGTTTGAGCCGTCGATTCCGGCTGGCATAGCGAAAAGCGAAATGGTGTCAGGGACAATTTTTCTCGATGACACCGACGCTCCAGACGACGATCAGTCGGAAATTGTCCCTGACACCATTTCCCCCACCCAACATCCCACTGGAGACGACGCCGAACCGGCATCGTCGGAACACGAGAATAAAGATGAGCAATGAGAAAAACAGCGGCAAAAGCAGCCGCAGTCCGCTGAGCCTGAAGCAGAAGGCCGCTTCGCCAGCCGAAGTCCCACGCATCGAGGAGCGCCTGCACAAGGTGTTGGCGCAGGCCGGGCTGGGCTCGCGCCGCGCGCTGGAACAGCGCATCGCCGACGGGCTGGTCAAGGTCAATGGCGAGATCGCGCGCACCGGCATGAGCGTGACCGGCGGCGACAAGGTCGAGATCGATGGCCGCACCTTCGTCGCCAGCGCGCTGACCGACCCGGCGCGCGTGCTCATGTACAACAAGCCGGAAAGTGAAGTCACCAGCCGCGAAGACCCCGAAGGCCGGCCGACCATCTTCGAGGCACTGCCGTCCCTGAAGGGCGCGCGCTGGATCGCGATCGGCCGCCTCGACATCAACACCACCGGCCTGTTGCTGCTGACCACCGATGGCGAACTGGCCAACGCGATGATGCACCCGAGCTTCGAGGTCGCCCGCGAATATGTCTGCCGCGTGCGCGCACCGGAAGGCGAAGACGTGGTCAGCGACAAGGTTGTCGACCGGCTGGCGCGCGGCGTGGCACTGGAAGACGGACCAGCCAAGTTCGACGAGATCGAACGCATCGGCGGCACCGATTCGCACGACTGGTTCCGCGTGCTGCTCAAGGAAGGACGCAACCGCGAAGTGCGCCGGCTGTGGGAATCCCAGGGTTGCCAGGTCAGCCGCTTGAAGCGCATCCGTTACGGCGACGTGCGCCTGCCGCAGCCGCTGCTGCGCGGGCAGACCCAGGAACTGCCGCAGCTGGAGGTCGATGCGCTGCGCAAGGCAGTCGGCCTCGAAGAAGGTACGCCGTCGGCATTGACGCTGATGCCGGTGCTTGGCCAGCGCAAGGCGGCCAAGGCCACCGTGCACGTCGGCCGTACCGCCGGTCCTGGCTATGTCGGTGGCCACAGTCCCGCCGACGAGGGCCGTGAGCTGCGCCGCTTCGACAATGTGCGCGAGGATCGCGGTCGCCGTGGCGCGCCGCGCAAGCATGGCGGCCTGACGGTCAGCGGCGAAGCCGCCGCCAAGCAGTCGCAGAAATCGTTCAAGCCCAAGGGTCCGCGCCCGGAGGGTCAGCGCCTGCGTCCGGGCGAGCAGCGTGGCGAGAATCGCGGCGAAAATCCCGCAGCGATGCGTACCTGGTATGTGCCGGATGGCGTGGAGACCGGCCCCTCCGGCCATCGCAACCCGGACGGCCCGCGCGGTCCGCGCAAGCCTTACGGTAACAAGCCCGCGGGTGCGCGCGGCCCGGGTGGCCCCGGCAGCGCACGACCGGGTGGCGGCCCACGTCCGGGCGGCCCGCGCCCTTATGGTGATCGCGCCCCGGGTGGCAATGCCGGTGAGCGTGGCCCGCGCCGCGACGGCGGCAACGGCCCAGGTCAGGGCGAAGGCCGTCCAGCACGCCCCGCACGGCCGTACGGACACCCCGGCAATGCGCCGCACTTCCCGTCCGACCATGCCAATCCCGGCGGCTTCAATCCGTACGGCGAACGCCCGCGTGGCAGTCGCCCTGGCGGAAGCCCGGACAAGGGACCACGTCCCAGTGGCCCACGGGGACCCAAGCCCGGCGGTCCGCGAGGACCGAAGCCTGGTGGCCCGCGCGGCGGCAATCGCTGAGGCACCAACTGAGACACCAACTGAGACACCGGACAAGGGCGCCTTTGGCGCCCTTGTCGTTTGTGCTCGCTTTCGTTCAGCAGATGCACCGCTTCACGAGTTCGTGATCGGCCATGGTCCTTTCGTGATGAATACCCAGCAGGAAATCATCCAGGCCATTACCGACTTCAACAGCGGCAGGTTCGGGCGCATCGATTGACCTGCCCCGCTTCGCCACAAGACACCGGCACACGGCTCTCGAGGCGCGGATCACTGGAATCGGCTGCTGCGATTCGCGCGTGTTGCCGAAACCTTGTTATCGGTCATAGCCCGAAAGTCACTTGACGCTCCTCCGGTCCCCACGCACATTGCGACGGTGGGTTTCCGTGTGTCCCTGTTCGCTGGCGCCGCTGCGCGCCAGCCCTGCCGTGGAGCGATGCAATGCAACGACGCGATTTTCTCAAGGCCACCAGTGCCGGCATGGCCTGCATGCTGCTGCCGCTCCAGGGCCATGCCGTTCCTGCCGAGACACTGCTTGGTTCGATTGATATCCGCCTGAAGAAATCGCTGGCCGACACCGCCCTGCAAGCCGCGCGCGAAGCCGGCGCGACGTATTGCGACGTGCGCATCGGTCGCTATCTGCGCCAATTCGTGGCGACCCGCGAAGACAAGGTCACAGGCGTGGTGAATACCGAATCCACCGGCGTCGGCATCCGCGTGATCGCCGGCGGTGCCTGGGGGTTTGCTGCCACCAGCGACATGACACCGGATGCCGTGGCTGCTGCCGCGCGCCAGGCCACCTCGCTGGCGAAAGCGAACTCCGGCGCCCGCATCAATGCCGTGCAATTGGCGCCAACCCCCGGCGTTGGCGAGGTCAGCTGGAAGGCACCGATCCGCAAGAATTCGATGCTGGTGCCGGTCAAGGAAAAGGTCGAGCTGTTGCTGGCAGTAAACGCTGCGGCGATGAAGGCCGGCGCCAATTTCGTCAACTCGTCGGTGTTCGCGATCAACGAGCAGAAATACTTCGCCTCGACCGATGGCTCCTACATCGACCAGGACATCCACCGCATTGCAGCGCCGCTGTCAGTCACCGTGATCGACAAGGCCAGCGGCAAGTTCCGCAGCCGCAGCGGCCTGTCTGCACCGATGGGCATGGGTTACGAGTACCTGGACGGCAATGCCGCAGACAAGACCGTGCTGCCTTCCGGCGTGATCGTCTATGGCAAGTCGTACGACATGCTGGAAGATGCAGTGGCCGCCGCGAAACAGGCGCAGATGAAGCTCAAGGCGCCCTCGGTCAAGCCGGGCAAGTACGACCTGGTGCTCGACCCTTCGCATACCTGGCTGACGATCCATGAAGCGGTCGGCCACCCCACCGAACTGGACCGCGTGCTCGGCTATGAAGCCAACTATGCCGGTACCAGCTTCGTCACACTGGACAAGGTCAAGGAACGCTTCCAGTACGGCAGCCCGGAGGTCACGATCGTCGCCGACAAAACCGAGGTCGGCAGCCTCGGCGCGGTCGGTTATGACGATGAAGGCGTCGCCACCCAGAAGTGGGACATCATCCGCGACGGGAAGCTCGTCAACCTGCAGGCGACCCGCGACCAGGCGCACATGCTTGGCCTGGAACACTCGCAAGGGTGCTGTTATGCCGACTCCTGGAGCAGCGTGCAGTTCCAGCGCATGCCCAACGTCTCGCTGCAGCCCGGCAGCAAGGCGCTCAGCGTTGCCGAGTTGGTCAAGGACGTCGAAAACGGCATCTATATCGTCGGCAACGGCTCGTTCTCCATTGACCAGCAGCGCTACAACGCTCAGTTCGGTGGCGAGCTCTTCCATGAGATCAAGGATGGCAAGGTCACCGGCCTGATTGAGGACGTGGCCTACCAGATCCGCACGCCGGAATTCTGGAACTCCTGCGTTGCGGTCTGCGACAAGCGCGACTACCGCCTCGGCGGTTCGTTCAACGACGGCAAGGGCCAACCCGGCCAATCGTCATCCGTTTCGCATGGTTCGTCCACCGCGCGCTTCAATGGCGTGAATGTCATCAACACCGCCCGCAACCTCGGCTGATCAAGGAGCACGCACATGAGCATGATGACCGAAGCGCAGGCGCGCGAGATCCTCGAAAAAGTGGTGAAGATGTCGGTGGCGGACGAGTGCACCGCCAACCTAAGCGGCGGCAAGCAAGGCAACGTGCGCTTTGCACGAAACGATATTTCCACCTCCGGACTGGTGGATGATGTCGACCTCGCCGTGAGCGTTGCATTCGGCAAGCGCAGCGGCGCCGCGACCATCAACCAGTTCGACGATGCCTCGCTGGAACGCTGCGTGCGCCGCGCGGAAGAACTGGCCAGGTTGTCCCCGGAGAACCCGGAGTTCATGCCGGCCATTGACAAGCAGGCCTACAAGCCCAGCAAGACCTGGAGCGATTCGACCGCCGCGATCACGCCCGAACAGCGCGCAAGAGTCGCGGCGGATTCGATCGCTGCGTGCAAGGCCAAGGACCTGGTTGCGGCCGGCTTCCTGGAAGACGGTTATGGCTTCACCGCCTTCGCCAACAGCAAGGGCAATTTCGGCTACCAGCGGCAGGCCGGGTTGAATTACACCTGCACGGTCCGCACGCCGGACGGCCGTGGCTCTGGCTGGGTTGGACGTGACCTTCGCGACATGAGCGACTTCCACGTCGAGCGAGACATCGCCGTCGCCATCCGCAAGGCGCGCGATTCGGCCGACGCCAAGGCACTTGAACCGGGAAAGTACACGGTCATTCTGGAACCGCATGCGGCCGCCGGCCTGGTCAGCTTCATGATGAGGTTCTTCGATGCGCGTTCAGCCGACGAGGGCCGCAGCTTCCTGTCGAAGAAGGGCGGTGGCAACAAGGTCGGGGAGCAAGTCTACGACCCTCGCGTGACCATGTACGCAGACCCCTGGGACGAGAATGTGCCGGTGATGCCGTGGGATGGCGAGGGCGTGCCGCGTGAACGCATGCCTATCATCACCAAGGGCAAGATCGATTCACTGAACTATTCGCGCTACTGGGCGCAGAAGCAGGACAAGCCCGTCGTTGGCCGGCCTGGCAACCTGATCATGGAAGGCGGCACCAAGTCCACCGCCGACCTGGTGCGCGAGACCCAGAAGGGCGTGCTGGTCACCCGCACCTGGTACATCCGCATGGTCGATCCACAGACAGTCCTGCTGACTGGCCTGACCCGCGATGGCACGTTCTACATCGAAAACGGGCAGATCAAATACCCGGTCAAGAACTTCCGCTTCAACGAGTCTCCAGTGATCATGCTCAACAACATCGAGGAACTGGGCAAGCCGATTCGCGTGGCTGGCGACGAATCCTCGCTGGCGATGATGTTGCCGGCGATGAAGTTGCGCGACTTCACCTTCACCTCGCTGTCGGACGCGGTGTGAGCATCGCCGCGCCGATGACATGAGCGCGGGCATGGACCGCAGGCAGGCCTTGCGCCTGCTGGCGGGCAGCCTAGCCGCAGCGGCCCTGCCCGCTTCCGCCGTGTCTGCAGCTAAGGGCGGCCCCTACGATTTCTGGTTCACCCGCCTGAAGTACGATTCCGGCGACTGGGACGTCGACCAGCGCATGCCGGCGAATGTCATCACCGCGCTGATCGACTACACCAGTTTGCGGGTGGATCCGGTCGAGCGCGTGGTCGCGCTGTCCGACCCGAAAGTGTTCGACTCGCCCTTCTGCTACCTGGCCGGGCACAAGCTCGTCGAGTTCAACCCGGCGGAGCGCCGCAACTTCGAACGCTACGTGCGCAACGGCGGCTTCGTGTTGGTGGACGACTGCAATCACGACGTCGACGGCCTTTTCGCAACCTCGTTCGAGCGGCAAATGGCCTCGATCTTCGGGCCCAGGTCGCTGAAGAAATTGCCGAACACCCATCCGCTGTACCACAGCTTCTTCAAGTTCAAGGACGGCCCGCCGCCGACCGGGCTGGAGCTCAATGGCTGGGGCGACGACCTCGTGCACGATTACCTCAAGGGTATTGAAGTCAACGGCCGGCTCGGCGTGCTCTACAGCAACAAGGACTATGGGTGCGAGTGGGACTACGACTGGCGCAACAAGCGCTTCCTTGCGGTCGACAACACCCGCTTCGCCGTCAACATCGTCATCCACGCATTGACCAATTGAGCGCGCTTGCCATGAACAATGTCACGACCGATGCCAGCAGCGGGACATCGCCCACCGAATCCAACATCCAGCGCGAGGTGCAGGCGCTGGGCCAACTGCGCGAGGCGATCGGACAGGCCATCGTCGGCCAGGATGATGTGGTCGAACAGTTGCTGATCGGCCTGTTGTCAGGCGGCCATTGCCTGCTCGAGGGCGTGCCCGGGCTTGGCAAGACACTGCTGGTGCGCTCATTGGGCCAGGCGCTCGCGCTGGAGTTCCGGCGCATCCAGTTCACCCCGGACCTGATGCCCAGCGACATCATCGGCACCGAGATCCTGGAGGAAGATCACGGCACCGGCCGGCGCATGTTCAAGTTCCAGAAGGGCCCGGTGTTCACCAATCTCCTACTGGCCGACGAACTCAACCGCACGCCGCCCAAGACCCAGGCTGCCCTGCTGGAAGCGATGCAGGAACACACGGTCAGCTATGGCGGCACGACCTATCCGCTGCCGGCGCCATTCTTCGTGCTGGCCACCCAGAATCCGCTGGAACAGGCCGGCACCTATCCGTTGCCGGAAGCGCAGCTCGACCGCTTCCTGCTGCACATCCGCGTGACCTACCCGAGTGAGGTGGAGGAACATGCAATTCTTGCGCGCACCACCGGCAGTCAGGAATCCCAGGTACCGCGCGTGATGGGGGGCGATGCGCTGCTGCGCCTGCAGAAGCACGTCCGTGGCGTGCATGTCGGTGATGCACTGCTGGCGTGGATCAACCGGCTGGTGCGCAGCACGCGACCTGGCGAATCCGCATCCGCCGAAGTCCGCAACTGGGTGCGCTGGGGCGCTGGCCCGCGTGCCGGGCAATCGCTGGTACTGGCCGCCAAGGCGCGTGCACTGATGCATGGGCGCTTCGCCGCCACCCGCGAGGATGTCGTTGTACTTGCGGCACCGGTGATGCGCCATCGCCTGCTGCTGTCGTTCGCCGCCGAGGCCGAACGGATCAGCACCGACGACGTGATCGCGCAGGTCCTGCGCCAGCATCCCGCGCCCTGAGGGAATCGTCTTGCACGCACTTCCGCCCGAGGTGCTGGCGCGCTTGCGGCCATTGCGGCTGCATGCGCGGACTGGTGCTGCAGGTCCGGGCCATGGCCTGCATGCCAGCCAGCAGCGCGGTAGCGGCCTGGAGTTTTCGCAATACAGGAGTTACGAACCCGGCGACGACCTGCGTCAGGTCGACTGGAAACTGTTCGCAAGGTCCGACCGCTATTTCGTGCGCGAAGCCGAGCGCGAAAGCCCGCTGGCGTTATGGGTCGTGCTCGACGCCACCGCTTCGACGGCGCAGATGGATCAGGCGGGATCGCCCGCAACCCGCCTCGACATCGCCAAGGGTATTGCGGCATGTGCAGTGCAGATCGCACTGCAGGGCGGCGACCGCTTCGGGCTGTTCGCGGTCAACGACGTGCAGGTGCAACCGACGCCGGGCGGTCTCGGCGCGCGTCATCGCGATCGTTGCCTGCTCGCGCTGGATACGATGCACAGTGGTGGCCGCTGGCCCGATGCGGCACGCCTGTCGCCCGCATGGAACATGCTCACGCCGCGCAGCCTGGTGCTGCTGTTGAGCGACTGCTTCGACGATGCCGTGGTCGATATGGCGGAGAAGCTCGCCGCTACCGGCCGCGACGTATGCATGGTGCAGGTGTTGATGGCGGACGAACGCGACTTCCCCTACAGCGGCGGTCATCTGTTCGTCGATCCCGAAAACGCCGTCACCCTGCTCGGCGATGCCGATGCGCTGCGGAGCGACTACCTGCAACGGTTTTCCGATGCACGCAGCGACCTTCAGGTGCGTTGCGCGCACGCAGGTATCCGACTGGCAGTGCATTTCGCCGATGGTCCAGTGGATGCATCTTTGCAGGCATTGTTTGGTGCGCAGGGGCGTAGCGGGTGAGCCTGGGCCTGTTGCTGCCCTCGGGATTGCTTGCGTTGCTGGCGCTGGCGATTCCACTTCTGCTGCACCTGGTCCGGCAGACTGAACAAAAACGCATCGAGTTCGCGGCGCTACGCTGGCTGGTGGCCCGCGCGCAACCACGTCGGCGGCCGCGCTTCAACGAATGGCTGCTGCTGGCCTTGCGCCTGCTGCTGCTGGCCCTGGTCGCGCTGTGGCTGGCACAGCCGGTGCTGGGTGGGCGTCCAGACCTGCGCCCGTGGGTCGTGGTGGATCCTGCGATTGATGCGACACGGATGGCGGCACACACGCCGGTGCACTCATCGAATGACACGCAGTGGCATTGGCTGGCACCGGGGTTCCCTTCCATCGAGCAACCGGCGCCACTTTCCTCGACCTCAATTGCGAGCCTGCTGCGCGAGCTGGATGCAACACTCCCACGCGAAGTGCCGCTGACGGTCATCGTTCCCGAGCAGCTCGATGCCACCGATGCCCAGCGGCCACGACTTGGTCGTGTGATCACCTGGTCGCCAGTGCCGGGCACCTCGGCCTTTGTCGCCACTCCCGCGCCGGAACCAATGCGCATTGCGGCCCATGCCGACGCCGAACATCGGCAGTCCCTGCCATACCTGCGGGCTATTGCAGCGGCATGGGCGACCCAGCAGAAGCAGCCCGGGGCTACACATACGCTTCGCGAGATTCCAGACCTTGATGCGTTGCGCGCAGACGACACCCATCTGCTCTGGCTCGCCAACGCGACGATTCCGGCGCAACAACAGCGATGGGTTCGCGACGGCGGGGTGATCCTGCTCGCCCAGGACAGCGCGGCCGGGTCACTGGATTGGCAGGATGCGCAGGTCGCATGGCATAGCGCTGAAGGCACGCCGCTGGCTGTTCGGCTGGCCGACGGCAAGGGCGTGTGGGTGCGGATGCTGGTGCCTTTCATTCCGCAATCGCTACCGGCATTGCTGGAGCCCGAGTTCCCGCAGGTGCTGGCGGCGGCGCTCGAAGTCAGCCAACCCATTGCAACGCGTGCGTGGGCTGAAAGCTATGCACCGGCGGTTGACGTACTCGCCATGCATTCCCCATCAACCCCTCGCCCGCTTGGTGACCTACTGGCGCTGGTGATCGCACTGCTCTTTGCCATCGAGCGCTGGCTTGCAATGTCAATGCGCCGGTTCCGCTCCGCATGAGCCGGAACGCGCCTTCGCCACAGACCGTGCATGCGCGCTGGCGGATGCACGCCTGCCTTCGCGTGCTGCTGTTTGCGACTCCCTGGCTCGCGGTCGCATTGCTGTTCGCGTTGCGCGCACCTGGTCAACCTGCACGCTGGCTGTTGACTGCTTCAGGTCTGGTTGCGGCGCTGGCCTGGCTGGTCCGTGCATGGCGCAAGCACGACCTGAGGTGGTTTGCGGGACAGCTCGATGGACATGCCGGTTTCGACGACAGCGCCGGATTGTTGCTCGGCCTGGACGTGCCAGCGTCCGGCATTGCCCAGTTTCAACGCAGTCGCTTGAAGACGCGATGGCAGGCAGTGGATGTCGGCTCGATGCGGCCTTTGGCCCGGCTCTCGCCATTGCTGTGGAACTTGCTGGGCGTACTCGCCTTTGCAGCTGCAGTCTGGTCCTGGCAACGACAAATTCCCGAACCCATTCGCGCGCAACTGCCATCTGCACTGGCACGGGTACTGGGCGTGCAATCGCCATCACTGCGCACGATCCACCTCAGCGTCGAGGCCCCCACCTACACCGGATTGCCCACCCGCACCGTGGAAACGGCGGATGTGCGCGCGCCGGAACGATCAACCCTCCGTTGGGCGCTGCAATTCTCTATCGCGCCCTCGCGGGCATGGCTGCAGTTCGAGACTGGTCCGCGGATCGAATTGCGGGAACGCCTGGGCGCTTGGCAAGCAGAGCACCGCATCGAACGCTCCGGGCTGTACCGCATCGTCACCGAGCCCGCGTTGCCAGTTGCACAACGGAAGCTGCACCGCATCGAGGTGATCCAGGACCAGCCACCCCAGGTGCACGCCACCACGCCGACGCAGAGCCTGAGTTCGCGCAAGCCGGGCCAACCAAGCTGGCCGCTGGCGTTTGCAGCCACCGACGACCATGGCGTCGCTGCCCGCGCTGAACTCCGCATCATCCAGACCAGCGGCGAAGGCGAGAACATCAGCGCCAGCGAGCGCACCTTGACGTTGAACGCAAGCGGTCCCGCCCGCAAGCGCCGCTTTGGCTATGTAGTCGACCTCGCACGCAGTGGGCTGACGGTCGGCAACGACGTGATCGTGCAACTGACCGTGCGCGACAATCGCCAACCACGTCCGCAAGTGGTGCGCAGCGCCAGCGTGATCCTGCGCTGGCCGCAGGAGGATGTCGGCATCGCGACCGGCCTTGACGGGTTGATGCAGCAAGTGTTGCCCGCCTATTTCCGTAGCCAGCGGCAGATCATCATCGATGCCGAGAAGCTGATCAGCGAACGGCGAACGCTCACGGCAGGCGACTTCGGCAAGCGCTCAGACGCGATCGGCTTCGACCAGCACACCCTGCGCCTGCGTTACGGGCAATTTCTTGGAGAGGAGGCCGAGGAAGCAACGCCATTGCCGACCAGCGATAACTACCAGGCCGGTGATGTCGATGCAGCGCCAGCACACGATGCCGAGCATCCGTCCGAGGATCGCCACCCCCGTGGCGAGGCCGGCAGCAGCGCCGTCGATGCGATGCTCGCCCAGGTTTCGCATGTGCATGACCTGCCCGAGGCAGCCACCCTTCTGGACCCGCAGACTCAAGTCATCCTGCGCGCAGCCCTGCGCGAGATGTGGTCTTCGGAGACGCAGATGCGGCTGGGCGAGCCGCGCAACGCCCTGCCCTTCGCCCGGAAAGCGCTGAGCCTGATCAAGAACGTGCAGCAGGCCGACCGCATCTACCTGCCCCGGATCGGCAGCGAATTGCCCCCGATTGATTTCACCCGCCGCATGAGTGGCAAACGCGATGACCTGGCCACCCGCAGCAACGCCTTCGTCGCGCTGCCGGTCGCCGCCATGCCGATGGATGCGCTGTGGCGTGCGCTGGGCGCAGATCGCGATGGCAGCGAAATCCCGAACATCGCCCTGGACGATGCCTCGCGCTGGTTGCAGTCGCACGACGGCGACGAACGCGACACGCTTGCCGCCATCGCAGCACTGGATGCGCTGCGCCAGCAACCCACGTGCGCCGAGTGCCGCATTCAACTGCGCCAGCGCGTGTGGCCACTGCTGGCAAAACCCCTCGCGAAGCCGGCACCACGCCCTCGCGCCACGCCAGCCGGGAATGCCTACCTCGATGCACTGCAACGCGAGCCGGCCCCATGATGGCAATGGAACTTGTCTCGCAGGCCTGGCCATGGGTCCTCGCCGTCGGCGTGTTGCTGGCCAGCCTGCGATTGGTGCTGGGTTTGTCCCGCTTGCCAGCTGACGCGCGCCCACGTGCCTGGCGAACCTGGGTTTTGATATCTGGCCAATGCGCATCTGCGGCGTTGCTGTTCCTGCTGCTGCAGGCGGGAGTGCCCAGCGAAAGCATCCACACCCTGCATCTGCTCACGGCGCACGCACCCGAGACCAGTGTGCCAGCGCAAGGCGCTGGCGAACGATGGCTGCGCTTGCCGGAAGCAACGCCGCGCGAGGGAATCAACCCCACGCCTGACCTGGCGACGGCGCTTCGCGCGCACCCTCGACTACATACGGTTCACGTCATTGGCGACGGCTTGGAAGCTCGCGATCGCGATGCGGCGGCAGGCCTTCGAATTCGCTTCGAGCGGGCCCCGCTGGCAAGCGGCATCCGCGACTGGTGGTCACCTGGATTCGTGAATTCGGGCGAAGCCGTGCATGTCCGCGGATCGTCGCAGGGCGGCGCACGCATCGAACTTCTCGATCCATCGGCTAGCCGTGTCGATCAACAGGCGCTGCAGGCCGACAGCGCGTTCTCGCTGCAGGCGGCGAGCCACAGCCCGGGCCTTGCCGTTTACCAGCTGCGCTTGATTGGCGCAGACGAGAAGACCATCGCGACAACGCCCGTACCGGTGCACGTGCTGCCCATGCTTGCGACGCGCCTGCTGCTGCGCTCAGGTGGACCGGACCCGGAACTGAAGTTCCTGCGCCGCTGGGCCGCTGACAATGGCGCCAGCCTCAAGGCCACGATCGACCTTGGCGCAGGCATGCAGGCCGGCGATCCACCATTCGCACTGGACACGCGCACGCTGGCCGACGCCGATGTACTGATCCTCGATGACCGCAGCTGGAACGGACTTGGCCCGGCCCGCCGCAGGAATGTCCTGGATGCCGTCAATCAGGGTCTTGGACTGCTGTTGCGCGCCACCGTGCCCTTGGCCGATGGCGATGCACTTGGCATGAAGGTACGCGCCGCAAGCCTGCCAACCAGCTTCAAGCTGCCTGTGGTTGATGCGAGTGGTTCGAGGCTTCCTGCACTGACCCGCCCAGCGTTGCGCATCGACAACCCATCCGGGCAAACCCTGCTCCGCGATGACCGCGGCACCCCATTGGCTGCATGGCGGGCGCATGGACGCGGGCGGCTTGGCATCTGGCTACCCACCGACAGCTACCGGCTCGCACTCGCAGGCCATGCCGACCTTCACGCACGGCTATGGGCGGATGCGATCAATCGCGTGGCGCGTGCCCGTGCACCCGTCCCGCGCAACATGCCGGCAAGGATCCACGCAGGCGAGCGAGTCGTGTTTTGCGAACTGGGTAATGCCGCGAAGATCCTGCAGCCCGGCGATGCCACGCCTTTACCGCTGGCCATCGATCCTCGCAGCGGTGACAAGCATTGCGCCGCGTTCTGGCCGCAGCGTGCAGGCTGGCATCGACTGATCGAGGGCGCGCCGGTCGACGGCAAATCAGATACCGCGTTCCTGGTGCGTGCCGACGACGCTGACCAAGTGCTGCGGGCGGCGGAGACGCGGCAAGCAACTGCCGCGCTTGCCGATCACGCGCCGGTATCGATCAAACCAGCGGTGGTAACACCGACACTTCCGCGCTGGGCGCTGTTCATGCTGTGGGTTGCAGTGACCAGCGCACTCTGGTGGTTCGAACGCAGCCGCTTCGGCCGCGTGCGAGCCGCTACACCAGGCTGAAGCGGTCCCCATCCAGCATTGCCGGGAAGCGCTCGCGATGCGCCTGCAGTTCACTGGCCTGCAGTGTGGTGGTGGTCACCACTTCCTGGTCAGTGCACTCGCTGATGGCCTGGCCGAGGAAATCGATCACCGCACTGTCGCCGCTGTAATCAATCCCATTGCCGTCGGTGCCGACCCGGTTCACGCCAACGACATAGCTGAGATTTTCCATGGCACGCGCACGCAGCAAGGTCTTCCACGGATACGCGCGTGCCGCCGGCCAGTTGGCCACATAAAGCGCGAGGTCGTAATCCAGCTGGCCCGGCCGTTCGACATCGAATCGGTTACGTGAATACACAGGGAAGCGCAGGTCATAGCAGACCAGCGGGCAGATCCGCCAGCCGCGCCAGTCCAGTGTCAACCGCTCACGGCCTGCGGCGTAGCGTTCGTGTTCGCGGGCGAAGCGGAACAGGTGGCGTTTGTCGTAGTGCTGCAGGCCACCGTCAGGAGTGGCGAACAGCATTCGATTGAACACATCGCCAGCAACCCGCAACTGCACGCTTCCGGTGACTGCAGCATCAAGTTGCGCTGCTTGCTCACGGATCCACGCGACCGTCGGACCATCCATGGTCTCGGCGTCACCGATAGCGTCGTTGCTGAAACCGCTGGTGAAGGTTTCCGGCAACACGACCAGGTCGCTGATGCCCTCCAAGGGTGCGATGAGGTCACCGTAGTACGCACGATTGCCGGCCGGGTCGTGCCAGCGGGTTTTGCCCTGGACGATGGAAACGCGAAGGTTTTGCATGGTTGGTTATCCAGCTTTTGGACAGGATTGAGTTCTGATGAACTTGATTCCGTTCGTGGTGAGCCTGCCGAACCATGAATGAAATCCATTGACCTCCGAGCCGTCCATGGTTCGACAAGCTCACCGTGAACGGCTTTGACTACAACTTTTGCAAGCGATCGATCGCGGCGTCCAGCGTGTCTCCATTCTTGGCGAAGCACAGCCGCACCAGGCGTTGGCCGGGCGGCGGCATTTCATAGAACGGGGACAGCGGAATGGCGGTGACGCCTTTCTCGATGGTCAGCCATTGGCAGAAAGCGAGATCATCGAGGTCGCTGACCTCGGAATAATCGACCAACTGGAAATAGCCGCCCGGCACCGGCAGCGGCTGGAGCCTGGTGGTCAGCAGCTGCTGGCGGAAGCGGTCGCGCTTGGCCTCGTAAAACGCGCCAAGGCCCTCGTAGTGCTCGGGCTCGGCCTGGATCATCTCGGCGAACGCATGCTGCGCCGGGTTGAAGCTGCAGAAGGTGTTGTATTGGTGAACCTTGCGGAATTCGGCAGACAGCGCCGGCGGGGCAATGCAGTAGCCCAGCTTCCAGCCAGTGCAGTGATAGGTCTTGCCGAAGCTCGAGATCACGAAGCTGCGTTCGCGCAGTTCCGGGTAGCGGAGCACGGATTCGTGGCGGGCGCCGTCGAACACGATGTGCTCATACACCTCGTCGCTGAGCAAAACGATGTCGGTACCGCGCAGGATGCCAGCCACTTCCTGCATGTCATCAGCGCCGAGCATCGCCCCGGACGGATTGTGCGGGCTGTTGATCATGAGCATCCGCGTGCGCGGGGTGATCGCGGCGCGCACGGCATCCCAATCGGGCGCGAAGGTCCGGGTATCGAGCGCCACATGCACCGCCTTTGCGCCAGCCAGGTCGATCGCCGGTTCGTAGCAGTCATAGCAGGGATCAAGGACGATGACTTCCTCGCCAGCCCGCACCACCGCATGGATCGCGTTGAAGATCGCCTCGGTGGCGCCACTGGTGACGGTGATTTCACTGTCGACATCGGGCTGCCAGCCATACAGGCGCGCGGTCTTGGCGGCGATTGCCTGGCGAAGCGCGGGTACGCCGGTCATCATCGCGTACTGGTTGTGGCCGGCTTGCATCGCGCGGTTGAGCGCATCGACCAGGCGCGTGGGCACCGGGAAGTCCGGAAACCCCTGTCCGAGGTTGACCGCGCCGTGCTGCGCGGCCAGTTGCGACATCACGGTGAAGATGGTGGTGCCGACCTTCGGCAATTTGGTGACAGGCTGGAGAGTCATTGGCGGTTGCAGGTATCGCGATGCGATGGAAACCGGAGTGTACGAAATCGACTGGATTGCATACGTGACCAGGGCACATGCCGGTAAAATGAATGCACATGTCGGATGACCACGTCCCAGATCACCACGTCACGCCCAGTCCCCTGCTTGCCGTGCATGGACTGCGCTTTGCCCGCAACGAGACGCCGGTATTCGGGCCATTGGATTTTTCCGTGGACACCGGCGAGGCACTGCTGGTGCAGGGCGACAACGGCGCCGGCAAGACCACGCTGCTGCGCGTGCTGGCGGGACTGCTGCGCGCCGATGCCGGCGAGGTCGCGATCGACGGTGCCAAGGCGCGGAGCGACCTGCGCGCACGCAGCATCACTTACCTCGGCCACCTGCCCGGGCTGAAAGCCGACCTGTCCGCCTTGCAGAACCTTGAATTCCTTTGCGGACTGCATGGGCGGCGGCATCGGCAGTCGCCTACGGCTGCCATGGCGATTGTCGGGCTGGGTGGTTATGAAGATACGGCGGTGCGCCATCTGTCCGCCGGCCAGAAGAAGCGCCTAGGCTTGGCCCGCCTGTGGCTGTCGCCCGCAGCGTTGTGGTTGCTGGACGAGCCTTACGCGAATCTCGATCTGGAGGGCATCAACCTGGTCAACCGGATGGTGCAGGCGCACCTGCGCAGTCATGGCGCCGCGCTCATCACCACCCATGGTGCATATGCCGCCCCGCCAGTGCGTACACGGATGCTGGAACTGGGTGCCGGCGCATGATGGGCATGGCGGCCAAGGCCTTGATCACACGCGACCTGCGCCTGCTCTGGCAACGCCGTGGTGACGCCATGCAGCCCGCGTTGTTCGCCTTGCTGACGGTCGTTCTTTTCGCGCTTGCGCTCGGCGGCGATGCAAGTACGCTGGCCCCAGTGGCGGCTGCGGTGTTGTGGCTGGCGGTGCTGCTGGCCGGTTTGCTGGCACTGGACAGCCTGTTCCGTGGCGATGCGGAGGACGGCTCACTGGAACAGTGGATGCTGGCGCCAGTACCGCTGTGGTGGCTGGTGCTGGTGCGCACGCTGATGCACTGGCTGACGACCGCACTCCCGGTGATCGTGGCCACTCCCCTGCTCGGTGAACTGCTGCACCTGCCACGCGCGCAGTTGCCGGTACTCATGGCCTCACTGCTGCTGGGCACGCCGATCCTGAGCCTGATAGGCGCGGTGGTCGCGGCGCTGACCGTGGGTATGCGCCGGGCCGGGATCCTGGTCGCCTTGCTTGCACTGCCGCTGTATGTGCCCGTGCTGGTATTCGGTGCAGGCGCGGTCGCGGCATCCGCGCAAGGCCTGGATGCAAGCGGTGCACTGCTGTTGCTGGGCGCCGGGCTGGTGCTGTCACTGGTGTTGGCGCCGCCGGTGACGGCGGCGGCGCTGCGCATCGCGCACAGCTGAATCAAACTAAGCCCGCACGGCAGCATGGCGCGCCATCCGCGCGGCGTACTGGCACACTCCAGCCTTTGCGGAACCATCCAACCACGAGGTATTGCTCATGAATTCGTTGAAATTGGCCGCACTTGCGTCGGTGCTTGCAGTGGGCACGATCGCGAACACCGCGCAGGCACGCGAAACCAGATGCCACATGACGTTCTCGCTTGCCGGCTGGTCGGTGTTCTACAAGACCGCCAGCGGCACCGGGAAGGTGCGCTGCGACAACGGCCAGACCATGAACGTCAAGCTGCGCGCCAAGGGCGGCGGCCTCACCTTTGGCAAGACCAGGGTTGAAAACGGCATCGGCGCATTCACTGGCGTCAGTGACATCAACGACGTCCTGGGCCATTACGGCACCGCCGAAGCGCACGCCGGAGCGGACAAGTCCGCGTCGGCGCAGGCGTTGACCAAGGGCGATGTATCGCTGGCGCTCAGCGGCAAGGGCAAGGGCTGGAACCTGGGCGTCGCGTTCGGGGCGTTCATCATCGAGCGCTGAATCAGGGCAGCGACCACGCGCATCGCGCATAATTGGCACTTCGATGTCGCGCCGTTGTACTCACGGACGAGCACCCCTCCCCAACCCTCCCCTGCTACGCAAGGGAGGGAGCGAAACGTGATGAATCCGATCCTGCGCTGGTTCCACCAACTTGGCTCGCCCCCGTATTTCGACCGCTTCGCCGCTCGTTGGGCGCCGTGGGCGTATGCGCTTGGCCTGCTGACGATGGCGATTGGTCTTTATGGCGCGTTGCTCCAGGTGCCGGCCGACTACCAGCAGGGCGACAGCTTCCGCATCCTGTACATCCATGTGCCGAGTGCGTGGATGAGCATGGCGATCTTCGCCTTGATGGCCGTATACGCGGCGATCGCTCTGATCTGGCGGATCAAGCTGTGCGAAATCCTGGCGATGGCCTGCGCGCCCAGCGGGGCCGCATTCACCCTGATCACGCTTGCCACCGGGGCGATCTGGGGCAAGCCGATGTGGGGCACCTGGTGGGACTGGGATCCGCGGCTGACCACCGAGCTCATCCTGCTGTTCCTGTACCTGGGCGTGATGGGGCTTTACGCCGCAATCGACGATCGTCGCAATGCCGCGCGCGCCGCAGGCCTGCTGGCCATTGTCGGCGTTGCACTGTTGCCGGTGATCCGCTGGTCGGTGGTGTGGTGGAATTCCTTGCACCAAGGCCAGACCATCAGCCTGTTCGGCAAGTCGCAGATGGACCCCAGCATGATGATGCCGCTGCTGTGGATGGTCATCGGCACCCACCTCTGGTTCACCGGTTCCCTGCTGGCACGTGCCCGCGCAGACAACCTGCGCCGCGAGGCCGGCAAGGACTGGGTGGCACGCATTGCCGGGGCACGCATGGCTGGGGGCACGACTTGAGTTATCGCGACTATGTGATCGCCGCCTATGCGGTATTCGCCCTCGTGCTGCTTTGGGACTTCATCGTCCCCAGGCTGCAGGTCCGCGCCGCCCTGCGCGCGGCGAAGCTGCGGAAGAGCCGCGTCGCCGCGCGTCCTGACGCGATGGAACTTGAACGATGAACCCCACCCGCAAACGCCGCTTGTGGCTGGTGCTGGCCGTGGTCGTGGCTGCCGCGCTGGCCACCACGCTGATCGCGCTGGCCCTGCAACGCAATGTCGCCTATCTGTACACGCCGGCCGAAGTGCTGCGTGGCGAGGCCGGGGACCATGCCCGCTTCCGCCTCGGCGGCATGGTCGCGGCTGGCTCGTTCAAGCGCGCCAGTGGCTCGATGGAAGCGCATTTCGCCGTCGATGATGGGGATGCCACGTTGCCGGTGGTCTATACCGGCATCCTGCCCGACCTGTTCCGCGAGAAACAGGCAGTGGTTGCCACCGGGCGTATGGAAGGCGGAGTGTTCGTGGCCGAACAGGTCCTGGCCAAGCACGACGAGGCCTACATGCCCAAGGAAGTCGCCGACAAGATGGGCGCTGCGCATAAAAAGCATGACGTGCCCGATGCGGTGGAGCAGATGCCGTGAACCTCACAGCCGACATCCCGGCGCACGCCGGGATCCAGCTTGTAGCTCGGCTCTTCAAGAGCTGGAACCCGGCGTGCGCCGGGATGACGAGCAAAAAGGCAGGAGTAACGAGCAGTACGGCCAGGATGACGAGCAATAAACATGTTGCCTGAACTCGGCCAGATCGCCCTGCTGCTGGCACTGATGGTGGCGGCATTGCAATCCGTGCTGCCGCTGCTCGGTGCGCAACGCGGCATCGCCCCACTGATGGCGATCGCGCGGCCCGCTGCAGGCCTGCAACTGGCGCTGGTGGCGCTGGCTTTCGCCATCCTGACCCATGCGTTCGTGACCCAGGATTTCTCGATCCGTTACGTGGCCGAGAATTCGAACTCGCTGTTGCCGATGATCTACCGCTACACCGCGGTATGGGGCGCGCATGAAGGCTCGTTGCTGCTGTGGGCGCTGATCCTGGCACTGTGGACCGCTGCCGTCGCGCTGTTCTCACGTGCGCTGCCGCAGCCGGTCGTGGCGCGCGTGCTTGCGGTCATGGGCATCGTCAGTGTCGGCTTCCTCTCCTTCCTGATCTTCACCAGCAACCCCTTCGCGCGCCTGCTGCCGGCCGCTGCTGAAGGCCGCGACCTGAACCCGCTGCTGCAGGACCCGGGGATGATCATCCATCCGCCGATGCTGTATGTGGGCTACGTCGGGTTCGCGGTGCCGTTTGCGTTTGCGATTGCCGCGCTGCTGGACGGCAAGGTGGTGCGACGGGCTCACCATGATCTGGAGTGGCGCAGCTGGCTGCGCTGGACGCGGCCGTGGACCAATATCGCCTGGGGCTTCCTGACCATCGGCATCGCACTCGGAAGCTGGTGGGCGTATTACGAACTCGGCTGGGGCGGCTGGTGGTTCTGGGATCCGGTGGAAAACGCCAGCTTCATGCCCTGGCTGGTGGGCGCGGCGCTGCTGCATTCGCAGGCAGTCACCGAGAAACGTGGCAGCTTTGCCGGCTGGACCTTGTTGCTGGCCATCGCCGCATTCTCGCTGTCGCTGCTGGGCACCTTCCTAGTGCGTTCGGGCGTGCTGACCTCGGTGCATGCGTTCGCCGCCGACCCCACCCGCGGCCTGTTCGTGTTGATCTTCCTGGGCATCGTCATCGGCGGCTCGCTGCTGCTGTATGCATTGCGCGCGCCCTCAAATACGGAGGGTGCTAAACCCTTCGCCGCCGCATCGCGGGAAACCCTGCTGCTGCTCAACAACCTGCTGCTCACCACCGCCTGCGCGATGGTGTTGCTGGGCACGCTGTATCCGTTGCTGGCCGATGCGCTGGAACTCGGCAAGATTTCGGTTGGCCCGCCCTACTTCGCGCTGATGTTCCTGCTATTGATGGCGCCGCTGGTCGCGCTGCTGCCGTTCGGCCCGCTGACCCGCTGGCAGCGCGAGGACATGGCATCGCCGCTGCGCATGTTGATGCCGTGGGCGGTGCTGGCAGTTGTGCTTGGCGCGGGCGCGTTCTTCATAGCGCCGCAGGGCCAGTGGAAAGTCGCTGCAGGCGTGATTGGCGCGGTATGGGTCGCAGGCGGCACGCTGCGTTTCCTGTGGTCGCGGCTGCGAAACGGCGATCCGAAGAAAGCCGGTAAGCGGCTCACCGCTGAAATGCTGGGCATGGTGCTGGCGCATATGGGCGTCGCCGTGTTCCTGGTCGGTGCCCTGCTGGTCGAAGGCCTGAGCCAGCAACGCGAGCTGGCGTTGAAACCTGGCGAATCAGTGACGATGGGCGCGCAGGAATTCCGCTTCGAAGGCGTGGACGAACTGCGCGGCCCCAACTACACCTCGGAGCGAGGCCATGTGCAGGTCCTGCGCGACGGCAAGCCCGTGGTCCTGCTGCATCCGGAGAAACGCCGCTACGTGGCTGGTGGCCAAGTGATGACCGAAGCCGGCATCGCGGCGAGCATCACCGGCGACGCTTATGTTGCGATCGGCGAATCGCTGGGTGATGGCGCCTGGGCGGTGCGCGTGCACACCAAGCCTTTCGTGCGCTGGATCTGGATCGGAGCGCTGCTCATGGCGCTGGGTGGTTTCGTGACTGCAACTGATCGCCGCTTCCGTCAAGTTCGTAGTTCCGTTGGTCCCACCAAAGAGCTGGATCCCGCCGTGCGACGGGATGACGGTATTGCAAATAAGGTGAAGCCATGAAGCCCGGCCGCTGGTTGCCGCTTGCGGTATTTTTCGCGCTGGCGCTGCTGTTGGCGTCCGGTGTGTGGATGAGCCGCAAACCGAACCGCGATGCATTGCCATCGCCGCTGATCAACAAGCCGGCGCCGGCGTTCGCCCTGCCCGTGCTGCACGAGCCCACGCGCACGGTGACCCTGGACGAACTCAAGGGAGATCCCTTCCTGCTCAATGTGTGGGGCAGCTGGTGCGTGGAATGTCGCATCGAGCATCCGGTGCTGACCCGCTTCGCCGAAACAAAACGCCTGCGGGTGATCGGCTACAACTGGAAGGACGAACCGGAAGACGCACTGCGCTGGCTGGAACAGTTCAACAATCCCTATTGGCTCGTGCTGGCCGATGTGGAGGGCCGCGCGGCAATCGACTGGGGCATCTACGGCGCGCCGGAAACCTTCCTGGTTGACGCGAAGGGTGTGATCCGCTGGAAGCATGTCGGTCCGCTCACCGATGCCATTGTCGCCAGTGAACTGATGCCGGCGCTGCAACGCATCGAGGCTGGCCAGTGATGCGCGGCAAAAGCTGCCTGCTCCTGGTCTGCATGCTGTTTTCATCCGCCTTGCCCGCGATCGCGCAGGTCAACACCGACAGCGCACCTCTGCAGTTCCAGAACTCGACCGAAGCAGCCCGCTTCCACGCGCTGGCCGCGGAACTGCGTTGCGTGATGTGCCAGAACCAGTCGCTGGCCGACTCAAATGCCCTGATCGCGCTCAGCCTGCGGCACGAGGTGCTGGAACTGATGCGCAAGGGGCAATCCGATGCGCAGATCAAGGAATTCCTGGTCGCCCGCTACGGCGAATTCGTGTTGTACAAACCGCGCGTCGAACCCGCGACCTGGCTACTCTGGCTGGGACCATTGGCCTTGCTGCTGGTCGGCGCCGGCGTGGTCATCGTCCTCATCCGCAAGCGCGCGCCGGGGACGTTCTCGGCAGACGACAGGCAGGAGTGGTGATGGCCGCTTTCATCCTGCTCGCCATCCTGTTGACACTTGCCTTGCTGGCGGTGTTGTTGCGTCCACTCTGGCGAAGTGCACGTGGCGTCGCGATCGGGGTGGGTGTGGTCGTCGTCGCGTCGACACTGCTCCTCTATCAACTGGTCGGAACGCCGCAGGCACTGGATTCCACTGCAGTCAAGGCGCCGGAAACCCTTGGCGATGCGATCGCCCAACTTGAAATCGAGATGCAGCGCAACCCCAACCAGGCCGAAGGCTGGCGCTTGCTGGCGCAGGCCTACCAGCGCGAAGACCAGCCACTCGAGGCCCGCGATGCGTTCGCCAAAGCCGTCGAACTTGCCCCGGCCGATCCCTCCATCCTGACCGAGGCCGCGCAGTCGCGCGCGCTGGCCGACGACAAGCGCCTGTTCGACACGCAGGCGGTTGCCATGCTGCAACGTGCATTGACGGCAGATCCGGCGCAGCAGCGTGCGCGCTGGTTCCTCGGCATCGCCCAGCGCCAGGCCGGTGACAACGCTGCCGCTGCCGCAACCTGGGAGCCCTTGTTGAGCCAGGTCGACGCGGCGACCTCGACCAGCCTGCGCAAGGAAATCGACAGCGCGCGCGAAGCGGCCGGCCAGCCGCCCTTGCCCACGCCGGCGGCGCAGGCGTCATCGCAACCACTGGTGGTCAACGTCTCGCTTGACCCCGATTTCGCATCGCGCGTCCGCCTGCGTGGCGACGCTGTCGTGTTCGTCATTGCTCGCGCCGTCGGTGGTCCGCCGATGCCGGTGGCCGCGGAAAAACATAGCGTTGGCGAATTGCCGTTCACCGCCAACCTTGACGACAGCGACAGCCCGATGCCGACCAGGAAGCTGTCGCAGATGCAGGAGGTGGAACTCATCGCGCGCCTGTCCGCGGGCGGCACCGCGGAGCAGCAGGAAAGCGACATTGAGTCGAAGCCGGTGCGGGTGACCTTGCCGGCGAGCAAGCCCGTGGAACTGGTGATCGGACAGTAATTCCTGGCCGGTTGGAGCCCTTCGCAACGTCCCGACCGCAAAACGGGCAGACTTCCGCCATGGCATTCAACGTCCGCCGGATATTCGCTGCCCTCAACGCTGCCCCACGTCGATTACGTCGTTGTCGGCGGGCTTGCCGTCATCCTGCATGGCTACCTGCGCGCCACCGCTGATCTCGACCTGGCGATAGGCCTGTCTCCCGACAACGCAAAACGCGGCATGGATGCGCTGTGCTCGATCGGTTTGCAACCACGGCTGCCGGTGTCTCTGGACGACTTTGCCGATGCCGGAAAGCGGGAAGACTGGCGCAATCGCAACATCCTGGTGTTCCCGTTGTGGGACCCGGCCAACCCGATTCGCTCGGTGGACGTTTTCATCGACGAACCCGTCGCATTCGGTGACTTGCTTGCGGACGCGGTGATCAAGGATATGCAGGGCCTGAATGTTCGCATCGCTTCCATTCCCCACCTGATCGAGATGAAACGACGTGCCGGACGCCTGCGCGATCTGGACGACATCGACAAACTCCAGCAGATACTCGACAGCACGCCGGAGCTCCACCGATGAATGACGGCACGCCGTTGGATTTCAGTTTCGAGGACGCGGAGCGCGCCCAGTTGCGGGCGTGGTCACTCCTTGACGCAGACGTGAAGATCGACTTCTTCGAGGAAATGGTCGAGCTCGCCTGGTTGAGCGGCGCGCTGACAGCGGACAGGCTGGCACTGCGCGACAAGCCCGTGCAGATCAACCCCGCTAGCCAGCCCCAGTAGGAGCAGGTGTGATCGCTGGTTCCTTGCGGGTGATCGTCTCGCGCAGGTGCCCGACAGGAATGCCGAACAGGGTGATGACGCCAACGTTGTCGATGGTCTTCCCGTCCGGCATCAATTCCAGCTCCTGATGCATGACAAGCGGACCCTTGGCGCGATACTGCAAGGACAGACGTGGGCCAGACGTGGTGGCCGTCACCGGGCCAGCAGCATCGCTCAACCGGGCTGAATAGTGATTCGGGCTGACCTCGGTCATGATCCAGACACGATCCCTGGGCGGCTTGCCTTCAAACGTGATCGTTTGTTCAAGCCGAAACGTTCCGTCTGCCTGCTGCATGCCGCGGCTTTCAACATGGAACGGCTGGGGTTTGCCGAACACGAACGTCAGCGTGCCGTCGCCTTCACTCGCACCGCCGAAGCCACTCTGGGGGGTGAACTCAAGTGGTTGCTCACCAGCGAGCAATGGTCCAACAGCCACGCCGGCGGTGAGAAGGACGGGCAGTAACCACTTGATCTTGCTCATCTCATCCAACACCTGAGTCAACGAAGACACGTCACTGCGGCGGCGGCTTTGGCGTACGACCTTCAAGATCATTGATGAGCAACTCCATCTCTCCAATCTCTTGCCGCTGCGCTGCAATGATTTCATCCGCCAATTCCCTGACGCGAGGATCGCTGATGCCAGCGCGCTCGCTTGTGAGGATTGCGATGGAATGGTGCGGAATCATGGCTTTCATCCAGGCAACGTCACCTACCGTGGACTGACTGCGTACCAGCCACAGGCCCAGTCCCATCAGCGCAAAGCTGCCGATCACGATCATCATGTTGGCCGTCTTGTCCTTGTACATGTGACGCATGAAGAAGAGCATCACCAGGGCCATGGAGCCGGCCATGATGAAGGTCATGAACAGGCGGGTCTGGTTGAACCGGACGTGGCTGAGCTGATATGTGTTGAGGTACATCAGGCAGAACATCAGCGTGGCAGACACCACGATCATCAAGACGAAGTTTCTGTACGGATGCATCGAGTACTCCTGTGACTTCCCAGTCCTGCGTTGAGCCGCGCTGCCCAGTGGCGGATCGTGTCCGCGATCGTAGCGTGTGCGTTCGATTGCCGCCAAGAAGCGGTCCGGGCTTGAACGAATGGTCAGGCGCCGCTGGGATGTTTCATCGAACGTGCCCGCGCGAGCCAGTAGCCCAACCATGCAAACGGCAAGTATGCGCCGATCAAATCCAGGGCGACGAACCAGGTAGGTGCCGGGATCATTCGGGCTGCCATGATGCCGCCTATGAGGAAAATGACGCCGACAACCACCGCACACCACAGTTTGTGTGAGCGAGAAACGCTGGCTGCGACAAATGCGCCAACGAGTGTGCCCAATGCATGCGCCAGGAAGGGAAAGAGAAAGTGACGCGGCTCCATCAGATGCATGGCGGCAGTGAGTCCTTCCGCAGTTGTCATGTCTGCACCCGCGGGAGGCGGGATCACATGACCGCTTGCCATGATCAACGCCATATTGACCAAGCTGCCCAATACAACTCCGGCAATGACCGCTACGATCGCTCTCAAGATGATCACGGGACTGTCTCCTTGTGTCGCCTAAGGAACCTCTGAATAAGTCGACGAGTGCTGATTCCGATCATGGTTCGACAGGCTCACCACGAACGGAATCAGAGGGTTGCCCGTTCGCCCTGAGCCTGTCGAAGGGTGAACGATTGCTTGTTCAGCGGTTCCCTAACACCTGGATACCGGGTCATCACGTTCTCCTTGTTGACCAGGATGCCCCAGGCGCGCGGCCTCAACACGCCAAAGGGCACACACAGCGACAAACGTGCCCGCCACACCGGAGCGGCCACGCTTGTTCAGGCCACGCGTGTTCAGGAGACGCCGCACTGCCGTTATTTTTCACATCACTTCCTGAGGAATTAGTTGCTGCCACGCGCGGCGATCCGCGTAATTTCCTTGGCAATTTCCTCTGGCGAAAGGACAAAGTCCACGCACCCGCTGGCGATAGCGCTTTCAGGCATGTCAGGCTGTGCGGCAGTGTCCAGCTTCTGTGCAATGACAATGCCACCGACGTCCCTTATCCCGCACAGTGCAGCGGCCCCGTCGCCGTCATAGCCAGAAACAATCACCGCTACAAGCTGCCCATCCCAGTGCTCCGTCAAGGAGCGCAGGAAGACGGTAATCACGTCAGGCCAGCCCCGGGGTTTTGATATCGGCTCCAGACGGAATTCGCCATCCTGGACGTGCAAATCCCGCTTCTCCGGAATAATGAACACATGGTTTGGCTGGATGAGGAGTTGCTCTGTGATCAGGGACACCGGCATTGCTGTGTATCGCGGAAGGATCTCATGCAGTGTTGTGGCAACGACCCTCAGGTGATTGACGATCACAACAGCGGCGCCCGTATCGCTCGGAAGATTCTGCAGCAGCCTGATATACGTATCGAGACCGCCGGCTGACCCGCCAACGCACACCACCGGGAAATTCCTGTCACTTGGTTTCATGTGGATCAGCACCAGTGGCGAATGAGGTACCGGCCGAAGCAACCGGAAGACCCAACATACGCCAAAAATTGTCGCTGCGAAGAGCCGGTTGGCGACCAACGCCTGAGTCAAGCCGGCCACCGCAGCCGCGCGGAGTAGCAAAGGTCACCGGGCAAGCCATGCCGGGAAGCGGTGTCGGCTTGAACGAACAGTCAGACGCGTTGTTTCCGATTGTCATGGCTCGATGACGACGACCGCAGCGGTGCCCTGCGTCGGATAGGATTCCATCACCGGCCCAGCGACCCATGCTTGCACCAGTTGCCCCACCCTCAGATCGGACGGGCGTGCGGCTTCACCGGAGCGGTGGACAATCCGGGTACTGTGGGTCAACCGCAGACTTGCCTTCGCGGAGCCGGCTGCCTGCGCAGCATTCTCCTCCACAAGAATCTGTTCCTCTTTCACGGTAGTGATGGCGCCCTGGATGTAGGGGGCTTCGGAGGGAATGCCTGTGGTGTGGAGGACCGCCGAACTACCAGTTGCGGCCGGACCGGCCGGTGGTTGACAGCCAGTCAGCACCAGCATTGCCATCGAGAACACCTTCAGTCGGATCACTTGCTGACCTTGTTGAGTGAGGGAGAGTGGAACGAATCGTCAGGCCTTGCGCCAGAGCGTTATATCCACGCCCACGATCAGGGTGACGACGACTGAAGCCACCAGATAGCAGAAAAACTGGTCGCGCAATGTCAGTCGCAGCACTCGGCTAGCGGCCACGACAAGAACCAATAAGCCGACGACAACAATCAGGGGAAGCGTCCAGGTTCCAATGCCGAGCAACTGGCTGACTCTCGCTTCATCATTGGCGTTGAACAGGCTCATTCCGGCCGCAAGGACGCGCATGAAGAAGGCCATGTAAAGAAGTGCAAAGCCAAGCCGGGAGCGCTGGCGCCTGACAAGCCAGAAGCCGAAGACGGCTTGAACGATCGTCACCAGTGGGCCCGCGGCAGAAACCAGGCCCTGATCGCCTACTGACATGGGATTCCTGGACCAGACATGATTTGGCGTTGCGACCATGTCGTAGCCGAGCGCGACTCCGGCAACCCAATGTGCCAGCTCATGGATGAAGAAGGTTCCAATTCCGACCAGGAACAGGACCGCGTAGAACCTGGCAGAGAAGATCGACGTTGGGCGACTCACGAACTTCTCCAGTCATGCCTGACCCCTGGGTCAAGCCGCGCCGTGCAGTGGCGAAGGCGTTTCGCTAGCGTAGCGCAGGCGCGAAGGCAAAGCTGCGAAGCGGATTCAGCTTGAACAACCTGTCAGTCAGCGGCCCTCACCGGACCGTTGGGTCGTACAGATTGAGAAGGACAAGTGCCGCTAGCCCGAAGACGTTGGCGAGCATGTGGCCCGCAACGCACCAGCGCAAACTACCAGTGCGTTGATAGGTTCTTCCCCAAATGAGTCCAACGAAAAGTAGCGCCCCTACCGCCTCCACCTTGCGCAAAGGAAGTGAATGAATACCCCAAATGAGAGGGTGACTTGCGGCAAACCAGATCGATGAGTAGAGCAAGCCAGGAAGCTTGCCCCACGATTCTGTGGCATCCAGCAGCAAGCCGCGCCAGTAGGATTCCTCGAACCATGGATTGAATAGAGCGAAGACAAGCCAGGCAACGACGATCTGGATGTTGTCCAGCAGCCGCCAGTGGGCAATGAATCCGTGAAGCGACAGAAAGCCGGCAAGCACTGCGAGCGTTGGCCAGACAGCGCTTCCCACGGAGGGTTTGAATCTGGCCAGTGCTCCAGTCGATCCAGAGAACGTGTGTGTCAGGAAAGCGATCGCTGTCCAGAAAAAGAGCATGGTTGGAACCCACGCCCATACGCCGACTAGTCGGCCAGCAAGGACTTGAACAAGAGCACATGTGGCTATCAGCAAGACTGGTGATAGCAGCGCGTAAAGCAGCTTGGTATTGGTTGCCGCTTGAGACGATTCCTGCATCTGATGCCTGACACCCATTGATTGACAATCACGCGACAAGCCGCATCGGTTCATGAAACCCCGGACCCTATCCCGCCTCTGACACGACGTCACGCACCGTCGTGCGATATACCGCTAGTGCTCGCAGATCTCATTTGCATGACGAGCGACCAACTTCCATCCGCCGTCCAACTTCTTCCATATATTGGTGTAGCGACGCTTGACCGTCTTTCCAGACGAAGGTGAATCCCCGCCGGGAACGACTGTCTCGCTCCCCATCGAGATGGCCACGTCGTCCAGGACGGTAATGTGCTCGACCTCGCGTTTGAACGACATCCGCGATTGCCTGAGGACCGGGCGATCCAGTGGATCTGGCTTCGCCAGGATGATCTGGTTGGCAGGGTTATTCACAACGTACTGCTCTCCCCAGAGCCTCTCAAGAGTCGCAGTATCCCGAGCAACGACGGCACCCACTTCCAGCTGTTCAAGCCGCGAAATTTCAACTTCTATGTCAGCTTGAGCTGCACGGTGGGTGCTGTCGGGCGTGCTGCCGCACCCGGCCAACAGTCCCAGGACCACAGCAGCCAAGGTGGATGAGTGACGTTTCATGATGACCCCCGGTTACGCTTCCGCAGTCCCGCCCAACACCTGAGTCAAGCCTGGACGCGCAGCGGGCGAGCGTGGTGCTCCACGATAGCGCAACAAGCGAGATCGCGAAGCGGGCACCGTTTGAACGAACACTCAGGTGCCGACCTACTGCTCGGTGATCTTCTTTTGATCCCAGCGGATTTGAAAGGCGTCCTTGCCATTCCAGGCGCCGACGTGGATGTGGGGCATCCTGCCATAGCCGTTGTTCCCCACGGTCGCGATCTGTTGGCCGGCCACGACAGTCTCGCCAGCCTTCACAAGTGGTGAATCGATATGGGCGATGACAAAGCTCATACCCTCCGCAGCACTCAACAGGATGAACGAAGCGGGAGGTTTGCCTGGAGATCCGGGTGCATTGACCGTCTCGTTGAGACGAACCATCAGCACCTTGCAGGTGCATGGTGACAAGACAGCCTTCTGCCATCCAATCCAGTCCTCATTCTTCGTGCCTGCGCCATGGTAGAGCTTTGGAAATCCCGTCGTCGAGTCGAACGCGGCGGGAAGGCAGTCCTGGCCCAGGTCATCGCCCACCGACTCCAATTGTCCGGCCCAATGCTCGGAACACACGTAATTTCCTCGGAAGAGGGGGTGCGCGAGCACCGAATCTATCTCTCTGTGCCTTGAGTCACTGGCCTTTTCTTGAGCAATGGCAGCAGCAGAGAACACTGACAGCAGGAATAGAATCAAAACGATGCGCATGTTGAATCCTGTCGATTGGCCAAGTGAACGATGCGCCCAATTGGCGAGGGATCGCATGTCCCTCAAGTCATGCTTACTTCCGCCTGATCCTCTGGCCCCTTTTCACACTCCCAATGCCATCGTACAACCCGCTCGCCGAACGCGTCGAATATCTCAGGGCCCATGGTGAAGCCTGAGCGAGCCAGGACCTTTGCCGATGCCGCATTGCCTGGTGCAACAAGTGCAAGCACCTCGCGAACAGTCCCGGCGCGAGACGCGAAGGCTTGCGCGTGGCGAACCGCAGCCGTGGCGTAGCCTTGCCGGTGACAGGATGGTGCAACGCCGTAGCCAATCTCGACCGTGCCCGACACAGGCTGGCCCTTGAAGCGATAACCGCCCACGACCATGTGACGGGAACGGTCGACGATGTTGAAGGGAATTGCCCACTCAGGCGGGCATCCAGCTTCCAGCAAGCTGAGCGAGCGGATGGCGACGTGCAGCGGAGGCAGCGCGCCGTCGGCAATTGCCAAGTCAGGCAACACCACCGTCTGTCCCCCCACAATGAGCCGCAGGCACGACTCCGGGATTGCAATGAGCGCAACCGAATCAATATTCGCTAGGGGCTCTGGGTTCATGGACTTTGCGCTGGGATGGCGTTTGCGGTGTTGCCTGACACCTGGGTTACGCCCGACTGCGTCGCAGTGCGAGCGTTGAGCTACACGATAGCGCCTTAAGCGAGGCCGCGAATCAGGGCTGGCTTGAACGAACAGTTGATAGAACCAATGCTCAGGACTGACGCGCCTTGATCTGCCAGAGGCATTCCTCCAGGGCGGGCCTGAAGGTCATCGCGTCCTGATCCTGGAGGTCCCTGAGACCAGCAGCAATTCTGTTCTGAGGCTTCTTGAGTGATGCCAGTTGTTCTTCTGCATCACGGATGAATCGTTTGTCGCCGGTATGGTCATTGTCACCAAGAAGACTCTGGCACGTCGTCACCATGTTCCTGGTGCGATCGTTCAGGCAGCCACTTGAGCCAAGCACCATGATGGCTATGACGAGTAAATAACGAGTTCTCATTGGGATCTACCACCTAGTCATCAACAATCACACGGGTCGAGCCACAGCGCATCATGAAACCCTGGACGACCTATTGCCGCCCTTGCTCGTCACCCCGGCGAACGCCTTGGTCCAGCATTGCTCAACAGGCCTGACATCACCCAGCTCCCCTCCTCCCAGCATTCGACGAAATTCTCCCTGACACCACATTGTATGGATGAGCGGCCGCTATGGAAGGCAGAACACCTCAATTGACGATCACGCGAGACGAGCCACGCCACGTCCAAATGCATCTGACACTGGTACTCACCTTTACCTACCCGATCACGACATCCCTCAACGCAGCCGCCACGCCACTGCGCCACAGCCAGGTCACAAGCGCCAGGTTGGCCAGCACGCTGATCCAGAACCCGATCTGGAACGACGTCTTCACCGTCTTGTGGCGCATCTGCTGCTGCGCGATCAGCGCACCGGGCCAGCCGCCAAGGACATCCAGCATGTGCAAGGTGGCCTCGGGCGTGCGCTGGCGTTTTGGCTTGCCGGCCGCATCCTTGTCCAGCACATAGGCGATGTAGGACACACCGCTCATCAGCAGATAGCCCAGCGCCAGCGCCGCCGGCACCTTGCCCATCACCATCAGCGCGAACGCAAGCAACAGGAACGCAAGCCCCATGGCCAGCCTCGGGATGCGCATGGCCGGCTTGCGCCTCGTGGCCGTGCGCGATGCGGACGCAGGCTGGATGCGCTGGCCTGCAAAGCGAACATCGGTCGCATTGATCCGGCCCTTGGCATCCACCGCGGTGGCGTAGGAAATCAAGTCACCTTCCAGCGGGCGGCGCATGGCCGCCTGGAACGCCTTGATATGCACGAACGCCCGGCTACCGCCATCGTGCGGGGTGACGAAGCCGAAGCCCTTGCCGTCGTTCCAGTTTGTGATGCGGCCTGCTTGTCTCATGGCGTTCGGTCGATTGGGTTGGCGGGGTGAAAAGGGGTCAGAGTGGATTTCCTGCCGGCGGCAACCGGTCGTTCCGGAATCGTGATCAGGAAACTTCACTCTGACCCCTTTTCACATCTCCGGCGTCGAAGCCTCCAGGATGCGCATCGCCTCGTCCGCCTGACGCTTGGATTCGCGCTGCTCTGCAGCCGTAGGCGGATGCGAGGCAGGCAGCCCGGCTGAGCGCTGTTCGATCGTCGTACCACTTGGCGGGCGCCTCGTTTGCAACACCGCAATGCTTGGCGTTTGCTGCGGCACCGGCAATGCATGGCGTGGTGGCTTATCCACGGCGCCACCACCAAGCGCCTCTTGAAACGGGCGCAGCACCCACTTGATCCCACCAGTCAGGATCAGCACGATGATCAGGCCAGCCACCAGCTTGAGCAGCACGATCCCCAAACCGGCATCCATCGCATTGCGAAAGGCACCCGAACGGCGTTTGCTCGGTGGCGTCTTCTGGCCATGCCGGCGATTCAGATCAGCGACGTGCGCTTTGCGGGTGGCATGAGTAGAAGCAAGCCGACTGCCCTCGATCTTCCTGCAGATCTTGTCGACGTCCTCCCGGCTGAAGACTGGTTCAACGAACGCTCGAAGGTATGCATCAAACTCACGCAACAAGCAGACGTTGGCCGGCATGGCAGTTTTCAATTTGGCGTCACCGGTGAACACGACCAAGGGATGGAAGCGGGCCGACGGCAGTTGCAGCAATGTTTCCAACACCTTTGTATGACGGACGTTCTGTCTCAGGGGATTCTGGAAGCGCGACGTCTTCCTGTAGATGGTCTGCGTCCACTCGGCATCGCCTTCAGCGCCGAAGATCCAACCGGTCATGTGCTTGGTCTCGATGACAAAGACGCCGAAAATAGACACATACACGTGGTCGATTTGCGTGGTGCCGACGTCGTCCCGCAGCGTGACGTCGTGGAACGGGCGATAGATGGATGGGGGCAGCGTTCGTTCCCCCTTGCGGGCGACGCGCCTTTCACCAAACCAACCCTTGACTCCGGGCAGCTTGAATATCTGCAGGAGTGCCAACAACGGCAGCAGCCACAAGAGTGGCTTGAT